>CAVREN010000075.1:0-79940 GCA_963720115.1 uncultured Alphaproteobacteria bacterium
CGGAGAAGCTCGAAGCGCTTACTGCGATCGCGCCACTGTCGCTGCAGCGGGGCCGATTCCAGGCTCCCGACAAGCTCATCGCAATGCTGAAGGCCGTCGGAGGTTCGAAAAATTATGCTGAGTAGAAGCTGTCGCTTAACGGCGCCCAAAGCCCGCTCACCACCGCAGACTCAGCATAATCGTGCACTCCGCATAATTGCGCTTATGTGGAGCTCCACATAAGCGCAAAGGGATGGACGGACTTGCGGCGCTGGTGAAGGAGCAATTGAAGGCCGATCCGTTCTCGGGCGTGATCTTCTGCTTTCGTTCGAAGCGCGCCGACAGAGTGAAACTGATCTTCTGGGACGGCACGGGCCTGTGCCTGTTCGCCAAGCGGTTGGAGGGCGGCAAGTTCCGCTGGCCGCGCATTGAGGACGGCGTGATGCGGCTGTCGGCGGCGCAATTGGCGGCGTTGATCGAGGGCCTGGATTGGATGCGCGTGCGGGCGCGTCGCGTGCTTGCGCCGGAAGCTGTGCAGTAGCCTGCGGTGAAATGAATCACGCGCCAGTTTGGCTCTGGCAAATCGCCTGCGATGTGCTGTGCTTGGCGCGTGAAACGGTCGGCTGATTCTCTCCCCGACGACGTCGATGCGCTGCGGGCGTTGGCGTTGAACGCGGTCGCCGAGCGCGATGCGGCGATTGCCGAGCGCGACCGGCTGATCGAACTCAACGACCGCCTGCGTCGTCTGTTGCGCAAGGCGCAGGGCTTCGAAGCGAAGAGCGAGCGGCTGGCCAAGCTTCACCCCGAACAGCTCAATCTGGCGCTGGAAGACCTCGAGCAGGCGATCGCCAAAACCGAGGCGACCGAGGAGAAAACGCAAACCGCCGATGCGGCGCGGAAACGGCGGATCAACCGCGGCGCGCTGCCGGCCCATTTGCCGCGCACTCACGAGACGGTTGCGCCGGCCGACACGAACTGCCCGTGCTGTAAGAAGCCGATGCACGTGATCGGCGAAGAAACTTCCGAACGGCTCGACGTGATCCCGGCCCAATACCGGGTGATCATCACACACCGGCCCAGGCTCGCCTGCCGGGCGTGCGAGAAGATCGTAGAAGCGCCGGCGCCGGAGCATCTGATCAAATCC
Source organism: uncultured Alphaproteobacteria bacterium (assembly GCA_963720115.1). Lineage (GTDB taxonomy): Bacteria > Pseudomonadota > Alphaproteobacteria > Rhizobiales > Xanthobacteraceae > BOG-931. Next base: position 1,124 of record CAVREN010000075.1, read on the forward strand.
GGACTGCCGACCGAAGCCATGGTCGCTTCTGTGCTGGTGGCCAAATATGGCTGGCACTTGCCGCTGTATCGCCAGGCCAAAATGCTGGCCTCCCACGGCATCGACCTCGACCGCTCGACGCTGGCCTTCTGGGTCGGCTATGCGGCGGCGGAATTGATGCCGCTGTACGAGCGGCTCAAGGCCAATCTCTTGGCCTCCGCCAAACTCGCCGTCGACGAGACGCCGGTGCCGGTGCTCGATCCCGGGCGCGGTCAGACGAAGACTGGTTACTTCTGGGCGATTGCGCGCGATGACCGGCCCTGGGGCGGAACCGACCCGCCGGCCGTCGTCTACACCTACGCACCGGGTCGAGGCGGCGAGCATCTCGAGAAGCTGCTCGCAAACTATCGCGGCATCGTGCAGTGCGACGGCTATGCTCCTTACAAGAAATTGCCGGCGGACAGGATCACAGTCGCCTTTTGCTGGAGCCACTTGCGGCGCGAATTCTTCAAGATCGCCGAGCGCGGCGATGCGCCCATCGCCACCGAAGCCGTCGCGCGCATTGCCCAGATCTACGCCATCGAGAAGGATGTGCGCGGCACAAGTGCCGATCAGCGCCGCGCCGCGCGCCAGATAAGATCGCGCCCACTCATCAACGCGCTCAAGATCTTCATCGAGCATCAGCTCACGCGGCTCTCGGGCGGATCGGATACCGCCAGGATCATCCGCTACGGCCTCAGGCATTGGGGCGGCCTCATCCGCTTCCTTGATGACGGCCGCATCGAGCTCGACACCAACATCGTCGAGCGTTCCATGCGCCCGCAGGCTCTTACGCGCAAGAATGCTCTCTTCGCGGGTCACGATGACGGCGCCGAAAATTGGGCCATCCTCGCCTCGCTGATCGAGACTTGCAAACTGAACGGCATAGAGCCCCAAGCCTATCTCGCCGACGTTCTCGTCCGCCTCGTCAACCTTTGGCCGAACAATCGCCTGGACGAGCTCCTTCCCTGGACTTGGGCCGCCGTGCGCGAGCAACAACAGCGCGCCGCCTGAATCATTTTCGCGCTTCACACACCTGCCGCTAAATCAAGCCACTGTCTAAGGGTGCCAACGCATCGCTTACGAAGAATGGGAGGCGGAAGCGCGAAGATTGATCCAGCTGGCGTCCGGCGCAGGCTGCGCTTGCGTTCGATGCACCGCCGTGAGAACGATCAGGGCACTCAGCAGGGCAGCGATCCGGGAGACCTTAATTCGATCGCCTCGTCGACTTGCAGCAGGCGAAAAGACGCGCTTGTGGTCGGCCGTTGGCTTGCCCACTGCAGCCAGCAATCGGTTCACCAGGGCGGTGACGCGCCGATAACCGTAGGTGGGTCGTTCATCGACGACGCCCAGATCTCCGAGCGCATTCGCTTCTTCGGGACTGGAGATTTCATAAATCTGAACCAGATCTGATAGCGAACTATCCTCAGTTAGTTTCGGGACAGATGCACGCGTTCTAACGGACATTGAGTACGAAATCGAACCGACCATCGAGGCCGTCGCCAGCGTCCGCTACCCGCATCAGCAATTCGGACTGGAATAAGACGTCACGGAGGTTTGCCGGTTCGTTGGGAAAATAGAGTTGCGTGGTCAGTAGGCGGCTGCCCGGCGCTTGAACCTTGATGTGATAGTGCCTCGTACGGCCGGTGTAGAGCGCCGGCACGATGGTGCGAAAGCGGAACGCGCCGTCGGGTCCGGTGATGACATGGCCACGATATCGGAAACCGATGTTGTCGTATTCGCCCTTCTCGTCAGCATGCCAGAGATCGACCACTGCTCCATGTAGCAGGCGGCAGCTTCTCGTCAGCACAAAGCCAGAGAGTTCGAACCGACGGCTTCCAGCGCCAGGCTCGCGCAGGTCACTGCGCTCCGGCGATCTTGGCTTGAAAAACGGCCCCTCGGTCTGGCGGACGGTCGGTTCATCGCCATCACGGCAGGAAGGCGTGGGCGCAAGCTCCTGCGTCAGGACAGCGTCCGCACTGGACAACTCCCACCCCGCAGCAAGCATGCCGGTGTTGAGCAGAAATCGGCGGCGAGTCGGTTTCGATAGTCTGGTCATGAGCGTAGCGAAGCTGTTGATCGATAGGAGCCAAGGCGGTAGCTCACCTGATCTGACAATGTTACTGCCGATCCTTCGGTCCGACTAGGAGCGTTTTGAGCCTTTCCGGGTTTGATCCATCGGCACGAGGTGAACTGTTCAAAATTCGCCTTCGCATCATATCCACACCAGCAGGTGGGTCCGCCTGCCGTGTGAATACAAAGCCGATTGGGAGGTGTATGGCACTGAGATTCAAAACCTCCCTTATCTGTACTGTAGATTCTGTGGCGTTGTCCGGCAGCTCTGGGACGCAACCGCTTCCTTGCCCCACCTTCTATTGGGGTCATGGGGCTAGAGTCCCCTTTAATTAAAACATAGTGGGCTCCCTTTCGAAATTTCAAAGTAGCTCAGTCCTGAAATGGTCTCTTAAATCGGAGGCAGCATGATAACTGTCGAGGCCAAGAAATTCGGCACACGCATGATAGCCACAGTGAAGGTCGGGATCGGCACGGGGCGATTTACCTACACGGTCCAATTTGCGGATCAAGGAAGTGAGGCGGCGAATGAGGCCGAGGCGCAGCGTGAATTGCGTAAAACTCTTGAAGAAGTTCTCGAGGCTCTTGTTCCATCGTGAAAGGTCGGACACGCCAAGCGGTTGCCATTTCCCAAACCGAAGAGCCTTGCAGAAACTGCCTCCCGAAATAAGGGTGCCCCGGCAGCGCCCCGATGGGACACTGTGCATAAAATGATAGTTTGGCCAGCTCCTCGGATGGCCAACAAAGCTCCTGTTTTCAGCCTCGCTGGGGCTCAACTGTGCAGGTCTTTCTATGCGCAGTCTGCGGGAGGCGTTTTGACTTCGAGATAGGCCTTGTTGAACTGTGCGCGGGTTACTTTCTTGTCAGTTATCGATCGATCGCTCCTATTGCCTCCGATGGAGGCTCTTGCCGATACTTCCCTGTTAATTCCCTGTTCTGAGGGAATTCCGGCCAGGCCAGTTGATTGATGCCGCCCCAGATCATCGAATCGACAAAGGCATTCACGTTCGAGCGTGCCAATCCGGAGCACCTATGGCAGCGCGTAGCGCCGTGAGAAAATCTTTGACACTCCGCCAGTCACTGCCGTCGATCTCAATGACGCGCATGCGCGACGATCCGAACTTGTGCCGCTGATAGTCACTCAAAAGCCCGTCAGCACCAGAACCTTCGGGCTCCCCGGCAGCGTCGTTTTCGAAACCACCAAGGTCGGGACTTCCGAGCGCTCGACCGGCCATCGCTGGCCCGCCCGTTCGAGAAAGCGTTCCAGCGTCGCCCAGCCGAAGAAATGCATCGGGATGATGATCTGCGCTTTCAGCGCGGTAAGAACTTCCATCATGCCGTCGAGATCGAGCGTGTAGTTGCCGTCGACCGGCGCCATCACCACGTCGACGCGGCCGATCTCGTTGAGCTGCTGCTGGGTCAGCGTGTGGTGCAGATGGCCGAGATGGGCAATGCACAGGTTCGCGATCTCGAACACGAAGATAGAATTGCCGTAGCGCTCGGTGCCGCCGCTCCAGTTGCGGATGTTGGTCGGCACATTGCGGACCCGCACGTCGCGATATTTCAGATCCCAGATGGCCGGCTCGTCGGGGCTCGGCCCCCAACCGCGCAGCACATATTGGATCGCCGGGTTGGGATGATCGCTGAAATGGGTGTCGTGCGCATGGTTCATGGTGACGATGTCCGGCAGCGCCGGCAGTCTCAGATAATCGTTGTAGTCGGTGGCGATGCGCACTCCTTCCGGGCTTTCGATCATGAAGGTCGAGTGGCCGATGAATGTGAGCCGCACCTGGTCGGCGTTGAGCGCGGCAATCTCGAGCGCCGCCGGCAGAACGCGCGGCCGGTCGCCGGCGACGAGCCCGGGACAAGCCTCGCGCATTTCGGGTTTTGGCTCCGCTTGCGACGGCGGCGTCTCGGAGGCCTGGGCGCGGGCGGCGCTCGGGATGGCGACATTGAGAAAGGCGGCGGACAAGACAGCCGCGAGAGCAATGCGCGCCAACAAGCCTAGCGCACCGACGGGGGACAGGCTCACCACCTCGCCAACTCCTTAAAGTCTGCGCCCCGGCAAACCTATTGGAGTTGGAAAACTAGCTGGGAATGAGGCCGCAGACTATCGGCGTTTGCGCAACCCGCTCATTCCCGCGAAGGCGAAGGCGGGAATCCAAACGGACCGTTATCGTGTGCTTCTGGGTCCCCGCTTCGGCCCTCGCCACCCCCCGCCCAACCAAAATAGCAGGAATTAGCACGCAATGAGTTCTTGTTGAAGTCGATCACCCTACGCGCTGGAAAAAGGGCCAGAGCGGTAATCCGTCAGGTCTGCCCGGCAAACCGGTTGGGGCTCGGACAGCCTTTAGCCAGGGCTTCCTCCGCGACCTCGCCCAGGTCTGGCAGGAGCATGGTCGCGATACGATGCTGCACACGGCCAAGACCCAGCCGGTCACCCTCTTCGCTGTTTGCGCTCGCCTGATTGGACCGGAGGTCAAGATCACGCTCGAACAGAGCTTGCCCGGCAATTTGTCCGTTGAGGACTGGCAGGCCATGAAAGAGGTATTGAGCGCGGTTCGTGAGGGATTGCCTTCAGCAGACCAAATGCCGCCTGGTCAGGTGTTCGAACGCGTGCTGTCAGCCCTCAGGCAGGCTGATTCCAAGACAATAGACAGTGCAGAGAACGCGCATTCTTGGATCAGTTTGGCAAATTGAAAACACCAATAGCCACCGGCACAACCTCGATTCGCGCGCTATGCCAGACTGGATACACTGGTGCCGGAAACGCCCACGGAATCGGCGTTTTTGGCGAGTGATCGTGCACACCTGACCGCAGGAATCCCTCCCACGGAGGGAAGCGGGCGAGAGCCTGACGGCGATAGCCCGCAGCTACGCAGTCAGCCACTCAACGATCTCGCGGCTGCGTGCGGAGTTGGCGAAGAGCAGAACCGATGGCTCGATGCTCAGGTCACGCGGCTGCGCGAGCAGCGGATAAGGCCATGTCCCAAGGTTCCCCTTCGTGCTAATATTGCAATCGACGGGGAGCACAGCAGCCCCGCCATCGCACTGGCCCTGGCGCTTTCGCATTGACGCTGGGGCCTTTCTTTTGATCGACTTGGGCCTCGTTGATCGAGATCAAACGCATTTACAGTATTAAAGCGCAGAGTATTACATCATCGACAAGGGTCGATGGCTGATTGCGCTCCCGTCTTTTCGGCAAGGGGGTCGCCATGCCTCAAATTCTGGAATTCCCGCGCGGTGCGATCGTTTTTGATCCGGAGATCATCAAAATCGTTGCGCAGGCACTCGATGATGCTTGGGACAAGATTAAGAAATCGGGCAGTGGGTTCGCCAGACCGGCCTACGCCAATGCCACACGCGAAGAAATCGCCAAGCATATGATCGAAGTGGCTGGGCGCGGGGAAAGAGACCAGCACATACTCGCCGAAGATGCGGTGAGATTTCTTGCTGAGAATTACAAGTTCTAGGGGTGTGAGGGGCCTTGCTTGGCCTTCAGCCCTTGGTACGCGGCTTCGGTTTGCACGGTCGGAGCGGCCCCGGCCAATCCCTGACGCTGCGCGTACGTCGCGGGAGCGTTTCCCATTCCCAGCACTTCGTGCAAATCGCGCGCCGTGTTGGCTTTGCAGGTCGCTGACTGATCCAAACACCCTAGGGCGGTTAAGTCCGGACGCCGCAGCCGCACCTTCTTAGGGAACGGCGGCTTTTGGATTTGGCGGGAACGCCGCATCCGTGATTGCCCCGCGCACAAGATCGAGCGCCTCCTTGAGCGCGCGGTCGTCCTTTTCATCCGGCGGCACGTAGGACTGCGAGCCGGATTCTTCGGCGCCTTCGGCTTTGAGGTGACCGCGCAGCGAGGCTTCACCCTCGACATCGGTACGCGCCTTCAGATCGGCGGTCACTTCTTGGAGCACCTTTATGTCGGGCTCGATGCCTTTGGCTTGGATCGAACGGCCGGATGGCGTGAAGTACCGGGCGGTGGTCAACCGCAATGCGCCCTTTTCCGCACCCAACGGGATGATGGTCTGCACCGAGCCTTTGCCGAACGAACGCGTGCCCACGAGCGTCGCGCGCTTGTGATCCTGCAGCGCGCCCGCAACGATTTCCGCCGCGGAAGCCGAACCGCCGTTGATCAGGACGATCAGCGGCTTGCCCTTGGTCAGGTCGCCCGACCGGGCGTTGAAGCGCTGGGTTTCCTCGGCATTGCGGCCACGGGTCGAAACGATCTCGCCCCTCTCGATGAATGCGTCAGAGACAGAGATCGCCTGATCCAGCAAGCCGCCTGGATTGTTGCGCAAATCGATGACGAAGCCCTTGATCTTATCGGCGCCGAGCTGGCTGGTTAGATCGCTGATCGCCTTTTTCAAGCCATCCGTGGTCTGCTCTGTAAACTGTGTGATGCGGATATAGCCGATATCGTTGCCATCGCTATGCGATCGCACCGATTTCACGCGGATCACGTCGCGCTCGATGGTGACTTCAATTGGCTTATCGGAGCCTTTGCGCATGATGGTGAGCTTAATCTTAGTGTTCACCGGGCCGCGCATCTTCTCGACCGCCTGATTTAGCGTGAGACCGCGCACCTGATCATTGTCGAGCTTGGTGATGATGTCATTCGCCATCACGCCGGCTTTGGCGGCGGGCGTATCGTCGATCGGCGCCACTACCTTCACCAGGCCGTCCTCCATCGTGACCTCGATACCAAGTCCGCCAAACTCGCCGCGGGTCAGCACCTGGATGTCGCGCAAGCCATTTGGATCCATATAGCTCGAATGCGGATCAAGACCAGCGAGCATGCCGTTGATCGCAGATTGGACAAGTTTGTTGTCGTCCGGCTTTTCGACGTAGGCCACTCGTACCTGCTCGAATATTTCGCCGAACAGGTTGAGCTGGTGGTAGGTGCCCGAGAGCGCCGCTTCGGCGCGTGATCCGACGCCGACGGTGCGTGGCTGCGTCACCCAGAAAGTAAGCCCGGCGCCCGCGATCGCACCCAGGAAAATGAGGGACGTTTTGCGCACGGTTTCACCCTCGTTGTGGCCCACCTATAACGCCAATATTCTAACGGCCTCTGGTTTGGCGGCACTATGGCGATCGCCGCGCAAATTTAAGTGATTGGCTGAAGTACGCCATGTCTGACCCGCACCTCGTAGACCGCGAAAAAGGCCTGACAGCGGTACTGCTGCGGTTTTTACTCGTGGGGCCCCGGCGGCAAGTGCGCATTCCACCATATGCCATCGCCTTTGCCCTACGGCGTTCGCGCAAAATCGTGCGTGGCCTGAAAGAAGGTCTTCCCGATCCTGAGCGATACGCAGCCGCCGATCCGGTCGTCGTGCAGCTCAAACAGCGCCGCGATCGGCGGCGAGCGAACGAGGAAATTCCACAACTATCCCGGACGCCTCGCGCAGCACGTAGCCGCGCGCCCGGACTGGCTCATGAATTCATTGCCATTTTTGACGTGTTCTGCGACCAAAATCTCAACTTGCTCGCTTGTTCTGAGTTCTGCGCTTTCGAGGGGAAACGTGTTTCTGAGCATTAGAAGGCGTCAAATTCTTACGACCATCGTGCATAGCTATTAGATCGGCGACGCTCATGTGATCTAATATTTCGGCGATAGCGTCACGAACTCTGGTCATCGTAATTCGCACCGAGCAGGTCTTTACGTCACGGCAATCCTTGCAAGCCTTGTAGGCGGTGCGGCTCGCGCAGCCGAGCGGTGCAAGCGGACCATCGATGACGCGAATTACCTCACCTAGCCTAATCCCACTCGGCGCTCGAGCAAGCATATAGCCGCCACCCGGCCCTTTCTTAGCCAGAACAATGCCGACATTGCGAAGATCACCGAGAATCACATTAAGGAATTTGTTCGGTATGTTGTGGGCCTCCGCGATATCGATCGCCTGCGCCCTTGCTCCTGGTTCAAGGCTGGCTAAATGCGCGAGCGCCTTGAGACCATATTTTCCCTTTGCAGTTAGCATCTCCGACCTCGCTACTACCTAATCATATATGTCGATAATTACTAAAGTGAACACCAGCGCCATCCGGTTGAAAGATAACCACAAATGATCACTAAACTTTGGGCAGCCTGCAGTTTTATTGAGTGATTAAACGACAAATCCAGTTTACTATTTCTGTGCTGAATGTACCGTAGTTCTGACCGTCTGCTGGACAGGGCCGGGCGCATGGTAATCGCCATTATTGGCGGAGGCGCTACAGGTGCAGTTTTTGCGCTGCATCTAACGCGCGCTCTACGCAGACGCCGCGGCGTCAAAATTCTGGTCATTGAACCTTCGGACGTGGTCGGGAGAGGTGTGGCATATGCCACAGGTGATCCTCGACACCTTCTCAATGTGCGCGTTTCAAACATGAGCGCTTTCGCAGATCGGCCGGGTCATTTACTAGAATGGTTGGAGCGGAAAGGACAAGCGCAGGGCGTGCTCGATCCCACGCTATTTTCTTTTATTCCCCGCGCGGTCTATGGTACCTATCTCGCGGAGCTTACTCAAAAGCTTCTTACTTCCGGCACAATCAGCCATGTGAGGGACCACTGTATCGACCTTGTCGAGAGGGCTGAGTCGGTCGAGCTTACGCTTGCATCGGGCGACAAAATGATTGCCGAACTAGTGGTACTGGCGACCGGCAACGATCCAAAACCTGCTCTCCCGGGAATTCCCTCAGTCCAGGCCTGGGGAGAAGGCGCCCTAACCGGACTCTCATCCGATGCCCCAGTTTTGATTGTCGGTACCGGACTTACCATGGTCGACATGGTACTTTCGCTCGACCGCTTAGGTCATCGCGGGTTGATAACCGCCGTATCGCCGCACGGTTCGCTGTCAATGCCGCATCGACCTATCGCGCTGATCCCACTCGAAGTTGAGAATATTCCTTTCGGCGCCGAATTGTCTGAACTCACCTCTTGGCTCCGGGGTCTTTGCGACTCAGTCCAGCGCGAGAACAGCGATTGGCGCTCAGTCATTGACGCGCTCCGCCCGCATACGCAGCGGTTATGGCGTTCAATGTCGCTGGTCCAAAGGCGGCGGTTTCTCCGTCATGCGCGCTCCTATTGGGACATCCACCGTCACCGCATGGCGCCCCAGGCCGAACAACAAATAACCACGCTTCGTTCGGCAGGAAGGCTAGAGATCGTTGCCGGGCGGGTCATTCGCGCAAAAAGCCAAAATGGTTTTGTCACCGTTGAGCTGTGCAACCGGAAGGGTGTTATTGAAAAACGCAATTTCGCACGCGTGATCGACTGCACGGGTCTAACAAACAACCCGTTTCGGACGGGCAATCCGTTGATCCGGACCTTGCTGGCGCGCGGGATAGCGCAACCCGATCCACTCGGAATAGGTCTCGACGTCAATGAGGATTACGCTTTGATTGACCGATGGTCGCGTCCTTCTGCTCGAGTACGAGCCATCGGACCCGTGGCGCGAGCCGCCTTTTGGGAGTGCATTGCAATCCCAGACATTCGTCTGCAGTGCATTGAACTCGCCGAACAGGTCTCACTGGCTTGGGACTCGAGCAAAGCACCTGTGAGCACTGAAGCTCGACAACCCACCTTAGTGTGATCGAAGAGGAAAAGGGAGCCCGGCTATGACATTACGTGTAGGTGGATATGAGCGGACTGTCCGTCATCGAGGAAGTGGCATTGAAGCAGTAGAAATCAACTGGCACCCTGGTACGCGAACTCCTAAGCACAATCATGCTTCGAAAGGTTGGGTGTGGGTATTGAGAGGTCGCATTTTTGAGATTAAGGATGGTAGAAAGAACTATTACGAGGCTGGCAATTCCTTTTTAGAGGTCGATAGCGATCAGATGCATATAGTGGGCAACGACGCACGCGACGGAGCGATTACATTTCACGTGTACGTGCCCGAGCTAAAGATGCAGATTTTTCCCGATAATGAGGCAGATATCGCGGTGTTGAATGCTCAGACATCCTTTCACGTTTGCGAACCGCCGTCGATCGCGGTCGAGGCAGTCCGCAAAGATGAGCAGCTGGGCGCTTGTCAGCCTCTTGATTAGCTTCCAATGACGAGGCATTAGTCTCTGGTTCATCTCGTTGCACGCGGACGCGGCATTTCAAGCTTTATGACTCGCATTGCCGTAAATAGCGTCGGCGCATCCGTGAGTCCTCGATCGTGGTCGTTGGTCGGTCGTGGATGATCAATTGCCGGCGGATATCTCGCTGAAGTCGGCCGACCGGGACTATCAGCAATTTCGTGCGCGAGGCCGTTTTTCGTCATTGGCAGACGAACCTTTCGCCGAAGACGACGGCGAATTGGGTCTTGGCCTCGAACCATTCGCGCGGCGGCCGTTTCCATTCGTCAGCCGCGTTGTTCAGAACCAAGTCAGTTACAATTAATGCGGCAGGCGCTACCTAGCGGCGCGTTCTAGTATATTTTATACACTGCCACTTTCTGCTGGCCCCTTGCCGCCCTCATTCGCCTTGCGAATGTCGGCCATTTGCTCGCAGCGCATCTTGCTATCTGAGGCTATATCGGCATGCCACTCCATCCCCTTAGTGGTAGGCACGTAAAGCCATAGAACAAATAAGGTTGTTAGCATGCCTCGCTCCGATACCCCTTGCGGGGATCCAACTCGCGCGCTTTCAGACGCCGGATATAAGGTTACCCCCCAAGCGGTTACAGCCGCAGCCAAGGCCTATGAGGACGCAGCAGGTACCGCAGTGCCCTACCGCAGAGCATGATCACCGGACGACAAGCGCCAACCGCCGGTCTGCGCTCCTGCACGCTAGCAACGACCTCTCCCGGGCGCGCGGGTGTTCGCCACCGAGAAAAGCGCCGGCCGCGCGGCCGCTAAGAGGAAGGTTGCGGGTGGTCTCCTCGGTTTCCGGTCGAGGTCGCCGCGGATGAATGCGGCAAGGGGCGGCGCGAAGTAGCCTTCGGGGAGTTTGCGGGCCCAATTGGGTAAATCACCTGTTCACGTCATCTCAAGACGTTCTTCAATCTCGTCGGAGCCAAGGTCGATACCTGCTATTAATCTACTCGCAACATACTATTTTCTACGATATTCGTAGCTTATTGAACCTGACCCTTGCTATAGCCATCATGCTTACAGCCAAAGGAAAATACGCGCTCAAAGCGCTTGCATATCTCGCCACTCTCAAGCCTGAGGCCAGCGCGCAAGCGGCAGATATCGCCGCCGCAAACGATATACCCAAGAAGTTTCTGGACGTCATTCTTGGCGAGTTGCGCAATGCCGGCATCCTGCACAGCCGTAAAGGACCGGGCGGCGGCTATCGGCTAGCGCGTCGGTCCAAGGAAATCAGGCTCGGCTACGTGATTCGCGTTATCGACGGGCCACTGGCGCCGATCGCCTGTGCCAGCCGCACAGCCTATCAGCCGTGCCGCGACTGCAAGGACGTGAGAAATTGCAATGTGCGACTGATGATGACGAACGTGCGCGACGCGATTTCGGACGTGCTCGACGGTGTGACGCTTGCGGAGATGGTCGCTATCGGCGATCACCGCGCCTTTGCAAAGAACGCGCGTAAGGCCAAATTGCACATGTCGCAACGGTGATTTATCTTACTCATCACCTATTCAGGCCCCTTATTCAGCTTCTAAAAGATTTTCACGTAACGTAGTACCGCGGTATTGAGCTCGAAACCGTCCGCGGCGCTGAAGTTCGGGGACGACTAGATCAACAAACTCTTCGAAACATCCGGGCGTGTAGGTCGCGATCAGCATGAACCCTTCGGCGCCGCCATCGTCCATATAGTGTTCCATCTCGTCGGCGATATCCGCGGGCGTGCCGACCGCGACCGGCATGCCCATGCCTTGCGCGTAGATCATCGCGGCTTCCTTCACCGTCACCGGCGCGCCGCCCTTGGCGTAGATGATCGAATCGAACAAGCCCTGGATGCCCGGCACCTCGATATTCTGTACGTGCTCGTCCGGCGAATATTTGGAGAAGTCGAGGCCGAAATGGCCGGAGATCCACGCCAGCGCGCCTTCGGGCGGAATGCACGCCCTGATGCGCTCGTATTTTTCGCGCGCCTCAGAACGCGTCTCGGCGGCGACGGTCTGTAGGCCATAAATCAGCTTCACAGAGCCGGGCTCGCGATTGAACTTGGTCGCCATGCGCGCGTTATTGCTTCATGCGGTCGACATTGGGATGCACGGCGAAAATCGCCTCGGCGTGCCTAGCGGCAAAGTCCCGCCCCTGATTGGATGACCCCGCCTGCCAGAGCACAGGGCGGCCTTGCGGCGACGGCGCACAGAAATGCCGGCCGTGGCACTTGTAGTATTTGCCTTCGTGACGGACGACTTTGACCTTGGCCGGATCGGCATAGATGCCGCTCACCTTGTCGGCGATGATGGCGTCGGGCTCCCAGAGAATCCCAAAGCTGATAGCACACCTCCATATACTCATCGAGGCGCTCGTAGCGGCCGGAGCGATCGGTCATCGAGTGCCCGTAAGCGTCCCACTCGCTCTTCGAATAAGACGAGACGATGTTCCAGGCGACGCGCCCGTTCGACAGATGATCGAGGCTCGAGAGGCGGCGGCACATTGAATACGGGTGCTCGAAGGCGGTCGACAACGTGACGCCGACACCGAGATGTTCGGTCGCCGTCGTAATGATCGGAACAATGGTGGACGGCTCATGCGTCGGACACTGCACCGCCCAGCGCACGATGGCATCGGACCTGTCTTCGTGTGTGTTGTAGGGAGCAAGCTCGTCGGCGATGAACATGGCGTCGAACAGCCCGCGCTCCATGGTCCGCGCCATATGCTGCCAATATTGCGGCCGCGCGAAGTGCCAGCCGACCTTGTCTTTCGGATGGCGCCACATTCCGGTGGCATGGCTGTTCACGCCGTGCTGGATGAACCCCAGAAGATGCGCGCGCTTCTTGTTCTGCTTCTTCACAAATCGACTCCAATCAGGCTGCGGCCGACCGGCGACGCGAAGCGCCTCACGCTTTCGGTGCCGGCGCGGCAGACGGACGCTTGTTGCCGACCAAAAATGCGACGCCAACGCCGGTCGCGGTGACGATGGCGAGCAGCGGCCCGGCATAAATCCAGGCCGGCGCCACACCGACCAGAGCGATTACGACCGCGGACGCCACGACCGCAAACAGCGCGCTCAAGCCGTAGTGACCCTCGTCGCTCCAGGCGCCTTCCGGCTGCGGATTGCGATACTCGCGGACCGCCTCGCGCACGCCCTTGCTGAAGCCAATGAGGAACGTCGCGGCGCCGATCAGGCCGAGAATGACGATAAGCGTAAAGACCGTGGACATAGCCGTCCTCCTGATTTCGATTAGGCGATTGAGCGTCGCACCGGATTACTCGGCCGGTTGAGCGATCGCGACCGCCTCCTCCGAAGCGATGTCATCGCCAACGCGGCGCAAGCTCGCGATATCGAAGCGCGCGCTGCCGGCATAGCCTGCGATCACCACGGTGATGCCGCTAATGGCAACGATCGACAGCGTTCCGATCAACTCGCCCTGGGTTTCGTAGATCGGCATGCCGATCAGGATCGCGAGCGCCACGCCACCAACAAATCCCACGGTGTTGGTGCGCGGCCAGAGGATGGCCAGTACCAGCGGCAGCAGGATCGACGTCTTGAGTGCGTATGTGGTCAACACCAGCGTGGTGAAGTCGACGCCGGAGAGCACGATCAGCGTCGCGATAACGCCGCCGAGCAGCATCGACAATTTGGTGATGACGAAGAGCGGCCCTTCTTTGGTCGCCGGCCAATAGCGTTTGACGATGTCGACGGCGACTACCGAGGATAAGGCGGCGCTCGCGCCGTCGATCGTCGAATAGCAAGCGGCGAGGATCGACAGCACGTAAAGGATGACCAGCGCCAGCGGCAAGCCGATGTGCGACACGACATACGGGCCAACCGCCGCGATGTCGCCGCCGATGTCGGCAGCGGTGAGCCCAAAGGCGATGCCGACCAGGCCGAGCATGCCGAGGCAGATCGGAATCGGATAGAACAGCGCGCCGGCCCAGAAGAAGGTGCGCGCGACTTCCGGACCGCGGATCGCCCAGACTTTCTGCCAGAATGTCTGATCGGCGACGGTCGCTGCCAGAAGGCCGAAAGCGAGCGTGATGCCGAAGCCCGCGGCGGCGTCCGGACGCAGCACCGAAAGATTGCGCGGATTCGCCGCCGCGACGGCGTCGAACACCGCCGGGGCACCGCCCTGGACGTGATCGTAAACCGCGGCCACGACGATCGCCGCCGGCACGGTGACCATCAGGGTGTTGAGCGTGCCGGTCATCACGCTGGTCCACAGTCCGCCGAAATACGAGTAGGTCAGCACGCAAACGATGCCGACGATGGCGGCAACCTTCCAGTCGACGGAAAACACCGTCGAGATCACGACCGACGTGCCCTTCAGATTGATGAGAATCTCAAGCAGGATGCCGAAGATCATAGTCAGCGTCACGATTCCGGACGCTACCTTCGAGTGCGCGAAGCGGTATTTGATAAATTCGGCAATCGTATAGCCCTGCGGCATGTTTCTGCGCAGGATGCGCGCGAACGGGATCATCGCAATCACCGCAAAGCCGTTCGGCACGACGAACCAGAAGAGCCCAGACAACCCCCATTGAAAGGTCATTGCCGAACTCATCATCACGGCCATGGCCCAGGTCCACACCGCGATGACGGATCCGACGCCAAACCCGAAGCCGACCTTGCGGTCGGCGATGATGAAATCGTGCGTATTGCGAACGAGCGCGGTCTTGATTGCAAAAGACAGGAGAAGGAGGAAAAAGCCGAGAGCGATCATAGTTGCAAAGCCCAAAAACGGGCTCAGGCCATGCGTGAGGATCAATGTGGACGTGTCCATCACCGTCTCCTATTATCAACTAATTCGGTCGATTATATAGAGTTCATGAGGGTTGGCAATGCTGACGCCGAAAAAAGAAACAGTTTGCGCAAATGGCCTTCTACCGTAGAATTATTTTTCAAGAGACAAGCGTTGTAACCAGCTTCAGATGTAAGCCCACAGCTCATTGAACCGTGCCCATATGCTTCTTCGCCGTCTGGTTACCCGAGGCACGCGACCAATGCATCGTTTTCTGCCCCTGCAAATCATTCAATTGCGGATGGGAGCCGCCGTCCGTTATTGTAAAGCGCAAGAGTAGAACGCATTGGGGAATACATCATTGTTTACCAGCAATCCCGAAAAATGCCGCGACCTGAGGCCCTGAACCTGGGCCTTAGGCTGCACTTTCCTTTTCGGTAACGCTGACTGGATCGGCGCGGCGAGGGCGATTAGGTGTGCGGGCTGTAAAAAGACCGCTGGCGGTTTTATTTGGAAAGGCCCATTACGCGATTTCAACTATTTTGATTTGGCTTCAGCGGCCTCAATTGCCGCGGTCACCGTTTGGTCCTTGGCGGATCGCCCGCAGCGCTCGAAGCTCCGCTTCACTGTCAGGCCCTTTCATATCCAGCCGCGGTAGTTCCGATAGAAGTACCCGTTGAGAAATGACAGCAAGGCGCAACTGCCGAAAAATTTTCCCGCGGTGTTGTACATTAATGTGCCAGCCAAATGGCTTAAGGCCGGAGGCCATAAGGAGAAGACGCTCTTAAGCAAATAAGCTTTTTGTCTTTTGAAGCCTTGGCGGCCTGGACAGTCGGGCAACCTCAATGGTCGGCCGGTTGGCTCGAGATCTGCGTTTTCTTTCACACGCGACTTGGCTGAAGTGTGGGCCGATAAAGGTAAGGCGGCAATGCTCTATACCGCCGAGAAGCAACCAGCCGTTTTCTTTGCCACCTACTAATCGAGTTCTGGGCAGGGCTCTTCCGACTATCCTCAGTACGAGCCCGGATGAACGCCCGCTCAAACTCTTGCCCATGTGGCGTCGGGTATCTGCCCAAGATCCGGGTCATCGTTGGGAATCGGAAAATGCCGTAACAGGCGAACAGGTCCAAAAATAACAGAGGCCCGCCCAGTTTTTAGGGGAGGTAACAGGGGCCCCAATTTTTATGGGACTCCGGAACAGGGGGCCCCCCCTTTTCGTAGGGGAGGTAGAGAGGGGTCTCTTTTTATTTCCTTGGCGGCCCGAGGAACGGGACTCCTCATTAGGCGGCAGGTACTTCAACGCAAAAAGGGACCCATCGAGCATTCATCGAGATTTTCTTGAAAAATTCGACGAGCCTCGGGCAGCCGGAGCCGCCGACGGTAGCCTCAAACGAGGCCGCGGGTGCGGTCAGTCCCGGAATAAGCTTTTGAACCGAGTTCGGTGCCAGCTCGGTGTAACGCACCGTATGCTGGATCGACTTGTGGCCGAGATAGGCCTGGATCGTTCTGGTATCGACGCCGTCGTTAGCCAACTTGAACCCGCAGGCGTGGCGCAGCATGTGAGGGTGGATCTTCATATCGAACCTAGCAGCCTCGCCGGCGTGCTCAACCATCGCCTGAAAGCCACGCTTGGTGAATGGCGTACCGCGTTCCGATGCGAACACGAATCCAATAACTTTCCCGTGGCTTACGTCTATTTCGAGTCGGAGCCGGGCCGACGCCGAAAGATTCCGCCTGAACCGCCGCGCTGACGAGCAGATATTGTAGCGACAAGTGCTCAATGATCACAAGGATGTTTCCCTGACCCGTTTTTGGTTTAAAATGTCTTTATGAAGATCAGGTTCGCGGGTTTGTCCCGCCGGCAAGTTGTACGGGGTGCGGCATGCGCCGTGCTGTTCGGACTGGTAGCCTGTGTAGGGGGGACGACCAATGCCGACATTTTTACGCCGTGGGGACATCCGCGAGGGCCTAGTCCCGCCTTCGCCCGCCAGGTCGTCACCTACCCGACACACGAGCGGCGGGGAACGATCATCGTCGATCCGTATAGTCATTTTCTTTACGTCATCCACGACGCCGGACAGGCCATTCGCTATGGCGTGGGCGTCGGCGCGGAAGGCTTTGTTTGGTCCGGGCGCGCGACAGTGCATAGCAAGCAGGAATGGCCCGATTGGTATCCGCCCCCCGAAATGCTGGCGCGCAAGCCCGAGCTGCGCCAGCACATGGTGCAGTTGCAAAGCGGCATCGGCATGAAGGGCGGTCCCGATAATCCGCTTGGCGCACGGGCCATGTACCTCTGGAGCGGTAACAAAGACACACTATACCGCATCCACGGGACCAATGAACCCTGGACCATTGGCACCAACGTCTCGTCTGGCTGCATCCGCCTGACGAACGAGGACATCGTCGATCTCTACAACCGCACGCCGATCGGCGCGAAAGTCGTCGTGTTCGGGACCGGCAAACCGGCCGCCGCTGCGCAATAGGCTGCCTCGGGTCGGAATGGCGCGCCGGCCTCCCAATAATTTTTCGTCGCCCTCCCGCGCCTCGCCGCCGCTGTCTGCGCCGCAACACTTTTGCGCAGCGACGCCGACCGAGTGCGTGCCCTTCTTCGGCACCGCCGTATCGTCGATTACCAACACGGCGTCGCTGCCACCAACGAGCCGCTTGAATGAGCAGCTCTGTCTCCAATGGCGCCGCGTCCCAGACGCCAGCCGCAACAAAATGATGCAGCTGGTCGTAATCGCCAGGCGCAAGCCGCTCCGCCATTGGCTGAACGCTCTTGCGATCGCCGGGTCCGATCAGCCCTGCCACATAAAGCGGACACATTCGCCGCCGCGATTTATGGCCCAGGCGATCCAAGAACGGCTTGAGCCATCCTCGAAGCTCGTCTTCCCAATTCGACGTTGTGCCTACCATGGTCGGCCCTCCAAAAGCCGACCACCCAGGAAATCATTGAAAAACTGATTTGGGAATCCCGTGCCGCTAAAAATCTGCCAAAGTAGTGTTAGCTAGTTGGGCTATAATCCTACCAAGCCGCGTCCGTACCTGGTCGCTTTCCGGGCTGCCCGCTTCATTGTAGCGGCCAAGTACGCGGTCCTTCAAACGCGCTCGCACCTCGCCCTTAATGGCGGCCAGGTAGAGGCGCTTCTCACATGCCTCGATGCCGTCCGATTGGTCCATGTATCTTGCGAGGCGAGGTCCATTCCGTGTCGGGCATATCAGGCGGCCTTCTCAGAAAAACGAACGGGTGACGATTTCACTCTGTGAGACCCCCTGTTTACTGGGCATTTTTGGGGGTCGTTTGTAGCATTCCATGCGACCTCTCTTATGGCTTGGGCCATCACGTTATCTTTGGACCAGCACAGGTTGGCCGTGTCGCTTAGGATGCCGTCGACTTTGACTGATTGCCACATGCCGGAGTGGTCCTTGTCGGGGACCACGCGGCCCATTCGCCGGCGGCGATAGAGCAATATCCAGGCGTCGTCTTCCCGCGCCCATTTGAGCTGGGAGCGGGCAGAGAATTCTTCTTCGTCGGTCATGGAACTCCTAAAAAGTGCAAATTGGAATGCGAGTGATTTCGCCATTCAATTGTAAAATCGGCTAGTGATATCATTCACGAATTTGGCCTGAGCAAATAAGGGACATCGGCGGAGGTGGTCAGGAAAACCTCAGGCGGCAACTGGGTGTATGTGATCGATAGTCCATATGGAACGACTTAGGAGGGAATAACGCGTGACTGCACACGGGTCCCACTTCTGAAAAGGAAAACTTGCGACCTCGCAACGATCACGGGAGGAAGTCATGCAAGCAAACTACAAATTTGCATTCGGCCTAGCGACAAGCTTCTTTTTAGGCGCTGGCGCGATCCACGGCCTGCACGCTGCAGCATCGCCGCCCGCCTATGTTATCAATGAAATCACCGTCAAGGACGAGGACGGTTACAAAAAGGACTTTCTCCCAGGGGCGCAAAAGGCCATCGATGACAATGGGGGCAAATACATCGCTGGCGGGTTCAATAAGACTTTCTCGATAAGTGGCCAGCCCCCAGCGGACCGCGTGGTCATTCTCCAGTTCGAGAACATGGACAAAGTCAAGGCGTGGCGGGACGCCGCCCGCGATGCGCAAGAGAAAATCGGCAGCAAGTACGCGAGCTTTCGCACGTTCGCAGTGGAAGGCGTAACGCAATACTGAACGCGCCTACGCATCCGCACAGGCGGGATTCACAAGTTAGACAGCCGGGCCGGCGAATTGTAACGCCAACGCCGTTGTGGTTTTGCCGGACTGCAAGGCCCCGAGAATAAGGCCGAAATTGTAATGGGGTTCAATGACCTCACGCCCCGGCCTTCCTCCGACCAGATCTCAGCCAGGTCCTTCAAGAACCCTGCAGAAAACGCAGTCCTCGATCCCACGGGTCGGCCGTTGAGATTGCCCGACTGTCCGGGCTTCCAAGCCTTCAAATTAGGATATGCTTCCATTGTTTCTCACTGTTGTTCGGTCAAGTTGTGCGGATCCATGGGAAGCGGCCGACGTATCGGGGATTTTCTATATGCCCGGTTGTGTACGACGGCGTCGTGACCTCAGCATATCGTCTACCAACCAACTAAAATAACCCGCCGCCGCGCTCGGAAACGGGCCCATTCCAATGCGTGCATCGCCCGTACATCGCCCCGTGCATCGGCGTGTATCACCGTGTATCGCCCGTGCGTGGCCATCGTACATCCCCTTATAGAGGGGATGTACGCACCACGGTCCACCCGTGGTTCCATGTTCGACGATGTACGCTCTGGCGGTGGCAACGACCCCTGCCGCGGTCCTATGCGAACTCTGCTGGACGGTGTACTTGTGCATCAAGGAGGACACAGACCCGCGGGCGTTGGATGTTTTCGGGCGCTGGACTGCAGTGGGAAATCTAAAACAAAGAACACCTGGTGAGCCCCTTGTTCACGAATTTGGTCCTTTTCCCGCGGAAGGGCCCTCACGACAAGCTTAAGCAAGGCAATCGCATGTATGGTTTGTACAGAAGGTTGCTTGCGGGCATGACGGTCGTGTCCATCGCTTATTTATTTGGCGGATATAGTGCCACGCACAATATCTTTCCATTTCCGGGTTTGCGGGCTGTGAAGGCCCTCATCATTCCAAAAAACCTCCCGCCTAGCCGCTTTGCTTTTGATCAAGCGGGTCGGCTTGTTTCGGATGATCAAAAATTCCCCGTTCCGTGTCCTCAGCAGACTAATCGCACAGCAGTATTGTTGCTGCTTGGGCAATCGAATGCCGGCAATCACGGAGGGCAGCGGTTCCGCTCGGAACATGGGGCAAAGGTTGTCAATTTCTTTGGTGGGCAATGCTTCGTCTCTGTGTCGCCTCTATTGGGCTCCGATGGTACCAATGGAGAGTATTGGACCCAGCTAGGTAACCTCTTGGTTGATTCTGGCGCCTTTGACCAAGTCGTTCTGGCTCCGGTGACTTTAAGCGGCTCAGAAATTTCTCGCTGGGCGCGAGGTGGCGACCTCAATGCTATGATGATTAATACCGCGATTCAACTGCAACAATACAACTTTCATGTAACACACATTCTCTGGGACCAAGGAGAAATCGATTATGTCATTGGCACAAGCGAGACATCGTATTATCAGAAATTCATTTCTATAGTCAATTCATTACGCGATCACCAAATTACATCTCCAGTATTTGTTTCTGTCGCCTCAAAGTGTTTGGAAGCAAGCAACGGGGGAACTCGTTTTCACTCAGCGGATAACCCTATAGTGCGCGCCCAATTGGCGCTTCCAAATTCACGGAAAGGAATCAGAAGTGGTGTAAATACGGATGCCTTGCTTGACGACGATCTTGATCGCTTTGATGACTGCCATTTCAGTTCGTTGGGAGCGCATAAAGTTGCCAAGGCGTGGGCCGACCTCCTCGTAAGCGACCGCTCGAGCAACGAGCCCGCCTCCGTCGGCAACGACGCCCCGCGACGGTGAAGGTGAGCGCATCATCATCCCCTCCACCTCGTCACGGCTACGGGCTCAAAACTTGAAGGCAATGCGATAGCTTGGGCGCGATGGCCGGCCGCCAAAGGGCTCGTTCCATATCTTCCCGGTCCGAAAGAGTTCACGCATGGCGGCTTCGAGCGTTTGCTGGTTAGGCCGACCTTGGTTGCCTCGTCTTCTTTGGCAAACATCGCCGGCGCGTAGCCGCGGCCCGGCTTGTCGAAGACCACGCGGTTGTCACGGGTAAAGCGGCGCAACAGGGTGATGAAGACTTCTTCTGCGGCGGCTTCCTTGGCGGCCCGGTCGAGCGTGCCGATCCCGGGCACGGGTAGAAAAAGACCGTTCTGATAGCGCAGCACAGACAGCGGCCCATAATTGTTTTTCTTGAACACAATTCGCGCAAGTCGTCGTTCGGCTGTTCGCCGGATTCCGGTTTGATGCCCTTCATGTACGCGCGCGCGCACGCTGTTGTGCCAGGCGGTGGTGCCGGAAAGCCCGGTATCGGTATTGATACCGGTAAGGCTTGGATGGCTGATCAGGACCACGCTGCCGTTGGCGACGATGGCGATCCGGGTCAATAAGCCGATGAATTGTTGGACCTGCGGCCGGATATTTTCTTCGCCAGCGAAGACATTGGCTGATGAGGCGATGCCGATCATCTTCGGCTTGATGTCGCCGGCTGCTTCGAGCAATTGCTGGTAGCGCGGCGTCGGCTGTACTTTGCCGCTCTTGGCGACCGAAGCGAACACGGCATCGTCGCCGGCGAGCGAGAGTAGGTGTAAGCCGCCGTTGATTAGGTCTTCGAAAGTAACGCCATAATGCCGGGTGACTGCTGCTAGTCGGCGATGGATTTCGTCTCCGTCGTCTTCGGCATCAATAAAGATGGCCGGTCCCGGTGTCGGCATCGTGCCGAGCCAATCTCGGGCGACGGCATGCGCCGCGCACGCATGCAATTGCACCGTGCTTTTGCCGGCGGCGCCCTCGCCAGAGAATAACGTCACTTGCCGGAGCGGAATCCGGTCGTGCACCGCCCATTCGCGCGGTGGCGGCTCCTCGTCGTCCCAGCGCGACATATCGATGAAAGGCAGCAGCGGCGGCTTAGCTGGTTTCTTTGTCGACGTTGGTGCGGCGATTTTAGGCTCGTCATCGTTATCGTCGTCGTCCGTTGTTTCTTCAACGTCCGGCGTTGATGGTGGTGGTGGTGGTGATGGTGTCCCTGATGATGGTGGTGATGCCGGCTCCCACAGCGGCGCGTCGAAGCAAATTTCGACTAGCTTGTCGCTATCGTTGTAGCGGCTGAGATCGAGCCAGTCGGAGACGTCCTCGCCTTCGTCCAGGCCGGGCAGCGAAACGACGCGGTTGGTCTTGGCAATACCATGCAGCGCCTTTGCCGCCGCCAGCGCCTTCGCGCGGCCTACCCGGTCGTTGTCTTCGAGGATGATGCAATCGCGGCCGGCTAAGGCAATGACACAGTCTTCGGTCCATTTGCCTGCGGCAACCGTCGTCGCACAGTGCCCGAGCGCCGCTCAATGGTCGGCCGGTTGGCTCGAGATCTGCGTTTTCTTTCACACGCGACTTGGCTGAAGTGTGGGCCGATAAAGGTAAGGCGGCAATGCTCTATACCGCCGAGAAGCAACCAGCCGTTTTCTTTGCCACCTGTGCTCGATTGATTGGCCCCGAGGTGAAGCTGACGATTGAGCAGAGCCTGCCCGGCAATCTCTCAATGGGATCGTAGGCAGGCATTCTAAACTATCCACAATGTCGAGGCCTACGGCAGCGGGTATGAGCGCACAGCCCCACATATCGACGCAGGCCAGGGGTACGTACGAGCCCGGATGAACGGCCGCTCAAACTCTTGCCCATGTGGCGTCGGGTATCTGCCCAAGATCCGGATCATCGTTGGGAATCGGAAAATGCCGTAACAGGCGAACAGGTCCAAAAATAACAGAGGCCCGCCCAGTTTTTAGGGGAGGTAACAGGGGCCCCAATTTTTATGGGACTCCGGAACAGGGGGCCCCCCCTTTTCGTAGGGGAGGTAGAGAGGGGTCTCTTTTTATTTCCTTGGCGGCCCGAGGAACGGGACTCCTCATTAGGCGGCAGGTACTTCAACGCAAAAGGGGACCCATCAAGTATTCGTCGAGATTTCTTGAAAATTCGGCGAGCCTCGACGAGCAGTCTTGAGCCGCCGACGGTAGCCTCAAATGAGGCACGGGCGCCGTCAGTCCCGGAATAAGCTTTTAAACCGAGTCGGTGCCAGCTCGGTGTAACGCACCGTATGCTGGATGGACTTGTGGCCGAGATAGGCCTGGATCGTTCTGGTGTCGATCCCATCATTGGCCAACTTGAATCCGCAGGCGTGGCGTAGCATGTGAGGGTGGATCTTCATATCGAACCCAGCAGCCTCGCCAGCGCGCTCGACCATCGCCTCAAAGCCACGCTTGGTGAATGGCGTGCCGCGTTCCGATGTGAACACGAACGGCGATTTGGTGTCTTGCTCGCGCTGAAGCCGCCTCAGGGCGCGTAATTCCCTGCCGGCCAATGGGTGCGTGGCAGGGCTGCCATTCTTGAGTCTACGGACGTGCAGGAGCGCGTGTTCGAGGTCGACCTGGAAGGTCGACCAGTTCCGATGCACGTAGGCCATGCCTGAAGGCTATCAAGACCATCGTGGCGTCACGGTGTCCCCAACGGTTGTCCTTCACCACCTCGATCAGCCGCCCGACCTCGCGCCCAGTTAGATGCTCCCGCGATCGATATTCGGCGTTGGGTTTGCGCCTGGGCAATCTGGCTGGCGCCGATTGCACTGTGAACTTTTCGTTGTCCGGGGCCACCAAAGTCAGGTGCGCAGTGGCGGCCATTTCCCTCTCCTCAGGCTAGCCAACTGTGCATTTAATACTCCATCTATTCGCTGTCGTCCGTTGTTATTTATGACGCGCACGATCGCGCAAACCCATTCTCTCATCCGGCTGCCACAACACCGACCGGCCCCTGGTCGAAGCCCGGCCAATCGGAATTGCCACCTTACTCAGCGCCCTGCGAACGTTCTCGTAATGCCAGCTCTTGGGCGGCTTGCGCTCTACACGAAGCTGCAAGCCATAAATCTCTTTCACCAACTGACCCGTCGACAGGGGCTTGCCTCTGGAGGACTCGAAGGCATACCGGATCGTGCGGGCAATGTAAGTGTCCCTGGGATCTGAATGGGGACCACGCGCAGCCTTCATCTTCGCCATATGCTCAGGGCCACGAGGCTCGCGGGTGTCCTTAGGCCAGTGGCCAGCCAAACGAAGAAAGCGCTTCGCCGATTCCTCACTAACCATTGTGGGTACGTCTCTGTTGCTTTTAACTTTGAAAACCCTGTTCTGAGGATGGATGCGGTCTTCGATGGTTAGCTCATGGACATGTCCAAGGACATGCATCGCGAGGTTGGTAGGCAGGCACCCGAAGACCATCACCAGGGTGCGCGCGTCACTGTGATAATCGGATTTTACATCCGGTGGACTCCCCCTAACGTATTGAAATCATTTTGGCTTTTTATCCTTGTTGCGTCCTTGCTGCGGGGCGCTCAGATCGTTTTCTAGAGCGATCTCCCCGCCTAATCGATCGGTAGTCCCAAGCGGCGCTGCTTGCGCTTCCATCTCCCTGTCGGCGGTCGCTCTTCTAGCGCGCCCGGGATCGGCTCCCAGACAAAGCCGCAGCCACTACCCGCACCCTTGCCGGTCTTGCGCGCGGGGGTCGCCACCATGCGCGCGGCCTTGATGGTATTGGTTCGGTGCCAGGATTTGAGAGCGCCCGTTTGGTAGGCGCGCGGATAGGCGAACGATATCAAGTAATTTGTCGTGATTTCGGGCGGCGTGCCTTTGGGCTGCCACGACCCCAACCCCGCGAACGACCAGAACGCCATCCTTATCTGGTGCAGAACCCGGCCATCCCGAGGATCAGAGTAAGGACCGCGGGCGACTTTCATGTCCGCCATTTCGGCGTGAGACCTGCCGCGCATCAAAGTGTATCCCAATCAATCATTTGAACTGCACTAAACTAATGCTGAGGCTAAAGGGATGGATGCGAAGTTCGGCCGACCGGGTTTGTTCCTGCTTGAATCTGCTTCCACTAAGGCTGACCCCCGGATGGGGCTGGATGGGGCTTATTGGACCCCGTGCTGGGAAATCCACCAACCGCGCTCCCTCCACCAGCGCCGAAACTCAGCCACGACCTGATCGGTGTCGCCGTGGATCGCGCCCGCAACAAGATCTGAAAAGAGGAGGCCATCAGGATCAATCCTGAAGGTCCATGCCATGTCCGGGTCTGGGTCGGCACCATCGGCCACCTCCTGCGCCAGCTGGCACAGCTCCAGGAGTTCGCGCTCGACTTCTTCATCCGGCAGGGCCGGGCCTACGGCATCGGTCATTGCTGGTCAGTACCTCTCACTACTTTTAATAAGGCTGACCCCTGGATGGGGCTTAATTGTCACAGCCTTCGGCAGTACTCGCCCGCCGGTCAGTTTTGGGGGGAAAACCAACCGGCGGCTATCGGTGCTCTGTGAAGTACATCTAGAGCACCGCGTTTTGTTACGAACGAACTGCTTGCCAGGCTAGGGCGACAAGCACTCCGCCCTTCCCTTCCGGAGGGCTTGTTGCAGCCTGACTGCACCCGGTGCAGCGTGCGCGCAGTGTCCCTTAGGGGTATGGGGGGACATGGCGCGCATACTTCTGGCGCACACTGCGCGCACACTGCGCGCTTCTACAGCACCTCCACGATTGCTTCCCGCTGGTGTCGTCCGCCCGCGGCTACGGGCCCGATGCGGATCCGTCCCTGCGAGAACAGGGAGTGCATGGCAACCGCGAGCGCCGCGCGCGACACCTTCTCGGCCTTTGCCTCCTTGGTGGCGGCGAACACTTTCGGGGCATAGTACGGCGAGTTGACCGCCTGGCCCACGTAGCGGCCGTCCGCGGCGAGGCTACGCAGGAGCCGTATAAACAGGACCTCGGCGGCCTCGGTTTCACCGCCTCCTTGCCCTGGATGGGTCCAGGGCGCGATCACGGCGACGTCGTCGTCGTTGGGCAGGCGCACGCCGGTAAAATGTACCCAGCGCGCCTTCCCCGGCGCCGAGTAGTTCCCTTTGGCGCGATCGATCCGCACAAACTGACTGCGCTCGTGCTCTTCGATCCCGGCGTCCTGGGCCTCCCGTTTGGTCATAATGTTGAGAACGCGAACGACCCGGAGCGCGTCCTTGATCGCCGACGAGCCGCGCAAGTCGTTGACGTCGTAATCTTCATCGATTCCGGCGGCCGGTTTGCGTGTATGGGCAACGATCTCGGTGGCACAGTCGTGATCGGTCGCTATGTCCTTGAACACGCCGATCACCCGGTTCATGTGCCCGGGATCGGTCTCACTGGTGCCGTGAAGCTGCACCAGCGGATCAAAGATGCAGACGTCAAACTTCTGGCGCTCGACCTCGGCGTGCAGGTGGCGGATTAGGCTGGTGTCGAGAACGAGGTCACGGTACCCCTGGGCGACGCGGATATTTATCTCATCGGCGGTCGTGACACACAGGTGCCCCTCAAGCTCGGCCGTGTCGATCATGTAGTGCTGACATATGGCGCCGAGCCGGCGCAGGATCTCCGCGCGCGGGTCTTCGCCGTTATGGTACAGGACACGAAGCCGCGCCGTTGGCTGCTCGCCCAGTAAGTTACGGCACGTCGCCATGGCGACTGCCTCCACCAGCACGAGGGAGGATTTACCGCGGCCGCCAGGCGCGACCGTGCCGCCGGCGACGCCGCGCTGGAAGTGTCTCCCGTAAAGCCAGTCCCGGGGGGCAAATCTGCGACGTTGAACTTGGTCACGAACTCCAGGCGGGGCAGGCGGGACTTGTCGGGTTTGCACAATATCTCGGTATTGTCCCCTAATGTTTCGGTATTGCCCCCATTAAGTTTGCTGTGTGGTGTCCGCCGGACGTAGTAGCCCGAGGGGTTGCGGGAAATGTTCGGTCGGGCGCCGCCCTTACAAGCCTCGATCCACGCTGCGTGCGCCTCCGGCCATAGCCAGCCGGGCGGGGTGTCGCCGACTGGGCCGGCGAAGTGCTCGTCCTGGAGTCGTGCTAGGACCGATCGAATGCGCTTGCGAACAATGTCCTCCTCGGTCGCGCGCGTCCACGGCTTGCCGTCCCTGTCCGCAAGGCGCTCGCGTTCGGCCATCGCCATAGTGGCGTCCGTAATGGCGGACTCCACGTCGCCCGGATAGGCGGCCTGCTGGATGAACATGGCACGCGCCAGGCGTGGTTGCGCGTCGTTTACTCCGGCGCCCGTCGTCGGCATGTTCGCGAGCGTGCTCTCGACGTCGAGCGCCGGGAGGAAGCTGATAACCTCGCCTGTCTCGCGATCGACCGACTCTGTGGGAATGCGTTCAAACAACTGGCGTTGCGATTCGCAGAACGCTTCGACCTCGGTAATATCTACCGCTTCGCCCTGGCGAATGACCGCCACCTTGCGGCTGTCGCCGTACTTGGTGTTGTGCGTTCCTACGGCACGCAGCAGCGCTGCCGGGTGGTTCGGCGCGGGGTCACCGCCGAGGAGCTTCATCAGCGCCGTTTGCGCCCGGCGGTAGCGGGCCCACATGTCCTGATCGGACGCCGGGGCCTCCTCTTTCAGGAGTACAATGACGTGGTAGCCGCCGCCGCTGTAACGGACCTCGATCGGCAGCTCGATCGACAGCAGGGTTTCGCGAACGTCGGACTCGGTGGCGTCGGCGAGCTGCCGGAGATCAATGTCAACCGCTAAGACTGTGATCGCCGCGACCGTGCCCAGGCGGCGCTTTGATGACCCGGGCTGTAGGGGGTTGATGCAGTCGTAGACGCTGCGCCCCGGCCTGTCGTGGTTTTCGAGAAACACTTCGCGCTCGCCGGTGCGAGTATAGAAGAGTTCGACGAGTCGGCCCTGCCCATCGTTAGCTGCCGAGCACACATAGAAAACCCGTTGCGCGTCAAGCGCGTTTGCCGCCGCTTCCATAGTTCTGCCCTGTGAGGGGGCAGCGCGTCCCCCGGCGCGCCGCCGGAGGTTACTAGAAGGGTACCTTGTCGTCGAAGTCGGCCTTAGGCGCGCCGCCGCGCCGGCCGACAGCCGCGAGCGTTGGTGTCGGCACCCAGCCGATCCGGTCATCCCGGTGTTTGAAGCCGCCAACCTTCAACTTGATGGTCAGTTGCTCGTCTGGGAAGGCGCGCGCCATCCGCTGGTAGTGATCGAGAAGCTTCCCGACGGCCATACGCCCTGTCACACTTGAAGTGACGAAGACGAACAGCTCTGCGTTGTCAGCCCGTTCCAGCGGAAGCATCACCTGATGCTGCCACGGGTCCTGTGGTTTCCCGCTTAGTCCGGGCTCCCATAGGCTTTCGTCGGTATCGCCGGCGGCAGTTCTCGCACCAGAAAGCGATGCGTAGGCTGCCGCGCCGGGTGTTCTCGGGTGCCCCAGCGGTGCCGGGGCATACCGAAACCCACGGCTGCTCGTTTTCGATGGATACCGTTAGCTCGCCGTCAGTGCCCTCTTCCCGGCAGAACGCCACTACTGTCTGGTGATGTAGGTACTCCTGCCGCAATGCGGGCAGACGATCTCGTTGAAGTGATTATAGGCAACCCGCTTCATCATCGCGCCTCGCGATGTTGACGCCAGGCAAGCTCGGTCTCGATCGCGCGGATGACGCGGTAGACCGCCGGCGACACCGCGCCGTCGTCGTATCGCGCGCGTAGCATTGCGAGGTTGCGACGAAGAACTGGTGTTGGCTCGCTCAAGGTGCAGCCCCGGCGGCCCGTACTCGCTGCTCAAACGACAGCTCGGCGTTCTCAGTCTTGCGCCCCTCCGCAGAGGTGCTCCGCAATTCTTTGCTTATAGTGGACTTCCTCGGCTGACCGCGGCCGCCAGCGGCGACCGGGCTACGTGGGGTGCCTTGTCCGCGAGCGTTGTCGCAAGCGTCTAATTCAGCCTCGTCCCAGAATTTGTAACCGTTGATGTATTTAGGTCGCGGGATGATGCCGAGTTCAACCCAGCGGCCTAACGTTTTTGGTGATTTGCTGTAGCGGTCGGCAACAGCCGGCGTGGGGAGCTTCTTCGACATTGCGGGGCACCTTTGTTGATGTCCCGCCTTATCTGACCGATTATTCGCCCGCTGTAATCCTCTAAGGTTTGAAATCTTCTGAGGATTGAGCCTGCATATGCTCGGCCTCCATGCGCTCGGCCTCCCGCATGTGCTCCTCAAATATTTTGGATTCCTTATAGTAAATCCGCTCGGCGGTCGTGCCGCTAATGCCGAAACTCTTTCCCACCGTCTCGAAAATGCCTTTACTTATAGGCACGCCGCCCTCGTGGTGGTGTTCGGTTATGAGATAGAACAGATGCTCGGCAATAGATTGTTCCCGGCGCGCGGCTGCTTGCTGTTTCCCCTTTTTAATGGGCCGCCCAAAAATTTCATCCCAACTCTTAATCTCGTAACAGTCGGCCTTGAGGACCGCATCGTTCAACAAGTCTTGCGCCCACTGCGGCACCGGTCTGCGGAGAGAAAAGTAGTGGCTGATGCAGCGAAGCAGCGCCCCGGGCTCTCCGCGCTCCACTGCCGCGCGGTGTTGGCGCTCGATCCGGGCGTAGTGCCATTCGGTCAACATACCAATGCCTCAACATGATCGGCCCACCGCTGCAGGGCGTCGCGTTTCTCGTCGGCATATTCGTGCCGCTGATACACACCAACAATGCCACCGAGCGAACCAGAGACGTGGTTGAGCACCTTTTCGATAACGACGAGGCTCACACCAAGCTTGGCCATGCCGCTGGCGGCTGTGCGTCTTAAATCGTGGAGGGTCCAGTTAGGGATATCTACGTCAAGCCGCTCCTTGGCCTTGCTAAAGCCGCCAAAGGGCCCCGTGCCGTTGATCGTGAAAACGTATTGATCCCCGATCTGGGGCACTGCCTTGAGGATCGTGATTGCCTGGCGGGGTAGGGGCACCTCGTGCCGCCGGCCGTTTTTCACGCGCTCTCTGGGTAGTATCCAAAGGCCGGATTCAAGATCGACCTCGGACCGCTGCATACCGGCAACCTCACCGCGCCGCTGGCCGGTCAATATCAAGAGCTGCACAATCGTGCCGAACGGATAGCCTTCCTTTTCAGCCGCCCGCCATACAGCCCTTAGCTCCGCGTCTGTTAGAACGCGATCCCGAGCGGTTTCTTTGTTTGGTGCCCTCACGCCGGCCACCGGCGAATGGGCGATCAGATCATGCTCGACAGCCCAGCGAAATAAGATGTTTAAGACGCCGTGGACACGGTTGGCCATCACCGGCGTGCTCGTGAGGTTGGCAAGCACGGACCTCACATCGGCCCGCGTTATTTCCTCGATCTTGCGTCCCCTCCACTTGGGCAGGACGCTGACCCGAAGGAGGCGCTCAGTTTCCTTCCGCGATCGCGGGCGATAATCTTTGCAGTGTTGATCCAGGAATTGGGCAACAACGTCCTCGACGCTGCCCTGACGAAGCGATTGCTGCGCGGGATCGTGTCCCTCAGATACGGCACGCAGCACCTTTACCGCCGCGTCTCTTGCGTCCTTAAGACCAAAAACAGGGTAGGGGCCGACGGTGTGCTTTCGGGTCTTGCCGCCATATCTGTAGCGCACCGCCCAGACTTTGTGGCCGGTGGGGTGCACGATCAAATAGAGCCCGCGAACGTAGCCGTCCGGCACCTCTTGCCGATCGGCGGCCGGCCGCCACGCCTCAACACTCCTGACACTCAGCCTGGCCATTCTCACCCTCTGGGTAACCAATGGGGGCGAAAATAGCATGGATGGAGGTGATCCGCAAGGTCCCGACATCGTCCACGGGGGGCAAGAAACCGGCTTAAATCAAGGGGTTCTGGCCCCTATACCTGTCGGGTGTTGACGGGCGGCGGGGTGACCCCGTCTCTGGTATTTCTTCAGAAGCTCCATCGATCCGGGAAATTCCATCGACTTGACCGGCAGCCAGGTTTCGAAATTGACGACGCCGTTGAGCAGCGGGCCGAGTTGGGTCTTGAACGCGGTGGCTTGCAGGCCGACCATGGCGCCGCCCCACATTTTCGGCTTGAAACCGATCTCGTTGATCGTCTTGATCATCCCGACCGTGTCGAGCGGATAGGAGCAGATCACCAAAAGGTCCGGATTGCGCGCCTGGATGGCGCGCACGATCGGCGTGAAATCGATGGTCGCCGGCGGATAGCTCTTGTCGTAGACGATCTTGAAGCCGGCATCCTTGGCGTTTTCGCGCGCGCCTTCGCAGGCATTCTGCCCGAATTCCGCATCCGCATAGGCGAGCGCGATCGTCTCGGGCTTCGGATTTTGCACTTCGGCCACCTTGAAGAAACCGCGCGTGAAGGCGGGCTTCGGGGTCGGCCCGTTGGGAATCATGGCGAAGTACTTGTCGGACTTCGATCAGCCAATTTCAGCGTTGTTTTCATGAACGTTTTCGTTCTGACGCCCGTACCTTATTGCTAGGTGCGGGCATAGACGTTCGCTGCGCGTTCGCGACGGCGAGCTTGTCGGCAGCACTCCGCGCCAGCAATGCCTCGTCGCCGGCTACGGGTGTAAAACGCTGCCATTTGCGTGCCGCGCCAGCCCATGATGGCGGCAAGCTCGGCGTCGGTCGCGCCGGCCTCGACCAAGAGCGTCGCCCGCGTCTTGCGCAAGCCATGTGCCGAACCGGGCACGGCGGCGGCGCGCGCCGCGCGGCGGAATTGGGCGCTGAACGCAAATTTATCCATCGGTTGACCACGCGCCCCGACCATGAACGTTAGTCCGCCCACCGGGCCGGCCTCAAGCGAGCGTTGCAGTGCCGGATCAATCGGGATCGGAACGAGCTTGCGGGTTTTTTCGTCGCGAATGGTGAGCAGGCCATTCTTCACATGTGGCCGACCGACCCGTACCGCGTCGCTGATCCGCAACCCGGTCCAGAACAGCAGGTCATAAGCGAGCCGCTCCCATGTTCCCACAGGCCAGTGCGCTTCAAACTGGCGGCACCATTCTTCCGGCCAGACCGGATGACCGTCGCTCTGTTGGCGAATCGGTTTTAAGCCGGCGGTCGGATCGTGTGCGCAATGCTCCGCCTTCAGCCCCCACTGAAACAAGCCGCGTAGCGCGTACAAGAAATGTTTGGCGGTGTTAGGCGAGCGCGCCGCCATGCCCTTTTCGATCGAGCCGCGGGTAATGCTCGACAGCGGCTCGTGACCAGCCTTGCCACACGCCTCGTTAAGAAATGGTGCGCGTTGTACCCGCGTCGCCGGTGACAGATCGCCCCACGTGCCTTTGGCGCCGGCAGTCTCGCGATAGCGCTCGATGAGCCAACCCAAAGTGCGCGTATTAAATTTGACTACACGTGCAGTAATCGGCTCGCCGGCGAGAGCCGCCCGATATTCGGCATCATGCTCCGGTGTGCCGAACGGCGCGCGGATGCGGATACGGGCGCCATGGGTGCGACGCACGTACCAAACGACAGTGCCGTGGCGGGTGACTTCACGTTGCAGAAAAGGCGGGCGAGGGCGGGGCATGTCGCTCATCACAGGACGACCTCGCTATCATCCGCAACGACGTTTTCCGGCTGTGTGGATAACGGTGACAACTTTACGATGACCTCTTGATCGCCGCATCTAAGGATGACCTCAGACGCGCCGGCTTTCTTCGCGGCGCGGATCGCGCGATCGAGATCGCTCTGTCGGAAGGTTGCGGAAGCGCGTCTCATGCTACCGCGCCGATGTCGTTGACAAAGACACAAGAGAACAACTCACGCATGACACACTCGGGAATGCGAATCACCTGACGTACCAGAATGGTGACAGCCGCATACGGCGGAGTCTTTGGTATTCGGGGACGGGCACGCCGGCCTATCGTTCAAATGGCGGCGGCAGAAAATAGCCCTGCCTCCTACAATCAACTGCGTCTCGTAAGCTTCGCGGCCTCCGCCTCGACGTGGTCGCGCCAGGCGCTATCGCCGCGCTGCTTGAAGCTCCGCCGGATGCCCTTGGCCAACGCCGCCGCGCTCGGCTGTTTGATCGCCGCAACAGTCGCATCGACTTGTCGATCGAGACCGGCTTCGCGCAAGATGCGCTCGGTCAGGGTGGCGCGCACCTTCTGCTCGACGCGCTGGTTCAACTCGGCGGTCAGCACCTCCGCTGGCGGCACCAGCTTGCCGACCGCGTGCGTGGCCATCTTGGCATTAAGCCAAGCGATAAAGGCCGGCGTCGTCATCGCATTGAGTTCGACGCGGTGAGTCTGCAGCCACTCCTCCCAATCGCCTTCCGACCCGTTGATGGCATAGTCGGCGACCGGCTTGCGACGATCGCCGGCCTTCACAGTCTCAACCTCGAGGTCCATGCTAATAGCCTCCCACGGCTCGAGGCCGAGATTGATGATCTGGATCTTGCGGGCACCGCGGGCGCGCGTCTCCTCTTGCAGCGTCTGATAAATCATCGTGCCAGCGGCATCGGCGTCATGCACGCAGAACACCTGAACCGGCTCATCGTGCTCGGCCAGCTTATCGATCAAGTCGCGAGCGGCGCGGGTGGAGAATCCCTTCGATGACATCACGGCACAGTCGTGCAACTCCGGCCAGCGCACTTCCTTGAGCGCCTCGTTGGCACCCTCTTTTTCGATGTAGAGGAGCTTGTTGAAGGTCCACTTCGGCCGCTCATACTCCTCAACCATCAGCGTGCCGAGCGTGATGGTCTCGTCGCGGTGCGGGTGTGTGATCGAGCCGCGCGGCTCGCGATACATACCAACGATCTCGCCGTGGTCGGACTCGTAATCGGTGATGATAGACTTGAAGTTGCCGATCTGCAGCTCGACGCCCAACTCCGCCCTGACGATTGGACGCAGCTGGTAGAACACCTGGCGCTCGTTGAAGCGGTATCCGCCACTGACATCGGCAATGACGTCGTCAAGATTCTCAAGGACGACGTCCTTCTGCGAGACCTTATTGCCGCCAGGACGCCGCGCCTGACGTACGGCCTTGGCAATGACGTTCCCGATCTCGTTCACGAACGGCCGCAAGTCCGGTTCCTTGCCGTCCGAAGTAATCGGCATATACGGCGTCGTGATGTTAACGCAGATGCCAAAGTGCGCTGCTTCCGGCGCTTTGGCGACGTTGTGATGCAAACCGCAACCATGCAGGTCGATGTCGCGCTTGTCGCGCGCGGCCCTGATGGCACCCGCGACCGGCGTGCGGTTGACGCACATGATCGCGCCGGTGGCGTTGGCACGCCACGTGCGATCGAGACGGGCCAGAAAATTCTTCGGCGAGTCTCTGGTGTGAGCACTTATAGGCGATATCGCAATTGGCATCGTCGGCGCGTTCATTGGCGACTGGCTGCTGCCTCAAATCGGTATCCATCTCGGTACCGGAATTGTTTCGGCAATCGTCAACGTCACCATTGGCGCCGTTTTGCTCCTGCTTGTGGTTCGGCTTTTACAAGGTGGTGGCCGTTTTGGAGCCT
Organism: uncultured Alphaproteobacteria bacterium; assembly: GCA_963720115.1. Classification (GTDB taxonomy): domain Bacteria; phylum Pseudomonadota; class Alphaproteobacteria; order Rhizobiales; family Xanthobacteraceae; genus BOG-931. The sequence continues at coordinate 35,469 of CAVREN010000075.1, forward strand.
GGGGCAGACGCCGATGGTGGTAGCGGCCGCGCTCGCCGGTCGCCGCTAGGGCCCAAACGGTGATTGAAAACTGCGGTATAATGCGGTCACCGGCAAGTCGTGCAAACGCGGCCACTTTGCTCAGTGATGGATGAGCGCAAGCTCGCGCGCGAGCGCAGCATGATCAAGTGGGGTGAAGCCACCGAAGCCGCTACTGCGTATCGAGCAACTGCTCGGTTGAGAGTTTAGTGATGCCAAAAGAGAAATGGGTGAAATCCAGAAGGATTGTGATCAACGACCATCCTACATCGCTGCGACTCGAACCCGAGTTCTGGTACTGGCTACGAGAGATCGGGGCAGAATGTGGGATATCCGCAACGAAGCTTATCGCGGCCATCAATACTGCTCGGAATCCGGATCGGTCGCTGTCTTCCGCGCTTCGCATAGCTGTCGCCGGCTACTATCACAACGCGGGCTGCGTAAATACTTCACCGGTAAGTCGTGTAAGTACGGGCATGTGGCCGAGCGGTGGCTCGGCCGACGATCGAGGGATCGGTGAACTACCGCCAGCTGCGCTTCGCTATCATGCCGTGGGCCGTAGGAACGCCGGGATGCTGAGATCATCCTGGATCGGCAGCATCGCGTGCCGCGCCGTTGCTCGCAGCAAGCGCGCCTGCGGGGCGGCTGCAGGGCGCCTACAGGGCGGCTCGCGGGGCGCGTTGCGCTCACTCGGCGCCCCTCCGATAGCGCTGCCGGACATAACCACCGGCCGCCGTCAGTCAAACACGCTCTCATCGTGAAAGCTCACCGCCGTGATGGCGGCGGCGCAAGCGTCGGGCCGAGTCTTCTCTACCGCCCGCTTGACGGCGTGCTTGAAAACGAGACGCATCGGAACTTTGGCCGCCGGCCGCGCGCTCGCGGAACTATCGTTACCGTAGCGAGGAAGTTTGAAATTTCCCGGCGCCGGGAAATGTTGACGTTCACATTGTCCCGACGTCGGGACAATTGGAACACGCCTCGGCGGCCACCTTGCGGACACGTGGGGGAAACCGGGCTAGGCCGAGTGCGGCGTAGCTTGCTCCAGAAGCCGCCTGCTTCAGCTGGCGGTGGTTCACCCTGGAACGCTGCAATGCGGCGTGTCCGGCGGCGGTGTCCTTGCGTTTTGAGCTCTGGCGGCGAGCGCGCGGGGACGGGAACGGCGGCCACGGCTTAGGCACACCGCCGGACTACGGCGAACGTGCGCGCCGAATTCGCCGGATTCATAGGCGTTCTTGTTTTGATCTGCTGTCGGATTACATAAACGAAAGCGCCGACCCCGGCAGGGACAGCGCTCAAGGCCGCGAATTGCTCTGTCGAAGGAAGAAACGCGGCCAGGACACCGATATGGCCATTTGCGGCTCAGAATCAAGCTCCCGGCTCATTTCCTTTCGGAGCAACAGCTCTTGCGGCGACCGCGCGCGGCGGGATTCCGTGTGTACGCGAACTCGGGGGCTCCGTTGTCTATCAACGATACCGAAAAGCCGGTGCAGCTATCGCGCCGAAAACAACGCCGGCAACAAATCACCGCCGCTCTTGATCGGCTTGCTAACACATTCCCACAGACGTTTTTCGTCTACGGCGCACACCGCAAGCCACTGAAGATCGGCATCGCCAACGACATTGCGGCGACTGGCGCGATTCCGCCGGAAGAGCTGCGCTGGGTGCTGCGCTCCTATTGTGGTGCGACTGGGTATTTTCGCTCATGCAAGGAAGGCGCGACGCGGGTCGATCTCGCCGGCAACGAAGCAGGCATCGTCACCGCGGACGAAGCCGAATATGCACGCGAAAAACTGGCCGCGGTACTGGCCAGACGGCAGCCGCAGCCAACGCCGCAGCCGCAAGCCACGGCCGACGCACAGCGCGTGCTGGCCAATCGCAGTGAAGCGAAGGAAAAAGCCGCGCGCGAGCAGAAGCCAGCCACGGCCGATCCCGCGCGTCAGCCGCGGGGTGACGGTTTTGCCGCGCTCAAGGCCGCGGCGGCGAGACGGCGAGAAGCGGCGGGGTGATAGCGCGTGGCTCATCAGAAAGACACTCCGCCGGATGTGCACACCCTGTTGAAGAAAGGGGGAGAGTTCAGCAGCAGATATCGCCGCTCGCTCGTGCTGGAGGAGCTCACCACGGTTGCCGATTACAACATTCTGTTCATAGGGCTGCGCCTCTTCACGGCGCTGCTGCAGCGCGCAGCGCGCCAGCCGGACGACGAAGCCAAGCTCACCGCCGTGATGGCGGCGGCGCAATTTGCCGACCTCTTCAATGACTCCGAACATTTGGCGCTGCCGTTTCGGCGGGTATCGGACGCACTGCGCCACGGTGCTCCCGTGGTCAAACAGAGGCGGCGGCGTGGCAGTCAGCAGCTGCTCGACGAGCAAGCCATCTTGCACGGGTACGCGGCCGCGACGGTCGATCGGCTGATTGCGGCGGGTATGCCGCTGGAGGAAGCACTGAGGGAAGTAGCCGAAAAGCTGCGCGGCGTTCGATCCCGTCGCGGTCTAGTTACGCGCCAAACCATCCGCGGTTGGCGTCAGGCAGTGCAGGCGGACGTTGGTCACCACAGCGTGGCGGGGTGGGTTTACAATGACATGCTCGCGGGCGGCGAGGGCCAGAAGTTCGCCAGCCTCGAGACCGACGCGGCGAAGCGCGCGTACGCGCTCACTGCATTGGCGGGCTTTCAGCGCAAGCATTTCCGGCCACCAAAAACCTAGTTAAATGCCAATTCAACTAGGTGCGAAATGTGCCATCCTTGGGTGGACAAACCGCAGAGGATTCGCATGTCAAACGCTTACACGTTCGAAGTCCCGCTGTCCGGCCGCTTGGCGTTTTCGATGGCTGAGGTGGCCAAAATGACGGGCCTGCCGCTCGATTCTATCAACCGGCAAGTTAAAGCCGGGGCGTTCCACACACACCTTGTTGGCCGCCGTCGCGTTGCCACGCTCTCTGCGATAGCGAAGCTACTTGGCACGACTCGTGAGGAGCTGCTCGGCGAGCACGCTCGGCCGAAGGCGTACGTAACAATCGGAAAGGCCGCCTAACCAAACAAAAGCAAAAAGCCGCGCTTGGGAGGCACGGCTTTCGCTTACTTCGCAAACCACCGCCGGGGCGGGGCTAAAACGGTTCTAGACGGATACTTTTTAGCACTGCTCCCAACCTAGGGGCAAGTGCTATCTATGTCAGAACTTCTTCGCCGCATCAACGGCATCCGTCTCCAACCTCTGATCAGGCCGCCGTTATCGTAACGGCGCTCGAGCAGATTTTTCGCAGCTCCGCGCCGGCCAGTGAGCGGCGGCAGGCGGCCGTTGCCTACATCCGCGACGAGTTGGCTGACGCCAGGTGCCAGGCCGCCGCCAGGGAAACCGCCGAGAGCTTTTCCCCGCAACTCAACCTGCTCGACCCACCGCCGGCCGACCGCATATCCGGGATCGCGGTGCAGCCGCCGAACGTCTGCCGCAAGTGTGGTGACCCGGTAGCCATTGTCGGACCTGGCACGCCGCCACATTTCGCATCGCTGCACTGCCGGTCGTGCGACGCCTATCGCGGCTGGCTGTCGCGCGCGCATGGCGCGTACCTCGCCGAGATCATCGCCGATGCCGGCGTGCCGCGCGAGCCAATCACCCTTCACAGTGTGACACCGGAGAAGAACGACGACGGACGCAGTGTCGTTCACCGTGGCATGAGAAAGGAAATGATCCATGTCAGACGATAATTTTGAGACATCCAAACATCAATCAAACAGTGGCGGCAATGTCCCCACGGGTGACGTAAGTGGAAACGGTGTTGGCCATGACGGAAATGGTCATGACAACACACCGATGTCGGTGCCGAAGCCAACTAAAAGCATCCTCGACATGTTTAGATCCACTCGCGACCCGAACAGCCCTGGTGTCGAGACACTGTTGACGGCGTTGCCACATCACAGGCTGTCAGACTCTAAGGACTGGACGCGCTTGCACCCGGACGAGAAGAACTACTGGTCGGGGGAACTGTGCTTCGTTTCTGTACCGATCAAGGGACAGAAAAATGACACCCTGCATCTGATCCGCGAAGATCTGGCCAACACTTATCTTGCCCCAGCTCGCGTCCAGCGCTTTCGATTGGCACTGGCAACAAAGCCATATGACGTCTTCTTTCTTTGTCAGGTACCGTCGCAAAACCTCGACAATATTTGGCATGAAAGCAGCCTGAGCGGTTGCTTACAAGCCAAGATGAAGTGGGTACAGGCAATCAGCCGCAGAAACGAGAACGCTGAAGGTTATCGGATCTCGTTTGCTCAAGATCAGGACTTGCTCCCGGAACCAAAATGGCCAACGCGGAGCCTCGACGACCTAATCGCAGCAACTTTCAACAACCGCATGATCACCAGCAGTGACCATCCCGGCTTGTTGCGACTGATTGGTGCGCGGCAGGCGCTGACATGAGCAAAAATTTTAGCTCGATCGTCGTCGCCGACTTTGAGTACGAGATCATGCCTGGCGGGTTGCCGTACGTGCTCTGCATGGTGGCGTACGTGCTGGATGAGAACCTCCAGCACGTGCGTACCATCCGACAGTGGCAGGGCGAGTTCGGCACGACGCCGCCTTTCGACGTTGGACCCGACACGTTGTTCGTCGCTTACAGCGCTTGGGCGGAAATGACGTGCTTCCAGGTACTGGGCTGGCAATTTCCCGTCCACATCTATGACCAGCACACTGCCTATCTGGCGGCCAGCAATATCCTTTCACCTTACGATCAGGATGAGCTTCACAAAAAGCCACGCAAGCGGCTGTCCGACGCCTGTCGCGCTTACGGTATTGAAGGCTGGGAGAACATCGACAAGGACACAATCTCCCGGGACATCGGCGAGGGTCGGTGGCGAGATTATGGTCAGGCCGCGGTCTACGACTATTGCGAGGAAGACGTCCGCATGTCGGCGAAGCTGTTTCGCCGGCAGCTGCTCGATAAGCACGGCGCCGATGTTGATCACGTGCTCGCTTGGTCGAACTACAGCGCTAAAGCGATCGCTCGCATCCAGGCACGCGGTATGCCTATCGATCTGGAACGATGGAACCTGGTGCAGGAGAACAAGGCGGCCGTCATCGCCGAGCTGATCCAGCAGTTCGATCCGAGCTATGACAGTGCCTGTCCCATCTACACCCCGGAAGGCGAGTGGAGTTACGAGCGTTTCGAACGCTGGCTCGTTCACGCCGGCATCAGTGCGTGGCCTCGCCTCGCCAGTGGTCGGCTCAACGTCGACAGCGACGCCTTTCGCATGATGTACCCCGTGCCGGGCATCAAAGGCCTGCACGCGCTGCGCGACAGTCTCGGCTTCATCGTCAAGGCGCGGCTGCCAATTGGAAAGGACGGTCGTAACCGTCCTTCGCTGTTTCCGTTTGGCACCGCGACCGGCCGCAATGCGCACAGTAAAAGTCCGTACAATGCTCATGCCGGCATGCGCTCGTTCATGGTGTTTCCACCCGGCACGATCGGCTTCTACCTCGATTGGCGCTCACAGGAAGTGGGTGTGGCCGCAGCCCAGTCAGGTGATCAAAATCTGATCGCCGACTATCTGGGTGGCGACGTCTATCATGCGTTGGCACGACTGTGCGGACTGACTAACGATTCCGATCCGATTCGCTGGAAGAAGCAGAACCGCGATCAGCGCGACCGGATGAAGCCGCTGCAGCTCGGCATCAATTACGGCATGGGTGTGCCTTCGTTGGCGCGCGGCCTCGATCGACACCCACTGATCGCCAGCGAGATCATTGAGCGCCACAAACGCCGCTATCCACGCTTTTGGCAGTGGCGCACTGACCAGACGCAAATCGCCATGCTGAAGCGGCGCATGGACAGCATTAGTGGCTGGCCGCTTTACATCACCCACAGTCCCAATGAGCGCACGCTCTACAATTTCCCGATGCAGTCCGGCGGCGCCGAGATGCTCCGGCTTGCGACTGTGCGACTGTGCGACGCCGGCATCGTACCAATCATGCTGATCCACGACGGCCTTCTGTTCGAAGAGACCGACCCCGAAAAGCTCGATCACGCCATCGAGATCATGCGCGGCGCCGGCCGCGACGTCTGCGGCGGCCTGGAGATCGGGGTGGATATTGACCAGCGGCTAGAGGGTGGCACCCGCTACCGCGACAAGCGGCCGGACGCGCAGGCAATGTGGTCAACCATCGAGAACAAGCTGCAGGAAATTGGCGCTTTGCCGCGCCGGAAGGAGGCCGCATGAGAAGCCCCCAACGCGCAACAGGTCGTGGAAAAACTGACGGCCTCTGGAGCCCCCAACGGGGAAGCAAAAGCCCCCAACGCGCAAGCAAAAGCCCCCAGCGCGCAACAGGTCTTCTAGTCTATCTTCTAGTGGTATCTAGTATGGAGGGGGTTGGCCGATGAAGTCCCCCACCGCCAATGTCGTGGACTTGACCAGCTTCAAGTCGTCAAGAACCCCAACACCCCGTCCCGCCACCCCGCGCTTCCTACCCTCAGCGGCCAAGACCATTGGCGGTCCTATCCCAGTCGATTGGCTGGTCGCCGCCGCCAGACAAGGCAAGGACGCCTTGCTGGTCGGCCTCATGGTCTGGTGCGTCAGAAACTGGCCGAAGCGTCGAGCCGCTAGACACATCGCGCTCAGCAATGCCGCTTTCGACACTTGGGGCGTAACGCGTCCCGGCCGCGCGTTATCTCGGCTGGGAGCCGCGGGACTTATCAAGGTCATCAGACACCCCCAAGGACACGCCGCCGTTATCGAGCTGCTCGTACCGGAGTGGTCGTCACCTGATCGGTTCGTCCTTGGTCCGATTGAAATAGCGTGGGTGGTTCGCGCCGCCACATTGGGGGTCACGGCACTGCTCACCGGATTAGCCGTTTGGGGTTGCTACCGTCAGCGCCGCCATCGGCGGGATGATGAGCGCATGGCAGTGTCCAACGTGGCGCTCGTCGATTGGGGCATCCCTCACGACGTCAAGCGCCGCTCCCTGCACAAGCTGGTGGACGCTGGACTGATTGAAGTCGAGCGCTGTGGCCTGTGCAGCCCGCGCGTCACGATCCTGTCGCCGTACGCCAAAAACAAAAGTAAAGGCGAAAGCGCCACCAAAGGCGACGTCATAGTTGGTGCCTCTCACGGCAAGCTGGATATGTTCAAGTCTACCCGACATGGCGTGGCGATTGCAGAGCGGCCGGTGATGACGGGGGTGGACTCAGGGCCAGCGGCAACGTCGTCCCGTTCGCGACGGCGAGCATTGTGGCAACCGCACCATTGACACAGCTCGGCTTCATCGGCTGTTCATCATGCTGACAGTCCGCAAGCAAATCGCCGCTCGGCCAGTCTTCACTATCGTCCTGCGTCCCGAGCCACATTGCCTCGACCCTATTAAGGCGTTACGCGCGATACTGAAGCATGCGTTACGCAGCCACGGCCTGCGTTGTATAGGTATTCCGAACAAGCTTGGTGGTGGCGACAAGCACAGTTACCCTCGCGGGTGTTTCATCATGTTTCCGAGCGTCAACAAACGCGAAGGCTGGCGCGTGGCGGCAGTCACGATCGCGGTGGACCGATGGGTGGCTGGGATCAGATGCGGTCGCGCATGGTCGGCGACGGTACCACGCCGATGATCTTCTGCTTCTCGACGTGCGTGGATTCGATCCGCACCATTCCGACACTGCAGCCCGGGCAGCCGCGTAGCCCATGTTCGACGAACCCGGTGCGCGGCGATTGGCTATAAAAATAATTGGTAATCTGGACCCGCATCGTTGAGCTTAAGGGATCGTGTGGGTACGCAATTCGAATACACTCAATGAACTTTTTGGCTGTCATTCCGCACTCGGCCGCAATTATCCGAAGCCAGTATCAGAACGCCGGCTCGAGCCGAACCGAAGTCGGATGACCGTTGATGATTATTCTTCTGGGTTGAACGTGAGACGGCATCAGAACAAGCTTGGCACGGCCATTAGCGACAGTGGGACCGGCGGACCGCGCCGGCGCCAGCAAATAGGAAGTGGAGCACGCCGCGCCGGTTCATTTTGGTCGACCTTCGCGCTGGGATGTTCTTGGCGACATGGCGCATCCAATTCACTTCTCAATTGACGTCTTGTTGCTCACGCATGACGCTACTCCAGTGGCTGGCCGAGCAAATCAGCCACCGCCGAATTCAATGGACGCGCGCCGATCTTCTACCTGAATTCCGATCACGACGATCACGCCGAGCTGACCGCAAAAGCCGATCGGCCAATGCGGTCGCTATTCCATGTCACGCTGGCTAATGACAATGTAGGTTGCGGGCACACTGCGGAGCGTATGCATCGATGTACTTGGCATTGTGTTTGGGGATGGGCTGGCACAAAAAAGGAGCCGGTTGTTGTTCCTTGGGGATTTGGGGGATTCACTATGCCCGTCATTGGCATGTTTGTTGGAACATTGTTTGTTGAACGCTGCTGGGGCTACGTTTCAAAATCTTCGTTCTTGTTCCATTTATACTGGTCGCAGCGTGCGCAGTCACAGTGATTGGCCACGAGCTGAAGGTAGTTGCCCTCACCGTATTGGCCACGGCGGTGCTTCAGATCGGGTATTTGTTCGGTGTTGTTATTCGTGTCTGGGGTTGGCGTCTGGGGGACAGAAGATACCGCGCCAGCAGCTATCTCAAAATCGAAGCCGGCTTTAGTCTCTAAGCCGTCGTCCGGACGCCGTTTCCTGGCCGCAAAAATCTGCGCCCACTAAATCATTCCTGGTTTGACTTTGTTTAGCAGCGGATCGGGGCGCGGACACGGTGGGGGGCCGATTATGGACAGTTCGCCCCGCATCACATTGAACAGCTGCGGGAGTTCATCAATACCGGTCTCGGACAGAATTTGACCAATTCGCGTTCGACGCGGAGCAGTGTTGCCGTCTCCGCGAGCGCTCGCGAATCGAAACTTAATGAGTTAAATCCTTCGATTGCCATACCCGAATTTGGGTTCGCGAATAAAAATTAGACCGCTAAAATCGAGTTTGATTGCTATCGCGGTAACTAAAAAGATCGGTGCCAACAATATCACGCTAGTCGCCGCCGCAACAAAATCGAATATGCGGCGGATGCGCGGGCCTATCTCAAACGTCGCCTCCGCATCGTCTCGAACGTGGGCGCTCCCACGCAATCGGTCGCTGCCCGACATTTTGAAATCCTGAATTGGATGCTGCGGCGAACCCGACCGCGTCGGCGATCCGCCCGGATCGTCTTAAATCCAGTGGTCGCGATCCTCGGGCCGCACGAGAGCCTAGATGAGCCAACGCAACGCTACTAGTGACAAAAAAGTCATGATTCGCGCCCGGCCACTCGTCCTTCCAAAAGCCCTTGCGGGAATCAATCCCTCCCACACATAGGCTTGATAGCGCAGTCGAAAAATGGCTTGCCGCTCTCCCATCGTTTCAGCGAGCACCGCTTCGATTGCTGCCGATATGATCGGCTGCTCCTTTCGGGGTGTTTTCGCAGCCGATCTTGGCTCTCTGCGGGCACGTCGGATCATAGGAAGACTTTGCGTGGCTGCGCCCCACACTTCCGTGCGAGACTCGACCGTGACTGCCACGCGCTTCGCGTCGTCGGCAAATGTGCGAGGCGAATCAATGCTAGGAGCGCAGTCCCACATCTCAATTTCGTTAACATCGCTTAGTCTCCAGGCGTCGCAGCCTAGCGGGGGATGACTTAGTGCAGTGGTCAATCTGTGTCCCATTCGTTTGCTCTTTGCCAGAATGCAATCGAGCAGCCAATTAGCTACGAGTCGGATTTGGAAGCCGCCAAAAGGTCGAGGGAACGCATGGAAAAACCTTCAATCGGCAGGCGCTGATCCCGACGCTTGCCGGGGTGCCGCCGCTGAAAGAAATATGCCGCCGGAAAACCGTAGAGTGCTATGGGCGGATACGCTGCGCAAAGGCGGCATTTTTGCCGGCAGCCGTCACTCTGATCTTCATCGGCATAATGCGCTCTATCCAAGCGCCACCATCAATAGCACTATTACGCCGCCCCACCTCTTCTGAACGCCGGTATCTTTGCGATTTCAGCCGCGATACGCAGCGCTTCGTCGCGCGTCGCTATATCGTCGTCCGCTGGGGCGGCTCATCTACGAAATGGATATGGGCCGACGCCTGCCCGTTGGCGTCAAGGATAAGGGGCAGAGCAAACCGGAAGACAAGCCCAGGCACCCCTAGTAAGTAGCCCCGGAGTAGTCTGGCAAAATTGGCGTTGCCGCACTCGGATGTGGGGTGACCAGGGTAGCAGCGCCCGCTGCCAGAACCACTGCGAGCAGGAGACCGACTAAATTCTTCATGACGCCCTCCCAATGCTCAACGCTATTGATGTACGAAAATTTACGGGCGCCTCGTTGAAAGCGAGGTGACCAAAATCACAAAAAGCCCGATTGCCTTGTCTAGGAGCGTCACACCTCGCGGCTGCGTCAACCCGCCCGTTGCCTAACATAGCGGCAGAGCTTGTCCGACGGTCCCCAGCATGATGAGCAGCGAGAAAAGCCCCAGCCGTTGTCCAGGATGTCTTGTCAGTCAAATGCTTACGAATGGGGCGGCCAGGCTTTCGCAGCCCGATCCTTCGCAACGTGATTGCGCAGGCCGAGTTGGCCAAGTTTTTTCGCAGTTTTCCCCTTTCGCCATTTTCCAGATGGACGATGTGATTTCGGGCTGGAACCGGGGAGACGGCTCTCCTTATCCTCCGGGCTCAGGTTGCTGATGGCACCACCATTTTGGCTCAAGAAGCGAGCCGAGAGGGTTGCTTTTTGGAACGTGGAAAAAAGGGTTTGGATCAAATCAACGGAAGGGTGACACAAAAGAAGCAACATAAGCCGACCGATCGGTGCTGGAGTTTGATGCCTTGCGGCTTCGCGGGCACAGGTTTCAGGAACGATCTGTGAGGAAGTTCAACATTCACCCGCGACGTAAAGTGCAGCATAGATCGTTCGTATGCCGCAGACGCAGAAGATCAGCGGTTTACGAAAATAGGTGTCTCACTCCGTCAAAGAGACACGTTTAGAACTCCTCTCTCATAGCCGAACATAAAAACTCGCGTGGCATTCTGCGCGGCGGCTTAGATGACTGTCGCGCGCCGGGCTCAGCTGCAGAGTAGTCGCGACTGAGGCTATTGATATGCCCTGGCGAGAACCCGAGTTCGGCCCGGAGCCTGACGACCAGCAAATCGATAGGAACTGGTCCGGCAAAGCAATACGTCGGGAATATAGGGGCCAGACATGGCTACACGACTAAGCCGAGACGAGCGGCGTGCCGTCGCTCAGCGCATTTTCGCGGCGTTGTGTGCGCATTATCCGAAGCACTACATCGCCCTGATCGAAGCCAAAGCTGCCGCCAGTTCTCTCCGCTGCCGCGGCGGCTGTAGAGGGTCCAGACGCTAGCGTCGGGGGTGAAGCCGACGCTAGGCCCACCAGAAATCTTTGAGAGGGGTCCAGCGATGGACACGCGCCGATCCTTTTATCTTGCTTCCAAGCAAGATGATTTTGATCTCCCACTTCCAGACGACAGCTGGGTCAATTTCAGGAAGCATCCCCTCTACATGCCGGCGAACGATAACGTGCGGGCCAAAGAAAGTTTGTCGACCCGGTGCGTGCTTCGTCGTTTAATTGCCCTGCTTCAGTTTGCCGAGTAACTACTGCGATCGCTCGATTGAAGGAAGTCTAAGAGGCGAGACAGACGACGACGGTCCCAGGGGCGCCTAGCCCTCGTCCATTCTTACAAGCCCACATCATCTCATTCACCACGTACGTCAGCAGCACAGTCCGGAATCCGGATGCCGAGTCGAGTGGGCGCGAAGATTTCACGCAATCGATTCCCCAAGCGCGGGCTTTGCAGAACTCGTTACAGGCCGAGGGTGCCAATCCCCTAACCAAGTCTGCTGCGCGCGCGCACGTGGAGTGCAGCCGATCGGCCGAATTTCACCTGTGACCACTCAAGATCACAGATTTCAGCGGTCCGCAGGCCATGACGGATATTCGCCGTTTCGAATGCGCTCCAGCATTCGGGTTAACCTGCCTCATAGGATTTCTTAAGGAAATGGGACGACCCTCTGGTAGCAAAAATCTGATTCTGCCCGCTGGCAACTGTTGAAGGGCGGCTATTTGATGGAGTGAGTGGTTGCCGGCCGTGGGGCGTGGGGCATGATGGTAGTCACGTACTTCGTCATAGCCACGATCGCCGGCATAGCGCTTGGATTGCGTTTCAAGGTCTTCGTTCTAATTCCAGCGACCCTGGTAATGATCGCGATCGTTGCCACTGGCCATCAGCCGAGGGTCGTGTTGGCACTCACGGCGCTCGGAACCGCGGTGTTACTTCAGACCGGGTATTTCGTTGGCGGCATCGTTTCGGCGCAGCTTTATCGCGACTCCCCTTCTAACGTGAATAGCGCGCACGGAGCACATGAGGGACGATCGGCACATGGGAAAACCAACAACCACAAAAGCTGAAGATGCCGGCGCGCCACAGATCGGTAATCGACTTTCGCCGCGCAGGATTAGGTAAAGTTCCTCTAATAACGCGTTTCAACTCCTTTACTCCCTAGCTGACTGACTCCTTTCCGCCACAGTCGCGACCTTTTGCGGCCCCGGTGTTGCTTTCGTTTTCAAACGAGCGTTTGTATTTCAAACGAGGGTCGCTCGACGTTGTCCACCTGGAGGATCTCCCGGCGCCATGGCTCAGTCCACAACGGTGTTTGAGCAACAGAATGCGCAAACGGTTGCGGCTCAGCGGACTCCCGCGGGCGAGCGCACGCAAGTATCCGTTGTCATCGCCGCAGAGAACGTAGCGGCTGCTCTTGAAGAAGTGCGTGCCAGGATGGCGCCGACTTGTGCCCCGCGCGAACGTAACCGAACTCGGCGCAGCACTCAGCGGGCGGCCATTCTGGCGATGTCGCGCACCTGCAGGGCATTGTCGCGGCTGAGGTTGTTCAGTCGCGCCTAGCTGACAGGACTCGAGTTCGTATTGAGCGTTTCCGGTTACTCGGCGACAGGGATTTGTAAGGACCTATGACGACCATCGATCAACCAACCTTCATGCGGAATGCCCCGCTCGGTCGGTGGCATCAAGTCTGGCCACCGGCCGTCCTGGCCGTCGCGATTGTCGCAAACTTGGCGTGGATTGGCTTCTTGGCATACGCCGCATACGACCTAGCAATGCTCATGTAGGACGTTTGCAATGGCCGTGCACGACGACAAATCGATTGGAGACAATCCGACTATAGGCCATGGCGCGCCAGCCCGCCGGTTAGATCAGCTCCTCACGCGCATACTGGAGGTTATTGCAGCAACGACGATCCTGTTATGCCTCGCTCCAATTCTTCTGATCAGCTCAGTCGCACTCAGAACTCGATTCTGGCAGACCTGTTTTCATCCGAGAGACGCGACGCGACTCCGGAAATCGACCTGTTCAGGTTTTTAGATTTCGGTTGGTCACTGCCTACGCGCGAGGTGAGAGCAGACGCTTAACACGGGTTGGTCTTATCCTCTTCCAAACCGGCATCAACGAACTTCCGCAATTCTTCAGTGTTCTGCGCGGGGAAGTTTCTTTTATAGAGGCATTCAAATCTCTGCTTTAATGGCCCTCTCGAACTGCACCATGGGGCCACCCGGGCCAAACGGTTGTGCGCCTCGGCCGAAGTTGTTGGCCGGACCGTCTGGCTCGGCAAACCTCGTGGTATTCCCACCGGTGCTCAGATTTTCCATCGTAAAGGCCCGCGCGGAAGGAACGGCCCAAGCGCTGACGGCGTAAGAGACCGCCATGGCGAACAAGGCGGCCGCCGCGCAACGCAGGTGTGTCGACCAAATCATCGCGATCCCCGCCGGCTGAGCGTGCTACTTTGGGGCCGTTTGTTTGGCCGCAATAGCGGATTCTTTTCGTGCATTTGAGTTTTCTGAGAGTGTGGCGGCTCAGCCACGCGGTTCCGAAATCGTTTGGCTCAAACGCCATCCCAGCGGCAAGGCGCGCATTGGCACCGGCTATCGCGCGACCATGCTGCGGTAAACCCGCGAACATCGCCGCCTCCAGTCCGGCGACTGTCCAGTTTACGATATTCGGCATCCATTCCAGGCGAGCCAAAAACCTCAATGTTTTGAGTCCTGGCCCAAATCAACTGTCCATAAATTGGCTATTCTAACCACAGTCTTAGTCCTGCAGCCTGTCCTTGACGTACTGAAGCACAGCACCTGGAGGCCGCGAGCTAGCATCTGGGATAGCTTGGCGAACAGCGGCGACGATCTCCCGCATCATCTGCCAATCCTCCTTGCTCAGATTGCCGGGAAGCTGCTGCTCAATCGTGAGCTTGACCTCAGGCCCAATCAGTCGAGCACAGGTAGCGAAGAAGACGGATGGATTATTCCGAGCCGTCTTGATCATCGTCTCACGACCTTCCTCGGACCAGACTTCGGCGAGGTCGCGAAGGAAGCCAGCCAAGAATGCTTGGCGAGTACCAACCGGCCTGCCATTCAAGTTACCCGATTGGCCTGGTTTCCATTGGGTCGGTCCGCTGACTTCAGTTATGTTTGACACCTGTTTTCACCTGATAATTTTCATAGTTGCGGGTGGTTGTGGCTGCCTTCAACTTCATCCTATACGAACGTATCGGTTAGCCGCTGATCAGGACAATGGAGCGTGACAGCACTCCTTCTCAATCTGTCGCTGTTAGGCAAACCGCGGCAACCCCATCCCCCGACAAGGTTGTTGATGCCGTGTTGTGCTATTGGCCCGATGTCCCCCGACACTCGCCCTTGGTGCGTTTGCTTAATATGAGCTTCCAGCTCAGGAACCCCGGGCGGGCCACATGCTCGGGGTTCTTTCCCTTATTCTGTACGATCAAGTGGCATGAGCTGGCATAGGAGCAGCTAATGGCTGAGCCAGAAGTGGAAGCCGCATGGCGAGCCGAGTTCAAGCGCATTCACGACACCGAAGCGTTCCATAATGCCTCTGACGATCCGGAGGCAGCGTTTCGTTGGTCGGGTGATGAAGCCGAAGCTCGGCGGCTCCAAGAGGAGCACGCCCACCACTACCTTCGGTGGACCTTCGTTGGCGCTTTCGCTGTTATGATCGTCGGCGTTATCGGCGTGAGCCTGTCGTTTTTTGATTAACACGGCCAAGTCCGCGCGGCGCGCTGGTTAAGGCGTCGTTTAAGCGACGCTCCTGTACAGCAGTGCGCGAACATCCTTCGCATAAGCCACTCAGTTGGCAGCCACACCTTCCGTCCGTTAAGCCCCGGTCTTCCCGGGGCTTACTCTTGCTCGGCCGCAAAGTCGCGTCGCGACTGAACATGTGTAAGTATGCGACCCATGACAGACCAAGTCGTTCCTCACTTCCATAACGACCTAGGCGTTCAAGTCATCGAAATCGGTGCCAAGAAATTCATGTGCATGGGTGCGCTGCCACCCCAAGACCATCCACATGTCTTTTGCGATATGGGCGAGGACGTTGAGTATGTGTGCCCCTATTGCTCAACGCTCTATCGCCACAACCCCGCGCTGGCGCCTAACAAAGCACGCCCGCCGGAATGCGAATTTCACGACTTTGCCGATCGCGAATAATCCTGAGCAGCGGTTTTCAGCACCTAGCTCTAATCGGTTCGACAGCGTCGCATCATCCGCGTCCGCCTTCGAGCTATTGAGCCCGTTTCGTAAATGACCGAGGACTACGAAACCAAGCGCGGATCGAGGCGCCTATGAGGAACAGTGCAACGGCCATGAACCAAAGCGCGAGTGCGGAGGCGTAAATGCCCATCGGCCGTCCCCCCTTGCAGAAGTTGCGCTCGGCTACGAAGACGAACCCTTCGCATCAAACCTCCAGCATAATCGCGCCCGGTGCCTTCGGGTCGAATGCGACCTTATGCGGAGATACAGCGGATAGATTTCGCCGTTACCGTTGTTCTGGTAGGCCAATCCGGGCGGCACCCCATCCCCCAACCTCGCCGCCCGGATCACAAGAGCCTACAAGCTGAGGCAACAACCTGTAGAACCCCGGCAGCGTGTTCTGCTCGGGGTTCTTTTCTGTGACGGTCAAAGCATTTTTTCTAGCTCCGCAGACTTTCCCGGAGTGTGTGTCGTGGCAGCCACACTGCTCGTTTATTCGCGTTGAGGGCCGGAAAACGGATGGAACAGACGACATCGTTGGTGACTAATGGTTGGGTGCTCTGGGGTCGAGCGTCGGAGCAGCATGGGGGGACTGCTTCTGACCACCTAATTCCACCGCTGAGCAAAAGCGTGTTGAGCGGCTCGACGTTGCTCGTACGGTGTATCACGCATTGGGGGCCAGGACGCTGACCGGGTTCCCGGCGAGATCGCTCGCCACGATCTGCGGCCTGAACAAAGTGATCGAGAGATTGCCTCATAGCGACGCCGCGATGCCGGATCGCGCACTTACGTCGCAATGTCTAGGACGCTGCGAGCGAAAGGAAAAAGTCCCGATCAGCCGCCCATTCGGACCAATCGGGACCTTATAAGTCAATCAGGTGACGTGAGGGCATCACCCGAGCCCAATCCAAGCTGAAGTATCCGACCGCAACAATCCCCCTAAATAGGGGATGTGGATATCGGTTTAGTGCGACGCATGCGCGATGACGGCTCTCGGTCTGCTGTCGCTGAGATGTGACGCTGCTCCCGCCTTATAGTGATTGAGCACGAACAGCCGTATGGCCGACGAGAGATTGCCCTGCTCGCGGTCCGTATCGATGCTGCTAACCAAAACAGACAGCGTCGTCCGGCGGCTCTGGGCAATATCCTTCAGCCCTTGCCAGAACGCATCTTCAAGGCTGACACTCGTCTTGTGTCCAGCAAGCACAACTGAGCGCTTCACGACGGGTGATTTCATGTCCCCCCTCCTTTAGCCGGTCCAAAGAAGACGCACTGCTACCCGAATCAACACCACTATACTCCAGTCTCTGATCGGGAGCGTCGGGCTGGCGAATCAGATAACGTTCGTGGGCTGGCTATCAAACTCCAGCGCCAGCAACGGCAAGCGATGACACCTTGGCCCCGGCCCGGCACTCAACCCCCGGCGTCGGGGCCTTTGTCTTTCGCGGTGCGAATTATCCGGATCAGCGGTAATACTGTTTTCGACCTGAACTAATTACGGCGTCGGCATCTGCCCTCGAAGCTATCGACCCGCTTCGACTAGCCGGGCGCCATCCCTCCAATCGAGGCTAATTGAAACGAAGCCCGACTGATCTAGCCCAATTGCGTGTGCAGCAGCTGGCGTCAAATCGATGTGCCTTCCCCGCACAAACGGTCCGCGATCGTTGATCCGAACAACAACACAGCCGTTGTGACAGACCCTCACCCGGGTGCCAAGCGGCAATGTACGATGCGCCGCAGTCATGGCCGAACAATTCACGCGCTCGCCGTTTGCGGTGCGACTTCCACAAAGACCGTCTGATCCTCCATAGACGCTCGCGACTTCCGCATGTGCAGCGTTCATCGCGATACACGCCACTGCAAACATCAACGAAGGTAATCCGTATCGCCGTAGTTCAGAAACCATCATCACACCCACTAAAATCCCGTCCCCACAGTGTGCTTCATCTCATCTAATGTTGATGGACGCGAGCACGTTCCAATCGCGGAGAACCGTTTTCAGTTTTCCGTGGAGGAACATTCCAAGAGCTTCGGCGTTGTTAGCTCGGACGGGAGGAAATACAGCCCCCCAGACCTATCCTCTCGTCCTTAAAAGCCCCGCTCTTCCCGGGCCGGGGCTTTCTCTTTGCACGATTGGGCTCTTGTCCGTTCCTGCCAACGATTTATCTTGTGCTGAGTACGTCTGCGGTCATCTGCGAGGAGTATACGCATGACCAATCTGCTTGAACGGGCAATCAGCACCGACGATGCCGACCGCGCCGCCAAGATCATCCAGAACGCACTTGGCATCGAAAGCGACGAAGTCGCCAACTATTGCTTTCCAAAGAGTTGGCCCAGCGACCGTGAGCAACGGGCGCGGATCATCGGAGATTGGCTGAGAGCGGAAGCCCGTTATCTGGCTTGAAGATGTCAAACTTCTCGACGTTCTTCGAGTTTGTCTTAACAGGGGTAGCCGCAGGTTCTGTGGCAATAGTGCTTGGTGTCTTGTTAGGGACCGCTAAGCGCAGGACGTGATGACCGGCGAACTCGGATCGTGCCTAACTCCCCCGGTAGGCTGCATGGAGCCATGGGAGACGGTGGAGAAGTGACAGGCCGCCGCTTCCCTCCTCCCTGGGACATCGAAGAGCACAACCAAAGCTGCTACATCGTCCGCGACGGCAACGGGCAGGCACTCGCCTATGTCTACTTCGAGGCGGAGCCGGGGCGGAGGACCGCAGCGGGCTTGCTAACTCGGGACGAGGCCCGACGGATCGCGGCGAACATTGCTAAGCTCCCCGCACTGTTGCGATCGGCGAACGGCTGATCCGGCGCTAACTTCCCTCACATATATTTTCCATCAGGCGTAGCGCCTGGGGCACCTTCTGCGAAGCAGGGGTATGGCTGCATCAAACACACCACAATTTGCGAAGCACCTCCCAGCCAGATAGGCTTCCGCTCTTATATAGCTCGCCGACGACTACCTCATGTTAGCAAGTCTGTATGTTTCGATAATCATCCTCGTCGCTGCATTCCTATTTGAGGCAGTTGGGCGGCTCGAACCAAATCGTCGCCTTGCTATCGTCCTCAAATGCGCCATCCTCGCAGCAGGCGGAGCGGCAATTGCAGAGCAATTGTTGCCTTGAGGGTTCTGGGACGGCCATGCCGATCGTTATCGACCCACCGATTTTCCACATAATTTGCGAGGCATTGCGCTCAGCAGATATGGTGCCTTCAGGATAAAGAGTGGAGGTTGCGCCCTGTGCTCAATCCGTGGGAAGAATGGAAATGAAGATCAGCCCAGTACCAATCCCGGCCGAGAAAAGGAGGGGCGGCCCTAGAGGAGCAGAAAACCCCAGCTCAAAGCTTACCGAAGATCAGGTTCGGGAAATCCGCAGGCTCCGAAAGGCTGGCCATTCCCTTGACGAGATTGCGAAGCAGTTCCGCGTCGGCCGCACTACCATTCGCAACATCGCCGCTGGCCGCAAATGGAGGTGGTTGGCTGATTGAGGGTGCGAAGCGAATTTTGGTCCCCCGCCTCTATCGTTATTAGCTTCACAACTCAGCAGGCGAGAACTTGCTCTGCGTCCTTAATCGCAGCCGCAACATGATTGTGGCCCAGGTTTGCCGAACGAAACACACGGCCTGCCCTTTTGGTCGTAAAGCACGAACCCAAATAGAAGCCCACCTTCAAGCAGTTCGACGTTACCAACTCTCCACTTCTCGTCCATTGACGTTCCCTCAGCAGCATTCCGTTGTTCGACCAAAGACCTAACATGCGGCTGGGTATTGGCCCTGGGTGGCCATCAATATGGGTCGATGGATTTTCCACATAACTTGGAAAGCACCTCTGCGCGATCAAGGCGAAGCGACTTTTGGGGGTGGGGTAGGCCAACGCGGCCCTCCGCGATCAACGTTCCGCGCTCTGCAGCGCCGCGACTAAACAAACAACAATCAAACACGCGCTGAGTTAATTGTCAGAAGCACAGCTCGCGTCGTGATACGATGGTCGCGCAAAAAGCGAGCCTGCAAGCGGACGCCAATCCCTTGCAGGCTCTAACCCCAACCATTCCAGAGGAGCAATGGTCGTGGCTATCAACAGCGTACAGCAGGCCCAACTCCACGCAAGCATGAGCACGGCCGTTAGGGTCTTGGCGCGACAGCGAGCGATCAAGGCCATCAGGCAGCAGCCCCGCACCTCCTTCGTCCAACCAATTTCAGGCATAAACACGTATGAACTCCAATCTCGCTAAAGTCGGCAAACCTACCCGATGGCCGCCGGGCCAAAGCGGCAATCCGGCTGGAAAACCGCCAGGCACTCGGACTGCCTTTTCTCAAGGTTTTATTCGCGATTTCGCGCTGGTCTGGGCTGAAGAGGGCTTAGAGGCCGTTCGCAAGGTAGCGAAGAAGAGTCCTGAGGCCTTTGTGGCGATCGCGGCTCGCATTTGTCCCAACGATGTCCGGCTCACGCTTGAACAAGCCATTCCTGGAGGAATGAGCTTGGAAGACTATTCCCTCATGCGCGAAGTGATTGCTGCTATCAGAGAAGGCTTGCCCGATGCCGACCAAATGCAGCCCGGTGCAGTATTTCAGCATGTGCTCGGGGCGCTGCGCGACTGTTCCAAGAACGACCTAAAAACGAACAGTTCTATTTGCTCCGACTGAATTCGCGAATGATACCAAAGTGGGCCGCACCCCGTTTCGACCGGACAGGTAGCGTAGCTCGATAAGGCATAGGCATATGCCTATGATACGACTATGCACTCCGATCAGAATGCCTCTCCGCCGCGTGTTGAAGTGATCACGTCAGTCCAGCGGCGTCGCCGTTGGCCGACCGCCGAGAAGATCCGGCTGGCCGAGGAGACGATGCAGCCCGGGATGTCGGTGTCCTATGTGGCGCGGCGAGCGGGCGTCGCTCCCAGCTTGCTGTTCAACTGGCGTCGACCTGCAAGCGGTCCAGGCTGACGAAGAAGTCGTCGGAACGAGCCGTGTCCGTGAGCTGGAACGACGGGTGCGCGAACTGGAGCGCCTGCTTGGCCGCAAGACCATGGAAGTCGAGATTCTCAAGGAAGCGCTCGACGTGGCGCGGGTAAAAAAACCGAGCTTGCAACTGCCATCATGGAACGATCGGAAGGACGGTTCGCCATGAAGGCGGTGGCCGACACGCTCGCGGTCGCCCGTTCGAACCTGATCGAGCGGGTGAGCCGCCGCGCCAAGTCGCGTAGGCCCTATCGCAAGGCCGGTGACGATGAGCTTTTGGCGCTGATCCGCCGGCTGGTGGACGAGCGCCCAACCTACGGGTATCGGCGTATCCGGCGCCTCATAAACCGGCAGCGAAAGGCCAACGGAAAGCCGCCAGTCAATGGCAAGCGTGTGCTGCGGATCATGCAGGCCAACAAACTGACGCTAGAACGGCATACCGGTCGCCGGCCAGGCGCACGCATGACGGCGTCGTGATTGCATTGCGCTCGAACATCCGCTGGTGTTCCGATCACTTCGAGCTCGCCTGTCGTAATGGCGAGATCGTGCGTGTGTTGTTTGCTATCGATGCCTGCGATCGCGAGGTTATGGGCTGGCTGGCCACCTCCGCCGGCATCTCCGGCGAGATGGTGCGCGACCTGATGATAGCTTGCGTCGAGCGTCGATTCGGGATCAGCAAGGCGGCGCATCCCGTCGAATGGTTGTCCGACAACGGCTCGGCGTACATCGCCAAGGACACGCTCGACACCGCAACTGCCTTGGGCCTCAAGCTTTGTTTCACGCCAGTCCGCTCGCCAGAATCCAACGGCATCGCGGAGGCATTCGTCAAAACCTTCAAACGCGATTATGCTCGGCTGTCGATCTTGCCGGATGCTGAGACCCTAATCGCTCTGCTGCCGGCTTGGTTCGAGGACTACAATGAAGTTCACCCGCACTCAGGCTTGAAATTTCTCTCTCCCAGAGAATTTCTGCGCCTCAGTGCTTAGCGCAACCAGCTATCTGTCCGGTCAAACGGGGTGCACACCAGTCCGCCATCCTAATACCTAGGCCGCGTTTAAATGAATGGGCGACGATTTTGGCTGAAAAGACCCCCTGTTTTGCTGGGGTTTTGAGGGGGTGTTTGCACGCTCGTAGGCGACCTCCCTCGCGGCTTGAGCCAGTACAGCATCCTTGGACCAACTCAGGTTGGCCATGTCGCTTAGGATGCCGTCGACTTTGACTGATCGCCACATGCCTTGATGGTCCTTATCAGGTACAACACGCCCCATTCGGCGTTGGCGATAGAGCAATATCCAGGCGTCGCCTTCCCGCGTCCATTTGAGTTGGGAACGGGCAGTAAACTCTTCTTCGTCGGTCATGGAACTCCTAAAAAGGTGCAAAATTGGAATGCGAAGTGATTTCGCCATTCAGTTGTAAAATCGGCCAGTGATATCATTCACGAATTTGGCTTGAGCAAATAGAACTGTTCGTATCTTGGTCATTCCTCTGACAGTTCGATTGGCTTTGCCTGAGCCGCCCGTAACGCCCCCAGCACATGCTCAAGCACAGCACCGGGCGGTGCGCCAGCAGCATCCGGAATGGCTGGGCGAACTGCGGCGACGATCTCCCGCATCACCGCCCAATCTTCGGCGCTCAGATTGCCGGGGAGCTGCTGCTCGACCGTTACCCGAACATCATTCGGTAATAACCGCGCGCAGGTCGCGAAGAAGACCGCAGGCTGCTTTTCGGCCGTGTAGAGCATCGAGGCTTTGCCCTTCTCAGCCCAGACCTCGGCCAAATCACGCGTGAACCCCGCGCTAAACGCAGATCTCGAGCCAACCGGCCGACCATTGAGGTTGCCCGACTGTCCAGGCCGCCAAGGCTTCAAATTAGGGTGTACTTCCATTGTTTCTCACTGTTATTCGGTCGAGTTGTGCAGCGTGGGGAGTGCCGCCCACGCCGTCGTTTCCGAGGTTGCTCGGCGGCATGCTTCCGTTAACGCTGCTGCAGTGGAACGGATGGGTTGGTGGTCGCCGTTTCCTGATGCGCGCCAGAGCCGCCTGCCACGGGCCGGGGTCGTGGCATCGGCACATTTGACAGGGTTGTATCCGCTCTGCGGACCGTACCCGCGTCGTGAGGTCTCGGCCGTGGTAGCCGGATCGGTCCGGAAGGTGGGGCCGAAGCGGAGAGCGCATTCGCTTCTGCCTCAGTCGCGCCCGCCGGCTCCATGGGGGCTACGGGGTCAGTTCTATCTACTGCGGCGCCGTCATTTGCCGCCAAGGGCGGCGGCAAACCGTGGCCTCCCTTTGCGACCATTGGCGTGGCGGAGGTGGAGATCGCCGCTAATGCGCTCGACGTGTCAGCTATCTGCGCCGCGCTGGGTGCGGAGGGTGGCGCGTCCGGCTGATGGTCAACGGGCAACGGTCCCTCCGGCTCCGCTCTCTCCGTTGCTCCCGCCTCCCGCGGATCGGTCAATTTCGCCTGCCGCGGTGTAGACTGTTGTTGCGAAGGCTCAGCAATAGTGGTGCGCCCCGGCGCATTGATTGAAGCGGTCGCTAGCAGGTTGTGGAAGGTCGAAACTTTAGGCTGGTTCCGTACAAAGGCGGTGATTGTACACAAGATCACCGGAACGGCGATGACCACTGCGAATAGAGTGATGATCCGGCTCAACAACCCCACAAAATGCCTGATTTCGTCGTCGTCCTCACGCATGACACAGCTCCAGCCCATGATCACCGCATATTCCCCGGAAGCTTGGTCGGCAAAGTGGGCATCCCTAAGGCTTCTGACCGGTGCTGGATGTCCAGTGAGGCATGGCGGCTTTCATGATCATGTCGGCGCCCTCGACATGAGAGGGGCGCTTGACGGTCGCTATGGGGCATTCAAATCCGCGCACCAAACTATTTGCGCGTGACAGAGCCGACCCCTTAAGCAAATTCACACGCGCGAGCGACCCCACTGTCACCCTCCCATTTCCGGACCCCCACCGTTGGTCGTCTCGACATGAACCGCCACTGTGCCGGGCAACTACCAGAAATGTCTCGCAGGCGACCAAAGCAGCCCGCTTCGCGGACGACAGATTTAATCAGTAAAAGCCGTGGGAGTGGCCCTTTCCTCGCCATCTTCCAAACGGATTATTGTCGCCTGGTCGGGGGGGCCGGACGGCCGAGTGCGGTCGGGGCCAAGGGTGCCGGGCAGGCTCCGGTGACTGGGCCGAGGGCTCAATGTGGACAAGCAATCCCTTGTTGTGAAGGATCACAAATTTATTGTACCGCTTCGCTGTGACGAGTGCGGCGGCAATGCGCATTTGACTCGGCGATCCCCGCATCCTGTCGAAAATTTAGAGACACGTGTTTTTGAGTGCCACGAGTGCGGGCATCAAACCAAGCGCGTCGTCAAAGCGTAGACGGCTTCACTTTGTAGCCGGGCTATCCTAACCGGCGCCCATCATTGCAAGCGCCACGCCCCAGCGACCCATGGTCTTGGCATCCGGGGTCTTGGCACCACCCACATGGGTGAAGTCCCGGTACACCAGATTGGCGCGGACCTCACGCTCCAGCACCTCATAGCTCCAGTTCCGGATGTGCTTGAGGACCAACAACCGCAGCACCATGTCGGCCGGCATGCCTCGACGCCCACGGCAACGGCTCTTAGGATGCCGTTTCGCCAAAGCCTCGTAAACGGCCGCAACGATCGCTTCATCCGCCAGCACCGTATCGGCGTGCTTCATCCAGTCTTCGCGAAGATCGCTCACTTCCTCCGCAATCAACCCGTCGCCGAAGCTGCGTTGCGCCCGTCGCATCTCAATCATTCCGCTTGCCACGCCCCCTTGATGCGGCCCGCTCCGGACGCAGCAGTTCATGATTGAGCTCGCAAATGGTCTCGATCGCCTGCTTCAGTTCCCGATAATTGTTCAGCCAGCGGCGCACCTCAGTAACGCGCTCGCGCCGCACGCTGAACTGCCGCGTGCGTCCCCCCGGATAGGTCACAGTCAAAACAAACACTCGATGCCCTTCGCCGCGTGCGCATTTCGGGCAGTCTTTGGTGTGTCGGACCGTCCGCTCCAACAGTGAGCCGCGGAGCAACTCGCCGCTGATCGGCAATTTGCTCACCAGCCTCTGGCGCGCGCGCAGGGTCTGCCCACGAATCATCTACAAAAATGAATCAGACGGTGCGCCCGCCGTCAACTTCAATTCCGCTCGACCTTGCAGTTTTCCGACCGTCAGCCGATTCTGCGCAAAGGCCCAGGCCCCTCAATTTTGCGCCGGGAAGTAGTCTAGAATTCGAGGTGGCGGCTGTGCTAAGGTCGTCACGTTGATGTACCGAGTACGCGCATGGCCAACCTCCTCCAACAAGCAATCAACAGCAATGACGGCGATCATGCCGCCAAGCTCATTCAGGAAGCGCTCGGCATAGAGAGCGACGACGTGGCCAACTACGTCTTCCCGAAGTCGTGGCCTAGCGACCGCGAGCAGCGCGCCAGGATCATCGGCGAATGGTTGCAGACTGAGGCGCGCTTTCTTGCCTGAAGCGTCGCTCCAAGGGAGGCCCATCATGCAAAGTCGGGTTTTCGCTCGAACATCATCTTGATGTTGAACGCGACGCTCTTCTTCGAAATCGTAGGCGTGGTGGTGGTTCTCGGCGTCCTAATCTTGCTTGCCGCACTGCTCTGGAGCTTTGGGTCCTGAACAAGTCGACGATCGCAACTCGACAAGCGCCGAGATCACTTCAAAGGACCGCTAATGTACCTCAAGGCCCTTATGAGCGTCTCGATCCTCGCTGCCACCACTGTCGCTGCCGTCGCTCAGGACGAGCCTACTAACCAAACGCCGAAGCTAACTTTGGCGGATGTGCAGCACCTCGCAGAGGTGATCAGTCGCGACAAGTCTAAGCTTCGCGCGTACTGCCAGCTAGGAAAGCTGCACGACGAAACTCAGCAAGCGGTGGAGGATAAGGACGCCGACGCAATCACTGCGCTCACCACCAAGATTGACGGCTTCGAACAACAACTCGGTCCTGAGTATGACAAAGTGCTCGATGGGTTGGACAAGATCGATTTAAATTCTGAGGAGGGGCAGCAGATCGCTGACGTATTCAAGACCCTGCAGGAGAGGTGCGAATAGCGCATTGCGCGCGATCTACAGGCCGATGTCGCCAGCAATCGGCGCTGTCCCCTCCTCGCGCCAGTGACGTTGCTGATCCCGACCCACCCGGTGGGGGCTTATACTGTCGTATAGGATAGCCACCAATCTGCCTGCCTGCGTTAACCATCGTGCAATGGAGGGGCATGCGCTGACCATCCTAATTTCCCTGTTAAGGGGAGTGTCGGAGATGGACATAAACAGCACTGCTGCCGTTGGGCTGCGCGCGAGTCGTCGGGCCGCCAAGATCATTGCCTTAATCAGTGTCGTCACTTGCGTTGCCGTCACCGGCTTCGCTGCCGCCGTGCACGGCTTCACTGAAGCGCCGGCGACCCAACCGGTCACTGCCGTCGGTGGCGACGAGGTGCCCGCCCGCAGCGTAACTGCGCCTGCCGATAATGGGGCGGTTCCTGCCGACAATACGGCCGCCCCCGCGCCAATGCCCGCACCGGTCGTGGCTGACGCCAACGCGCCGATCGTTGCGCTATTGCGCGAACTCGCCAATGGCAAGTTCGACCGCATCGTCGGCGGCACGAATAATCGGCCGGCTTTCGATGCCTATTACGCCGCCCACGGCTACGCGCCGATCTGGATCACCGACGGCAAATTCAACGAGCGCGCTGCGGCGGCGATTGCCTATCTGGGCCAAGTCGACGCCGATGGTCTTGATCCGGCCGATTATCCGGTACCGAACGTGTCCGCCTCGACCACCGATCCCGCGGCGCTGGCGGAAGCCGAAATGCGGCTCTCCGCCTCGGTCGTGACCTACGCCCATCATGCTTCGGTCGGGCACGTACACTGGTCCCACGTCAGCAGCTCCATTCTCTATGAGGTGAAGCCGCCGACGCCTGCCGCTGTTCTCGCCGCAGTAGCCGACGCCAAGGATGTGGCCGCGACGCTCGCAGGCTACGAGCCGCAGGCACCGAACTACATCGCGCTCAAGGCCAAGCTCGCCGATTTGCGCGCCGGCAAGACCGGACCCGGCAAGACGCCGATCGCGAATGGGCCGACCCCGAAGATCGGCGCACAGGACGACCGCGTGCCGCAATTGCGCGAACGCTTCAACGGCCGTTCGCCCGACCGGCCGATCGACACGGTCCTTGCCAATCTCGAGCGTTGGCGCTGGATGCCGCACGACCTGGGCAAGGATTATGTGATCGTCAATCTGCCCGACTTCACGTTGCGCGTCTTCCACGACGGGCGGCAGATCTGGATGACCAGGATCGTCACCGGCAAGCCGACGCATGGCAACGCCGATCATGTCGGCGGAAATGAAGTACATCACGGTCAATCCGACCTGGAACGTGCCGCCCTCGATCGTCCAGCACGAATACCTGCCGGCGCTGGCGGCAGATCCGACCGTGCTGGCGCGGATGGGGCTACGCATGTCGTACAATCCGAACGGCAGCGTTCACATCTCGCAGCCGCCGGGCGACCACAATGCGCTCGGCCGCATCCGCTTCAACTTCCCGAACAAGTTCCTGGTCTACCAGCACGACACGCCGGACAAGAACCTGTTCGCGCTCGATCGGCGCGCCTTCAGCCACGGCTGCATGCGCGTGCAGGATCCCGT
Organism: uncultured Alphaproteobacteria bacterium; assembly: GCA_963720115.1. Taxonomy (GTDB): domain Bacteria; phylum Pseudomonadota; class Alphaproteobacteria; order Rhizobiales; family Xanthobacteraceae; genus BOG-931. The sequence goes on from CAVREN010000075.1 coordinate 62,706, forward strand.
AAAGTACGCCGAGGTGCTGCTCAGCATCGTGCGCCCGGGCGAGGGTTATTCGCAGGATCGCATCCGCAAGATGATCGCGAGCATGGGCGAACAGGACATCCAGTTTCCGCACTATCTGCCCGTGCATCTGACCTATCAGACGGCGTTCGTCGACGATGAAGGCCGTCTGGAATTCCGCGGAGACATGTATGGCCGCGACCGGGTGCTGATCGCACTTCTGCACGGCGAGGACCGCAAGATCGTTGAAAGTCCCGTCGACCGTCGCGATGGCTCTCGAGGTCGCGTCGCCGCGGTGACCCAGGCTATTACCAGGGTGGCTACTATCAGGGCGGTTATCAGAACAATGGTGGCAACTTCTTCTCGCGGCCGTTCGGCGGCGGCTTCGGCGATGCGCAACCGGCGCCGCACCGTCGCGCAGCGCAAGGCCGTCAGTCGTCGGATTTTCAATAGAGCATGATCCCGAAAAAAGCCCGCCGGACATGATCCGAGGGGGTGGTCGGTTTTCCGAGTGCTGAGCCCCGGACGCTCCCCCAACTGGACGCCGGGGCTCCTCATTCTTGTTGGCACCGCTATGCAGTGGCGGCTTCTATTGGCTCAATCAACGTCGCATCATCCGCGTCTGCCTTCGAGCTATTGACGCGCTTCGATACCGGCCAGCATTGCAGGTAATCATTCGGCGACGGCTTCAGGATACCCGCTCCCGCTTCTCCGCTTAGCCAAGGCCCAAATTGCGCCTCCGTCAAGAATGCCGGCATGCGGTCGTGGTTCGCGCCGCTCATTGGGGCACGCATGTTGAATACGATCTGCAGAATTCCTTGACCGGGCCACTCTTGCAGCGCCTTGCCGGCAATTATCGGCTTATCCGCTACGATGGCTGCGGAACTGGGCTTTCCGATTGGGGGACAAGCGAAATTTCATTCGACACATTCCTCGTTGACTTGGAAACCGTTGTCAACTCGCTCAAACTCGAACGCTTTGCGCTCCTCGGAATGCACAGCGGCGCCGCAGTGTCGATCGCTTATGCGATGAGATACCCGCAGCGCGTATCGAAACTCGTGCTCTGCGGCGGATATGCGCAGGGACACCAACAGCGTGACTTATCTCGCGATGCCGACTGGGCGAAAGCGATGACGGTGGTGCCGGGCAGCAGTCAAGAGCACCCGGTCTTCATCCGCGCCTTCAGTTCACTGCGGTTGCCGGGCGCAACGCCTGAACAGATGCAGTGGTTTATAGATTTGGCACGCGTATCCCATTCGAGCGAAAGCCAGGTGAAATTTGCCAGGGCGGTCGGCAACATTGACGTTGCCGACCTGTTGCCGATGGTCAGAACGCCAACCATCGTTTTACACAGCATCCACGATCATCTCATACCGTTCAGTCAGGGTCGGCTGCTGGCGTGCTCGATCCCCAACGCGAAGCTAGTGGCGCTCGACAGTGAGAACCATATCTTGCTCTCTAGCGGGCCCGCCTGGGCAAAGATGATGCAAGAAGTGGAAGCAATCCTGGCGGAGTCCTGATTGATCGCTGCGAACCGAGAACGTCGCTTATTGGCCCATCACGTCGGATATAGCGCTAGAACCTAATGTCGGCTTTCGGGGTACTGCAGACATTGTACGAAGCGAGCACAAAGCAGATCGGTAGCGAATGGCCCATCACGTCACTTAGTGCGGCGCAGCGATATGTCTGCAATCGGGTGAACAGCGGAAGTGACGTGGCTTGGAGAAGCACAGCGCGGACTACGGCCCCGCGCTGTGCCACTAACTCCGGCAACCTCGCAATGTACTGAGCCGTCACTAAGCGGCGTGCATCCTCTGTGCCGTATCGTCGGGCGAGAATGTCTTGGCAATCTTGATCAACAAGTGGGTCAACAAAAGGACACTGGTGTGCAGAGCTGATCTAAAATAAATTCTTGGACGCAATGGCACGCGGTCGCAAAACCGGTGGACGACAAAAGGGCACGCGCAATCGCGCAACTGAGTTAGCGCGCGCCGCAGCCGCCGCGACTGGAGTTCTGCCGCTCGACTATATGCTGAGCGTGATGCGCGATACTGCCGCCGATAGTAAGCGCCGTGATGCCAAGGCGATGGCCGCCGCGCCTTACCTGCACCCTAGATTGACGGCTATCGATGCGAAATTGAACCCTGATGCCGCAGAGCGGTCGCCCAGGAAACTCCTGCTCGAGTTTGTCTTGCCCACCCGGGATCATGCCAGAGAAGATCAGGAGTAGGGATTTCGCGAGCCCACCACGTTGACGCGCTTGAACCTCACAGCACGTGCTGGTGGACGGCATCTCGCACTGGCCCATGGATGATGCGCTTGGTCTCGGCGTAGTATCTCACCAGGTTGCGCTCGTCGCTGGACAAATCGTTCATAGTGTTTACCTGCGATCGCTCGACTGGGGGCCGGCATCAGTTTTGCTCCTGGGATGGCATGGGAGGTGGTGCTCTAAGCGAGGTGTTCCAAAATGACACTTTCAATAGACGGACGTCCCTTGGATGTCTCACGTCGGGCCACGTATCGGTCTGCCAATTCTCGGGTGAGGCCAGATGCAAGAGCAAGCAAAACGAAGAGGCTGAATGATCCATGGGCCTCCCGAATGGAAGGCCAAGTAGTTGACCTAAAAAGGTGCATCCCGATCCTGAAACGCCTAATCGCCGATTGCGATCGCTTGGCGGGTGATCTCGATCAGGAGGTCAGGAACGAGGAGGACCGTGTCAAAATCCACGATCCCGCCGATATCGCTTATTCGACCTATGCCAAAGCGGCCGCTTCGAGACGCGACAATCTAAGACATTCCGCCGACGAATTGAGGGCCCACCTGGCCAAAGCCGAAAAGGCGCTCGGCGAGCTTGGCGAGGCGACTTTAGACGCCTGAATTCAACGGGGCGGTCTTCTAGCCGCTTGGGGGCCTTCGTCGTCCCCGCCACCCCTCAGATCCTCCTTCAATCGAGCGATTGCGGTTGTAACGGCATCCGCGTCATGACGCAGCGCGGGCTGCAAATAACCGGCCTTTACAAGTTTGGCGATTAGCTCTTGCGACGCTTCCTGAATGACTTTGCTCATCGGTGTCTTGGTTCAATCAACTGAGGCTGTGCATGCAATTATACGGCGAAGGAGCGCGCCGCAGCGGGCCGACAATCTATCTTTGACCTGGAAGTTGTCGTTCGCTGGCGTGACAAAGAGGACGTCGGTGAAATTGACCGAGCCCTCATCTGGAGCCGGTACGTCAAAATCGTCTTGCCTAGAGGCAAGATAAAACGATCGGCGCCTGTCCATTGCTGGACCCCTCATAGAACAACACCGACCCCTCGAAAGTACCATCCCACGACGTTGGGATTTTTGGGAAGGCGAATTGGTAGGTAGGGTTAAGTGCGAACCGATTAAAACTTGAGCAGGAGCAATCGGGCAGCCCCTGCATATAGGCCACGAAGAACGATCTCAGCGGAAGAAGACGACAAGCGCGTGACGCGCTGCCCGCGCATCCGGCTGACCATTGGGCAACGGACGCTGCGCTCGGGAATGAGGGGCGCCGACCGCATGGGAAGAGGGACAGATTGCGCGCCTGGGCCGCCAGCTACGACGTCGACACCGGCAACTGCTAGCAGCCAGCGCAGACGACCGCAACTTCTACAAGGTCGAAGCGTGGAGCCGGGACGGCATGCATATCGATGCCTTGATGTACGCCGGCAACAACCTCGACAAGGCGCGAGAAATCTTTATCACGACCGTCAAGCACCGGCCGCGCATCAGGCTGACTATCCGGCAACAGGCGCGAGTGTTGCAGCAGTGCCCGCCGCAATGAAAATCCCCGGCCATTATCGCCCCATATCCCAGAGTGTGGCGAGCATGGCTACGCCGATAAAGACATAGATCGAGGAGATAACCACCACATTGTAGGTCATCGCGCACCGGAAAGTTGGCGGGTCAAACCGAAAAGCCCCGGCCAGAGGACCAGCCGGGGCTAAGTATTTCGACTTCATCAGAGCAAGGTGGCGGGGTCGCCGGCCCTGCATTTGAGATTCAGGCCCAATGCTCAGCGGGTGTCAACAGCCCCCCTAATTTGGGGGATATCCTGTGATGACAACTCATGATCAGCTTTGAATTGGGCGGGGACGGGGACCGGCGAAAGAAAAAGCCCCAGTCGGCTTTGGCCGGCTGGGGCTAAGTCAGGGACCGAATTCGCAAGCGCCGGCTCCTGGAGTAGGGTAGCCGTCGCTCACGGTTGCAAATCAGTCAGCAGAACCTTTGCGGGTCAACGACAGCCTGACGACAATCCACAATGAAAAACCCCAACGTGGAAGCGCCGGCCGGGGCTAAGTTTGGAAAAACACACCACCCCTATTCAGGCCGAATGCTTTGCGGGTGTCAACGGGGCGAGCCAACCCAGGTCCGGTCCCGCGCGTGTTGCAGCAGTGGCCGCCGCAATAAATGTTCTCAAACTACTTCCGCTTTCAGGGCATAGCGGACACGGCCGAACTTGCTGCGGGCTCGACCCGGTCGCGAATGACCCTGGCTGTGTGAAAACTCTACGCGGTATAACCGCACCCGGAATTTTGGGCTCTACGGTCACGCGGAGAGTAAAAAAACGCAAAAATTTGTCTTCCGCTCGGCATTACGACCAAATCAGATTTCGTTTTCGCACAGCCAAGACCCTTCTGCGACATCGCCGCCCGCATCGCCGTGACGTGCGGCACGGTTTGAGATCTGATATAACGTCATTTACCCGACGCTGCCCTCGGTGCGGGGAAGAAGCCTATGAGGCGACGGGAAATCGAACCGGTATGCCTTAGCAAACGTGGTCCGTAGGTTACCGGGAGGGCTCCATGAGACGCCGTGATGTCGTTAAATTGCTGGCCGGCGCTGCGATAGCTGCTCCGTACCGGGTCGCCGCCCAAACGTCCGCAAGGACCTATCGCCTCGCCACGCTTTCGGGGGGCGCCGCGATAACTGCAGACAGCCCCATGGGGAAGATCCTCACAGGGGCGTTGGCCGAGCACGGCTACACGCTCGGTCAGAGCCTGGAAATTCAGGCGTACGGCGCCAACATGCAACCTGCCCGGCTGCCGCAACTGGCACGGGACATTGCCGCGAGCAAGGTCGATGCCGTGGTCGTCATCGGCTGGCCGCCGACAGCTGCGATGAAAGGTACCGGCGTTCCCACCGTCGTCGTCATTGGCGCCGGTGATCCAGTCGCAACCCATCTCGTCGCTAGTTTGGCGCGGCCGGGAGGCAATGTGACCGGCATATCGGACAACGCGACGACACTGAGCACCAAGCGTCTTGAGCTGCTTAAACAGGCCGTGCCGAGCATCCGCAAGGTGGCGATGCTGTGGAACAAGGACGATCTCGGCATGACACTGCGGTATCAAGCATCGGCGGACGCTGCCAAATCTCTAGGCACCACCGTTCAACCGCTCGGCGTCGCCGAGCCCGACGACTTCGCAGACGCATTCGGGGCTATGGATCGCAATCCACCGGACGCAATCCTCATGGTGGCCGACGCTCTCACCGTTCTCAATCGCAAGCGTGTGTTCGACTACGCCGCCGCACACCGTCTGCCGGCAATTTATGAGTTCGATTTCTTCGTTCGTGACGGTGGCTTAATGTCCTATGGGGCTGATTTCAAGGAATCCTTCGAACGTGCCGCCTCACTGGTCGATCGGATTTTCAAGGGAGCTAAGCCCGCCGATCTGCCATTCGAGGAACCGACGCGCTATGTGTTTGTGGTCAACTTGAAGACTGCGAAATCGATCGGCCTTGAACTGCCGCCGAACGTACTTGCGCTGGCGGACGAGGTGATAGAATGAGCAGTAAAGGGGCTCATCCGTCTTTTGAATCGCAGGGGGAGTGGAATTTTTGGTTGTCGCGCGCACTGCGCGAAAATAATCAGATGATCGCATGAGAGCGCCGCCGGATCATCGAGACGAGCCAAGTGAGGGGAAGCCAAGCCTTCCGAGCACAGCTCCGGCAGCCAGCGCGTCGATCGTGCGCAGCCGGTTGTTTATCAAATATGTCGTTCTGTTCGTCGCGGTGGTCAGTTTGGCGCTGATCGCCAATGCCTTGTTCGATGTCTATTTCTCGTATCAGGAACAAAAAGCGTCGCTGGTGCGCGTCCAGCGCGAGCAGGCGGAATCCGCCGCCGGCAAGATCGGACAATTCATCAGCGAGATTGAAAGCCAGGTCGGCTGGACCACGCAGCTGCCGTGGTCGGCCAGTACGCTGGAGCAGCGCCGCTTCGACGCGCTCCGCCTGTTGCGGCAGGTGCCGGCGATCACCGAGCTCGCCGAGATCAACTCGACCGGCCACGAGCAGTTGAAGGTGTCGCGGCTCGCCATGGAAGTAGTCGGCAGCGGCAACGACGTGTCCAAAGAGCCAGCCTTCACCGAGGCGGTGGCACACAAGGTCTATTACGGCCCGGTCTATTTCCGCCGCGAGTCCGAGCCGTATATGACGCTGTCGCTGGCCGGAACGCGGCGTGACACCGGCGTGAGCATTGCCCAAGTCAATCTGAAACTCATCTGGGACGTCCTTTCCAAGATCAAATTCGCCGGCCACGGCCGCGCCTACGTGGTCGACGCCGCCGGCCGGCTGATCGCCCATCCCGATATCAGCCTTGTGCTGCGCAACACTGACATGGGGCAATTGGCGCAGGTGAAGAGCGCGCAGGCCGCCGCGGCCGGCAACGCCGCCGAGCAAGTCCAGGAGGCGGTCGACATCGAGGGCCACAAGGTGCTCACCGCTTCGGCGCCGGTCCCCCCGCTCGGCTGGCACGTGTTCGTCGAAACGCCGATCGAGGAGGCCTATGCGCCGCTCTATGCCGCCATCGAGCGAACGGCGCTGGTGCTGCTCGCCGCGCTGGCGCTCGCCTTCGCCGCCGGCATGTTCTTGGCGCGGCGCATGGTGGTGCCGATCCAGGCGCTGCGCGCGGGCGCAGCGCGCCTCGGCACCGGCGACCTCGGCCAACGCATTACGATTAAGACCGGCGACGAGGTCGAAGCGCTGGCCGATCAGTTCAATGATATGGCCGGGCGGCTGCAAGAGTCCTACGCCAACTTGGAGCAAAAGGTCGAGCTGCGCACCCGCGAGCTGAGCGAATCGCTAGAGCAGCAGACGGCGACCTCGCAAGTGCTGCAGGTCATCTCAAGCTCCCCCGGTGAGCTAGAGCCGGTATTCGAAGCCATGCTGGCGAACGCGACGCGCATCTGTCAGGCCAAGTTCGGAAATTTGTACCTTTATATGGATGGTGCTTTTCAAGTTGTTGCTTTGCATAGCGCGTCTGCTGCGGTCGCATCAGAACGCCAACGCGAGCCTCCGGTCCGTCCAGCTCCGGGAACGGGTTTAGGTCGCGTTCTCAGAACAAAAGCGGTGGCGCACATCGCCGATGTGCTGGCGGATCCCGGGTATCCCCGTGATGGCTCGCTGAGAAGGGCCGCCGAACGCGAAGGTGTTCGAACCCTTCTCTGCGTGCCGATGCTTAAGGACGACAACTTGGTCGGCGCCATCACCATCTACCGCCAGGAAGTCCGGCCCTTCACTGACAAGCAGATTGAGCTGATACAGAACTTTGCCGCGCAAGCGGTCATCGCCATTGAAAATACACGGCTGTTGAGCGAGCTGCGGCAGCGCACCGACGAACTTGGCCACTCGGTCGAGGAGCTGCGTGCGCTCGGCGAAGTTTCGCAGGCGGTGAACTCAACGCTCGATCTCGAGACCGTGCTCTCGACCATCGTCGCCAAGGCGGTGCAACTTTCCAACACCGAGGCCGGCGCGATCTACGTCTTCGGCGATGTGCAACGCGAATTTCACCTGCGCGCCACCTACGGCATGGATCAGGAGTTGATTGAGGCGCTGACGCATCAGCGCATCGGCCTTGACGAGCCGAACGTGGTTCAAGCCCTCGCGCAACCCGAGCCGATCCAGGTTGCCGACTTGCGGGATGAGGCTCCCAATGAGATCAACGAGATCACTTTGCGCGCCGGTTTCTGCGCGCGGTTGGTTGCGCCGCTCATGCGTGGAGAAGAGGTCGTCGGCCTACTGGTAGTCCGCCGCCGCGCGCCTGGGGCCTTCCCACAGAACACCGTCGACTTGATCAAGACTTTTGCGGCGCAATCGGTGCTGGCAATCCAGAATGCGCGGCTATTCCATGAAATCGAGGACAAGAGCCGGGAACTGGAACTGGCAGGCCAGCATAAATCACAGTTCCTCGCCAATATGAGCCACGAACTGCGCACGCCGCTTAACGCCATCATCGGATACAGCGAAATCCTGCAGGAAGAGGTTGCCGATCTTGGACAGGAAGGTCTCGTTCCCGACTTAAAAAAGATCGAGAGTGCCGGTCGTCATTTGCTGGGTCTAATCAACGACATTCTCGATCTATCCAAGGTCGAAGCCGGCCGCATGGACGTATTCCTCGAGGACGTGGAAGTCGTGCCGCTGCTTGAAGAGGTACGTGCGCTCATCGTTCCGCTTGCCGAGAAGAACGGCAACGTACTCGAATTACGGCTCGCGGATGACCTCGGCGCCATCCGCACTGACCGTACTAAACTCAAACAAAGCCTGCTCAACGTTCTCAGTAACGGCAGCAAGTTCACGGAGAATGGTCGGCTTACGCTCGTAGCGGAGCGCTTCGAAACGGATCAGCCGATCATCCGGTTCGCCATTTCGGATACCGGCATCGGCATGACCGGGGAGCAGCTCGGCCGGTTGTTCCAAGCGTTCAGCCAAGCGGACTCGTCCACGAGCAAGAAATACGGCGGCACAGGCCTTGGCTTGGCGATTTCCCGGCAGTTCTGCCGGCTCTTGGGCGGCGACATTACGGTCGCGAGCCGTCCCAATGAAGGCTCGACATTCACGATCACCTTGCCGGTTCGAAGCGAGGCCGCACCCCAAATCAAACCCGCGGATGCCCAACGCATCGCGGCGGATACGAATAATGCCGCCACGATCCTCATCGTCGACGACGATCCCGCGGCAAGGGACCTGTTGGCCGCCAGTTTGAAAAGCGCCGGATATCGACTCGTTCAGGCCGCTGGCGGGGATGAGGCTCTCGATCTGGCGCGCACCATCCGCCCGGATGCGATTACGCTGGACGTGATAATGCCCAAGCCGGACGGCTGGGACGTGCTGAGCGCGCTCAAGGCCGATGCCGATCTCTGCGACATTCCCGTGGTGATGGTTAGCGTCGCTCCGGACCGCAGTATTGGCCTTTCTCTGGGCGCGGTCGATGTCTTGACCAAGCCCGTCGACCGGGCACGACTGACTGGGTTGATCCATCGCCTGGTCCGGCGCGAAGGTCCGGTCCTTATTGTCGAAGACGACGCCGACACCCGCGACGTGATGCGGCATACTGTCGAAAAACTGGGCCTCACTGTGGTCGAAGCCGCCAACGGCCGTTTGGCTCTGTCCTGGCTAGGCGTGCATGCACCTCCTGCCATGGTCGTGCTCGACTTGATGATGCCGGAAATGGACGGCTTCGAATTTCTCGACGCCGTCGCTGCTCGCCCCGAATGGCGCGATGTGCCGGTAATTGTCGTCACGGCAAAGCAGCTCACGGCGGCCGAACGCGAGCGCCTTTCACGGCAGGCGCGGAAGGTTATGGAAAAAGCCACGACGACGAGGGTCGATATCGCCGCGGCCGTAAGTGAAGCGGTACGCCGGCGGCCGGCGCGCGGGATGGCTGTTGCAAATACAGACAAATGATTGAGGGCAGGAGTAATCAAATGGCGAAGGTTCTGTTGATCGAAGACAACGAAATGAACCGCGACATGCTATCCCGACGCCTCATGCGCCGCGGCTTCGAGGTGGTGTTCGCGGTAAATGGCAAGCAGGGCGTCGACCTCGCGCGCAGCGAAAAACCCGACATCATCCTGATGGATATGAGCCTGCCGATCATGGACGGCTGGGAAGCGACGCGATGCGTCAAGGCCGACGATGCGACGCGCAGCGTGCCGGTGATTGGGCTCACGGCGCACGCCATGAGCGGCGACCGCGAAAAGGCCATCGAGGCCGGATGCGATGATTACGACACCAAGCCGGTCGAGATTGATCGCCTCATCGGCAAGATCGAGCGGCTTCTTGGCAACGCGAAAGCTAGCTGAATCAGTGAAGAGATGGTGCACCGATGCGAGCTGCCCGCGACCCCCACCTCGATCCTCACGCTTTTTAGGGGGGAGGAAGCAGGACCTGCTCGCGCGCGACCAATCTGCGGGCATGCGGCTCGCGCTTCTGTCCCTTGAGAGGGGGAGAGATAGAGTTGGGGTCTTGCTAGGAACTCGCCGGATTGTACGCATCTAGCGGGGAAGGAGGGGCTTTGCCAGGGAACGTGCTGGACGAGCGCCTGAGCCGGGCCTTGACGGCATTCCTGCGGCAGGAAGTGCAGGCGCCGGCCACTGCCGTGACCGATTTGCTGGACATGATCATCGAGGATGCCCGCTCCTCGCAACCCGCTAGCGTACTCGCCGATCTCAGCCGGATGCACGGCGCGAGCGTACAGTTGAGCGCCTTCGTCAAAAGCCTCATCCAGGATCCGTCGGCCGACCATCAGAAAGATGAATCGATCGAAGCCTTCCACCGCCGCCTGCGTCATGACCTGCGCACGCCGCTCAACGCCATCAAAGGCTACAGCGAGCTTCTGATCGAGGACATGGACGCGGATGCAACGCATCCGCTGCGATTAGATCTCATTAAGGTCAAGGAGTCCGCCGACCAGCTGCTCGGCCAGATCGACGCCGTGGCCGCATTGGCGCGGGGGAAAGAATCTGCGGCAACCATCGACGGCACTGGCGCGCTCAAGCTCGATCTTGTTGCCGACGTATTGCGCACGGTTGAGCCGCTGCGCGCAGATGGCACCGGCGAAGCGGTGCAGTCGAGCCGCGTTCTGATTGTCGACGACAATGCCTCCAATCGCGATGTGCTCGAGCGCCGACTGGCGCGCGAGGGACATCAGGTCGTAACCGCAGCGAACGGCACGTCGGCGCTGGAGCTTGTGGGCAAAGAGACATTCGATCTGATCCTGCTCGATCTCATCATGCCGAAAATGAGCGGCTTCGAGGTATTGCGCCAACTCAAAGCGGCGGAGCATACCAGCGACATTCCGGTCATTGTCATTTCGGCGCTCGACGAAATCGACAGCGTGGTGCGCTGCATCGAAGCCGGCGCGGAGGATTATCTGACCAAGCCGTTCAATCCGATCTTGCTGCGGGCGCGCATCGGCGCCTCGCTGGAAAAGAAATGGCTGCGCGATCGGGAAAAAAAATTCGTTGCCGATTTGGAACAGGAAAAAGCGCGCTCTGAGACTTTGCTGCTCAACATATTGCCGCGGAGCATCGTCAAACGCATGCGCACTGGCGAAATGGTCATCGCCGACAGTGTCGCTGAGGCGACCATCTTGTTTTGCGACCTTGTCGGTTTCACGACACTCAGCACCCAATTGGCCGCTGACCGAACCATCGACGTTCTCAGCAAGATTTTTTCGGCGTTCGACAGCCTCGCCGCGGAATGCGGGGTGGAGAAGATCAAGACCATTGGCGACGCCTACATGGTCGCCGCCGGAATTCCCGAAGCGCAATCAGACCACGCCGACCGCATTGCCGCGCTCGCCCCGCGCATGCTGGATGCGGTATCCGCCATTGCCGAAGCGACGGAGCTGAAGCTACAGGCGCGCATTGGCATCCATACCGGTCCAATCACAGCCGGAGTCATCGGCACGCACAAGTTCGTCTACGACGTGTGGGGCGATACCGTGAATACCGCAAGCCGAATGGAATCGCACTCGTTGCCCGGCCGCATTCACGTTTCGGCGGCGACGCGCGCCGCGCTCGGCGATCGTTTTAAGCTCGAACGCCGCGGAATGATCGAGATCAAGGGCAAGGGGATGATGGAGACGTATTTCTTGAACGATCGGTGATCCAGTTCTCAATGTCGGCCGCGGCGGCCGCACAGCGTTGTCCATTGCGCGACACGATGAAAGTGTCGGGGCTGACCCAAGGGTCTGATCGGCGTCTGAGGCTGGTTGGGTGCCGTTTCTCACTCGCCCCTCGGTGGACAAATGGGCTACGCTTTACGTGTTCGATAAGGGATCTGTCCCGAGAGTTACATGCAGCGGCGCGAATTCATCACCCTTCTGGGCGGAGCGGCAGTCGCCTGGCCGCTCGTTGCGCGTGCCCAGCAACCAACCCTGCCGCTGGTCGGGTTTCTCGGCCAATCGCAGACCGATTTGTCCGCAGACCTTTTGCGTGCATTCCGCCAGGGATTGAAGGAAACCGGTTATGTCGAAGGTCAGAATTTGGTGATCGAATACCGCTGGGCGGAGGGCCACAACGATCGGCTGTCGGCGTTTGCGACCGATCTGGTTCGTCGCCAGGTAGCCGTGATTGTCGCGATTACTACTCCTTCGGTGTTGGCGGCAAAGGAGGCGACCGCGGCCATTCCGATCGTGTTTTTTGTGGCGGGCGACCCAGTCGAGCTTGGACTTGTCGCCCGCCTGAACCGACCAGGCGGCAACCTCACGGGTATGACTACTTTAACGTTGGAGGTTGCGTCGAAATGGCTAGAGCTGTTGCATGAGCTGATGCCCACGACTTCCACCGTCGCCCTGCTCATCAATCCAACCAGTCCCGCTCTCGCAGAGATCCAATCGCGAGACCTGCAGGCGGCGGCTGGCAATCTCGGGATGCAAATACACTTGCTGGAGGCGAGCACGGATCGCGATTTCGACGCGGCCTTTGCAAGACTGGTGCAACTGCGGTCGGGTGGGCTCGTAATCAGCTCTGATTCATACTTCTATGCGCGCAGCGACCAGCTCGCCGCATTGGCGAGGCGCTATGCCGTGCCCGCGATCTGCGGATTTCGTGAGTTCGCCATGGCCGGCGGCCTGATGAGCTACGGAGCCAGTATTCCAGATGCGCACCGGTGGATCGGCGTCTATACCGGTCGGGTCCTCAAAGGCGAGAAACCGGCCGATCTGCCGGTGCTGCAGGCCACGAAAGTCGAGTTGATTATCAACCTCAAGACGGCCAAGGCGCTCGGCGTCACCGTGCCGCATAATCTGCTAGTGCTCGCCGACGAGGTGATCGAATAGGCACACCGTTTGCTGCACCTGCTCACGTCCGGTTGTGGCCCTTCGCGTCACTTCGCTGCGTCGCAACCATACGTCCGGAGTCGGGGGTGAAGCCGACATGCCGAGATCGCTCAACCCACGCGGTTGACCCAAGTGCGACATCGGCAGCCAATTTTAGCGCTGACGAAGTCATCCAATGCCGTAGTGCCTCACGCTGCCGGGTAGGGGTAGGCCAATGACCATGTCATCTTCCGCTGAGGCGGGGCTTTTTCGACTTTGGATTCCGAGAGCGCTTGGAGGCGAGGTCGCAGCTAACCGACGCTTCGGGCCATGTGTGGACATCGGGTAATCGCCGTCGGGTGAGCAGCGTCCGCCTTCACCGCGGTCCGGGCATATTGGTGCTCGGTCGCACGAGGGAGCTCGTCATGACCAACTATGTCGGCCTGGACGTTTCACAGAAGACCACAACGCTCTGCATTGTCGATGGAGAAGGACATCGACAATGGCGAGGTGAGTGCGTTACCTCGCCTGAGCATATTGCGCAGGGAGTACTGCAGCATGCCGGCGCGAAGGCGAGTATCGACATTGAGACTGGCCGATGACGCCGTGGCTCGATCATGAGCTCCGCTCGCGAGGTCTCGAGGTGATCTGCCTTGACGCGCGCCATGCTAGAGCGGCGCTACGCACGCAGCTCAACAAAACCGACCGCAATGATGCCGAAGGATTGGCGCAGATCATGCACACAGGGTGGTACCGCGCGGTGCATGTAAAGTCTTTTGATGCACACCGCGCCCGCGCACTGCTGGGTGCTCGCCTTCAACTGGTTGGTATCGTGACCAGATTGTCTAACCACACCCGCGGCGTGCTCAAGACCTTCGGCATGCTGCCGGGGTCGGTCCGCGGCCGCTCTTTCCGCTGAGCGCGTCGAGCTTCTTGTAGCCGAGCGGCCAGATGTGGCACCGATCGTGCGGCCAATGCTTGCAGCATGGTCCACGCACGCGCATGACTCGGGGTCGGTGTGGCTCGCTGCGCCTTCACGGACTTGCACCGTCTACCTTCCGCCGGTCTCCCGGCGCACCCGTCCACTACATCAAAACCGGACTCATGCAGTGCAAGCCGGCGTGGCTGTCGTTTATCGGACGTTGTGCACCGGGTCGCGTAGAGTGATCTTGGTCGATTACAATGAATATCCGAGGACTAGTTGGGAGTTTTGATTGCCGCTTCGCGCTCATGCACTTGGGCGCGCTGCTCCATCGGCCCCACCTGTCGGCACAAATTAAGCGCACAGTTGATTATCCCCACGTGACTATAGGCTTGGGGAAGTTACCCAACATGCGCCCGGTCAGCGGATCCAACTCCTCGGCCAGCAAACCTACGTCATTGCAGCGAGAGAGCAAACGATCAAAAAGACGACGCGCTTCCTCGTAGCGCCTCTGCAATATGTAGTTGGCGACGAGCCAAAAGCTGCAGACAAAAAAGGCTCCTTAGCCCGGCGGCAAGCCGTCACCAGGGTCCTGCATTTCGTACCGTAGAACGAATTCCTCCCTGATCAGCATCTTTCCTCGATGGCGCGAAGCGTTCCGCGGACGCGCGGATCGTCAGCTGGGAGAAAGCCAACGAGCGGGATCAATATGCGGCAGGGGCTCTGGGAGTTGTCGCCTGCGCCTGGCGCATACGAATAGGGCCAGACGTGACTGTCGCCGCCGGGGCCTCTGGGCTAACGATTTGGCTCACGGTTGGAGCAGCTTGCCACGCCGGAGCGACCGGCGAATCCGAGTTCATCCTCTGTGCAGGCGCCGTGGACATTTTCTGCGCTGACACGACGGCAAAGGCGGCCAGGCTAAGGATCATTAAAGCTGCGATGATGCTGATAACGAAGCGCACTGTATCTTCCCTATCGCTCAATTCTGGCCTCAGCATCACGCTCCTGGAGCTTACGTGGCACTCTCGTCGGCCACTTCAAGGTTCTGCGTTATTGTGCTCTTGTTCGCTCCGATGCCCGTCACTCTGCAGCATCTGCCGTCATTGCACCTGATGCCTTCTTTTCTCCTCGCTGCGCTATTCGATGCTCATGATGTTTGCTCAAACTCTCTTTGTTAGAGATTTTATGCTGTGCGGCATATTGGTGCCCTTGGTGTGTACTCGTCCCCGTCCAATTTGCCATCGCGCAAAGAAACGCGACAGCTAAAATAAACGTCGAAACAAAGCTGAGCACGTATCCCAACAAAAGTGCCATTTTCGAAGGACCCAATAAATAGTTCACGAAAGGAAGCGATACCTGACGCGTGGCTCGCCAACAAAATGGAAGCCCTTTCGTTGTGCTCTGTTGCATTCGTGCGCTGGAGTGAAAACATAAGCGGCAACGTCTGTGACAGGTAGCTTGGCCTCTACCTAATGCCCTAAATGTTTGCTTAGTGCGCCGGAAGCAGAAATCAGAGGTGCTTTCTGCTCAAGCTGCCGATCGAAGGCGCGCGACTCTCCGCAATGAAGCTGAACTTAGGGTGCACAGCTAACGCGAATGAACAGGACTTTAGATGTTTGCCGGCATATTTAGCTATGCGGGCGAAGGCCGTGCGTTATGTTTTTCACCGCGAGGACGTATGAAGATACAAGGAGAGCGCCCATGTTCATGCGCGATATCGATGCCCCAACTAACGACATTTCCCACTCCGGCGCGGCTCTGCAATTACCCCGGACTTCGTCGCGATCGCGGCGTTCGGCGCGGCGCGCGATTGCTATGATCTCAATATGGCGTCAGAGCAGTCGACCTCGGAACATGCACGGCTTCATCGCACATAATCAGATCGCGCCATTTAACTTGCCAGGAGGCGGACAATGCTGAACGTTGCTGAAGTTCGTCAACTATTCGACGACCTGGAAAGAGCAGCAAGCAAGACCATTGCGGCGCGTGTCAATAATGGTTTTATGGACGCTGGCCGACGGACCGAAGTATCGATGGCCATCGCGCTTGCGTTGCAATACCCGCTCCAGAACGCGGAGGCTTGACGGCGTCGTGGCCGTATAGCTTTTTGATGGTTAGGTTTGTGAGCCACAGGGCCACCAACGCACCGCACGGCCACCAGCAGGAGCCAAGCTGCGCATATTTACGCCCCAGGAACAGATAGATTGAGACCGCGGCGGTTATGATCACCAACACAATGATACTGCCGAGGCTGGTCAGGTCGCGCGAGGCCTCTTGCACTCATGCCGGGCCGACGGGAGCTGACGGGTTGCCAGGGTCACGAAAGCCCGCAACGATCTTCTTATCAAACGCGAACGACGTACCTTCAGCCACGTTTTGAGCGATGAGCCGAAAGCGAAAAGCAGGCCAGCGATCGCCAAAACGGCGATCTTACTGCCTTTCTTGCTGCCCTTTGCGAGTTGGTCTGCATGTATTAGCGTCGGTCCCACGCATTCGGCTGCTCAAGGCTCGCATGTCCAGACACCACGCGTCCATCATAGCCTGAGCCACCAATTCCGGACATTTGTATTCAAACGCGTTGATCCGCGGACAAGAGGTCGTGCCGGGCCGGATTGCTAAACCTGTGCCGAAGACGTTAATCCGCGTGATCACGGCCGGCTCCGTTGGGCCTTGGAAGGCAAAGGCTTGCGCCCGCTCCGGCGCAAACACGCGCTTGATGTCGTCTCCGCTTACCGGACCTGGACCACTCTTCTTTCATTCCCGCCCGTGCGGACGAGGATTTCGATCAGATTCGTCCTGCCTGCTGCTTCTGAGCCTCTCACCGGCTCCTTGCTCCTCACACGATTGAGCACCCGTTTATCCCACGCGAGTTTCGTTGAGCAGCAAGAGATGCGGTTGTGAACTTTGTGGTTTCTGAAGGTCTCTTGGAAGGTATTTTTGAAAACGACCGCAGTGCCGCCAACGTGATCGCTAGGCCTTCTAAAGGTTTCTTTATCCCGCTCAGCAAAACCGCGTTGCTCCACTACTCACATGTAATTGCGCAGGGGCGCTCAAATCTCGCACAAAGGCATCGCTTAACGAGCGGGATTCAATCGCCCCTTACACTGACAAACGAGGTCTTCCTATGACGGTGAAACGTAACACTTTAACTGAGCACACCGGACCAGCCACGAGTGCCGGCGCGTGGGGTCTGCGGTACCCGGGGCTCGTCATGAGCACGGGCGGCAAGATTGAGGTCAAGGAATTTACCGGCATG
>CAVREN010000076.1:0-29928 GCA_963720115.1 uncultured Alphaproteobacteria bacterium
AGCGCATCTCTCCGCTCATTCCCGCGAACGCGGGAATCCACGGGCTGGGTCCCCGCCTTCGCGGGGACGAGCGGACAGTGGGGCCGAGTTCCGTTCACAACTCAATCCGCTTTGGTCTGGGCGCCGTTCTTGCTCGCCTCTTTCGCTGCCGACGGCGCGGGCGGCGCACCCGCTTCCTGCGGGGTCACCTTGCCGCCCGGGCGCGCGCGCATCAGGCCGTTGACGATCACCCGATCGTTGGCGGCCACGCCGTCCTTGATCACGCGCAAGCCGCCGTCGAGCTGAGCCGGCGTCACATATTTCAGGCGGACCGTGTTGCTGTCGTCGACCACAAGCACGTATTTGCGCGACTGCTCGGTACCGAGCGCAGCGTCGGGCACAAGCAACGTGGTGTGCGGCAGCGAGCCCGGCACACGGACGCGGCCGAACATGCCGGGGGTAAAGTGTCCGTCCGGGTTGGCAAAGACCGCGCGGCCGCGGATCGTGCCCGAGGATTTGTCGATGACGTTGTCGACGAAGTCCATCCGGCCGGTGTGACTGAAATCGTCTTCGTCGATGAGCTTGAGCGTGACCGGTATGCCGCCGTCGGCGCTCGCCATCTTGCCGGCCGTGCCGGCGAAGCGCTGGTAGCGCAGATAGGATGCTTCGTCGAAGGTGAACTCGAAGCGGATCGGATCGACCGAGACGATGGTGGCCAGCAGCGTGGTGTTCGAGCCATTGCCGCCGGTCACCAGGTTACCGACGGAGACGCGGCGGTCGCCGATGCGGCCGTCGACCGGGGCGCGCAGATTGGAATAATCGTTGAGGTCAAGCTCGGCTTGATGGACCATGGCCTCCTGCGCGGAGACGGCGGCTTCCGCTACGCTCTTCGCCTGCTTGCGCTGATCGAACATCTGCTCGGTCATCGTCTTGTTGCGCACCAGTTCCTGGCCGCGCGCGAGATCGGCTTCGGTGAACGCGAGGTTGGCGCGCGCCTGGGCGAGATTGGCGCGCATCTGGTCGAGCACGATCTGGAACGGCTTGTGGTCGATGACGAAGAGAAGATCGCCCTTTTTGACCAACTGGCCGTCGGTGAAACGGATTTCCGACAGGTAGCCGGAGACGCGCGAGCGTATTTCGACGCTATCGACGGCGACGAAGCGGCCGACATACTCATCCTGATCGATCACCGTGCGCTCGATCGGCTTCGCCACCGTCACGGTCGGCGGTGGCGGCGCTGAGGCCTGCTTCGGCGCTTCGCCGCAGCCGGCGAGAGCCAGAAAAGCTGCCGCGATCGAGAGGGCGGCCACCGGGCGCGCCACAGAGGCGATCACCATAAGGTCTCCTTCGGGGATGATCTTCCGCACCATATGCGATCGGGCGTGTCAACGCATGCGACGTTTTCCCCTCTAAATAGGTAAGGTTAGGCGGCTTTCCGCCGGCCACCCGCCGAAACGCCGCAGGCGGCCCCGACGTCGGCTCTGCCGCCTCTCTCGTTAAAGGGAGGAAAGGCCCTGGTTTGCGGGAGAATATCGGAAGCCTTTTCCAAGCGCGCCGGGCTTCCCATATGTGCAATCCGGTAAATGCCGGGCAACAAGGCGAAAATCCGTGAAAATCATACCCCTGAGCGCCGGCCTGGGCGGGGGGACCCCCGCCGCAGAGCCATCCACATCATCTGCCGTTCCAGCCGAGGACCAGGCGTTGCTCGACGCCTATTCGCGCGCCGTCATCGACGTGGTCGACCGCGTCGGCCCGGCCGTGGTCGGGCTTGCCGTTCGCGCGCCCAACCGCGCCTCCGCCAACGGGGGCCGGAACGGGAATTGCGGCGGCACCGGCTCCGGCGTCGTCGTGGCGCCGGACGGCCTCATCCTGACCAATAGCCACGTCGCAGCCGCCGCCGGCGGCGGCGGCCGCATCGCCGTGACCACGGCCGACGGGGGCGACCTGCAGGCACGGCTCGTCGGCGACGATCCCGACACCGACCTGGCGCTCATTCGCGTCGACCAGGCGGTGACGCTGCCGGCCGCGCCGCTCGGCGATTCCAAGAGCCTCAAGCGCGGGCAATTGGTGATCGCCATCGGCAATCCGCTCGGTTTCGAATTGACGGTGACCACCGGCGTGGTCTCGGCGCTCGGCCGGTCGCTGCGGGCCTCGACCGGCCGGCTGATCGACGACCTGATCCAGACCGACGCCGCGCTCAATCCCGGCAATTCGGGCGGACCGCTCGTGTCCTCGCGCGGCGAAGTCGTCGGCATCAACACCGCGGTGATCATGGGCGCGCAAGGCATCTGCTTTGCGGTCGCCGCCAACACCGCGAGCTTCGTGCTTGGCGAACTTGTCCGCCACGGCAGGGTGCGGCGGGCCTTCATCGGCGTCTCCGCGCAGCAGACCGCGATCCCGCCGCAGCGGCGGCGGGCCGCCGAGCTCGATCAGGCGAGCGCTGTGATGGTGGCGACGGTGGAGGCGGGCAGCGCCGCCGATCGCGCCGGCCTCAGAGCGGGCGACATCGTGCTCAGTCTTGACGGTCAGACCATCACCGGCGCCGACGATCTGATCCGCGCGCTCACCGGCGAGCGGATCGGCAGAAGCGTCGCGTTCGACGTGCTGCGCGGCACCGAGCGGCTGACGATCTCGCTTGTGCCGGAGGAGCGCAAGCGCGCGGCGTGAGTTGGGATTTCTCCGCTCGTCCCCGCGAAGGCGGGGACCCAGCAGTTGTTGCCGCAACTGGATTCCCGCTTTCGCGGGAATGAGCGGAGATTGCTTCAGCCCCTCCCCGGGTCAAACTCTTAAGCGATCGAGAAACGAAACCGGCGCATCATCAATGCCCGGGTGCCGCGCCAGGCGGCCGCATGGCCTTCTGCATGTCGATGATGTTCATCTTGATGCCGTTCGACATGAGCATGTCGCCGGGCTTCTGGTCAGCCGCGCAGGGGCCAAGCCATTTGGCCTCGAGTGTGATGGTACGCGCGGCCGGCAGCGAACCGCCCTCGCTGGTGATCGTCATGGTGTAGTTGCTGTCGAAGCTGCCGCTGACGACGATGTGCGAGGTCATCGTCTTGCCGGCGATGGTACAGACCGAATCGACCGTCATGCCGGTCGCCGTTTTCTGCACGTCGCGCTTGGAGCAATTGGTGCCCGCGGACGAGGCGTGGGATTGCATGGCCTGATCGGTCGCCGCATCGATGCATTGCTGCATCTTCATGGGGTGGTTGGCCACGTGGGTGGTGACCTCCCACAGCCCGGCCTTGCGCGAGGGCAAGTCGGCGGCCACAGCCGGCATCGCGAACGCAACAACCAGAAACAAGACAGCAACCGAACGGCTCATGGCGTCCTCTCCCATGCGAATCCGGCTTTCCGGATCGGCTTGCGGAGGACGCTAGAGCATGATCCGGAAAAGTGGAACACGGTTTTCCGGGTCATGCTCAGGGGATGAGTTTACGCCGCCATTATTTCGCGTTCGGGTGGCTGATGGCCCAGACATAAGCGGCAACCGCCGTGACATCGGCATCGGTCAGCGGCGCGCCGCCGCGCGGCGGCATCGGCGGCGATGAGTTCTTCGGCTTCGGCACGCCGTCGGTGATGGTGTGACGAAGGCCCGCGAACGTGCCGTCCGTGTCCAGCCACTTGCCGCCGACCAGCGATGGTCCCTGCGGCGATCCGTTCGCATCGGAGCCGTGGCAGCCGGCGCATGTGCCGTCGGCAGCTTCGCCGTGAAAGATGCGCTCGCCCAGGGCGACCTGTTCGGCGGTGGCGCCGGCGGGCACGGGCAGCGAGGCCAGAACCGTGCGGCCGGCATCGGGATGGGTGCCCTCGGGCGGGCCGGGCTCGCCGGATGTCACACCGGCGACCTTCGGCGCCGGCGCGGGCGCCGCATCGGGTGCGCCGTGGTAGGTGACGCGCCAGATGCGGCCGTGCATATCCTCGGAAATATAAAGAGCGCCGTCCGGCCCCATCGCGAGCCCCGACGGGCGGAACGCGGCGCCGCCCGGCTCCTTCACCGCGCCGGCAAAGCCGTCGGCGAAAACGATGAAAGGTCCGGCGGCCTTGCCTTCGGCGAGCGGCTGAAACACCACGTTGTAGCCGCCCTGCGGCTCGGGCGCGCAATTCCACGAGCCGTGGAAAGCGACAAAGGCGCCACCCTGATAGCTGGCGGGGAACGCCTTGCCCGCATAGATCAAAAGATCGTTCGGCGCCCAATGGCCGGGGAAGGCCGCGACCGGCGCTTGCTTGCGGGCGCAGACGCCGACCTCTTTGCCGTCGCCGCCATATTCCGGCGCCAGCACGAGCTTGCTCTGGAGCTGATCGTAGTAGCATTCCGGCCACCCGTAATCGGCGCCCTTCTGCAGCAGCACGATCTCCTCGGCCGGCAGTTCCGCGCTTTGCCGCGCGTTGAAGAAGCGCGGCCAATTCTGCGACAGCTGATCGCGGCCATGCTGGGTGACGAACAAGCGCCCGGCGGAATCGAAAGCGAAGCCCTCGCCATTGCGCAGCCCGGTGGCGTAGCGCTCGGCCGGCGAGAAATGCTGATCCTTCTTGTTGGCGTCGTAGAGCCAGGTGCCGGCGCGAGTCTCGAGCTCGGTGCAGGGCTGATGACCGGGCGAATTGGGCATGCGGTTCTGGAACTGGCAGGAATTGGTCGCCGAACCGAGATCGACGAACAAATGGCCTTCATCATCGATGGCGAAAGGATGCATCGGATGATCGCCGGTGAGCGGCAATCCCGAGACAATCACTTGCGGATTTTCTTTCGGCGCGACGCCACCCGCCGGCAGCGGATAGCGGATGATCTTGTCGTTTTGTTCGGCATAGAGGCCATTCTTGTAGACGCGGATGCCGGTGCCGCCGGCCGAGCCTTGCGCGACACCGTCGCCGAATCGCTCGACCCTGTCGGCATGTCCGTCACCCTTTGAGTCCTTGAGCGCGATCAGAAAACCGCCGGGCGGCAGTTTGTCGTTGTGATAATAGGTGCCGCTCCAGGTGTTCACATAGAGGACACCGTCGGGGCCGAACGCCATCTGCCGCGCGTGGCCGAGATTGTCCGCGAACACCGTTGCGCAAAAACCGGGCGACAGCGTGATGCCGCCGTTGCCGGCGGCGCAGCCATCCGTTTGCCCCTTCGCGGTCGCGGTTTTTTGTGACGATTGCGCGACGCTCGCCGGTGCGCTCGCGACCAACACGAGCGCAACAACGAACAGAGATGCAATGGCGGGTCGCGCAACGCTTGCGCGCTGGCGGATGTGACGGACCGCGCGGACGATCATGACAATGCTCCAAATGTATTTTTTCAACCTGAGCTCAAAAGGCGACGGCGGGCGCCGTCGTGTTTCCAACCGCGTGATCTGAAAAAAGCAGCGATGCTCTCGCAAAGTTGATCGCCGCGCGGGAACCAATTTTCAGCGGCTCCTCTGCGGCATTCCCGCGCCAAGCCCGACTTGCGCCTTGTCAGGCGCCTTATCCCCCGAACGAACAAGCGAGCGCCTAAAATTCTACCTGCCGGATTATCAGGTCGGAAATGGCTGTGATTAGAGGAATGAAATCTTCGCGCAGTAGTGTGCTGGATCCTTGGTCGATCGGGCCAAAAGCAAGACATTCAAACGCCCGCCCTTCGCCAATCCACACAATCATGGGGAGGATTCCATGTTCCGCTCGCCGCTCATTGCTACGCTCATTGCAGCGCTGATCGTCGCGCCGGCGGCGGAAGCCTGTACCGGCATCCGGCTCGTCGCCAAGGATGGCGGCGTCATCGCCGCGCGCTCGCTCGAATTCGGCTTCGACCTGCATTCGGAAGTGATGATCGTTCCGTCCGGCACGGCGCTGACCGGCTCGTTGCCCGATGGCGGCAAGGGCATCAGCTACAAGACCAAATACGGCTTCGCCGGCGCCAACGCCGAGGGCATGACCGCGATCGTCGACGGCATCAACGATCAGGGACTTTATGTCGGCATGTTCTATTTCCCGGGCTATGCCAGCTACGCGGACGCCACCAAGGAGAACGCGGCGCGCGCCATGGCGCCGCACGAATACGCCGATTGGCTCCTTGGCAATTTCGCCAATGTCGACGAGGTCAAGGCCAATTTCGACAAGGTCGTGCTGGTGCCGGTGGTGGTCGAAGCGATCGAGCAGGCGGCGCCGGTGCATTTCGTCGTGCATGACTGCAGCGGCAAGGCGGTGGTGATCGAGCCGCTGAACAAGGGCCTGAAGATCTACGACAACCCGCTCGGCGTCGTGACCAATTCGCCGACCTTCGATTGGCACGTGACCAACCTGCGCAACTACATCAATCTCAGCGCCACGAATGTGCCGCCGGTCGACATGGGCGGCATCACGCTGGCGCAGCTCGGCCAGGGCTCGGGCCTGTGCGGATTGCCGGGCGACTTCACGCCGCCGTCGCGTTTCGTGCGCGCGGTCGCGTTCTCGCAATCGGCGGTGCCGTCCGACACCGCCGAGCAGGCCGTGCTGCAAGCCTTTCACATCCTCAACAATTTCGACATTCCCTACGGCGCCGTGCGCCAAGTGGACAACGGCCAGATGCATGCCGAGGCGACAGTCTGGACCAGCGCGTCGGATCTGAAAAACCTGCGCTGGTATTTCAGGACTTACGACGATCAGTCGATCCGCAGCCTCGATCTGACGAAGGCGCTGGACGCGGCGCACGGCCAAATCAAATTCGTCAAGATGACCGGCCGGCAGCCGGTGACGGACGTTTCGACCGATTTCAAATAGCCGCTCCGCCTGCGCGTTTCGCAGCGGCTTTGTTGTTCAGTCATCGATTGGCGCGCGCGTAGCGGCGTGCGCCGAATGGCCGGTTTCACAATGTCGACAAATGAACTAAGGCGAGACGGGTCGGTCTAAAATTCACCGAAATTTGACAGTCGCGGTCGTGCGCAAATACTTGCCACGACAGCGGCGCCAGCGAGTCGCAGCCTCGGTCACAAGGACGAGCGGCCGCCCCGGGGCACCAGGCGGCCGTCATTTTTCGCGAGAGACTTTCAAGGTTCCCTTTTTGGAACTCCAGCTCTGCGCGTGGCGCGTGGATCGATCCGGCAGGCTTGCGCGTTATGTGGGGCGGCGGTGAGCCGGCGACCGGGCTCGCCGCCCGGTCAGCCCGCCGGCGCAGAAAATTTAGCGGCAAACCAAATGAAACGCTTTCCCGCGGCAGCCGTGACGCTTGCCCTGCTTGCGCTTGGCAATGGCGCAAGCTTGGCGCAGAGCGCTCCGCCGCTACCGGGCGTGATCGGACAAACCTCGCCGCTTGGACCGCCCTTCGCCGGGACCATGAATGACGTTCAGACCCCCGGGGCGGAAAATCCGCCCCTGCCCTACTCGACTACCGTCATGCCCTGTTCGGTGGCAAATCCAAGCACGCCCGCTATCTCGACCTTCGACGGCGGCGGGTTCAGGCTTTCCGTAAACGCCATGATGAGCGGCCTGCCGTCCGCCGCGTCCAGCGCCGCCAACGGTGTGCAGGCCCCCTGCCCGTCCGTTAGCACGTCAGGGATCACGGCGACAGCAACCGCAAATTCGGCTTCAATATCGACGTCGGCGGCCGCGACAAGTAGCGCTGCCGCAAATTCCTCACCTGCCGCAGCTCCCAATTTCTCACCCAACACGATGGTGCAAGGAACAGCCAGCCTTGGCACCTCAAATCTTGGCACGACCGCTCTCGGAACGACCGGCCTCGGCTCATTGGCCAGCGGTTCGCAATCAACGTCCACAAAGACAACGCTATCGACAGCCGCCAGCAGCTCCGGGACATCCTGCGGCAACGCATCGAGCTCCGGGATGACAACCGGTGGCGCCAATATGGCGATGACCGCCGCAGCCGCCGGCCCAAAGTCGCAGGATGAATCAGACCTAACAGGCATCGTGCCCGATCCGGCGCAGATCCTCGGCGGCTCGCTTCGCTCTCCGGCGCAAGGTCTCGGCGGAACGGCGAGCACACCCGCGGCGCCGTGCACGACGGGAGAGTGAGACATGCGGCGCCGGCCGAGTACAACCAAGTTGCTGGCGATCATCGCAGGGTTGCGATCACAGCCGGCGGCGCGTTCGCACTCGCGCGCACGTCGGTGCGGCATCCGCCGCCGCCAAAGCCCCCGGATCCGCCGCCGGTGAGTGTCGTCGCGGCTTCGGTCGCAAGCCGCGATGTCCCGATTTATCTGCGCGGCGTCGGCACGGTCATTCCCTACAACAACGTGATCGTGCGCAGCCAGATCACCGGCCAGATCGTCAAGATCAGCTTCGTCCAGGGGCAAACGGTGAAAAAGGGCGATGTGCTCGCGCAGATCGATCCCTCTCCCTACCAGGCGCAACTCGATCAGGCGATCGCCAATCGCGACCGCGACCAAGCGCATCTGGAAAACGCGCGCATCGACCTCAACCGCTATATCGATCTCGCCAAGCAAAAATCGGTCGCGCAGCAGCTTGCCGATTCGCAGAAAGCGATCGTGGCCCAGCTGGTGGCGATGGTGAAATCCGACGAAGCGATCATTCAAAGCGCCAAGGTCAATCTCGGTTACACCAATCTCACCTCGCCGATCGACGGCGTCACCGGCATCCGGCAGATCGATATCGGCAACATCATTCATCCGACCGACGTGAACGGCCTTGTCGACGTCACGCAGATCGAGCCGATCTCGCTGATTTTTACACTGCCGGAGACCGATTTCGCGCGCGTTCAGGAGCGCATGGCACAGGGGCCGCTGACGGTCTTTGTCGACAGTCAGAACGGCAAACAGCTTGATCAGGGCACGCTCAATCTGATCGACAATCAGATCATCCAGACCACGGGCACGATCAGACTCCGCGCGGAATTTCCCAATCAGAAGCATCTGTTGTGGCCCGGGCAACTGGTCAATGTCCGCTTGCTGCTCGACACCCAGCACGATGCGCTCACCGTCAATTCTTCGGCGGTGCAACAGGGTCCGAACGGGACTTACGTCTATGTCGTGGACAACGACAAGACCGTGCGCATGCAGCCGGTCCGCGTCGGCCAGATCGACAGCGGCCAGGCGCTCATCGACGAGGGACTTGCCGCCGATCAGGAGGTCGTCGTCGCCGGACAATACAGGCTGGTGCCCGGCGCGCATGTGATCGAGCTGCGCGGCAAGGCGGCCGAACAGGTGCAGCAAAGCGCGGTGGAGCAGCAAGTGCCATGAACATGTCGGCGCCGTTCATCGAGCGGCCCATCGCGACAACGTTGTTGATGGTGGGACTGCTGTTGTGCGGGCTGGTCGCCTATCCGCTGCTTCCCGTCGCCTCGCTGCCCAATGTCAACTTCCCGACCGTGCAGGTAACCGCGCAGCTGCCGGGCGCCGATCCGCAAACCATGGCGGCCTCGGTGGCGACGCCGCTCGAGCAGCAATTCTCGCAAATACCGGGCCTCACACAGCTCACCTCGTCGAGCGCGCTCGGCTACACCCAGCTTTCGGTGCAGTTCAATCTCAGCCGCGATGTCAACAGCGCGGCTGAAGACGTGCTGGCGGCCATCAATGCGGCGAGTCCCTATCTGCCGCTGAATATGCCCTATCCGCCGACCATCCGGAAAGTGAACCCGGCGGACACGCCGATCCTGGTGCTCGGCCTGACGTCCGATTCGTTGCCGATCACCATGGTCGATGCCTATGCTGAGAGCATCCTGCTGCCGAAGATCGCGCAGATCTCCGGCGTCGGTCTTGTCGGCATCGGCGGCCAGCAGAAGCCGTCGGTGCGCGTGCAACTCGATCCGCAGGCACTGGCGAACCGCGGCATCAGCCTGGAGGACGTGCGCACTGTCCTCGGCGGGGCCAATGTCGATCAGCCGAAAGGCACGCTTAACGGTCCGAGCGTCGCCTATACGCTCAACACCAACGACGTCCTGATCAAGCCCGAGCTCTACAACGACCTGGTCGTCGCCTACCGCAACGGCTCGCCGGTGCACATCCGCGATGTCGGGCACGCTATTTCAGGTCCGGAGAACAATTTTCTCGCCGGCTGGTACAACAACCAGCGCGCCATTCTGCTCTCGGTCCAGCGCCAGCCGGGCGCCAACGTGATCGAGACCGTCGATCACATCAAAGCTCTGCTGCCGCAGTTGCAGGCGTCGATCCCGCCGGCCATCAAGCTCTCGATCGTTTCCGACCGCACGCAGACCATTCGCGCCTCGATCGCCGACGTGCAGAACACGCTGATCCTGACCGTCGTGCTGGTGGTGATGGTGATCTTTCTGTTCCTGCGCAATTTCTGGGCGACCATCATCCCGTCGATCACCGTGCCGCTGTCGCTGATCGGCACCTTCGCCATCCTCTACGAGATGAACTACAGCCTCGACAATCTGTCGCTCATGGGGCTGACGATCGCGGTCGGTTTCGTGGTCGACGACGCGGTCGTCGAGATCGAGAATATCGTGCGGCATATCGAGTCCGGCCTGTCGCCCTACGAAGCGGCGCTCAAAGGATCCGCCGAAATCGGCTTCACCGTCCTGTCGATCACGCTTTCGCTGATCGCCGTGTTCATTCCGCTGTTTCTGATGAGCGGTTATGTCGGATTGCTGTTCCGCGAATTCGCGGTGACGGTGAGCGTCGCCCTCGTGCTCTCACTGCTGATCTCGCGGACGCTCACGCCGATGATGTGCGCCTATATGCTCAAGCCGGAGAGCAAGGAGCACGGATGGCCCTACCGGATATCCGAGCGTGGCTTCGATGCCCTGCTCAGCGTCTATGAGGCGGGGCTGAAAGTCGCGCTGCGGCATCGCTTCATCACGCTGCTGGTAATGTTGGGCACCATCGCGCTCACCGGCTATCTCTATGTGATCATCCCCAAGGGCTTCTTTCCGCAGCAGGATACCGGGATGATCCTCGGCATCGCGCAGACCGGGCAGGACACCTCCTTTCAGGCCATGGCGCAGCGCATGGAAGCGGCGATGAAGGTCGTGCTGGAGGATCCGGCGGTGGCCTCGGTCGCCGACCAGATCGGCCCCGGCGGCTCGACCGTCGCGCCCAATCAAGGCCGCGTCTTCATTGCGCTAAAGCCCGAAAGCGAGCGCAACGTGAGCGCCGATGAAATCATTCGCCGGCTGCAGCGCAATCTCTCCCGCATTCAAGGCATCACGCTCTACATGCAGGCGGCGCAGGACATTACCATCGGCGCGCGTCTGACGCAGACGCAGTATCAGTACACGTTGACCGACGCGGATTCGAACGAGCTCAATCACTGGTCGGAGGTCTTCCTCGACAAATTCAGGAGCCTGCCCGAGATCACCGACGTGGCGACCGACCGCGAGGACGCCGGTCCAATGCTGGACGTCACCGTCAATCGCGAGGTCGCATCGAGCTACGGCATCCTGCCGTCGACGATCGACAACACGCTTGACGATGCGTTCGGCCAGCGCATCGTGTCGACCATCTATACCTCGCTCAACCAATACCACGTGGTGATGGAAGTCAGTCCGCAATATCAGTACGGCCCGGACGCGCTGTCGCGGATCTATGTGAACTCCTCGAGCGGGCAGCAGGTGCCGCTGAGCACGCTCGTGACCAGTACAGTCAAGCCGTCTCGGCTGGTCGTCAATCACCAAGGGATGTTTCCGTCGACTACGATCTCGTTCAACCTGAAACCCGGCGTTGCGCTCGGAACGGCGGTCGATGCCATCCGCCGGGTCGAGCAGGAGCTCGGCAAGCCGTTGTCGCTGGCAACGAGCTTCCAGGGCAACGCCAGCGCCTTCCAGTCATCGCTGCGCGGCGAGCCGGTGCTCATCGCTGCAGCGCTGGTGGTCATCTACATCATCCTCGGCGTCCTTTATGAGAATGTCATCCATCCGATCACCATTCTGTCGACGCTGCCGTCAGCGGGCGTCGGCGCACTGTTGCTGCTCATGGCGCGCAACATCGACCTGAGTGTCATGGCGATCCTCGGCATCATTCTCCTGATCGGCATCGTGAAAAAGAACGGCATCATGCTGGTCGACTTTGCACTCGCGACCGAGCGGAACGAGGGCTTGCCTGCGGAGCAATCGATCTACAAAGCGTGCGTGCTGCGTTTCCGGCCGATCCTGATGACGACCATGGCGGCGATGCTGGGCGCGGTCCCGCTAATGCTCGGGACCGGCGCCGGATCGGAGCTTCGCCAGCCGCTCGGTTACACCATCGTCGGCGGCCTGGCGGTATCGCAACTCTTGACGTTATTCACGACGCCGGTCGTCTATCTCTATCTCGACCGGCTCAATACCTTCCTGCGGCGCAAGAAGCGCGCTCCTTTGAAGCAGGATGCAGCTGCGTCCCCGCTCAAGTAGGATGGTTGAGCGACAGCGAAACCGATCGTCGATCTTGCGCCGCGTAAGGAGTTTCGTTTCACTGAACCCATTCTGCACGCTAAACCATCCTACAAGCTAAAGACGTTTCGGGGAGCAAATGACCAAGATATTGCAGACACCGGCGGAGCGGTTCGCGAATGTGCCCGGCTTTCCCTACCGCGCGCACGGCCGCGCCGATTTGCCGGGCTATGCCGGATTGTCCATGGCCTATATCGACGAGGGACCAGCCGGCGCACCGGTATTTCTTTGCCTGCACGGCCAGCCGACCTGGAGCTATCTCTACCGGCGCATGATCCCGCATTTCCTCGCCGCCGGCGGCCGGGTGGTGGCGCCGGATTTCTTCGGCTTCGGGCGCTCCGACAAACCGGCCGACGACGCGGTCTACACCTTCGAATTCCACCGCAACAGCCTGATCGCCTTTGTGCGCGCGCTCGATCTGAAGGACGTGACGCTCGTGGTCCAGGACTGGGGCGGCCTCCTTGGGCTGACATTGCCGATAGAGATGCCGGAGCGTTTTGGCCGCCTGATCGTGATGAATACCGCGCTGCCGACCGGCGAAGTGCCGTTGCCGAAGGGCTTTCTCGACTGGCGCGCCTTTTCCAACAGCCAGCCGGACATGGCCATCGGCCGCTTGATGGCGCGCGCCTGCCCGCACCTGACGGCAGCGGAAGCCGCTGCCTATGAGGCGCCCTACCCGGACGCAAGCTATAAAGCAGGCGTACGGCGCTTCCCCAACCTGGTGCCGGAATTCCCGGACAGCGACGGCGCCGCCATCGAGCGCGCGGCGCGCGACTTCTGGCGCAAGACCTGGAACGGGCGAAGCGTCATGGCGATCGGCATGGCCGACCCGGTGCTGGGCGCGCCGGTGATGCGCGCGCTGCATCGCGACATTCGCGGCTGCCCGCCGCCGCTCGAATTCGCCGAGGCCGGACATTTCGTGCAGGAATGGGGCGACGCCGTCGCGCCCGCCGTGCTGGCGGCGCTCGACAGCTAAAACGCAAGTTTCCGCTCATTCCCGGATGCGGGAATCCAGTTGAAGCCTATCGATTTTACGTGCACCTACTACTGCGTCCCCGGCTTCGCGGGACGAGCGGATTCCGGCGGATTTCTCGCCAAGTCACACTTTGCGTTTAGGTTCGACATGGCTTTCATTCGCTCATTCGCATTCCCGGACTTTCTCGACTCGCTTGTCAGCCTGTTCGCCGCCTTCGTGCTCGGCACGCTGATCGGCGCGGAACGGCAGTATCGGCAGCGCGGCGGGGGCTTGCGCACACATGTGCTGGTGGCGGTCGGCGCCGCGACCTTTGTCGACATCGGAATGCGCATCAACGGCAATGCGGGCGCCACCCAGATCATCGCCTATGTCGTATCCGGCGTCGGCTTTCTCGGCGCCGGCGTGATCATGAAGCAAGGCAGCAATGTTTGGGGGCTGAACACCGCCGCAACGCTGTGGTGCTCGGCCGCCGTCGGCGCCTGCGCCGGCGCCGATCTCGCGATCGAGGCGGTGGCGCTGACCTGCTTCGTGCTCGCCGGCAACACGCTGTTGCGGCCGCTGGTCAACGCCATCAACCGCGCGCCGATCGACGAAGCCGGCACCGAGGCCATTTACGAAGTTCATCTACGGACGAACACCGAGCACCGCGACGACGCCCGCGAACTCCTGCGCGAGCAATTGGAGGCGGCCAATTATCCGGTGAAGGACATCGAGGCCGAGGACGACAAGGACGGCGAGGTCGAGTTGATGGCGACCTTGCTCGGCACGACAGGCGATCCGGATGAGCTCGATGCCATCATGGCGCGCCTGAATGCCAATCCGATCGTCGAGAACGCAAGCTGGAATTTGCGGACGACGGAATAGTGCGCGTACGTCCGGCGGCGCTCTGCGATGGAACGCCGTGTATTCCGCAAGCGTTCGCAATACTCAACCCGCGGCAGTAACGCACGGCATACGCGCAACGCTCGGCTGCTTCTCGCCGACAAAAGAATTCGCGATGCTGGCCTGGGTAATGGGAGGGGGACAATGACCGACGTTCTGCGCGGACGGCTGACGACGCTCTATGCGGCCATGAAGAAAGGGCAACTGGATTTCGTTCTCAATGCCATTCACGACGATATCGAATTCATCAGCTACTCGCCGATCAAGGTATTTCCGTTCCTCGGACACCGTCGCGGCAAGCCGGCAATGTCGGAGGCGTTGCACGGCGCCGTGGAGGCGTTCGAATTTATCGCCTGCGAGCCGATTTCCATGGTGATCGAACTGGAAAACGCCGCCGTCATGCTGTTCACCCGCGGCGTCAGCCGCGAGACCGGCCGCTCGGTGCAGGGAATGCTGGCACATTTCATGCGTTTCCGCGACGGCAAGATCGTGGAATTGCGGGAATTCATGGATTCCCTCCATGCCGCCGAACAGGCGCTCGGGCGCCAGCTGATCGAGGGGCTTTAAGGCGCGATCCGATCGTCATTGCGAGGAGCGAAGCGACGAAGCAATCCGGAACCTGCGATCAGAGGCTGGATTGCTTCGCGGAGCCTGTCATCGGGCCGGCCACTTCGGGCCGGACCCGTTGGCTCGCAATGACGACTCGGGACCCGCACTAGCACAGGCGCGCAAGCCACCACGGACAGCGAACGTCAGCTCTCGAATACGCGCGTCACCAGCCAATAGCTGCCGAGAACGGTGATGACGGCCGAGAGCGTGTAGACCAAAGCGGCTGCGCGCACCGGTTTGGTGCGGTCGGCCGCGAACAGCCGGTCGAGCAGAATCAGGGCCGGGACGACGATCGAGACAATCGCGACCTGCCCGATCTCGACGCCGATATTGAAGGCCGCCAGCGCCGGCACCACGGCGTTGGCCGGCAGGCCCATTTCCTGCAGCGCGCCGGCAAAGCCGAAGCCGTGGATGAGGCCGAAGGCAAAGGTCACCCGCCAGCGGCCGTCGACATTGCGCGAGAAGAAATTCTCCACCGCCACGAAGATGATCGAAGCGGCGATCGCCGGCTCGACGACGCTGCTCGGAATGACGACGATCTGCAAGGCGGCAAGCGACAGCGTGATCGAATGCGCGATGGTGAAAGCGGTGACCACCTTGATCACCGGCATGAGCCGGCGCGCCCACAACACGATCGCGACCAGAAAGGCGATGTGATCGTAGCCGAGGAAAATGTGCTCGATACCGGTGACGAGATAGCGCTGCATGGTCGACCAGACCGACGGCGCCGGCGCGGAGATGGTCAACGTCGCATGGGCGTCGTCGAGCAGCGCCTGCGGCGCATTTTCACCCGCCCCGATCAGCACGACCTGGCGTGCGGACTTGTCGCTCGCGGTCAGCACGGTCGAGCGATAAACCAGGTCGCCTGCTACGTCGCGGCAGGAAAACGTGATGCGCACGATCACGCCATCGCCGTCCGGCGCCACGCCGGCCGCGCCGCGCGTACATTCCTTGCCGTCGGTACCGGCGACGCTGACATGGGCGTTGACATAGGCGGCGATCGGGCCGGCGGATGCCGCGACCTTCGCCGGATCGGCGAGATCCTTTTGCGCGTCGTAGACCTGCGTGCCGGCGAGGCGGTCGGCGTCGCTGCCCTTGAGCGCCACTTGCACGGCGACGCTGCGGTCCGGCCGCAACTCGACGCGCGCGGTCGAGAGATTGACCTGGTGCGCCTGCGCCGTTGCTCCAACGCAAACAGCGATTAAGCAAACAAAAATCGCAATCAGCTTGAGCAATGCTTGGTTCGCGCAACCGCTCGTCCCCGCGAAGGCGCGGACCCAGCGCTGGATTCCCGCTTTCGCGGGAATGAGCAGAGACGTGCTCACGACCCCGCCCCCACCGCCTTGAGCAGATCGGTGAGCCGCTTGACCTCGAACTCGGCGACCGTGACGACCTCGCCGTTCGGCGCAAGCCGCGCATAGCGGTCGAGGCTGTCAGCCGTACCGCCGAATTCGATGCGCGCCACTTCGGTCGGGTTGTCGCGCGCATAGAGCAAGACGATCACCGGCGGGAATGAGAGGCCGAACTTCGCCAGCTGACCGGCATCGGCGGCGCGGCCGACGCGAGTCTCGACCGCGGTCGCGTCGAGCGATTCAAGCGCGGCGGCGATGATGCGGGCCAGCGCCGGATCGGCGACGTGGGCATCGGCGTTAGCCGTGTGCGAATGCTGCCCAGTGTGCCGAAGCCAGTTGCCAGCGCTATCGCGCTCGAAGCGGGTGAGCTTGCCGCCGGCGACGATCTCGACCGCCCAGATCTGCGCCATCGACACCGGCAGGAACAGGCTCTGTCCGCGGTGCGCCACCGCCGGCTCGGCCTGCGCGCGCAAGCGGCGCGCCATGTCGCCCGCGACTTGCCACTCGCCGCCGACATGCCGCGGCATCAGATAAACCGTGGGCGATCCGCCGACCCGGACATATTGCGAGGTGCCGACCGGATTGAGCACGCCGAAATTGACCGTGGCCACCGGCCCGTTCGCGGCGCCGAGCGTCACCACGCTCGCCGGCGGGTCGAGACCGAATTCCGCAAAGCTTGCCGGCGTCAATTCGGCGGGCGCGATCTCGCGCGCGGGCTCGCTGACATGCAGAAGCCGCAAGCCGATGTCGATATGCGAAGCAAGCTCGGCCGGCACCGCCTCGGTCATGCCGTCGATCGTCCAGCCGCCGGCCGCGCGGCGAAAGGCAATGCTCTCCTGGCCGGCGCGGATCTCGAGCTGCGTGATGTCCGACGGCTCGCTCGCGACCAGGCCCTTGCCGGCGAAGTGAACCATCTGCTTGAGCTCAGGCCAATGGCCGCTGATGGTGATCGCCGCGAGCAGAGCGATGAGCAGCGCGGCGCCGAACGGCGCTACAAACCGCATGGCGCCGCGGCGCCGGCGCGGCGCCGCGTTCACCGCCGCCTCCACCACACCAAGACGCCGCACAGCAGCGTGGAGAGCGGCAGCAGTACTTCCAGCGCGATGAACAGGTCGCGCATCTGGCGGTTGGTGAGGACGATTTCCGGGAGCTGATAGGTTTGCGGCCGGACGCTCGGCATCGTCTCGTCGGCCGCGAGCCAGCGCAGCATCGAGACCGAAAGCTCGCCGTTGGAGACGTAAGCGAAATATTCGTTGCTGGCGAATTTGCTGGTGCCGGCGACCACCAGACGGAAGTGCTTGTCGGGCGCGGCGCCCGGCCAAACCCCTTCGACCGCGACCGCCAGCGCCTGCGCGCCGCGGTCTTCGGCGTCGGGCGCCGCCTGTTCGGCGCTCGCCAGCGCCGTGCCGCCGGCGGCCGCCGGCCGCCGATAGCTGTCCTGGCTGCTGGCGGCGAGAAGCACGGTGCGCACGCCTTCCGGCGGCGGCGTAAGCCCAAGCGGACGTGCTTGTGGAAATACCGTGAGTGCAAGCCGCTCCGTGATCGGATGCGGCGGATAATAGGGCACCGCCACCTTGTCGGGATCGGTGCGGAAGTGATTGAGCGGATCGATCACGATGGCCGGTTCGGCGCTGAGCCCGACGGCGCCGAGCAAGTGCTTTTGCAGATCGGCGCTGACCGGAAAGACCGGATCGAGCAGCAGCAGCAATCGCCCGCCGCCCGCGAGGTATTTGACCAGTAGATCGGTCTCGCCGGCCGCAAAGGCGGTGCGCGGACCGATATCGGCGACCGACCGTGCAGTCCGGCGGGATGGCGCTCTCTGACGCCGTCACGATGCCGCGCAGCTCGTAGCCGATCTCGGTGAGCGCAATCTGCAGCCGGTCGAGCTGCTCAGGCGCGGCCTCCAGCACGTCGCCGGCGCCGGGTTTGTCGTGGCTGCGCAGGGTCTCGACGTGGCTGTAGTGAAAATGCGCCTGCGCCGGGCGGAATGTTTCGCCATGGCCGGTGACGAAGCAGATGGTTTCGACCCGCTCCTTGAGCGCGCGCATGGCCGCGTAGGCGATGCGCGTCGGGTCGGTCGTGTTCTCGACCAGAACCTTGCGGCCACCGGCTTGCAGCACGGCGGTGTTGTAGGCGCGCACGCCGACGTCGCGCGCAAGTCCCGGCTCCTTGTCGAGATCGATGGCGCGGAAGGCGAACAGCGGATGACCGTGCGCCGCGATGGTGATCAGTTCCTTGGTCGTCGAGCGCTTGCGGATCGCCGGCGTTGTAGAAATAGGTCAGCGACAGCGGCGCGGGCAGATTGGAGACCACCGTCATGAATTGCGCCGGCGGCGTATTGCGGCCCTCGCGGCTGACGTCGAAATGCACGTCGTGGCGGAACAGCGCGACATTGGCGGCGACCACGATGGCGATCGCCGCGGCGGCGACGAGCGCGGTGGTCAACCACGCGGAAAGGCGCGACCGGAGCCGCGCAGCGGCAGCCGCAGCGCCAGCATGAACAGCGCGAGCAGCGCCAGCGTCCAGGCCGCGAACAGAAGGCTGTTGGCGGTATCGTCGGTAAAGCCGGCAAAGCCGAGCGCGCCGAGCGCGGTGGCGCCGACCACCAGAACCGCGACGACAATATCGGATCGTCCGGGCTTGGGCATACGCGTCTCTTTCTCAGCGCCGCGCCAGCGCGCGCACGCTCAGGAGCAGCGTCAATAGTGCGACGCTCAAGAAGAAACCGACATCCGACAGATAGATCGAGCCGACGGCGAACGGCTTGAAATGCACGGACAGCGATAGATTGACGACCAGCGTGTCGAACGGGCTCGGCAGCAGCCAGCCGAAATTGTCGATGATCCAGAGGAGCAGAAAGACGCTGAGCGAGATCAGCGCGGCGACCACCTGATTGCCGGTGAGCGCGGAAGCGAGCAGGCCGGTGCCGACCAGCGCCGCGCCGAACAAAAGCAAGCCGAAATAGCCGCTATAGATCGGGCCGAAATCCGGATCGCCAAACAGGCCAAGCACCACGGCATACGAGGCGGACAGAAGCAGCATCAGCGCGATCAGACTCATGCTGGCGACGAACTTCGCGAGCACGACCTCGATTTCCGACACCGGCGCGGTCAACAGCACTTCGAGCGTGCGCAGCTTCCGCTCCTCGGCCACAAGCCGCATGGTGATGAGCGGCGTGGTCAGCATGAACAGCACGAACATCTGGAAGAAGATGTGCACCAGGCTCGGCTGATGGGACAAAAACAGCGTCAGCGTGAAGCTGTAGCCCATGATCAACAGGAAAACCGTCATCACCACGTAGGCGATGGGCGACGAGAACAGCGCCGTTTCTTCCTTGAGGAGCAGGACGCCGAAATTTCTCATGCGGCTTCCTTAGGCGCTTCCTTGGACGCTTCTTTGGCCGGACGCCGCGTGAGATCGAGGAACACGCGCTCGAGATCAGGCGGAACTTCGGCGAGCTCGGACACGGCAATGCCGTGGCCGACAAGCGCAGCAGACGATGTCGGCGGCGAGCGACGGCTTGCGCTCGGCCTCGATCAAATAGTGGTTCGGCGCAGCGTTGTCGGGATCGCCGGCGATGTTGCGGATGCCGGCAATCGCGCTCAATGCGCCGCGGATCGTTGCTTCCGGCGCGGCCGCGGCGAGCCGCAGCACCAGCGCGCCGGCGCTTTCCCGCAAAGCGTCGCCGGTCAGCAGCCGGCCGTCGAGCAGGATCATGACGCGCGAGGCGATCTTCTCGATCTCCGGCAGAATGTGCGAGGCGATCAGCACGGTATGCGCGCCGGCCAGCGAGCGGACCAGATCGCGCACGGCGATGACCTGATGCGGATCAAGCCCGCTGGTCGGCTCGTCGAACACCAGTACCTTCGGATCGCCGAGCAGCGCCGAGGCGATCGACACCCGCTGGCGAAAACCGCGCGACAACTTGCCGGTCGGCAAGTTCATCACGCGCGAAAGATCGAGCCGCTCGGCGGCCGCCTCCACCGCCGCCTTCTTGGCGGCGCCGCGCAATCCTTTGATGCGCGCCATGAAATGCAGGAACTCGGCCACGTGCATGTGGTCGTACAGCGGCGCATCTTCCGGCACATAACTGATGGCTTGGCGCACGGCGAGCGAATCGGTCACCACGTCGTGGCCGGCGACCTCGACCCGGCCTGAACTCGGCGCCAGATAGCCGGTGAGAATGCGGAAGATCGTGCTCTTGCCGGAGCCGTTCGGGCCGAGCAGACCGACGATCTCGCCCGGCGCGATCGCGAAGGACACGTCGCTGACGGCGCGCCGCGGCCCGTACCATTTGGTCAGATGCTGCGCCAGCACGACAGGTGCGGTGTTACTCACGATTGCTTGCTACTCACACATGATGTCTAACACGCGATCGGGCGCCCAGAGCGGGATGAGTTAGCGCTCGACGACAAAGCAAAAAACGGCAAGCAAACCCGGGCGAATAGCCCGGGTTTGCCGCATCAAGCCACCGGTCTGTCGGTTGCTTATTCGTAGAATTCCGGCGAGTGCTTCTGCGCCTTGAAGGCATCGGGATCGTGCGCCATGAAGATGTTGGCGCCTTCCGATATCGCGCACTCTCCTCACCCACGCATAGGCATCGAGCATGCCGGGCGGATTATAGACGCTGCCGATGCTCGGCAGGATGTTCTTGTCGAGATTCTCCTGCAGATAAACGGCGTCGCTGGTGAGCACGGCCGTGCCGCTCTTGGGCAGGCGGACGAGCATCATCTGGCTGCCGGGCGTGTGCGAGACGGTGCGGTGGATTTCGATGCTGTGATCGCCGAACAGATCGAGATCGCCCTCGAGCTCGATGGTCTTGTATTTCGCCGGCATGCTGCCGCCGATGCCGTTGCGCAGCATGGCGAAATCCTGGGTGATGAAGAACGTGGCGAAGCCATAGGCCGGCCAGAAGGCGTTCTTGATCTCGTCGCGCTGGTAGACGAAGGTCGAGTCGAGGAACTTGCCGATATTGCCGGCATGGTCGACGTGGAAATGCCCGAGCACGACATATTTAATGTCGGACGGCTTCACGTTGATCTTGGCGAGCTGGGCGTCGATGGCGATGTCGGGCGAGCGGCCCGGATCGAGCGCTTTGACAAACGGGCCCCAATAGTCCGGGTCGGTAATGATCTTGTCGTTGTTGCCGCAATCAAACAGCACGTCGCCCTTGGGGTGGCGGATCAGGTAAAAGCCGACCGGGATCTGTACCTTGCCGCTCGAACCGTTTTGAATAATCGATTTGTCGAGGTTCAGTGCACCCGAACTGAACACATAAAGCTTCATCTCTTTTGGCGGATCCGCCGCGAAGGCGGCGGTGGTCGTTACTGCGGCGGCAGTCAATGCCAAAGCGCCGAGACTCTTCGCCCAACTTACCGGCATTTCGTCCTCCCTATCGCGTTTCCGTAATTTGAAATCGGAATACAGCGGCAGACTAGCACGAAAACGGGAGCTTGTGCAGGGGGGCCGCTGCTGTTCTTCATGTAGATGATAGAAAATCCCGATCGCCGGACAACGTGCTGCCGGCACGCCATGCCTCGTCA
Source organism: uncultured Alphaproteobacteria bacterium (assembly GCA_963720115.1). Taxonomy (GTDB): domain Bacteria; phylum Pseudomonadota; class Alphaproteobacteria; order Rhizobiales; family Xanthobacteraceae; genus BOG-931. The sequence continues at coordinate 21,646 of CAVREN010000076.1, forward strand.
CTGCTGCGCTGCAGCGAGCCGGCCGCCCGCATTCACGCGCCCCGCTAAGGAGAGCCACATGCCTAAAGTCATCTACGAGAAGGACGACAGAATTGGACGCATCACGCTCAACCGGCCCGAGGTCATGAACGCGATCGATGACGACGTTCCGGTCGAGCTCGCCGATTGCGTTGACCGCGCCAATGCCGATCCGGGCGTGCATGTGATCGTGCTTGCGGGCGCGGGCGAAGCCTTCTGCGCCGGCTACGACTTGACCTACTACGCGCAGGGAACCGGCGGCGGCGGCGTCACGCAGAAGATGCCGTGGGATCCGATGAAGGATTACGCCTTCATGATGCGCAACACCGAGCTGTTCATGAGCCTGTGGCGCTCCTACCGGCCGGTGATCTGCAAGGTGCACGGCTACGCCGTGGCAGGAGGCTCCGACATCGCGCTGTGCGCTGACATGATCGTGATGAGCGGCGACGCCATGATCGGCTACATGCCGACCCGCGTCTGGGGCTGCCCGACCACTGCCATGTGGGTGTACCGGCTCGGGCCGGAACGGGCGAAGCGTATGCTGTTTACCGGCGATAACATTACCGGCACCGAGGCTGAAAAGCTCGGCCTGGTTCTCAAGGCGGTGCCGCCGGAACAGCTCGACGCGGAAGTCGAGGCGCTGGCGCTAAGGATGGCGACCGTGCCGGTCAATCAGCTCATGATGCAGAAGCTTGTGGTGAACCAGGCGATCGAGGCCATGGGATTGAAGAATACCCAACTGCTCGCCACTGTATTTGATGGCATTACGCGGCACTCGCCCGAGGGCCTGAACTTCAAGCAGCGGGCCGAGACGGTCGGCTGGAAGCAGGCGGTGCGCGAACGCGATAGCGGAACCTGGGATTGGACCGAGAACAGGCCGATCAATGCGCGCTGACAGATGGCGGACACAATGACCCAAGAAGCAAAAACAGAATCAGAACCGCAAGGATCTAAGGACAAAGAAGCTAGCCAAGGAGCGAAACTAGAACCCGCGACCCCTGCCGACCGATTCCGGTCGCCACGATTGCGCGAAGGTCAGAGCATCCTCACGACGGGCGTGTACGAACGTCCGCCGTCGGAGCGGCCGAGCCACGACACGCTGGAAGGAATTGCGGCATGGCTGATCGGCCCGGCCCGGCAGATTGCGTCGGCACCGCAAGCCTTCGACGAATATGCCTGGCGGCTTTACGCCGCCGGCCTTCCAGTGCTGCGGGTCACGCTGCATTGCGGCACGTTGCATCCGCAGTTCCTCGGCTCTGCTTACGTCTGGTGGCGGACCACGGCGCAAACTCAGGAAATCATGGTGATGCACGAGGTCGTCGACGTCGTGCCCCACGAAGAAAACCTGGTGGCGCGGGTGCGCACGGGCGGCGAAATCGTGCGCCGCCGTCTGGATGGGCCTGAGGCGCGGCTCGATTTTCCCATTCTGCACGACATCAAAGCGCAGGGCGGTACGGAATATTTCGGCTTTCCGGTGGCAAGCGCCTATGGCAGCCACATGGCGAGCTACACCACCGATCAGCCGGGTGGTTTCTCTGAAGAGCAAATCGCGCAACTGCGCGCCGTCAGCGAACGGCTGTCTGTTCTTGCCGACACGCACATCCAGCGGCAGATCGCCGAGAACGTGCTGAAGGCTTATCTCGGTCCGCAGACCGGCCCGCTGGTCTTGGCCGGCAAGATCCGCCGCGGCACCGGCGACACCATCAACGCGGTGCTGTGGTCGTCCGACGTGCGCAGTTTCACGGCGTTTTCAGATCGCGTCCCGGGTCAGCAAGTGATCGCCAAACTCGATCAGATATTCGACGGGCAGGCGCGCGCCATCGCCAAACACGGCGGCGAGATTCTGAAATTCATCGGCGACGGTTTGCTAGCGATCTTTCCGGTCGACGCGCCGGACCAGGCGGCACTGGCGGCGGCCGAAGCTTTGACGGCCGCCACCGAGGCGCTCGAACTCGGTGCGGGCGCTCGGCCCGCACTCTCCCGGCGAGGCGCCGTTCAGAATGGTGATCGCGCTGCATTACGGGTCGGCGATCTACGGCAATATCGGCGCCGCCGACCGGCTGGATTTCACCGTGATCGGACCCGACGTCAATCTGGTCAGCCGGATCGAGGCGGTGGCGAAATCGCTCGATCTGCCGCTCGTGGTCAGCGACGATTTTGCCCGCGCTTATGGCGGATCGCTGCGCTCGCTCGGCCAGCACAAGCTGCGCGGCCTCGAACAGCCGCACGAGCTGTTCACGGTGCCGGATACAAAGGCTGCTTGAGCGGCCGTTGCTTTGGTGGAATTTAGAGCATGATCCCGAAAAGTGGATACCGGTTTTCGGTCAAGATCATGCTCAAACGAACAAACTAGACCGTGATCCAATTCAACCGAATTGGATCACGGTCTAGTTCCGAATATCGAGGCTATTTCCCGGCGACAACAGAAACCGCCGGTTTGAGTTGCACCGGGATGCCATTCAGGATCGATTGCCCGACCACGGTTTCGACACTGCCGTCGTCCGTCCAGTCGTTGACGGACACGCCCGCACGCGCCGCGGCTACCTTTTGCCAGCGTACGACGTCCCTGTGCCCCCAACCGTGCGGCAGGCTTACCACGCCTTGCATCATTTCATCGGTGACGTGGACAGGGACCGGTCCGCGATAGATGCGGCTCTCAAGCATCGCGGTCTCACCATCCTTCACGCCGGCGCGTTCGGCGTCGCCGGGATGAACGAGAAGCACGCAGCGCTCGCGGCCGGAGACCAGAGCCTCGATATTGTGCATCCAGCTGTTACTGCTGCGCAGATCGCGCCGGCCGACGAGCAACAAACCGTGGTCGCTTGCCATACCGTTCGTCGCCAATTCTGCGAGTGCGGACAAGATCGGCTCGGCCGCAAGACGAATGCGCCGGTCGCGGTAGAGAATGCGCCGAGCGACGCCGGGTTCTAACGGGCCAAGATCGAGGCCATGAGCGAACACCATGAGCCGCTTGAGGCTAAGCCCCCTCGACCAGGGTAGATAGCGGTCGCCATGGGGGCCGAAGCGGAGCAGCACATCGAGGCTCGCCTTCGGCGTCCAGCGCAGCCCGAGCCTGCGGGCAAGGCGAATGGTTTTGTCGATAAAGCCGATGCCGCTGGCGCCGCCGCCGAGCCGTTCGGCAATCTCGAGCAGGATTTCCCAATCGGCGCGCTCTTGCGGCCCGCGCTCCAAGACGGCCGGGCACCAGCGCGCTACATTGCGCACGGCGAAATTTGGCAAGAAGGCGTCAAAATGGTCTTCGGCCATCGTCCAGCATGGCGGAAGAATCACATCAGCGTGGCGGGTCGTCTCGTTGACATAAAGGTCGATCGCCACCATGAAGTCGAGGCGAGACATCGCTTTTGCAAGTCTTTGACCGTTGGGGACCGAAAGGGCGGGATTGCCCGCATAGGTGATCAGCGCCTTCACCTGACCGGGGCCGCCCGTCTCGATTTCTTCCGCCAACACGGTGGCCGGCAACTCGCCGAAAGTCTCAGGAAGTTTGCGCACGCGGCTGCGCCAGCGCGCATAGCCATCGTTGAAGTAAGGCGACAGCGCCGAGATGTTGACCGGAGGCGTGGGCAGCATGGCGCCCCCAACTTCCCCAATCCGGCCTGCTACAAGATTGAGAAGATCGGTGGCCCAGGTGGCGACGGTGCCGAAGCGGTTGTTGCACGTGCCAACGCGTGAATAGACGACGCTTGCAGGCGCGTCGGCAAATTCCCTGGCAAGCCGCCGAATCGTCTTGGCATCAATGCCAATGCCGGCCGCAACGCGTTCAGGCGTGAAGGCGATCAGCCGCTGGCGGATTTCAGTCCAGCCGCGCGCCATTTTCTCGATACGACGCTCGTCGATTTTTCCATCCTCGACGAGCGTTTGCACCATGGCGATGAGAAGCTCGGCATCTCCGCCGGGACGGATTGCAATCCACTCGTCGGCCTCGCGCGCCGTTTCCGTGCGCCGCGGGTCGATCACAACGATGCGGCCGCCACGTTCGCGGATGCCGCGCAGCCGCCGGCGGATGTCGGGCGCCGTCATCAGACTGCCATTTGAGATCCACGGATTGGCGCCGACGCAGAGGAAATACTGCGTGCGGTCGATATCGGGCACAGGCGTGACGAGCGAGGAGCCGTAGAGAAGGTAGGATACCGCCCAGCGGGGACTGGTGTCCTGCGAGCCAGCGCCGAAGCAGTTGTGCGAGCCGACCGCGCGGGCGAAGCTCGCCCGCAGCAGAAGCACCCCGTAATTGTGAATGATGGGATTACCCATATAGACGGCGATGGCATCCGCGCCGTATTTCTCACGCACGGCTCGAAGACGCTGTTCGATCAGATCGAGCGCTTCATCCCATCCGATCGGCGTGAAACTGCCGTCTGCCGCTCGTCTTAAAGGGGTACGCAGCCGATCCGGATCATGATGCACGTCGCCGATCGCGACGCCCTTGGGGCAGATGTAGCCTCGCGAGAATGGATCGTTTTCGTCGCCGCGGACCGAAGCAATGCGATCGCCATCGATGTCGAGTTTCAGCCCGCACATTGCCTCACAGAGCGTGCAGGTCCGGAAAACCGTGCGCATCGAAGCTAAACGCCGCATGGATCGCGAGCGCACCGGCGCCGACGTGAACGACGTGGCGCGCGGCATGGGGCTCGACAATCGCATCGGCGGCAAGTTCCTGCATGCCGGGCCCGGCTTCGGCGGCTCGTGCTTTCCCAAGGACGCGACTGCACTCCTGAAGACCGCGCACGATCACGGCGTGCCGCTGCGCATCGTCGAGACGGTCGCCGCCGTCAACGACCAGCGCAAGCGCGCCATGGCGCGCAAGGTGGTGACCGCGCTCGACGGCTCGATCCGCGGCAAGACGATTGCGGTGCTCGGCCTGTCGTTCAAGCCGAATACCGACGACATGCGCAACTCGCCGTCGATCCCGCTCATCACCGCGCTGCACGATCTCGGCGCCATCGTGCGCGGCTACGACCCGGCCGCGATGGAGGCCGCCAAGGCGCAGCTTCCCGATGTCATTTATTGCGGCAATGCCTATGAAGCCGCCGAAGGCGTCGGCCGCCCTACAGCGGAACGGCATGTGGAAAGCCCGCTGCCGCGCCGCCGCAAGGCGAGCGCGAAGTCGGCGGCTTTTCTAAGTGGCGTCCCTTCCAGGCCTTTGATCGGGCTTCGGCCCGGCGGCCCGCGGGTCGGGCGAACTGGTGCACTAACGCTTATTTGGGTCCCGCGACGGCACAGGTCGGCGATCTCGTTGATGAAAGTGATCTTGGTGGCGAGGAAGGCATTGGCCGCGTATTTGATCAGCTCCGCTGCGAGGCGAAATTTCTCGCGGACCTGCTGCAGCACGCCGTCGAGCCTGTCGCCGTCGGTGCCGATCAGCGAAAATGTGTTCGGGTTGGTCCAGTCCCCCTGCCCGCGATAGACGCAATAGAGATAGTGCCGCGAATCGTACATCAGGAGCTTCGACGAGCGCTTTAACTCCGTCACGTCGATCACGCTTCGGCAGGAGGCGGAATGCTCGACTTCACGACGCTGCGGCGGCGGATGAATGAGAGCAAGCGGCGTCCGAACAGAGCGACCACCAGCCCGCCATACACGAGCCCGCCCAGCACGGCCAGGATCACCAGCTCGGTTTCATTGCGGAAGCGCGGCAGCGAGGAGGTCGCATGGGCAACCAGCGGCGCCGCCACCAAGAGCAGCACCGCCATGGCGGCGCCGGCACCGATAAGCTTGATCAGCGACGATCTGAATTCGCCGTCGGCGCCGATATAGCCGGCGCGGGCGGCCCAAAAGAGCACCAGCGCGAAATTGATCCAGGCGCCGATCGAGGTCGCGAGCGCGAGCCCAACCTGCGCCAGCGGTCCCATCAGCGCCACCTTGAAGGCGATGTTGATCGCGGTACCGATCAGCGCGGCCTTCATCGGCGTGAAGGTATTGCCGCGCGCCAGGAAGGGTGCGACCACGCTGCGGATCAGGACGAAGGGAACGAGCCCGATCGTATAGGCCATCAGCGTGAGCGCCGCCGCATGGGCGTCATCGGCCGTGAAACGGCCGCGCATGAACAAGCCGCGCATGATGGCGTCCGGCACCACCAGGAAAGCGACAATGCAAGGGATGCCCAGGAGCAGCGCGAATTCGATGGCGCGGTTCTGCGCCGAGCGGGCGCCGGCATGATCGTCGGCCGCGATCCGTTGTGTCATCTCCGGCAACAGCACGGTGCCGACGGCGATGCCGATCACGCCGATCGGCAATTGGTCGATGCGGTCGGCGTAGTAGAGCGCCGAGATCGCGCCGGTGGCGAGAAAGCTTGCGATGATGGTGTCGGCGAACAGCGCAAGCTGCGTGCCCGCCGAGCCGACGGTCGCCGGCACCAAGGCTGCGAAGAAGCGGCGCACGTCGCGATCGAGCCGCAGCGCGCGGAAACCGGTAAACACGCCCGCGCGCCAGGTGTCGCCGCCGACCAGCAGCGCCTGCAGCACGCCGGATATGAGCACGCCCCAGGCCGCTGCATAGCCGGCGCCGCCGAACTGCTTGGAGAAGGCGAGCGTTCCGATCATCGCGAGATTGAGCAGGATCGGCGCCGCCGACGCGGCGGCGAAACGATGCAGCGCGTTGAGAATGCCGCCCCAGAGCGTCACCAGCGTGATGAGCAGGAGATACGGAAAGGTGATGCGGGTGAGCGAAATCGCCAACTGATATTGCTGCGGCTCGCGCGAGAAGCCGGGCGCCAACAGATCGATGGCCTGCGGCGTGAAGAGGAGCGCCAGCGCCAACAGCACGATCTGGGTCGCGAGCAATAGCGTGAAGATGCGGTCGCCGAACATCTCGGCGGCGTCCTTTCCCTCCTGCGTGCGAATGCGCGCATAGGCGGGAATGAACGCGGCGTTGAACGCGCCTTCGGCAAAGATGGCGCGGAAATGGTTGGGCAGGCGGAAGGCGACGAAAAAAGCGTCGGCGACCGGGCCGGCGCCGAGGAATGCCGCCAGCATGATGTCGCGCAGAAAGCCGGTGATGCGCGAAAGCAGCGTATAGCCGCCGACCGTGAGAATCCGCTCGATCATGGTTGCTTTGTTACCATCGATCGCTCGTCCCCGCGAAAGCCGGGACCCAGGGAATTCCACAGTAGCAACGCGCGTTCGACTGGATTCCCGCTTTCGCGGGAATGAGCGGAGCTCCTATCCCAGCAACGCCCGGGCGACCGCAGCGACGATCCGGTCCTGGGTGGCGCGATCGAGATATGCGTGCATGGGCAGGCTGATGACTTCGTCGGCGAGCTTTTCGCTCACCGGCAGCCCGCCCTCGGCGATCGGGAAGCCGCTGTAGGCCGCCTGCCGGTGCAGCGGCTTGCCGTAATAGATCGCGGTCGGAATGCCCTGCGCCTTCAGCGCAGCCGCCAGGGCATCGCGCCGGCCGGCGGCAAGCCGGATGGTGTATTGCGCCCAGACCGAGGTTTGATCCTTGGCCACGCGCGGCACGATGGCGACACCGGCGAGGCCGGCCGCGTAGTGCTCGGCCGCAGCATTGCGCGCAGCAATCTCGTCCGGAAAAATCTTGAGCTTTTCCAGGAGCACCGCCGCCTGGATCGTATCGAGGCGCGCGGCGAGCCCGATGCCCGCGGCATCGTATTTGTCGACGCCTTCGCCGTGCACCCGGAGGCTTCGCACCCGGGCGGCCAGATCGCCATCGTCGGTGAAAACGGCGCCGCCGTCGCCATAACAGCCGAGCGGCTTGGCCGGGAAGAAGCTGGTCGCGGTGGCCGCGGCGCCGGGCTTGCCGCCCTTGAAGACGGCGCCGAGCCTGCGGTTCTTGTAGGTCGCGCCGAAAGACTGCGCCGCATCGTCGAGAATAAAGAGGCCGTGCGCTTCGGCGACGGCGGCGATCGCGTTGTGATCGGCGGGTTGGCCGAACAAGTCGACCGGAATGACCGCGCGCGGCTTGAGCCCGAGCTTCTTGGCGGTCGCGATGGCGCGCTCGAGGCTTGCCGGACTGAGATTGAAGGTCTCGGCATCGACATCGGCCAACACTGGCGTCGCGCCACACAGAGCCGGCACTTCGGCGGTGGCGCAAAAGGTGAAGGCCGGACAGATGACGGCATCCCCCGGGCCGATACCCCAGGCCATGAGCACCAGCCGAAGCGCATCGGTGCCGCTCGAACAGGTGATCACGTGGCGCGCGCCGCAGAAGGCGGCGAGCTCGCTCTCGAGCGCGCGCACCTCAGGGCCGAGGATGAATTGGCAATGCGCCAATACGCGCGCGACCGCATCA
>CAVREN010000077.1:0-68154 GCA_963720115.1 uncultured Alphaproteobacteria bacterium
TGAGCGGACGCGGTGAGCCCCGGCGTTGCACCATTTGCTGCGCGGCGCGCAGAAAAAATCAAAAGCTCACGACTTTGGCGTCAGGCGCTTTGGCGGCGGCGTGGAAGTCGTTCATGCCGCCGAGCTTGACGCGGCGATCCAGCGTTGGGGCGGCAAGGCCGCGCACCTCGACGCAGGGCCTGCAAGCCCAAAGCGTGACATTGGGATTGCTGGCGATCTCCTCGTAGCGGTTCGGCGGGCCGACCGGCACCAGCGTCTTGCCGACGCCTTCGACCGCCATCAGCACGGCGTCGTGGAAGAGCATCAGCGTGACAGTGTCGCCGGCCTGAACGGCGGAGGCGGCAAACAGGAAAGGCAGCATGGCGCGCGTCGGGTCGGTCGGACCGAAGCTGCCCGAAATCACCCAGTTCATGGTCGTTTCCTTTCGCTGTCGTTGAGTTTCATGGTTGAGCCGATTATCAGCGTGAGAGCGAGAGCGCGCCGCCGCCGGTCTGGTGCCCTTCGAAACGGCCGCCGGCAAGGCTTAGCTCCGCCAGCACGTCGCTCTTGTGGTCGCGGATAATCAGCGCGCCATGCTCGAAAGTCCATTTGCGGCTGGTGAAGAAGTTGCCGGGACAGCCGCCTTCCGGTGCGATCGTGCCCTGGCCGGCGCCGGCGGCCTGAGCGAAATTCATGAAGCAAGCGCCGCCGCCAGCGGCGGCGAGCCGCCAGCGGCCGGCGACCTGGATCGGCGGCGGTTGCGGCGGTGGTGGAGGGGGCGGCGCCGCGGCTACTTCCGGCGGCGGCTCCGCGCGGTTGGTGCAGCCGCCGGCGGCCGCGAGCGCCAGCGCGACGATGGCGGCTTTCGCGATGCGAGCTGTCAACGCCGATACGCCCCTCAATCCCGACATGGCCGGCTCAAACACCCCGAATTGCGATCGCAAGGATGGCCGTGAACGGAGATATCCCGGATGCGCCACGCAATGCCCCACTTGCGCCAATATTCCTAACCGAAATTAACATCTACCCGTGTCGAGGGAGGCACGCCATGATGACGCGATTGCCTGCGATTGTTCAAGCGACCCGCCCCCGCTTTTTCGGCGTTGCGCTGTTTGCCTGCGCGCTTGTCGCCTCCGCCGGTGTTGCCCGGGCAGCAGATGCCATAACCGGCGCCGCTTCCCCGGTCGAGGAATTCTCCCAGCAGCTCGAAGCGTTCCAGAAGAGCGTGCCGGATCTGAACAAGTCCATTCAGGACAGCGCCGGCACCATCGACAGCGCCACCGATGTCGAGAAGGCGCGCGCCGAGATCAACCGCCTCAAGGACACGGTCTCCGCGCTTGCTCGGCGCGGTGTCCGACAACGGCCCGGTCTCGCAGCTCGGCGTCAAGGCGCTCGATCACATCCACAACAAGCTCAAGGCGCTCGCGCAGGACAACCGCTTCAAGCCGGAGGAGCGGCAATTCCTGACCGACCAGTGGAAGAAACTCGAGGCGCAGACCGAAGGCGCGACCAAGGAGCTCGACGATGCGCGCGCGCAGTTCGTCGGTCTTCTGCACACGCTCCAGGACAACGAGGATTTCATCGGCGAACTGCTTGAGATCAGGCAGGCCGAGAAGGCGCTGGAAGTCATCCGTCAGCTCACGCACGAAATTCGCGATGCTTCGACCCAGCTCAACAAGCTGATCGGAGGCATCAAGCCGCCGGGAACTTGAGCATGATCCGGAAAAGTGGACGCCGGTTTTCCGAAACGATCATGCGCGGCAAAAAGCATGATCCGGAAAAGTGGACGCCAGTTTTCCGAAACGATCATGCGCCAGCAAGAGGCTGCCAGTGTGGTGAGCGTCGCCGGCCGGCGCCTGTTCGGGCTTGCGGTTAGCGCCGTGATCGTCGGCGCGGCGATCGCCGCTTGCCGGCCGAACGGCGATGTCGGTTACGTGGAGATCAAGACGGTCCCGGCCGCGCCGATCACGCTGACGGCGCTCTATATCGACTCCACCAAACTTGCGCCGATCAGGAAGGGAAGCGCGATCCTGCGGCAGCCGACCGGCACGCTCAAGCTGCAAGCCGACGGTACTTGCCGGCGCGCTGGCGCCGTTGTGCGAGATCGTCGTGGCGCGCAATCGCATCACCACCGTGACGGTGTCGGTCCTGGAACGTCCGCCGCGCTGCCAATGCCGCAACAGCGGCACCGACGCCGCGCACGCCTGCGTGAGTTGAGCATTCGGAGCCGTGTGCGCATGCCCGGCCTTCGTGCCGGGCATCTCGATCCGAATGTGGTACAGAGATCCTGTCTCGAGATCGGCCGGGACAAGCCCGGCCATGACGAGTTGCGCCGGAAACGCGATCGATCACCTCATCGTCGGAATGACGAACTCGGCGCCTTCCTTGACGCCCGAGGGCCAGCGCGCGGTCACCGTCTTGGTCTTGGTGTAGAAGCGCACCGCGTCCGGGCCGTGCTGGTTGAGATCGCCGAAGCCCGAGCGCTTCCAGCCGCCGAAGGTGTAGTAAGCAAGCGGCACCGGAATCGCGAAATTCACCCCGACCATGCCGACTTCGACACGGCTGACGAAGTCGCGCGCGGCGTCGCCGTCGCGGGTGAAGATGGCGACGCCGTTGCCGTATTCGTGCTCGGACGGCAGCCGCACCGCCTCCTCGTAATCCTTGGCGCGCACCACCGACAGGACCGGCCCGAAAATCTCTTCCTTGTAGATGCGCATGTCGGGCGTGACGTGATCGAACAGACAGCCGCCCATGAAATGGCCGCGCTCGTAGCCCTGCAGCTTGAAGTCGCGGCCGTCGACCAGGAGCTTGGCGCCTTCCTTGACGCCGAGATCGACATAGCTCTTCACCTTTTCCAGATGCGCGCGCGTGATCATCGGGCCGTAGTCGGCCTGCGCGTCGGTCGAGAGCCCGATCTTGAGGCTTTCCACGCGCGGCACGAGCTTCTTGAGCAGAATGTCGGCGGTCTTTTCGCCGACCGGCACCGCGACCGACACCGCCATGCAGCGCTCGCCGGCCGAGCCGTAGCCGGCGCCGATCAGCGCATCGACGGCCTGATCCATGTCGGCGTCGGGCATCACGATCATGTGGTTCTTGGCGCCGCCGAAACACTGCGCGCGTTTGTTGTTGGCGCAGGCGGTGGAATAGACGTATTCGGCGATCGCCGACGAGCCGACGAAGCCGACCGCTTTGATGCGCGGATCGGTGAGCAGCGTGTCGACCGCTTCCTTGTCGCCGTTGACCACGTTGAGCACGCCGGCGGGCAGGCCCGCTTCCACCAGCAGCGCGGCAAGCCGCATCGGCACCGACGGATCGCGCTCCGACGGCTTGAGGATGAACGCATTGCCGCAGGCGAGCGCCGGCGCGAACTTCCACATCGGAATCATCGCCGGGAAATTGAACGGCGTGATGCCGGCGACGACGCCGAGCGGCTGGCGCATGGAATAGAGATCGATGCCGGGGCCGGCGCCTTCGGTGTATTCGCCCTTGAGCAGATGCGGAATGCCGCAGGCGAACTCGACCACTTCGAGGCCGCGCTGGATGTCGCCTTTGGCGTCGGCAAACGTCTTGCCGTGCTCGGACGAGAGAAGCCGCGCCAGCTCGTCGAATTCCTTTTGCACGAGATCGAGGAATTTCATCAGCACGCGCGCGCGCCGCTGCGGATTGGTGGCGGCCCAGGCCGGCTGGGCGGCTTCGGCCACCGCGATGGCGTGCTCGACCTCCGCGTGCTTGGCCAACGCCACCTTGGCCTGCACCTCGCCGGTATTGGGATTGAAGACGTCGCCGAAGCGTCCCGATCCTCCCTTCACCTCTTTGCCGCCGACGAAGTGTCCGATCTCACGCATGTAGTTTCTCCTTGGGAACGTTGAGCGGCATTGCGGCCGTCTTGGTGGCTATTGTGCAGGTTTTTGTCGCCGGTCACGGCGGCGCTATTGCAATGACGGATCGCTTCGTCTCGATCGGCATCAAATGACGCGCTCGCTGGCGGAGGCCGGTCAGCAGCGCCGCTCGTAAAAGGCCGTTGCGGTCTCGTCATCGCGCGGGCGATCGGCCCGGCACCTCCATTTCCGAGTGATCAGGACATCGCCGTAACGCCGGCGGGCATTGGACCCGGCAAAAGTTGCATAGGTAACCCTCCCTTAAGCGGCATGAAGGTACCGTGCGCGCTGGTTCCAAGTGGCGTTTCTCGCGCGGGCGGGAGTGAGTAATGGACATTTCTACGGGCCTCGGCCTGCTTGCCGGGGCGATCGTCGTTCTGACCATGATTTTCATGGGCGGCGATCTGCGGATGTTTATCAGCGATCACGCCATTATCATCATTTTCGGCGGCTCGTTCGCGGCCACGCTGATCCGCTTCCCGCTGTCATCGATGTTTCACGGCCTGCCGCTCGGCGCCAAATTCGCCTTCACCATGCGGCGCATGACCCAGCGCGAGATGGTCGACGAGATTGCCGGCCTTGCCGAGATCGCGCGCAAGCAGGGGCCGATCGGCCTGGAAAAGGTCGAGATCGAGGACCCTTTCCTCGCCAAGGGCATTCGCTTCGTCGCCGACGGCTACGACGCCGAGTTCATCCGCGACAATCTCGAGCGCGACCGCGACAACTTCCTCACCCATCTCGACGAAGGCCAGAAGATCTATCGCGCGGTCGGCGATTGCGCGCCGGCTTTCGGCATGATCGGCACGCTGATCGGCATGGTGCAGATGTTCGCCAACATGACCGATCCCTCCAAGCTCGGTCCGTTCATGGCGACGGCTCTGCTGGCCACGCTTTACGGCGCCGTGCTCGCCAACATCATCTGTCTGCCGATCGCCGACAAGCTGCACGGCAAGCTGGTCGACGAGGAGATCAACCGCACCTTGATCATCGACGGCGTTCTCATGATCCGCGAGTCGAAGAGCCCGACGCTCGTGCGCGAAATGCTGGTTGCCTATCTGCCGGAGAAGCACCGCTCGCAAGAGCCGGAGCCGGTGCCGGCCTGATGCCGCGCCGGAACGAAGCCAGGGCATAGGTCATGGCAAAGCGTAAGCAGGCGCATGCCGGCGGCCACGGCTGGTTCGTCACCTTCGCCGACCTTATGGGCCTGCTGGTGAGCTTCTTCGTCATGCTGGTTGCGTTCTCCAACCAGGACCAGAAGAAGCTGCAGATCGTCGCCGGCTCGATGCGCGACGCCTTCGGCGTGCAGACCAACGTGCGCTATTCCGGCGTGATCGAGGTCGACGGTTTGCCGACCCGGCCGAAGCTCAAGAACGCCGCCCATATCGATCCCGAGGACGCTTCGGCGACGCCGACCTCCGACGAGCAGGACCACAAGCGCGAGCACGGCGCGCATCTGAAGAACGACCAGGCCTTCGCGCTCGCCGCCGCCTCGCTCCGCCAGGCGCTGCAGGACATGCCGGAGCTTGCCGAAGCGTCCAAGCACATCATGGTCGAGGAGACCAAGGAGGGGCTCAATATCGATCTCGTCGATCAGGAGGGCCGCTCGATGTTTGCGGAAGGCTCCAAGGAGCCCTACGAGCGCACCCGCCGCATCATCGAGAAGCTCGCCGGACCGCTCAAGGCCACGCCCTATCGCGTCTCGATCACCGGCCACACCTCGGCATCGAAAGTGCCGCCCAAGGCGGACTATGGTCCTTGGAATTTGTCGGCGGACCGCGCCAACTGCGGTCCGGCAGATCCTCGAGGAAGAAGGCTTTCCGCCGGGCAACATCTACGAGGTGGCCGGCAGGGCGGACACCGATCCGCTCTTTCCCGAGGATCCCTACATTGCCGCCAATCGCCGGGTGACCATCACGCTCATGCACGAGGCGCCGCCGGTTCCCCCTGGGCTGCAGCCGTAGGTTCGGTACATCGCCTAAGGGGATGCCGCGCCGACAGCCTCCGGCATGTTTCGGCTGCGTTCGCAACTCAAGCGTGTTTTCGACCTCGGTCTTTAATCCAAGTCCTAGCGCCGATGTTTCTCGCTCATCGACGATGAGGTCTTGCGGGTCATGACTCCAAGGCGTCGAGGGTGTATACGCGCGACCCTGCATCGCTCCTCGATGCGGTACCAGGAGCAGGGCAAGGTCCTGTTTCACGTTCCATGACGGACAGCGCAACCGCTCCGGTTGGGAGCGACGTGCCGGTTAGCGGCCACGCCGACGCTCGCTCCAGCACCGGGCTGTGGGCGCTTACGCTCGGCAGTATCGGCGTCGTCTACGGCGATATCGGCACGAGCCCGCTCTACGCTTTGCGCGAGGCCGTTGTCGCCGCCTCGGGCCCCGAGCACGGGGAACTCACGCGCACGGCGACGCTGGGCGTTGTCTCGCTGATCCTGTGGGCGCTGATCATTGTCGTCACCCTGAAATACGTGCTGCTGCTTTTGCGCGCCGACAATAACGGCGAGGGTGGCACGCTCACGCTGATGGCGCTGGCGTCGCGTGCGGTCGGCCGGGTCGGCAAGGCGGCCGCGACTGTCGCGCTCCTCGGCATCATCAGCGCTGCGCTCTTTTACGGCGATGCGGTCATCACGCCGGCGCTCTCGGTGCTGTCCGCGATCGAAGGCATCGACGTCGCCCAACCGGCTTTCCACGAATTCGTCGTGCCCTTGACCGTGGTCATTCTGGTCGTGCTGTTTGCCTTCCAGTCGCACGGCACCGCGCGCGTCGCGGCGCTGTTCGGCCCGATCATGACGCTTTGGTTCATCGCCATCGCCATTCCCGGGCTCGTGCGCGTGGCGGCCGATCCCGGCGTGCTATGGGCGCTCAACCCGTATTACGGCCTGCACTTTCTCGCGCATCACGGACTCATCGGGCTCGTCACACTCGGCGCCGTGTTCCTCGCCGTAACCGGCGCGGAAGCGCTCTATGCCGATCTCGGTCATTTCGGCCGTCCGCCGATCCAGTTCGCGTGGTTCGGTCTCGTTCTGCCCGCGCTCGCGATCAACTATCTGGGGCAGGGCGCGCTCGTCTATGCGCATCCCGAGGCGGTCGCCAATCCGTTCTTTCTGCTCTATCCCGACTGGGCGCGCATCCCCATGGTGATCCTGGCGGCGATCGCCACCGTGATTGCGAGCCAGGCCGTGATCACCGGCGCGTATTCGCTGACCAGTCAGGCGATCCAGTTAGGCTTGCTGCCGCGCTTCGAAATCCGCCACACCTCGGCGCAACAGGCCGGCCAGATCTACATGCCGCGGGTCAATGGCTTGCTGCTCGTCGGCGTGCTGCTGTTGGTGGCATTGTTCCGCTCGTCGAGCGCGCTCGCCTCGGCCTATGGCATCGCCGTCACCGGCACCATGGTGGTCACCGGCATGATGGCCTTCGTCGTCATCTGGCGGATCTGGCGATGGTCGGTTCTGGCCGCGGCCGCGTTGATCTTGCCGTTCCTGGTGATCGACCTGACCTTCCTGTCAGCCAACATGCTCAAGGTCATCGAAGGCGGCTGGGTGCCGCTGGCGCTCGGCGGTGTCATCATGCTGGTGATGTATACTTGGCGGCGCGGCTCGCGGCTGTTGTTCGACAAGACCCGCCGGCTCGAAACGCCGCTCGACGATCTGGTGCGCATGCTGGAGCGCAAACCGCCGCAGCGCGTGCCGGGAACGGCGGTGTTTCTCACCAGCGATCCGAAAAGCGCGCCGACCGCGCTATTGCACAGTCTCAAGCATTATCGCGTGCTGCACGAGAAGAACATAATCCTCTCCGTCGAGACCACTCATACGCCGCGCGTCGAGCAGTCAAAGCGCGTGCATATCGAGCCGGTCGGCTCGACCTTCCTGCGCGTGCTGCTGCGCTTCGGCTATATGGAAACCCCGAACATCCCGAAGGCGCTCGGCGTCGCGCGCAAGCTCGGGCTGCAATTCGACATCATGTCGACCTCGTTTTTCTTGTCGCGCCGCGCCTTGCGGCCGGCGCCGCGGTCGGGCATGCCGCGCTGGCAGGACCGTCTGTTCATCACGCTGGCGCGCTCCGCCAACGATGCCACCGACTATTTCCAGATACCGACCGATCGCGTGGTCGAAGTCGGCACCCAGGTCACCATCTGAGGCGCTGGAAAAAGGCGATCGGCGGATTGCAGCAATACTCAAGGCGCGCACTGTAAAGGAGCTTGATTCCGTGTGCCGCTGACGAAAATCTACGGCCGGCGGGCCGTTCATGAGGAGGACAGCCAATGTCGGACAAAGTGCGCGATCTGACGGTCGAGGACGTCGCGCGCGGATTGAAGGAAGGCCGCGTGGTGCTGGTCGACGTGCGCGAGCCGAACGAGACGGCGGTCGAGCGTTTCCCGGGCGCGGTTTTGGTCCCGCTCTCGTCATTCGATCCGGCGACGATCCCGGCGCCGCCCGGCGCCGAAGTGGTGTTCGCCTGCCGCTCCGGCCGCCGCTCGGTGACGGCTTCCCTTGCCGCCCAGGAGCAGGGCTTCGACTATGACGCGCATTTGGCCGGCGGCATCCTCGCCTGGAAGCAGGCCGGGCAGCCGACCGAGACATAGGCGCGAACGCCGCGATGATCGCGAGGAATTCTCCGCTCATTCCCGCGCAAGCGGGAATCCGGCGCTGGGTCCCCGCTTTCGCGGGGACGAGCGGGATTGGGTTCGCCGTCGGCTTGGCGTTGTTCGCGGGCGTGGCGTCAGCGCCGGCGAAGGAGCGCGTCGTCAACTTCTACAATTGGTCGGACTATATCGCGCCGACGGTGCTGGAAGACTTCACCAAGGAAACCGGCATCAGGGTGCGCTACGACACCTTCGATTCCAACGACACGCTCGAGGCGAAGCTGCTCGCCGGCAAATCCGGCTACGACGTCGTGGTCCCGACCGCCTATTTTCTCGCGCGCCAGATCGAGGCCGGTATTTTTCTCAAGCTCGACAAGGCGAAGTTGCCCAATCTGGTCAATGCCTGGCCGGAAATCTCAGATCGCCTCGCGCGCTACGATCCCGGCAATCAATACGCCGTCAATTACATGTGGGGGACCACCGGCATCGGCTACAACGTGAAAGCCGCGCGCCAAATCGCGGGCGCCGATGTCTCCGCTGCCGCATTGCTCGATAGCTGGGACGCCATTTTCGATCCGGCCCGCATCGCCAAGTTCAAGGATTGCGGCGTCCATCTGCTCGATTCCTCCGACGACATCATGTCGGCGGCCTTGCACTATCTGCAGCTCGATCCGAATTCGAGCGATCCGGCCAATCTGCAAAAAGCGGCGGACCTGTTGACCAAGATCCGCCCCTATGTCCGCAAGTTTCATTCCTCCGAATATCTCAACGCGCTGGGGACCGGCGAAATCTGTTTGGTGGTCGGATTTTCCGGCGACATCAAACAGGCGCAAAAGCGTGCCGCCGAAGCGAAGGGCAACGTCGCGATCGGCTATTCGATCCCGAAACAGGGCGCGCAATTGTGGTTTGACGTGTTCGCCATTCCCAAGGACGCGCCCGACCCCGACGAGGCGCTCGCGCTGATCAATTATCTGCTCAAGCCCGAAGTGGCGGCGAAGAACACGAATTTCATTTCCTACGCGAACGGCAATCTGGCGAGCCAGAAATTCATCGACAAATCGATCCTCGACGACCCGACGATCTATCCGGACGCCGCCGTCATGGCCAAGCTCTACACCATTACGGCGCACGATCAGAAAACACAGCGCCTGATCAACCGGCTGTGGACGCGGATCAAGACCGGCAGGTGAGGGCGGTCTCTACCTTGCTCAACGCGCCGCGCCGGTCCGCCGCGTTGAAGAGATCGCGCGCCACACCGCTTCCGGCGTCAGCGGCATGTCGAGGTCGGTCACGCCGAGCGGGGATAGCGCATCCAACACCGCGCTGACGATGGCCGCAGGCGCGGCGATCGCGCCGGCTTCGCCGCAGCCCTTCGCGCCCAAGGGGTTATGCGTGCAGGGCTGGCTCTCATCGAGCTCGGATTCGATGAGCGGCAGATCGGCCGCGCGCGGCAGCGCATAATCCATAAAGGAGCCGGACAGAAGCTGGCCGTCGGTGTCGTAGAGGCAATGCTCGCGCAGCGCCTGACCGAGACCCTGCGCGACGCCGCCGTGGATTTGCCCGTCGACGATCATCGGATTGATCGCCGTGCCGACATCGTCTACGCCCCAATAGCCGACGGGCCGCGTCGCGCCGGTATCAGGATCGATTTCGATCTCGCAGACATGGGCGCCGTTGCTGAAAGCGAAGGCGGGCGGATCGTAGACGGCCGTTTCCTGCAGGCCCGGCTCGAGCGTTTCGAGGGGGAAATTGTGCGGCACGTTGGCCGCATACGCGACCTCCGTGAAGGTTACGCGCCGGTCCGTGCCGGCGATGCTGAAAACACCGTCGGTGAAACTGACGTCGCCGGCGGATGCCTCGAGCAAGTGCGCGGCAATCAGTTTGCCTTTGGCGATGATCTTGCCGGCTGCGCGATCAAGTGCCGAGCCGCCGACCGCGATCGAGCGCGAGCCGAACGTGCCGGTGCCGTAAGGGACGAGATCGGTGTCGCCTTCCACGATTTCGATTTTGCCGAGTGGAACGCCGAGCCGCGTGCGGAGAATTTGCGCGAGCGTCGTGGCATGGCCTTGGCCGTGAT
The DNA here is from genome assembly GCA_963720115.1 of uncultured Alphaproteobacteria bacterium. Lineage (GTDB taxonomy): Bacteria > Pseudomonadota > Alphaproteobacteria > Rhizobiales > Xanthobacteraceae > BOG-931. The sequence goes on from CAVREN010000077.1 coordinate 10,522, forward strand.
TGTGCGTGCCGAGCAGCGCCTGGATGCCGCCGTCCGGCTGCACGCGGATCGATGCCGCCTCGAAAAACCCGGCGCGCGCGCCGAGCATGCCGGCGAAGCGCGACGGCGCAACGCCCGAGGATTCCACATAGCAGGCCATGCCGATGCCGCGCAGCCGGCCGGCGCGCGCCGCGTGCTTTCGGCGCTGCGCGAAGCCTCGATAGTCGGCCATGTCCAGCGCGCGGGCGAAGACCTTGGGGAAATCGCCGCAGTCGTAAGTCGGGCCGATCGGCGTCTTGTAGGGCATTGCCGCGGCGGGGACGAAATTGCGTCGGCGAATTTCGGCGCGATCGATCGCAAGCTCAGCGGCGGCGCGATCGGCGAGTCGTTCGAGCACGTAGCAGGCTTCGGGCCTACCGGCGCCGCGATAAGCGTCCGTCGGTAGCGTGTTGCTGAACACGCCGGTGACCTGCACGAAAATCGCGGGCGTCTGATAAACGCCGGCGAGCAGCGCGCTATAGATCGCGCTCGGAATGGCAGCGCCGAAGGTCGAGACATAAGCGCCGAGATTGGCCAGCGTCTCGACCCGCAGCGCCACGAAACGGCCATCGCGGTCGAGCGCAAGCTCGGCGTGGGTCAGGTGGTCGCGCCCTTGATTGTCGGAGATGAAGCTCTCGCTCCGGCTCGCGATCCATTTGACCGGCCGGTGCAAGCGCCGCGCCGCCCAGGCGACGATCGTCTCCTCGGGATAATGCTTGCCCTTGTAGCCGAAGCCGCCGCCGACATCGGGCGCGATCAAGCGGATGCTGCCTTCGGCGATGCCGAGCTGTTCGGCGACATAGCGGCGGATGTGATGCGGCACCTGCGTCGTGTTGTAAAGCGTGAGTTTATCGCTCGCGGCGTCGGCCACGGCGAGCACCGCGCGCGGCTCGATCGCGCCGCCGATCAGGCGGTTATTGACGAGGTCGAGCCGCGTCACATGCGTGGCCTTCCGCATCGCCTCGCGGACGGCGGCCTCGTCGCCGCGCGCCCAGCGAAAGCAGACATTCCCGGGCGCCGCGTCGTGCAGTTGCGGTGCGTCAGCTGTTTGGGCGACGCGGGCATCGATCACAGCCGGCAAGGGCGCATAGGCGATGTCGAGGAGTTCGGCGGCGTCGAGCGCCTGTTCGCGCGTCTCGCCAATGACGATGGCGACCGGCTCGCCGACATGGCGCACGCGCACGCGGGCGAGCGCCCAGCGCGGCGGTTCCGCCATCGGCCTGCCATCGGCGCCGCGGATCGCCCACAGCGCGCGCATCGGACCGACATGATCGGCGGCCATGTCGGCGCCGCTGAAAACGGCGACCACGCCTGGCGCGGCCGCCGCCCGCGCGGCGTCGATCTTGCGAATGATCGCATGCGCGTGCGGCGAACGTACGATCGCGCAATGCAGCTCACCGGGAATGACGATGTCGGCAACGAAACGCCCGCCGCCGCGCAGAAGCCGCGCATCCTCGACGCGCCGGACCGATGCGCCGATGCCGTCGTTGGCCTTGACCGCGGCGTCTATTGCAGTTCCTCGCGCAACAGGTCGAGCCGCTCGTAGGCCGATTTGTCGGAGACGATGAAAAGATCGGCGTCGCCGTCAACCGCTTCGTGGCTCGCCCAGGTCCAATGCGGGATGCTGAACACGTCGTGCTGCGACCACTCGAAACTGTGTTCGCCGATCTGCGAGCGGCCGGAGCCGGACGCGACCAGGCAAATCGCATTGGACGTGGAGCGCCGCGGCCGCGTCGGCGTCTTGCGGAGAAGCCGTGTCGCGTAGCAGTCGAGCGCCGGCATCACCGCGCCGCCGGTCTGCGGATTGGTGTAGCGGATTGTGCGCGCGCCGTCGGGGCCGGCGGGCAGGGCGGAAAGAAGCCGCCGCGTCGCTTCGCCCGCATAGCGGTATTTCGGCGAATGGGCCGCCTCGCGCGGCAGGTCGGCGCCGGCAAGTCCCGGCTCCGCCCATAGCCGCTCCTCGCCTTCGTCGACTTGCCAGAACGCGTTGCTGCCGGAATTGCCCGGCTCGAAGAAATTGGCGTCGAGCGTGCGGATGAGCGGAATATTGGCCGCGTCGAACCAGATGATGCGGTGGCCGCTTTCGTTGACGTGGCCGTGCCAGCACATCGGCGGGGTGAGGATGAGATCGCCTTCGCGCATGTCGCAGCGGCGGCCGTTCACGATGGTGGTCGCGCCGTCGGCGCGGGTGGCGAAACGGATCGCCGCGAAGGTGTGCCGGTGCGGGCGGGCGCGGTCGCCCGGATCAAGCACGGTGAAGGCCGCGATCAGGTTCGATGTCGTCACCGTTTCACCGGCGAAGTCCGGATTGACCAGAATGAGCGCGCGGCGTTCCACGTCGTCGATGGCGACTTCGCCGACCGCACGCCCGGCATGAGGCTCGATATCTTTCCAGCGCCAGATCAGCGGCGCATCGCGCGGCTGCGGCCGCACCGGCGTGATTTTTTTGAAGCGGTCCCAGAGCGGGTGCAGGTTGGCCGCTTCAAGCTGGGCGACAAAGGAATTGTCGTCGGTGCCGCCCGGCGCCTGTTTCTCCATCTCAGCAGTTTCGGCCACAGCGGGCCTCCGTCGAATTGCCGTGCCGCGCGTTGAAGCTCCTCCTATCCTTGCCTCAGCTCTTGGGCGGCGCCATCTTCGCCAGCACCTCGTCGACATTCGAGCTGTCGATGACGACATGCTTGATGAAAACGCGCGGCTCAACCTTGTCGCCCTTGAGGAATGTCGCGAGCACGTCGACGCCGAGCCGGCCCCAGAGCACCGGGTTGAGCTCGACGGTCATCGCGATGTTGCCTTCCTTCACCGCCCGCAGCGCCGGCGGTACGCCGTTCATGCCGGTGACGATGGTCTGGCCGCCGCGGTTTGCCGCCAGAACCGCCTGCATGGCGCCGAGCGCGAGATCGTCGTTCGCCGCGTAGATCGCTTTCAGATCGGGATTGGCGACCAGCGCATCCTCGGTGTTCTTCAAGCCGCGCTCGCGGGTGAGCGGGCCATCGGTCTTGAACGCGATCTGGATGTCGGGATATTTCGCCATCACCTCGTTATAGCCCTGGGCGAGATTGCGGAAGGTCGGTGCCCCGCTCGGGCCGAGCAGCATTGCGACTTTGCCTTTGCCGCCGAGCTTGTTCGCCGTCCATTCGGCGATGTCGCGGCCGACCTGTACTTCGTCCATCGCCACATGGATGGTCTGATTCGGCGAGGTCGAGCCGCGCGCCAGCGATACGATCGGAATTTTCGCCGCGGCCGCTGCGTCGTAGGCCGCGTTCACGCCGACCGCGTCGATCGGCGAGATCAAAATGCCTTTAACGCCCTTGGCGACCAGATCCTGCACGCCGTTGATCTGTTTCAGCTTGTCTTCATTGGAGGAGACGGTCGCGACATCGAAGCCAAGTTCACCGGCGCGGGCGCGGATGCCCTTGAGCATGCCAATGTAAAATGGATTGTCGTCCTGCGGCAGCGACACACCGATCGTGGTCTTGTCCTCGGCGCGGAGCGGAGCGGAAGCCAGCAGCAGCGATGCCGGCAGCAGCATCGCTCCGACCAACGCCAATGTGCGGAATTTCAACATCGCCAATCTCCTCGGCTGTCTCCCGGTCAATTGCGCGAGCGTAACCGATCTGCGGCGGCAGCCGCAACAATGACGGCGCCGACCGCGACCCGCTGCCAGTATGAATTGACGTTAAGAAGGTTAAGGCCGTTTCCCAAAACGATCATGATGAACACGCCGATCACGCTTTTGTAGAGCGTGCCTTCACCGCCTTGCAAAGAAACGCCGCCCAGCACCACGGCGGCGATGGCGGTCAATTCGTAGAATTCGCCCGCGGTCGGCTGACCGGATTGCAGCCGCGCCGCCAGCATGACGCCGGCGACGCCGGCAAGCGCGCCGCACCAGATGTAAGTCGAAGCGGTCACGCGCTGCACGTTAACGCCGGAGAGATAGGCCGCCTCTTTGTTGCCGCCGGTGGCGTAGACGCGCCGCCCGTACGGCGTCAGATAGAGCAGCGCCGACAGCGCGCCGAGTAGCAGCGCCGGCACCCAGACGAGGTAATGAATGCCGAACAGCCGTGCACTGCCGAAAGCGATGAAAGCGCTCGGCAGGCCGTCTTCGCCGCTCACCGGTGCGCCGGCGGTGACGATGTAAACGACGCCGCGCACCAGCACCATGCTGCCGAGCGTGGCGATAAACGGGTTGACCCGCAGCATCGCCACCACAAGTCCGTTGGCGAGACCGACGACCGCGCCGGCGGCGATCCCGGCAGCCACGCCGGCAAAAATGCCGAACTTCAACATCGCCATGCCGGCGATGCAGCCCGACAGCGCCACCGTCGAACCGACCGAGAGATCGAAACCGCCGCCGACAATGACGAACGTCATGCCCATGGCAATCACCGCCATGATCGAAGATTGCACCAGGATGTTCGTGAGATTGAGCGGCGACAAGAAGCGGCTGGTGAGGAGGGCGGTCACCACGCACAAAACAAGCAGCGTGATCAGCGGCGCCTGGCCCGCCCAGTTCACCCGCCGCACAATGCTTTTCTCGCCGGCTTTCATGTCGCGATCGCCGCGTGCACGCGTTCCTCATCGAGTCGTTCGCCGCGTTCGATGCGCGCGACGATGCTGCCGTGCCGGAGCGCCAGCACCGCGTCGCACAAGTTTGCGAGCTCGGAGAGGTCGCTCGACGACAGCAGCACGCCGCCGCCGCGTGCGGCGAAGTCACGGAGCAGGGCGTGGATCTGCGCCTTGGCGGCGATGTCGATCCCTTGCGTCGGCTCATCGAGCAACAAAACATCCACGCGCCGCGCCAGCCATTTGGCGAGGATCACTTTTTGCTGATTGCCGCCGGACAGCGCCGAGACTTTCAGCTCCGGCCGGCGCGGGCGGATGTCGAGAAGCTCCATGAGCTCGGCAACCAGGCGCCGGACGGCGCGGCGGCCGCGCAATCCTTGGCCGTGGCGGCCAAGGCTCGGCAGCAGGATATTGTCGGCGACCGTCTGGTTCATCACCAGGCCGAGCCGGCGCGATGGCGGTACAAGCCCGATGCCGGATTCGATCGCGGCCATCGGGCTGTGCAAGCGCCGGGCCAGGCTTTTGACACGCGCCGCGCCGGCGGCCGGCGCCAGGCCGAAAAAGCGCTGCAGCACTTGGGTCGTCCCGCTGCCGAGCAGGCCGGCAAGGCCCAAGACTTCGCCGGCGCGCAGCGATATCGCGTCTTGGCGCGGCTCCGCATCTGCCAGCAAGACCTGGCCGGGCGTCGCCGCGGCGATGGTTTGTTGCGCGGCGGCGCGGCCGGTCATCGCCGCCACGAGATCGGCGGAATTGAACGCGCCACGGCGCACGACCGCAGCCACGCGGCCGTCGCGCAGGACGGTGCAGCGGTCGGCAAGCGCCACGATCTCTTCCAGCCGGTGCGACACATAGACAATGCCGGTGCCTTGCTCCTTCAGGCGGCGCAGCACGCCGAACAGTCGCATGATTTCGCGGTTCTCCAGCGCGGCAGTCGGCTCGTCGAGAATGAGGACGCGGCAGCGCCGCCGCAGCGCCTTGGCGATGGCGACGATCTGCTGTTCGGCGAAACCGAGCTGCCGCACCGGCAGGTCGGGATCGGGCGCAAAGTCGAACGCGCCAAGCTGCGCACGCGCCTCGTCACGCATGCGCGCGCGATCGATAAAAGCGGGCAGGCCGAGCAGCCGCTGCAGCGGCGGATCGCCGAGCGCCAGATTTTCGGCGATCGACAGCGCCGGCACGAGATGCAGCTCCTGCGGGATGGTGGTGACGCCGTTGACAATCGCGTCGTGCGGGCTCGCCAGGCGACACTCGCTGCCGCCGATCGTCACCCGCCCTTCGTCGGGCCGGACGGCGCCGCCGAGGATGCGCACCAGCGTCGATTTGCCGGCGCCGTTCTCGCCGACCAGCGCATGGATTTCGCCAGCCAGCACCTCGAAATCGACGCCATCGAGCGCCGTGGTCGCCCTAAAACGCTTGCGAATAGTGTGGGCGCCGGCCGCCACGTCGTTCATGCGCACTGCTCTCGTTGCGCAACCGTATTACGGAGCCGAAAAACTGGTCAACGTTCGCTATTGGTGGCGGCGGATAGCGGATGATTGTCGAGCCTGATTTTCGCCCGCCTTGGCCAAGAAGGCTGTGAAGCCTATCATTGGCTTGCGCGGAGTAGCTCACCCGCGCTGCCTTTCCGGCTCGGCCTGGAGGTGCTATTCGGGAGCTGCGCCCCGGAGTGATCCGGCTGGCGTGTCGGGTCGGGCGGTCGGCTCGGACTGACGCGCCTGAGCGACTTTCGGACTGCGGCCGAAGGAACCCTTGACCTCGCTGGCCAGTTCTTCGTCAAATCGGACGCCCAATGCGTTCGGGCCACGTCTGTGGCGGAGCCGACAATGGGGAGAATGACGCCGACCGGCGCGCGGTCTTCAATTCCGCGCCGCACCTTGCTCAAGGCGGGGCTGGCGTGGAGTGCGGGCGCCTTGGCAGCGCCGTTCCCGATCCGCACCCGGGCGGAGACGCCGGTAAAGATCGGGATAGTCGAGCCGCTCACCGGGGTTTATGCGACGCTTGCAGAGTCCGAGGTCGCGGGCGCCCGTTTTGCGGTCGAACGGGTCAACCAAAGCGGCGGCATCCTTGGCCGCCAGGTCGACCTGCTGGTCGCCGATTCCGCCAACGACATTGCCGCCGGCGTGCACAAGACCCGCGAACTGATCGAGCGCGACCAGGTCGATTTCATCACCGGCAACGTCAACTCGGCAGTGGCGCTCGCGATGACGCAAGTGACCGCGGAAAAGCGCAAGCTTCATATCGTGACCGGCGGTCATATCGACGAAATCACCGGCGGCCGTTGTAGCTGGAACGTGTTCCGGATCTGCAAGACGACGACCATGGAAGCCAATGCGATCGCCGATACGTTGATCCAGAAATACGGCAGCAAATGGTACTTTCTCACGCCCGACTATGTGTATGGTCACGCCCTGCAGGCGGCATTCGAGCGCAAGCTGCGCGCCCATGGCGGCACCTGGACGGCAAGCATTCTGCCGCTCGGCACCGTCGATTATTCGCGCGCGCTCAACGATGCCGGCAACTTCCGGCCGCAGGTGCTCATCGATCTGATGGGGGGCGACGACCAAACAAACAGCCTGCGGCAGATCGTGCGGTTCGGACTGAACGACGACATGGCCGTCGGCGGCGCGCTGTTAGAGCTCGAAAGCATCCTCAAGGTCCCCGATGCAGCGCGCATCGGCTGGTGGACCATGGAATGGTGGTGGGACCAGCCGAAGGTCCCTGCGGTCAAAGCCTTCGACGACGCCATGCGCAGCCGCACCGGCAAGGCGGCGAGCGCCCGCAACTGGTTCGGTTATGCGGCGGTCCGCACGCTGGCGCAGATCGCAAACCAGGAGAAGTCGCTCGACGCCGTCGTGCTCGCCCGCGCGCTGCAGGACTACACGCTGCCCGCCGACATCGCGCTCGATCCGAACCGCGTCTTCTTCCGCGATCACGACCACGAGCTGATGAGCACGATTTTGGTCGGCGAAGTGCATCCGCCGCGCGCCGATCCGTTCGACGTGTTCACGGCGCAGGCCGCGGTGCAGGGCGAGCAGGCGGCAGGCCCGATCGAGGCGAGTGCTTGCCAGCTCGCCTTTCCGAGCTGATCGATCGATCTAAAGAATGATGATGCTTGATCGAATACAATCGTCATTGCGAGGAGCGATAGCGACGAAGCAATCCAGCGCTTCCCGCCGGGCATCCGGATTGCGGCGCTATCGCTCGCAATGACGAAAAGGTCGCTGCGACTTTAGAATCGCCGCTTCTACGAAAGCTGCGCGGGCGGGGCCGGCCGGATCTGAACCTTGCGGCCGTCGGTCAGATCGACCGGCGGATTGAGGATCACCTGGTCGCCTTCCTTCACGCCGGAATTCACCTCGACGGTGGTGCCGAAGTCGCGCACTGCGTTGACGTGGCGGACGTGTGCGACGCCGTCTTCGACTACCACCACATTGAGCCCCTCGCGGTTGAATACGATGGCCTCCGACGGCACGATCAGCGACGGGGTCTTGCGCGGGATTTTCAGCTCGACGTTGCAATAGACCCCCGGCTGCAGCACGCGGTCGGGATTGGGCACGTCGATCTCGGTCAGGAGCGTGCGGGTGCCGGGCTGCAACGCGTCGGCGATGCGCGTCACCTTTCCGGGAAAATCGCGGCCGGGCATTTCCGGCACGCGGATGATCGCTTCGACCCCGGGCGCGACGCCGAAGGCTTGGTCCTGCGGGACGTAAAGCTGGATGCGGAGCACGTCGCTCTGCATCAGGGTGAACAGGAACGTGCCGCTCGCTGCGTCCGCCTGCACCAGCGCGCCGACATCGATATTGCGTTGGGTGATCACGCCGTCGAAGGGCGCCACCACGCTTTGGTACGCCTTCTGCTGATTGAGCACGCGCAGTTGTGCGGTCTGTGCGTCGATATTCGCTTGCGCGACGGAAACCGCGGCGGCCCTCGCTTGCAGCGTCAGACGGTCGGTGTCGCCCTGTTGCGCGGTGACCCAACCCTTCTGCACCAGCGGGTTATCGCGGTCCCAGGTCACCTGGGCGAGGTCGCGTTGGGCCCTGGCTTGCTGCAACGACGCCTGCATCTGGGCGAGCGTGCCTTCCGCCTGCGCGATCTGGTGATCGAGTTCAGGCGCGGTGATCGCCACGAGCAGATCCCCGGCTTTGACCTGGCTGCCGATATCGACATTACGTTTGGAGATGTAACCGCTGGCGCGCGCGTAGATATTGGCTTGCGCGAAAGCTTCGGTCGTGCCCGGCCAGCTCACCGACATGGTGCTGCCGCTCGCGCGCACCGCCGCCGTCCGCACGCTCGGGACAAAGTCGCGGCGCTGCTCCGCGGTCGCCATCACCTGCGCGTTCAGGCTGTGGTGCCGCCAGACGCCGATGCCCAACGCGCCGGCCAGCAGCAGCAATACCACGATGCCCAGGATACGGCGTCCGGCGCGCGACTTCGCCGCCGCCGGGACCTTGTGCGGTTCAGTGTTGGCAGGCAATTGCGGCGTTTCCGTCGGACTATCGGGCGTCGGGGGCCGCTCGACCTTGTTCATTCCAGCTCCTCTTCGAACACGCCATGCGCCGGCTTGCCATCGTTGCCCTTGCGCAGCATTGCAAACAGATACGGCACCACCAGCAGCGTCGTCGGCGTTGCAAATAACAGGCCGCCGATCACTGCCCGCGCCAGCGCTGCATTCTGCTCTTCGCCGGCGCCGCCGATCGCCATCGGCACCATGCCGACGATCATTGCCGCGGCGGTCATCAGCACCGGCCGGATCCGGGTGCGGCCGGCGGCGATCGCCGCATCGAAGGCCCGAGCGCCGGCGAGTTGCTGCTCGCGCGCGAAAGTGACGAGCAGGATCGAATTCGCCGAGGCCACGCCGATGGCCATGATGGCCCCCATCAGCGACGGCACGCTCAATGTCGTCCCGGTAATATACAGCATCGTGACAATGCCGCAAAACGTCGCCGGCAACGCCAGGATGACCACGAACGGGTCGCCCCAGTTCTGATAATTGACCACCATCAGCAGATAGACGAACACCGCGGCGAACAGAATGCCGATCGCCAGATCGCGGAAGGCGGAGTTCATGCTGTCGATCTGGCCGATGACCTCGATGCGATTGCCGGGCGACAGCTGCGGCTGATACTCCGCCACGATCTTGTAGATGTCGTTGGAGATGCTGCCGAGATCGCGTCCATCGGCGTTGGCATAGATTTCATAGACCGGTTGGATGTTGGCCTGATTGGTGTTGGTCGGAATGCTGTCGCGCGTGAGCGTGGCGACATTGCTGAGCAATCCCGGCACCGGATTTCGGCTGGGCACATTCGTGAACTTGGTGACCGGCGTGTTATTGAGGTCGTTTATCGAGGCCACTTTGTATTCGGGCGTCTGCACCGTGATGTAGTACGGGGTGCCGTTGCTCGGGTCGGTCCAGAAATTCGGCGAGACCTGCTCGGACGAGCTCAAGCTGGTATTCAGATTGAGCGCGATGTCGTTCACCGTCAGGCCGAACTGCGTGGCGCGCGCCCGATCGATCTGGGCGAAGAATTCCGGCGCGTTGACCTCCTGCTGCAAATGCGCGTCCGCGACGCCCGGAAGTGCCGCGATCCGCCGCTGCAACTCTTTGGCGACGCGCAAATTCTTGGTCCGGTCATAGCCGACCGTGCGCACGTTGATCTGCGCCGAGATGCCAAAGTTGAGGATTTGCGTCACCATGTCGGCGGCCTGGAAGTAGAACACGCATTCGGGGAAGGCCGCCGGCAGCACCTCGCGCAGCTTGCGGATATAGTTGATGGTCGGCGCGTGATCTTCTTTCAGCGAGACCAGCACGACGCCGTCGTTAAGCCCGGTCGCCGTGCCGTCGCCGAAGGCGTAGTTGTAGGAGCGGGCAGGCAGGCCGATATTGTCGACGATCGACTCGCGTTCGTCGTCGGGGATGATCTCGCGGATCTTGTCCTCCACCGCCTGGAAAATCTGCTCGGTCTTTTCGATGCGCGTTCCCGCCGGCGCGCGCACGTGCAGCTGAATCTGGCCGCCGTCGATGATCGGGAAGAAGTCGCGGCCGACGAACATGAACAGCGTGCCGCCGAGCGCCAGCACCAGTACGGCGGCGATCGGCACGATCACCCGGCGCGTCAGCAGCGTGTGCAGGACCTCCGTATAAGCGCCGCGCATGGTTTCGAACCCGTGCTCGAACGTGGCGAACAGGCGCCCGAACCAGCCTTGCGAAGCCTCCGGCCCGTGCCGTTCGCCCTTGAGCAGCAGGCCGATGGTGATCGGGGTCAGCGTCCGTGAAAAGGCGTAGGACGCCAGCATGGCGAACACCACCGCCATGCCGAGCGGGGTGAAGAGATACTTTGCCGGGCCGTGGAGGAACACGACCGAAACGAACACGCAGCTGATCGCCAGCGTCGAAACCAGCGTCGGCACCGCGATTTCGGCGGCGCCGTGCAGCGTCGCCCGCGGCAGCGGCTGGTGTTCCTCGGTAAGCAGCCGGTGCGTGTTCTCGATCGTGACCGTAGAATTGTCGACCAGAATGCCGATGGCGAGCGCGAGCCCGCCGAGCGTCATGGTGTTGATGGTGTCGCCGAGGAAATACAGCACGATCAGCGAGGAAAGGATCGCGAGCGGAATCGAGATCATGACGACGATGGTGGAGCGCCACGACCCGAGGAACAGCAAGATCATCAGCGCGGTCAACCCGGCGGCAATTGCGCCTTCACGCAACAGTCCCACAATCGAGGCTTTGACGAACACCGATTGATCGAACAGCTCCTTGATCTGCATGCCGGGCGGCGCCGCTTTGCGCGAGATCACAAGGGCCTGCTTGACCGCATTGACCACTGCCAGCGTCGAAGCATTGCCGTTCTTGATGATGCTGAGCAGCACGGAGCGCCGGCCGTCGGTGCGCACGACATTCTGCTGCACGGCGTTGCCGTCGTGCACCTGGCCGACATCCTTCACGAACACGGTTTGCCCGTTGATGTATTTCACCGGGATGTCGTTGAGGTCGGTGATTTTGGTCGGCACCGCGTTGGTGCGCACGGTGAATTGCGTGTCGCCGATCTTGGCCAGGCCCGAGGGCAGCGTCAGGTTCTGGGCGTTGACTGCGTTGACCACGTCGAGCGGGGTCAGTCCTTTCGCCTGCAGCTTGAGAGGATCGATATCGACCATGATCTGCCGGTACTTGCCGCCGGCCGGGGTCGGGAGCGTGACGCCGTGGATCGGCGCCAGCTGCTGCCGCAGACGATAGATGCCGTAGTCGTAGAGCTGCTGCTCGTTGAGCGTGTCGGAGGACAGTCCGATCTGCAGCACCGGAACGCTCGAGGCGTTGTACTGGACGACGACCGGGGCCTGAATCCCCGGCGGCATCAGCACGCGGATGAAGTTGGTCGCGGACACGATCTGCGCGATGGCGAGATCGAGATTGACGTCCGGTTGGAAGAAGACCTTCTGAACCGAGATGCCGTTGAGGGTTTGCGCCTCGATATCCTGGATGCCGTTCACGCTCGAAGACAGCGAATACTGGCTGTAGGTCGTGACCCGCTGCTCCATCTCCGGAGTGCTGAGTCCAGTATATTGCCAAACGATGGTGACGACCGGGATGTTGATCTCGGGAAAGATGTCGGTCGGCATCGTTCCGATCGCGACCGAACCGAGAAACACGACGAGCGCGGCCACCACGTAGAAAGTGTGGGGGAATCTGAGAGCAAAACGAACGATGCCCATGCTTCAAGTCTCAATCTGCCGTAGAGCTACCGCCCTGAAGACGCAGATCCGCTGCGCCACGCTGCCTCAGGAGTTCTCCCAGGTGGTGCGGCTGCGGACCGTCGGCAAGTCGACACCTGACGCGGCCGCTCAGCGCCCCAATCGCCGGTTCGTTTGAAACTTATTCTTGCGCAAATCTTGTTGCGGGAAGCTTGGATGCCGGGTCTGCGGAATGACCCAGGCCCGCCCGGACCTGCCGTTACTCGGTGCGGAAAAGCGGCAAAGCAGACAGACCATGGAGGTGAATATAGGGTTTTGACGCTCGAACGCAGCAGTTCCTGGGAATAACACTTAAGTGATCGTCAAGAATTATCCACCCCGCGCGCCGCGATGGACGAATGTAGGAACGCGCGCTGACCCAAATTTGGGCAAAAAGCGACCGAATGGGACAACGCGATCCAATGGGACCTCGGCGATGGAGTGGGAGGGAGAAGCCCGCGCGTCCCGCATTCCCGCCGCCGTCGCCGGTCCGCCTTGTCATGCATTTACAACAATTGCTCCTTCACCCATAGTTTGCGGGACGGCGCCACCTAAGCAAAGCGCCGCACTGGGAGGAGACATGCCCAAAACGCGAACGTGGCTTGCAGCCGCGATCGTTGCCCTGCCGTGCATTGCGCCGGCGGCCGTATCAGCCGCGATGGCAGCGGACGCCGTCAAGATCGGTTTCGTCGGCACGTTCAGCGGCCCGGCCGCGGCGATCGGCAGCGACATGCGCGACGGCTTCAACCTCGGCCTCGAGCATCTCGGCCGCCAGATGGCCGGAAAACCGGTCGAGGTCCTCTACGAGGACGACACGCAGAAGCCTGAGGTCGGCAAGCAGAAGACCGACAAACTGATCGAATCCGACCACGTCAATTTTCTCACCGGCTATGGCTTTTCGAATGTGCTGCTGGCCTCGCTGTTGCCGGCGGTGAATTCGGAGACCTTCATCATCAGCGCCAATGCCGGCCCGTCGCAGATCGCCGGCGAGCAATGCTCGCCGTACTTCTTCTCGGTCTCGTGGCAGGGCGATCAGGCCGCCCAGGCGACCGGCGAATATTTGAACCAGAAGGGCGTCAAGACGCTGTTCCTGATCGATCCGAACTACGCAGCCGGCAAGGACGTCGCCGCCGGCGTCAAGGCGAACTTCAAGGGCCAGGTCGTCGGCGAGGAATATACCGCTTGGCCCGGCCAGCTCGATTTCTCAGCCGAATTGACCAAAGCCCGTGCGGCGAAGCCCGACGCGATCTTTGCCTTCTATCCGGGCACGGCCGGCGCGCAGTTCCTCACGCAATATGCGCAGTCAGGCCTCAAGGGTCAGATCCCGCTCTACACGGCCTTCATGATCGACGCGCTGTCGCTGCCGAAAATCGGCGAGCTCGCGCTCGGCATTGCGACTGCGGGCCATTGGGCGATCGACCTGCCGAATGCCGCCAATGAGAAATTCGTCTCGGGCTTCCGCGCCGCCTATAAGCGCGACCCGTCCTTCTATGCCGCGCAGGGCTACGACGCGGCGAATTTCATCAACAGCGCGGTGGTCGGCGTCAAAGGCAATCTCGCCGACAAGGACGGGCTGCGTGCCGCAATGGAGAAGGCCGACTATGGTTCGGTGCGCGGCCCCTACCGCTACGGCAACAATCACTTTCCGATTCAGGATTTCTATCTGCAGGAAACGGTGAAGAAAGCCGACGGCAGCTACGAGATCAAAACCGTCGCGGCGATCTTGAAGGATCACCAGGATCGCTACCACGACAAGTGCCCGATGAAGTGATCGGGGCAGGGCCGGGGCCGGCCGCGAACGCCTGACTGCGCCGCGGGAATTCCACCGCGGTCAAATCCGCTTGGTCAGGCGAACGACGCGGTGTAGCGGCTCGGCGAATATCGCGGCGCGATAGCAAAAAATCGACTATTGGTTCTGCTTCGTGATGCGACGCCGATAAGCTGGCGGCGCATCGTGCATGGACCTGCAGTGGGGGCAATCATGACGGGACGCCTGGGTGTGTTGGCGGTGACGATTTTTGCCGCCGCAATCTGCGGCACATCGGCGTCGGCGCAGACGCCGCTCAGCGAAAGCCCGATCACGCCCGGCTTCTGGTCGTTTCCGCGCAAGCCGGCGGCGCCGTCAGACGCGGCAGCGGCTTGCCGCGCGCATCTCGAGATCCGCTTTGCCGATGGCCACTTTCTCGGGCTGCGGACCCAAAAGCGCGACATGGGGCTTTTGCAGCGCGAAGTCGAAACCGTCGGCCGCTGCACCTTCGACCGCGACAAGCAGGTCGACATCTGCGAGATCAAGAACATTCATAGCGACGGTTCGATCCTCGCCGGCGTCTTGACCATCAAATACACGCTCGATCCCAAGGCCGCGGCCAAAACCGATTCCAAGACGAACTCCAAAGCCGACTCCAAGAGCGAGCCGAAGCCGGATACCAAGAAGATCGCGAAAATCCTGGTGACACCGAAAATGATCACCAATTCTCCGGTCGACAATGCGCCTTACGAGGCTTTTCCAGTCCGCTGTCCGGACGATGCTGTGTGGACGATTCTGAACGAGACCACGCCACCTAGACCATGATCCAATTCAATTGAATCGGATCACGTTCCGGATTGTTCGTTTGAGCATGATCTTGACCGAAAACCGGCTTCCACTCTTCGGGATCTGCTCCAAATAGTGACCAAGCCTTAAGCAATCGCCGTAACGCTCCAATAAGCAATTCATGCCACCGTGCTTTCGGCGTGTGATCCGAGTAAGGCCGAGCCTTTTTGGCAGACGGCTTTGTAGCGTGGCGTGATGAAAACCCTCCTGTGTGCAAGCCTGGCGCTGGCAGCGTTGAGCGCGGCGACCGTGGCCGCCGTGGACACGGCGGAAGCGCAATGCCCGGCCCGCAACTGCCGATATTTCTTTCAACCGACGGTGCGCAATCAGTGGGGCTATGGCGGCATGGTCCAGACCTGGGGTCTAGGCGGCCCCGCCATGGCGCCTTGGAACGGCGGCGCGATCGTCGGTGTGACGCCGTACGGACCTAATCCCTACGACCACGTGAAGCCCAACGGCTGGTGATCTTCGCCGGCGCGGCGGCGAGGGCGGCCTGCCCACCCATGGCCTCTTTCGGGCAAACCGGACATTCAGCCGACATCGACCGAATCTGACCCCAGACCGGACGCTGTGCACATTTCGTGTGCGGGCCGCGCTAATGTTGAGCCAAGATGTCAGCTCGACGCATCGATCTTCGCGACAAGGTTCTCAGAAACATCGCCGCGCAAGGCGAAGTTGGGGCCGCGTGGCTCGCATACTTGCCGACATTGGTCCGCAAGCTCGAGGCCGACTGGGGTATCAAAGTCGGGCAGATCTTTCCCAATGCGACCGAGGCCTACGTTGCTGCAGCAGTGACCGCGGACGGTGAAGAAGTCGCACTCAAAATCCCAATACCAGGGATTGAGAAGGCAAATCGCGAGCTCCGCGCACTTCAGGCCGCAAAAGGCCGTGGTTATGTGCGGCTTCTACAACATGATGCCGCGAGCGGCGCCATGCTGCTCGAACGGCTCGGACCTCAATTGGCCCAGCTCGGACTTCCGATTGACAAGCAGATCGAGATCATCTGCTCAACATTGCAGCACGCATGGACGTCGCTGCCGTCTGATCTCAGGTTGATGAGCGGCGCAGAAAAGGCTTCTGGGCTTGCGTCTTATGTCGAATCAGTCTGGCCGAAGCTCGGCAAGCCGTGCTCGGAAAAGGCAATCGCGATAGGGCTGCGATTTGCCAAAGCTAGAGCTGATGCGTTTGATCTGAACTCCGCCGTCTTAGCCCATGGTGACGCGCATGCGTGGAACGCGCTTCAGGACCCCAAGACGCAGGGATTCAAATTCGTCGATCCAGATGGTCTCTTCATTGAGCGCGCTCATGATCTGAGCATTTCCATGCGCGAATGGAGCGCCGAATTGCTCGCCGGCGATCCGGTTGCGCTGGGCCGTCGACGTTGCGCGTTATTGTCACGACTCACTGGCGTCGACGCCGAAGCCATCTGGCAGTGGGGATTCGTTGAGAGGCTCGTGAATGGTCTTCTCTACAAAGAGATTGGTCCAGAGGAGAATGCTGCCGAGTTCCTAGCTGTTGTCGAAGCTTGGGCTGACGCCGAAGTTAGCTAGAACCGTCTTGCTAACGCGACCTCGGAGGAGGTCCGACTTGAGTCCGGAAAGCGGGGCCAAAGCAGACATTGATCGGGTCGCTGCCGCCACTCGCGATCTTATGAGTGCAGGCTCTAACACTACTTTGGCAGATTTTTAGCGGCACGGGATTCCCAAATCAGTTTTTCAATGATTCATGGGTGGTCGGCTTTTGGAGGGCCGACCATGGTAGGCACAACGTCGAATTGGGAAGACGAGCTTCGAGGATGGCTCAAGCCGTTCTTGGATCGCCTGGGCCATAAATCGCGGCGGCGAATGTGTCCGCTTTATGTGGCAGGGCTGATCGGACCCGGCGATCGCAAGAGCGTTCAGCCAATGGCGGAGCGGCTTGCGCCTGGCGATTACGACCAGCTGCATCATTTTGTTGCGGCTGGCGTCTGGGACGCGGCGCCATTGGAGACAGAGCTGCTCATTCAAGCGGATCGGCTCGTTGGTGGCAGCGACGCCGTGTTGGTAATCGACGATACGGCGGTGCCGAAGAAGGGCACGCACTCGGTCGGCGTCGCTGCGCAATACGCTTCAGCGCTAGGCAAGACCGCCAACTGCCAGACTCTGGTGTCACTGACGCTCGCCCGCGGCGAAGTTCCGGTGATGGTGGCATTGCGGCTTTTCCTTCCAGACAGTTGGGTCAACGATCGGCGGCGGCTGAAGCGAGCTGGTGTTCCGGCCGAATATCGAACTTCACGGACAAAGCCCGAGATCGCACTGGCGGAGATTGATCGCTTGATATCGATCGGCGTGCGCTTCCGCTGTGTGCTGGCGGATGCCGGTTACGGTCTCAGTGCGCCTTTCCGTCAAGGGCTGACGGCCCGCAAGCTTGCCTGGGCGGTTGGCATCCCTCGTCACCTCAAGGTGTACCCTGTTGGGGTACAGCTCATTTGGCCAGTTACCAAAGTTCGAGGCCGGCCACGTAAACGGCACGTGCCGGATAGTCTATCGACAGCAGCTGAAGACATGTTGGCCAGTGCGCAGTGGAGAACTGTGAGTTGGCGCAGCGGTACGAAGGGTCGGCTCAAAGCCCGGTTTGCCGCCGTCCGTGTGCGTACTGCCGACGGTCCTCCCCAGCGGATATGGGACAAGGGGCAGCAGCATCTTCCAGGGGACGAGGCTTGGCTGATCGGCGAGCACCGCGCGTCGGGAGAGAAGAAATACTATCTCGCCAACTTGGCCGCCGGAATGGACCTCCGCAGCTTAGCTGCGACGATCAAGGCACGATGGATTTGCGAGCAGGCCCATCAACAGTTGAAGGAGGAACTCGGGCTCGACCACTTCGAGGGAAGGTCTTGGCACGGCCTTCATCGTCATGCGCTGATGGCGATGATTGCTTACGCGTTCCTCCAACATCGCCGGCTCAAAAAAGTGAGGCGGGGAAAAAGAATCAACGGCCCGCCCCCTCAACCGACGTTGCCGGCGGTTCGCCACGCCATCGTCGACCTCATCATGCGATCAAGTCCTCAGCGATGTCCGTACTGCCGATCCTGGATCAGCGAGGAAAAGCAGCGTGAGTAAATCTGCCAAAGTAGTGCTAAGCCTCAGCGCCAGCGGCGGTGCAGCCAGAGCCACTGCTCCGGATACTCGCGTACCCAACGCTCGACCACCGACGTGATCGCCTGCATGGTGCCGGCGAGGTCGATCTCGCCGTTGGCATCGCGCGCCGGCGCAATCTCTTCGGTGATCTCGGCCACGAAGCTGTTGCCGTCGGGGTTGCGGATCACGCGCAGGCCGTGGATCGGGCATCCGGTCTGCCGCGCCAATTGCGCGATCAGCGGATTGGCCATGCAGCGCCGGCCGAAGAAGATCACTTCCACGCCTTTGGTGTAATGCTGATCGACCAGCATGCCGACATGCGCGCCGGAATCCGCGAGCCGCGCCATCTGCACCGGCGCGGCAAGGCTGTTCGGTATCAGGTGGCCCATCAGCGGCTCGCGCATCTTGACGATCATGTCGCTGACCGCAGCGATATTGGGCCGCCGATAGAGGATGGCCGCGTTGGTGCCGAGCGTCTTGGCGACCACCGCGGGAAGCTCCCAATTGGCAAGATGCGCGGCGAAGCCGAGGATGGCGTGGCCGCTCGCCGCCATGGTGTCGTAGCGAATTTTGGTTTCCAGCGTGTAGGTGATGACGTCGGCTGTTTGCCGGCCGAAATCGGCGATGCAGAACTCGTCGAGATGGGCGAACTCGACCGCGATGCGGCCGAGATTGTCCCACACGCCGGCGAGGATTTGTTCGATCTCATCCTCGGACTTTTGCGCAAAGGCGGCGCGCAAATTTTCGCGCCCGACGCGGTGTTCGGGCAGGAACGGGCCGATCCGGCGCATGAGGGCGCCGGCGAAATCGGCGCTGCGCCTTCGGTCAAGGCGCTTGATCGCGCTCAGGAAGCCGGCGACGAGTGCGCCGACGATCGAATCCAGAAAGAGCTGCGCGCGGCTTCGCTCGGCCATCAGAGCGCCCGCCGCATTAGAACAAGACGATGATCTTGCCGAAGACCTGCCGGCTTTCGAGGCGGGCAAGACCGCGATCGAACTCGGCGAGCGGGACTTCCGTATCGATCACCGGCACAAGCCCCGCGGCCATCTTGTCGAGGCTGTCGCGGATATTGCGCATCGAAGCGCCGAACGAACCGAAGATGCGATATTGCTGCAGATAAAGCTGGAACAAATTGATGGTCGTCGATTGGCCGGAAGTCGAGCCGCACGTGACCAGCCGGCCACCGCGCTTGAGGCACAGGAGCGAGCCGTTGAAAGTGTCGGGACCGACATGCTCGAACACGACATCGACGCCCTTCTTGCCGGTGAGCTTGCGCACCACGCCTTCGAAACGGTCGGTGCGATAATTGATGACGTGATCGGCGCCGAGCGCTTTCGCCTTCGCGGCTTTCTCGTCGTCGCCCACGGTGGTGATGACCGTACAGCCGATCGCCTTCGCCATCTTGATCGCGACCGTGCCGATGCCGGAGCCGCCGGCCTGCACCAGAATGCTCTCGCCGGGCTCGAGCTTGGCGTTGTCGAACAGCATATGCTGCACGGTCGAGTAGGCGATCGGCGCGCAGGCAGCATCGCGGAAACTCAACCCCGCCGGAACCGGGATCACGAACCGCGCCGGCATGTTGAGAAGGTCGCGCGCGAAACCGTCGACATGAAAGCCCATGACGCCGGCGACATTCTCACAGAGATTGTCGCGGCCCTCGCGGCATGCCTTGCAGGTGCCGCAGGTCAGCCCGCCATAGGCGACCACCGGATCGCCGACGCGAAAGCCGCCGACGCCCTGACCGACGGCGCGGATTTCGCCGGCCGCCTCCACGCCGACGACGAGCGGCATCTTGCGCTTGGCGAACGCCATGCCGCGCCAGCCCCAGACGTCGAGATGATTGAGCCCGATCGCCTTGATGCCGATCTGCACTTCGCCCGCAGCCGGAGGAGGGGGCGCGGGCACGTCGAGCAGTTCGATCTTGCGATCGGCGACGAGTGTCAGCGCGCGCATCGTCTGTGCAGATGCCGCCGTTTGCGGTTCGATCAAGCTCACGCCGGCTCCAGCGCCACGACCAAGCACATATTCTGGCCACCGAAGCCGAACGAATTGGAGATGGCGCGGTGCACCTTGGCGTCGCGCGCCACGTTGGGCACGACATCGAGCTGGATCGTCGGATCGGGAATGGCGTGATTGATGGTCGGCGGCAGGCGCTGGCTCTGCAATGTCATCACCGTGAATGCCGCCTCGACCGCGCCGGCGGCGGTCAGCGTATGGCCGATCATCGATTTGTTCGAGGAGATCGGGATGCCGCGGATGCGGTCGCCGAACACGGCCGACACGCCGAGATGCTCCATCTTGTCATTCTCGGGCGTCGAGGTGCCGTGCGCGTTGATATAGTCGATGTCCTCGGGCGCAACGCCGGCATCGGCCAGCGCCTTCTGCATGGTGGCGATGATCGGCTTGCCATCCGGGCTGGTGCGCGTGCGATGGAACGAGTCGGATTTCTCGCCATAGCCTTCGAGGATGCCGAGCACGCGCGCCCCGCGGGCGCGGGCGTGCTCCAGGCTTTCGAGCACCAGAGCGGCGGCGCCTTCCGCCAGCACGAAGCCGTCGCGGTTTTTCGAGAACGGTTTTGAGGCGCGCTCAGGCGGATCGTTCTGCGTCGACAGCGCCGAAAGGAGCGAAAAACGCACCAGCGATTCCTGCGTCAGCGAAGCGTCGGCGCCGATCGCGAGCGCCACCTCGCATTCGCCGCGGCGGATCGCCTCCATGCCGAGTTGGATCGCGCTCGCGCCGGACGCGCACGCGGTGTTGAGCGAAACCGGCGAGCCTTCGGTACCGAAATGCTCGGCAAGATTTTCGCCGATGATGGCGAATTTGAACGGCCGGTAGGTGTTGCCGTATTGCTGGGCGACGCGCAAAAGGTCGGCGTAGCCGGTGTCGGCATTCGCCGCCGCCATTTCCGCCATCTTGATGCGATCCGGCCACTCGATTTCGAGCGGCGGCGGCGCGAGAAAGAGCGGCCCGGGGAACCGGCCCTTCGATCCGATGCCGGCCTGGGCGATCGCCTCTTCGCCGGCGAGGCGCGCGATCCGCTCGGAAAGCTCGGCCGGCGACATGCCTTCCTGATACGCGGCATCGACTGAGCCGGCGATGGTCGTGCGCAAGCCTTGGGTCGGAAAGCGCGAGATGCGGCGGATGCCGGAGACGCCGCCGGTGAGCTTCGCCCAATTGTCGGACGTGCCGATGCCGAGCGATGTCACCACGCCGATCCCGGTCACCGCGATGATCGGGCGGCCTTTCCTATCGCGTGTTGCGGTCGTCATGCCGCTCTCCTTCAGTCGGTTAGAGCATGATCCGGAAAAGTGGACACCGGTTTTCCGAAAAGATCATGCTCCACTAAACACCCAGAGCATGATCCGGAAAAGTGGACACCGGTTTTCCGAAAAGATCATGCTCTACTAAACACCCAGAGCATGATCCGGAAAAGTGGACACCGGTTTTCCGAAAAGATCATGCTCTACTAAACACCCAGAGCATGATCCGGAAAAGTGGACACCGGTTTTCCGAAAAGATCATGCTCCACTACATCTAGCGCGCGATACAAGCCGACTTAGAGTCATCGCGCTCTGGTTCATTTCACGCGCTCGAGCAGCGCGAGGCCTTCGCCGCGCCAGTTGCCGACGCCGGTGACGATCACCTGCGACAGATCGGGCGGACTTGATCCGAAGTCCCCCGTGCCCGCGGGCGCGAACAGCTTGCCATGCTCGAGCGCCGCGCTGGCAATCCCGATATTGGCCACAAACTGCGTCTCGACGCCATGACCGATATACGTCCCGGTATTGCGGACGGGAAGGCCGATCTCCTTGAGCGCCACCTGTTCGGCCGATGTCGCGGGTTCAAGCCCCGCGGCGCCGGAAATGATGCCCGCATGCGGGCGGTCGACTTTCTCGGCGATGGCCGCCCATGCCTTGCGCAGCGTCGCTTCAATCTCGCCGGGCTGGCGGCGATTGCGGTCGGCGTGTACCGCGGAGAGGCGAGCGTGCGCCCGGGCGCCGCGCGCCTGCGCGTGCTCGCGGCTTTCCAGCACCAGGAAGGCGCCCATATTGCCGAGCGCGATGCCGCCCTGCGGACCGCGATCCCAGACCGGCGCAAAGTGATCCCGCAACGTGCTCCCGGACTGCTCGAAGATGAGCAGAACGTCCCAGCGGGTCGCGTTGTAGGCGCCGCCCACCAGCGTCAGTTCGCTCTGACCGGCGGCGATGCGCGCCTGTGCGATGCGCACGGCATCGATGCCGGCCAACTCTTCGCCCAGGAACGTGCGCGACGAACCGACGACGCCGTGCACGATGGAAATGTTGCCGGCGAGAAGATTGGGAAGCTGCGCCAAAAAGAGAGTAGGGCGCAGATCGCTCATCAGCCGTTCGTTGAGAAACGGCCCGCGCTCGGTCACCTTGCGCATGCCGGTGAGGATGCCGCTGTCGGCCGGAATGTCGCGCTCGCCGCCGGCGGCCGCAACGATCATGTCGGTGTCGTCGAGGAGTTCGGGCTTGCCGGCCAGGCCCGCGTCTGCAAGCGCAAGACCGGCGGCATAGACCCCCATCCGCTGCCACAGCTCCATCTGGCGCTGGTCGCTCTTTTTCGGGATCTGCTTGTCGAAATTCAGCGCGCAGAGCGGATGCACGATATAGGGCGCAAAGCTCTTGTCGTCATACGGCGGAGGATCGCCGCGCTCGAGATGGCCCCACGCCGCCTCAAGCCCCTCGCCAAGGCACGTGATGAGACCGACGCCGGTGATCCACACCTCACGGCCGTCGCTCACGTGCCGGGCTCCTTGGAAGCTTCGTCAAGAAAATCTCTCACCGGCACGTGGAGACGCTCGCCCCATTCCACCATGGCCTGGCGTAGCTCGGGATTCGGAAACGGCACGACGCGGTAGGTGATCTGCGCTTCACAGATCGTTCGGCCCTGGCGGCGTCCTTTGGCTTCGCCGACGGTGAAGCCGGAGCCTTCGTGGATGATCTTGCCTTCGAACTCGAGTTCTTCGCCGGGAAGCACCGGGCTGCGGAATTTGGCTTCCTTGACGGCGATCAAGAAGGGCATGGCGGCAAAGCGGTTGATCGCGATGACGAGCCAGCCGCAGGTCTGCGCCATGCATTCGATTTGCAGCACGCCCGGCATCAGCGCATAGCCTGGGAAATGCCCTTCGAAAATCGTGCTCTCTTTCGGCACGCTGCAGACGGATCGCACCGTGCGCTCGCCCACGTCGAGCGCGGCGATGCGGTCGATCATCTGGAAATATTCGAAACGCATGGCTGGGCGCCCTTTAGAGCACGATCCCGAAACGTGGAAAGCGGTCTTCGGAAAGGATCATGCTCCAATGTAACATCGAGACCTTGGTCCGATTCAACGCGATCGGGTCACGGTCTAGGCGCTTTTTGCCGCGATCAGCTTGTCGATCTGTTCGCTCAAGTTCTGCAGCACGAAGTACTGTTCCGTCGTCGCCTTGCCGTCGTTGACCTCCTGCGTCCACTGCTCGAGCGGCAGCTTGATGCCGAAGGTCTTGTCGATCGCAAAGGCGATATCGAGGAAATCGAGACTGTCGATCTCGAGATCGTTGATGGCGTGGCTTTCCGGCTTGATATTGTCGCGCGGAATGTCGCAGGTTTCGGCAATAATATCAGCAACTTTATCGAACGTGGCAGACATCGGGCGTGCTCATTCCCTTGCAGCATGAATGGCGCCGCCGGCCCGGGCAGCGCCGTACAAGCCCGAACGCTGCGGGCCCCTCCGGTCATGGTGCCCGTATAGCGAAGGATGCCGGCAAGTTCAACGCCGCCATACCTAAAGCAGGATCCCGAAAGGTGGCCCCGGTTTTCGGGACAGGTCATGTGCAGGCAAATGGCCGGAGCGGGGATGACAATTCGTCATCCCCGCTCCCGGCGCTTTTCGACGGATTTTCATGGCTGCCCAACCAGTCATGTTCCAATGGAATACGATTTCCGCCGCGAATTGCGCTAAAGGCTGCCGCCAAAATCGGGAGACATTCATGAGTGAACGTACGCGCACCTTGATCCGAAGCGCCCTGGCCGGGGCGATGACGATCGCCATCTCGCAGTTTGCAACCGCCGGAGCACAGGCCGCCGACTATGATGTGGGATCGATCCGCGTCACCCAGCCTTGGGCGCGCGCGACGCCGAAGGGTGCAAGCGCGGGCGCCGCTTATCTGACCGTGACCAACAACGGCGCCGCACCCGATCGGCTGAGCTGTGCCGGCAGCGACGCGGCGGCGAAATGCCAGATCCATACCATGAGCATGGACAACGGCGTGATGAAGATGCGCCCGGTCGAAGGCGGCGTCGAAATCAAGCCGGGTGAGACGGTGACGCTCAAACCCGGCAGCGACCACCTGATGCTCATGAACATCAAGCATCCGCTCGAAGCCGGCAAAACGGTTGAGGCGACGCTGCAATTCGAAAAAGCCGGCACGGTCAAAGTCGAGTTTGCGATTTTGGCGATGGGAGCGGCCGCTCCCGGCGCTCCGGCCGGCGGCGGCTCGATGATGATGGAAGGCCACGGCGGCCACATGATGCAGCCCGGCCAGAAGTGATGCGGTTGTCTTGATCCGGTTGCCTTGTGCGCTCCCAGGCTGATCCGCTCGTCCCCGCGAAAGCGGGGACGCAGCGCTTACTTGCTGGATACCCGCTTGCGCGGGAATGAGCGGCCAAATTCATTTCACCACCGCCTCCTTGAACGGCAACGCCTCGCCTTCCGGCAGCGGCATGCGGAAGACGTTGAGCGTCATCGAGATCAGCACGTAGTAGCCGAGGATCCCGGTGAGCTCGACTATGCCGGCATCGCCGAGGAATTTGTGCACGCGCGCGTAGGTCGCGTTGCTGACGCGCCGCGTCGCGTAGAGCTCCTTGATGAAGGCGTAGATCGCCATCTCGTCGCGCGGCGCCGACTTCGGCGCACGGCCGGCCTTCAGATCGCGGATGGTCAATTCCTTCACGCCTTGCTTGGCCGCAATCGTCGCATGCGCATACCACTCGTATTGCGCTTTCCAGAATTGCCCGGTGCAGAGGATGGCGAATTCCGAAAGCCGCGGCGGTACGCTGGTATTGAAACGCAGATGCCCGCCGAGCTTTTGCGCCAGCGCGCCATAGACCGGCGCATGCAGAAACACCGCGAACGGTCCTTCATTATTGAACTGCCCGCGCGGACCGGATTTGATCGCATCGACCAGCGTTTGCTGCTCGCTCGTGAGGTTGTCGAGCGCAGGCGCCGGCAACCGCGACGGCGGCTGTTTGGCTGGCGTTTTCGATCCTGTGCGCGGCGAAGCCTTTTTTTGCTTTTTGGCCATGTTGGTTCTCTGAAAATGGGCGAACGCCGTTGCTCAACAGCTATCCATCCGGTGGAGCGGGGGCCTGCGTAACATGGTAGGGGAGCTCCGTCAGCAGATTATGCGTGCGCCGAGACAAACGATTCATCGTGCGCGAGGATTGCCTCACATCGCTCGCAATGCCACGCTTGCGGCCGCGCGGCGCAAAACGCGATAGCGGATTGAGCATCCATGACGCTTGCGGTCAAAGCCCTGTTCTTCGACGTGTTCGGCACGCTGGTCGATTGGCGGACCTCGATCGCACGCGAGGCGAAAGCGTTGCTCGAGCCGCGCGGGCATGCGCTCGACTGGTTCGCCTTCGCCGACGCCTGGCGCGGCGAATATCAGGGCGCGATGGAGGAAGTGCGTGCCGGCCGCATTGCCTTCTGCAAGCTCGACGTGCTGCACCGGCGCAATCTCGATCTCATCTTGCCCCGCTTTGGTCTCGCGGCGCTTGGCGAAGACGACCGCCGCGTGCTGAACTTGGCCTGGCACCGGCTCGATGCCTGGCCCGACGTGGCGGACGGCCTGCGTCGACTCAAACGCCGCTTCTGGCTCGCGCCGGTCTCGAACGGCAATATCTCGTTGATGGTCGACCTCGCGCGCCGCAACGATTTTCCCTGGGATGCGATTTTGGGCGCGGAGATCGCGGGCGACTACAAGCCGAAGGCGCGCGTCTATGTCGCCGCTGCGGAAGCGTTCGATCTCGAGCCCAGCGAATGCATGATGGTGGCGGCGCATTCCAGCGATCTAGCCGCGGCCGCCGCCGCGGGCTTACGCACCGCGCATGTCGCGCGCCCCGATGAAACAGGAAAGGGCCGCGGAGAGCAGGCGCCCAGTGTGGGCGTCGACTACGCGGCCAAGCATATCGGGGACTTATCTTGGGGACTAACCGAGGGACGAAACCCTTGAAACCTCACTGATGGGGAAAGTATTCCGAACGGACCTTGATCCGGATCGCGGCGCGCTTCATCTGCGCCTCGAAAAACTTGTCGGTGATCCGGCCGAGATACTCGATAGCGGCGAGGGCGGCGATCATTGGAGGCTCCCTTTGTTCCCATCCCCAGTCGTTAAATTAACCCTAACGGCCATCTTGCCGGCCGGAAGTGATCCCAATCACAGAACTGCACTATTTGTATAAGCTATTGAAATTTAGAAGTAATTCACGTGACAGCGCTCGTCATTCCGAGACCGCGCGCAGCGCGGAGCCCGGAATCCATAACCGCGAACCGTGGTGTCGAATCTCCGCGCATCGCCCGTTGACCACGGGTCATGGATTCCGGGCTCGGCCACCTAAGTCAGCTGTTGCCGACTTGGCGTCCTAAAGTGCCGATCTCGGGA
This sequence comes from uncultured Alphaproteobacteria bacterium, assembly GCA_963720115.1. Taxonomy (GTDB): domain Bacteria; phylum Pseudomonadota; class Alphaproteobacteria; order Rhizobiales; family Xanthobacteraceae; genus BOG-931. Next base: position 37,202 of record CAVREN010000077.1, read on the forward strand.
ACACCCGAGATCGGTGGCCGCCCCGGATTGACGTGGAGCGTCCGTGGCCGCGAACGCAAAGGGCCTACCCCCGCAACGCCGGATAATCCGTGTAGCCCTTTTCGCCGCCGCTATAGAACGTGGCGCGGTCCGGCGGATTGAGCGGCGCGCCGCGGCGGAAGCGCTCAGGCAAGTCCGGATTGGCGAGGAAGAGGGCGGCGAACGACACCAAGTCGACGACGCCTTCGCGCACGGCCGCGTTGGCGCGAGCGAGATCGTAGCCCTTGTTGCCCATCAGTGTTCCCGACCAAATCCGCCGGAAGAATTTGATGTCCGGCGGCTCGCCGGTGGCAACCGGGTCGCTCGGCAGCGGCTCGACGATGTGAAGATACGCGAGGCCGAAGCGCTTGAGCTCGCCGACCGCAAACCCGAAGGTCGCCGCCGGATTGCTGTCGGCGATGTCGTTGAACGGATTGGTCGGGGCAAGGCGCACGCCGACGCGGCCGCCGCCCCATTCGGCGACCAGCGCTTCGGTCGCCTCGATCAGAAAGCGCGCGCGATTGATCGCGCTGCCGCCATAACGATCCGCGCGCTGGTTGGTCTTGTCGCGCAGAAATTGGTCGACCAGATAGCCGTTGGCGCCGTGCAGTTCGACGCCGTCGAAGCCCGCGCGTTTGGCACTCGCCGCAGCGCGGCGATAGTCATCCACAACGCGCGCGATCTCGTGCGTCTCCAGCGCCCGCGGCATGACGAACGGCTGCATGCCTTGCGCGGTCATGGTCTGTCCCGGCGGCTGCAGGGCGGACGGTGCGACCGGCGCGGCGCCGCCCGGCTGCAGCGACGGATGCGAAATCCGGCCGACATGCCAGAGCTGCGCGAAGATGCGCCCGCCGGCGGCATGGACGGCGTCGGTGACGCGCTTCCAGCCGGCGATCTGCTCCGGGCTGAACATGCCGGGCGTGCCCGGATAGCCCTGGCCTTCCTGGGAGATCTGCGTGCCCTCGGTGATGATTAGGCCGGCGCTCGCGCGCTGCGCGTAATAAGTGACGGCGAGCGCTCCCGGCGCTTCGCCCGGCCCGGCGCGATTGCGCGTCATCGGCGCCATCACGATCCGATTGGGCAATTCCAGCGGGCCGAGCTTGTATGGGGAAAAAAGGTCGACGTTTTCGGTGTTCTGGGTCATGGCCCGTGGGATTGTTGTGGCGCGTCAGAATTGCGGCGCGTCAGAGATAATTCACCCCGGGGTTCTTGGCGAGGCCCCCAGCTGTTGTGACTGCTCCTCGGCCGCCGCTCGCCCGGAAGGGCAAGATCGGTGTGCCCGTCGACCTTCGCACCGATTGAGCGGGAAGCGTAGGCGTTCGTATCTTTCGATTTTTGCGAACATGACCCGGTTCGACCTCACCGTCGCTTAACCGATTCGACCTAACCTTCGCGTTTTCATGGCTCACCGGACGCGTCGGGATCGGGTGCCACACCCGCCGTCAAAATCTGCGAAACAGTCATGCGCCGCCAGCGGCAGCGAACGAAAAGGCGAAACGGCAGGTCCGAGCGCACGCGCCGGGTCGCGGCAGTCGGCGCCGTGATGGCACTGTTGACGGTCGGCTTTTTTGCTGCAACGGAAACCAAAATCGAGCTGTCGTCGGCAAAGCCGGCCGCGACGCCGAGCGACGATGAAATCTATACCGGCTCTATCCTGTTTGTGCCGGATGACGGCAAAGTCTGCCGCCGGTTTCTGTTCGACAACCGCAGCGGACGGCTGAGCTATAGCGGGCTCGTCGATTGCGAGAGCGCCTATTATCGAAGCCCGGGAACGCCGCCCGCGCAAATGTCCATCGCCCGCACACAAGCCATCAGTGAAACTTCCGGCACCACTGACCGGTTCCGCTGACGGGCAGCGCTTTGTACCTGCAATGGCGTCGCCTGTGTTGTCGCGCCGGGAAGGCTCTCGGCCGGCCGGAGAAAGGTTTCTCCCGCGCGATGTTCTGATCGAAGGCTTGGTTCTGATCGGAGGCTTCGGTATTTTGGGTCATGGCGCGTTAGAGGTGATGGCGCGTCAGACACAATTCACCCCGGCCTCCTTGGCGAAGCCCCGGTGTTTGCGGCGCTCCGGGTAGGGTAGAAGCGGCTTGAGCGTCATTTGCGCGCGGCTTTAAGCCATGGCCGCACCCTTACAACCTGCCCGCCGCATACCTATTATGCTCACAGGCCATTTGGCCGGGAGACAAAGTGATGTTCCGCCCCCGCTGGCTGACCGCCTTTATGGCGATCGCCGCTGTTTTTGTGCTGGTGACGGCCGATGCGCATGCACGAGCCGGTGGCGGCTTCTCGGCCGGCAGCCGCGGTATGCGAACATACTCGGCTCCGCCGAGCACGCCGACTGCGCCAAGTGCGGCGCCACTCCAGAATTCGATGACACAACCCGGCCGGGCTGCGGCCGCCGGGCAGACTGGAATGCGGCCCGGTTTCTTTGGCGGCGGATTGTTCGGCGGGATTGCTGCCGGATTCCTCGGCGCGGGTCTGTTCGGCCTGCTGTTCGGGCACGGATTCTTCGGCGGCATGGCGGGCTTCGCCTCGATCATCGGTCTGCTCTTCCAAGTCGTGCTGGTCGTGATCGTCGCCCGGCTCATTTTCGCCTGGTGGCAGCGGCGCAATGCGCCGGCGCCTGCCTATGCGGCGGCGCGTCCTGCGACGGGTCACGGTTTTGGCGGTCTCGGTGGAATGTGGGGCGGCTCCCCCGCTGCAGCGCCGGCCGGCGAACCTCTCACCATCGCCAAGGCGGACTATGACGCGTTCGAACGATTGCTCGGCGACATCCAGGCTGCCTATTCGACGGAGGACCTTTCGGCGCTGCGCGTGAAGGTTACGCCGGAGATGCTGTCGTATTTCTCCGAGCAACTGGCCGGCAACGCCAGTCGCGGTCTGGTCAATCGCATCGCCGATGTGAAGCTGCTGCAGGGCGATCTCGCGGAAGCTTGGCGCGAAGGCGGCACCGAGTATGCGACCGTGGCGATGAAATTCGCGCTCAACGACAGCATGGTCGAGCGCGCCAGCGGGCGCGTCGTCGAGGGCGGCGAGCGGAGCGAGATCACCGAATTGTGGACCTTCATGCGCGCCCGCGGCGGCGATTGGCTGCTCTCGGCCATCCAGCAGACTTGAGCTCGATGGAAATCGTCGGCCATGCGGATAACGCTCGCCCGCGAGTGCCGGATGAATCTACGTTTGATCACCTCATCGTCATCGCGAGCGAAGCGAAGCAATCCAGCGACGCTTTGCAAGAAGCTTGATTGCTTCGTCGCTATTGCTCCTCGCAATGTCGCGCGTGATTCAATCAAAAAGCATCATGCGCTAGAAACGAGTCGAAACCGGACGCGTGCGCTGGCCCGGGATTTTATGATCGCACATTAGCCGAACTGTCAGCCTTTCGGCGCCTCGACCCGAAAGCCGTCGCCGGCGTCGAGCGTGATGCGGCCGTCGGCGACGGCGCTCGCCCAGCGGGCGGTCGCCGGAATGCCGCCGAACGAAAAGAAATGCGGGACGATTTCCGCTGGCGCGGCGTCGGCAAGCGCGCGGATGAGATCGTCGGGCGTGGTCAGCGCAAACATCTGCCGCATCAGGCCGGAGCGGCGCGCCAGCCCTTGCGCGGAGGTGCGCACGCCGCACCGGCTCGCGTAGCGCATCAGCGAGGTAAGGCTCGTCGGCCCGGCAAGCCCGACGCGCACGCGGTGCTCGAAGCCGAAGCTTCGCACCCGCGCGACGAAATCGAGGATCGCGCCGGCGTCGAAACAGAACTGCGTCACGATTTCGACCGCAAGCCCGGTCGCTTCCGCGGCGGCGATTTTGCCGGCGAGCGCGCGGTTGAGTTCGTCGTCGCCGACGCGCGGATGGCCCTGCGGATAGCCGGCGATGCCGATGCTGCGAATGCCGCGCCGGCGCAATACGCCATTGTCGATGACATCGAGCGCCCGCCGGAACGGCCCCCATTCGGCGCGGTCGCCGGCGATGACCAGCACCGTCTCGACGCCTGCTTCGCCATTGAGCCGCGCCAGGAACGTATCGAGTGCCTCGACGCTCGTGAAGTTGCGGGCCGCCACATGCGGCACCGGCTCGAGGCCGGCGGCACGTATTTGCACGGCCGCCGCCAGCGACTCGTCGGCCGGCCGGTTCGGCACCGCGCTCAGATAAACGCGCGTGCCGCGCCGGAGCACGCTCAGTCCGGCGACGTCGGCCGCCGACGGCCGCGTCGCTTCGACGGAGAAGCCGGACATGAGCGCCGCAATGCGCGCGATCGGGCCGGCCGGTTTCTGATCTGGAACGGGGAGGGCAGTCATCGTTGTCTGCCCCCGCGGAGCGAAGCGCGGCGGGGGAGGGGGACCATGCCAACGGGTCCGGCCCGAAGTGGCCGGCCCGATGACAAGCTGCACATGGCGGAGGGGGCCAGCAGCGGTGTCGCTTGCATAAGCATTGAGGACCTGCCCCTTCCGTCGCGTTGCGCGCGACTCCTTCCCCGCAAGCGGCGGAAGAGAAAGATCACCCCAAGCTCACGCGCGCCGGCGCGAGATCACGTACGACTCGTCGAAAAACCACAAGCCGCCGCGCTCGCGCAGAACTTCGCGCGTGGCATCGATGTAGCGGCCGTCGGCCACCGCGCCGCCCAGCCGGTCGTCCTCGACCTGTGCCACGTAGATGGCCGCATTCCATGCCGCGAACAGCGTCGAGGTGCCGATCGATTCGGAGATTTCCGACGGCAACGTGTGCATCACGTAGCGGAACAGCGAGCGGTTATCGGCATAGGCGTTGAAATTGAGATCGCGGCCGGCTGGTCCGAGTTCTTGTTTCACAGCCTTCAGAATCTGATGGCGGTCGTGGAGGAACGGATTGTCGCCCGGCCAGACCTTCTGGATGATTTCCATGCCGGGATCGTGGCCGTGCGATTGGATGCCGATCAGCCGGCCGCCGGGACCGAGCGCGCGCGCCAACGGCGCGACCACGCGCTGCGCCTTGAACTCGAGCGAGGCACGCGCGCGATAGGGCTGCGAGGCGATGACCAGATCGTAATTGGCCAGCGTGCCGCCCGGCTTGGGAATGATCGGATCGAGCAGGAAGCGATGATCCTCGCGGTACACGACGAGCACCACCGGGCGCTCGTAGACCGGATTGCCGGTGCGCGGGCTCACGCCGGCCTTCCAATTCTGCGCCAGGAACGGCTCGAGATCCATGATCTGCTGCTCGAAGCGGTGCGCCGAATTGCCGGCGAGCGGCAGTTCGTGCCAGACCATGCTCGAGGCGGCATTGAGCGATTTCACCGCCAGCCACGGCGCGTCCGCATAGGCGAGGTTGGTGAGCACCAGCACCGTCGAGGGATGCTCGAAGAAGCGGTCCGACATTTTCTGCAAGGTCAGCCGCACGTCCTCGAGGCTGATTTCCTTGCCGACCACGTAGAACGGCATGTGCGTAAAGCGGTCGTGCATCGCGCGCATCACGCGTGTGAGCACAGAACCATCGCCAACTCCGGCATCGAACACACGCACGGCCGGCGGGCGCGGGTGCAGATGCGCCAGCTCCTCGGAGACGCGGTGCGCCACTTCCCACTTTTCGCTGCAAGTGTTGACGAACAGCAGATATTTCTGCCGGTTGTCGAAGAAGCGGAAATTGCGTTGCGGGTCGGGCTCGCTCGGACCATGAGCGGGTGGGGCCGCGGGCGGCGGCACGCCCAGCGGGTGAATTTGCGCGGCACTTGCCGCGAATATGGGTCGCGTATCGCGGGTTCGTTCAATCACGATTGGACGGGGCCCCTGTGGCGGATGAGCAGCCATGAATCCATGGATGCGATCGAGCGTGTCGGTGGTGATGCGGCCGCCGTTGCGCAACCGCGAGGTGAGCTTGCCGTCGTTGACGGCGCGCCGCCCGAACGTGGACTCGGCGAGCCCAGTTGACCGGCAATAGTCGGAGATTTCCTGGAGTAATTGCTGCGCGTTCATGGCACGCCGCGTCCTAAGGTTTCCTCGACCCGTGCGGGGTTGTTCCGTGTCTGTTGCGCACGGTTTCCTGAGATTTGAGCGAACCAAACGGGTGCCGAGGGGTAAACCACAAAACAGCCCATTCAGGTAGTGGGCAATATAATGGGCCAAGTCCCAACAGGAAGAGGGGCGAAAACCCTTTGGTCGGCGCCATCTCCACATTGACCCGGCACCGCTGGAGAGGAAAAAGAGGCGGCATGCCCCGCCTTGCTGCCAATCTCAATTGGCTGTTCGCCGAGCGGCCGTTCATCGAGCGCTTCGGTGCCGCGGCCGCCGCCGGTTTTTCCGCCGTGGAACTGCTCACGCCGTACGAGCATGCCGCCGCGGCGGTGCGGGCCGAGCTTGCGCGCCATGGCCTGACGCAACTTGGCATCAACACGCCGGTCGGCCGCGACGGCGAGTCCGGGCTCGCCGCGCTGCCGGGCCGCGAGCGCGAATGGCAGGCTGCGTTTGCGCGCGCGCTCGATTACGCCCTGGCCATCGGCGCGCGTTCGGTGCATTGCCTCGCCGGCGTGGTCCCGCCGGAAAAGCGTCCGGCCGCCGAGACCGTGTTCATCGCCAACCTGGCGCGCGCCGCCGAGGCCGCGGCGAAAGCCGGCATCATGCTGTTGATCGAGCCGCTCAACCCGCGCGACCGGCCGGACTATTTCCTCACCCGCGTCAAGCAGGCCGCCGATATCGTCCGCAAGGTCGGCGCGCCGAACCTGCGCATCCAGTTCGATTTTTATCACGTGCAGATCGTGTCGGGCGATCTCATCCGCCGCTTCGAGACGCACCTGCCGCTGATCGGCCACGTGCAGATCGCCTCGGTGCCGGAGCGGCGCGAGCCCGACGAAGGCGAAGTCAATTATCCGGCAATCCTCGCCGCGCTCGACCGGCTCGGCTACGCCGGCTACGTCGGTTGCGAATATCGTCCGCGCGCCAGTACCGAGGAGGGGCTCGCCTGGGCACGGCCCTATTGTGTGGTTCCGCGCGGCTGAAGTCTCTCGAAGGCGCTGTTGCAACCCTAGGCATTGATGTATCTTGTCTTTTCGGGATGTGCGGCCTTTGAGGGACAAGGCCATGTGGGGACGAAAAGGCAAAGTCGCAGCCGGTGAGGGTGAAGCGCCATCGCCGCTCAAAGCCGCGATACACGCGGCTCGCATCGAGGCTGCCGAGCGCACCAGCGTCGTGGTCGATCTCCGCGACGCCGAAGTCGCGCGCCTCGAGCTCCTCAACGAAGCGCTCGATCCACTGTTTAAGGAAATCCCGTCCGAGGTCGATCTGTTCGACCGCGGCGTCAGCCGGGGCGACACGCCGCGGCTCTGGATCGATGCAGTCGCCCATGTCGCCATGGGGCGCGACAAGCGCATGTATCGCTTCCTGCATGATACGCGCGTCGGCCGGCGCGTCATGGCGGAGTCGCACGAGATTGCCGACATCGTGAAGGCGGTGACGGATTATGTCGCGCGCCGCCTGGTCGAGCGCGAGCGCGCTCTCGACGAAGACCCTGAATTCATCACGCGCATCGCCCGGCCGGAAGCCGCGCGTGTGCTGCGCCACCGTCGCCGGCGGGGATGGGGGGCGTTTGTGCTCGGCTTCGTGCTCGGCGCGGTCGCGCTGCTGATTGCGGCGCTGCTGGCGGCCGGCCATAATATGTAAGGCGATGGGTGAGGCGCGGATAAACGCTCACAACAGCCGTTGCCGTTCCACCTCGCCGACGCTGCCGTCGCCGCTGCGCTCGTGCGCCACCATTTGGCAGCGCCAGGCATTGCCCTCCATCGCGATCTGAAAAAGGTTGTAGCCGCCGGCGTTCTCGTGACGATGCGCCGTGCGCGCCGAGGCCGAAGGCGCGCCGACCGCCGGAATTTTCTTCTCCGGTCCGTCAAGCCACAGGATCGCGCGGCGATGATCGTGACCATGCAGAACGAGATCGGCGCCGTGGGCCGCGAGCACTTGGCGAAATTCCGCGCCGTCGACCAATCGCCGCAGATGCCGGCTGGGCGGACTCTCCGGCGGGTGGTGAATGAGCACCACGCGAAATAGTCCGCTTGTTTGCTCGAGCGCTTGGGCAAGGCGCGCAAGCTGCGCTTCGCCGGCGAAGCCGGTCGCCATGAACGGCCCGGTCGGCAGCCCCGAAGACAATGCGATCAGCGCGACGCCGTCGCGCCGGCGCACGAACGGGAAAGTGCCGCTTGGCGCGCCGTCGTCGCCGCGCATGTAATCGCCCCAGGCTTTTTCCGGGCCGCCCAAGGCGGCCGGCACGTAGGCGTCGTGATTGCCGGGGATCACGGTGACATCGTGGGGCGGCCCGAGGGTCTCGAGCCAGGCGCGGGCGGCGGCATATTCGATCGGCAGCGAGAGATTGACCAAATCCCCGGTCACGGCGATGTGGTCGGCGCCGACGGTCTTTAGATCGCGCGTGATCGCATCGAGCGTCTCGCGGCGATGGATGTACTTACGGCCGCGATGCCAGTTGATGTAGCCGAGCCCGCGCTTGCCGGCGAGCTCAAGAAGCCGCGGCCGCAGCGCAATGTGCAGGTCGGACAAATGCGCGAGAACGAACATCGAGCATGATCCGGAAAAAGCCTGCCCCGGACCGATCCGGGGTGGCTACCGGCTTTCCGAGCAGATCATGCTCCACCTATAGCCCATGGAGCGCAACGAATTCACCCTCGATGAGTTGCGCTCCAGCATGATGCTCCGCGATTGGTCGCGGTCACAACCGTTTTCGAACGCTAAGGTCAGAGGCTTCGCGCCGTCGCTTAAGAGCTGCCGATCAGAATGCCGGCCGCGAACACAAGCACGCCGCCCACCACCACTTGAAAGGCGGCTTGCAGGAACGGTGTGTCCATATAGCGGGTGCGGATCCAGGAGATGGCGGCAAGCTCCACGACGACCACCACGAAGGCGAGCGCCGTCGCCGCATAGAAATGCGGGATGAGGTATGGCAGCGCGTGGCCGAGCCCGCCGACCGTGGTCATGAGGCCGCAGACCACGCCGCGCACCAGCGGCGCGCCGCGTCCGGTGAGCGAGCCGTCATCAGATAAAGCCTCGGCGAAGCCCATCGAGATGCCGGCTCCGATCGAGGCCGCAAGCCCGACCAGAAATGTCTGCCAGGTATTGTGCGTGGCGAACGCCGCGGCGAAGAGCGGCGCCAGCGTCGACACCGATCCGTCCATCAAGCCGGCGAGTCCGGGCTGCACGTATTGCAGCACGAACATGCGGCGCGCGGTTTCGTCCTCGGCCGCGCGCGCGCTCGGCTCGATCTTCTCGCCGAGCTCCTGCGCGAGTTTCTCGTGGCTGTCCTCGGCCGCCGCCAGACGCGTGAGCAGATCGCGCACCGCGTCGTCGTGCGCGGCCTCCGCGGCCTTGCGGTAGAAGCGCGCGGTCTCGAATTCCATCTCCTCGGCGAATTTACGCACCGCGTCGAGGCCAAGCGGGCGATTGAGCCAGATCGGACGCCGCGCCACGAAGCCCTTCACGTCCTGGCGCCGGATCAGGGGAAGAAAATCGCCGAACTTCTTCCGGTAGAGATCGAGCAGCATGTCGTGATGGCCAATCTCTTCCTGCGCCATCCGGTCGTAAATGGCCGCGGTCTCCGGATAAGAGGCGCGCAACCCGTCGGCGAAGGACCGGTAAATCCGGTTGTCCTCTTCCTCGTTGGAAATGGCGAGAGCCAGGACTTCCTGTTCGTTCAGATCGGCAAAGCGTTTGGCAGGCATCGTTTGACGCTGATTGGGGATGAAATCCGAAAGATTAGAACGTTTCTAAACTATTGTGCCGCGCGACGCAATCCAATCATTGCGCGTGCAGGCGCACGTTGCGGCGATGCGAGGCCGCGACCGTCATCATCGCCTTGACGGGGCCGGAGGTTCCCAGCAAGGCAATGGCCGTAGGGCAGGCCTCGCCACAGCGGCGGAATCCTCATGCAGTTTGAAACGCTCCGCCGATCGCTCGAACCGTTGCTCCGGCGGCTTTTCCATTTTTATTGGCGGTTCGCGCGCGGGCTGACGCTCGGCGTGCGCGCGGTCGTCATCGACGGCACCGGACGCGTGTTTCTGGTCAAGCACAGCTATGTCGCCGGCTGGCATTTGCCGGGCGGCGGCGTCGAGGCGGGCGAGACGCTGATGACGGCGCTGACACGCGAGTTGCGCGAAGAGGGCAATATCGAGGTCGGCGAACCGCCCGATTTCTTCGCCATCTATTTCAACCGGCGCGCCTCGCGGCGCGATCACGTCGCGCTGTACGTCGTGCGCGCATTTCACCAGAGCGCGCCGCCGCAGCCGAACCATGAAATCATCGCGCACGGCTTTTTTGCGCCCGACGCGCTACCGGAAGATACGACGCGCGCTACGCGCGCACGTCTCGCCGAGGTCATGCAGGGCAGGGCGATTGCCGAGCTTTGGTGATCGCTCTGCTTTAAAGCATGATCACGGAAAGTGGATACCGCTTTTCGGTTAAGATCATGCTCAAGTCGTGTCTCACAAATCTCTTAGCAATTGCCGCTTTCGGGGGAAACCCGGACATCTAGCCGTCGAATGACGAAGTCTGGACCCATCGCGGTCATCCGCTACGCGGCTCATTCGATCACCGCGTCGGCGCGGGCGATCGCCAAACCCGGACCGAAGGTCGCTATCCTGTCGTGGAACCTTGCAGCCAGGTCCGCGTTCCAGGGTCCAGGTCCGCGTTCCAGAATCCAAGTCCGCGTTCCAGAATCCAGGTCCGCGTTCCAGAATCCAAGTCCGCGTTCCAGAATCCAAGTCCGCGTTCCAGAATCCAGGTCCGCGTTCCAGAATCCAGGTCCGCGTTCCAGGGTGAGGAATACCTGGGAGACGTGTACCGGCCTCGATCATCAAACCTATGGAGAGAGAGCCGTGGGACTGTCTTGGCAACAAGGCCCGCTCTCAACGGGAGCGGTCGGCCGGTTCCTCGTGCCCGAACCGCTGCCGAAGAGACTGTTGTACGTCGAGCCGTTGCGTCGACGGATGCGCGTGCGCTTTGGCGGAACCTGGATCGCCGATAGCGAACAGGTCCTCGTGCTCTTCGAACCGGGCCGCTATCCGGTCGCGTACTTCCCGGAGACCGACATCTCTTCGCCCGCCCTCGAACGCACCGACCATACCATCCAACACCCCGATCTCGGGCTCACGTCCTGGTATGCGGTCCGGGCGGGCGAGCACATCGCATCACGAGGGGCGTGGCAGCACACCGGGCTGCCGGTCCACGCGAGCGAACTGCAGGGACGGGTGGCGTTCGCCTGGCAGGCCATGGATGCGTTCTACGAAGAAGACGAACGGATCGCGGGCCATGCCGCTGACAGCTATCACCGCATCGACATTCGCCAAACCTCCCGCCACCTCGTGGTCCGCCATCATGACCGCACCATCGCCGATACCACGCGTCCGCTCGTCCTCTACGAGTCCGGCTTCGCGCCGCGCTGGTACGTTCAACGCGCCGACATCGATGAGGCCGCCCTCACTCCGGTGAAGCTCCAGACCTTCTGCCCATACAAAGGGCTCTGCAGCTATTACACCATCGGTGAGGCACGCCTGGCGGCCTGGTCGTATCCTGACGCCTATACTGAAGTCGGCCGCATCTCCAACCTGGTGTCGTTCGAGCCGGAAATCGTCACGGTCCATCTCGATGGCGCCCAGCTCCGTCTCGAGCCGGGTCAGGAGGTGATTCCACATGGCCCCGATCGCAACCTCACGATCGACGAGGCGGTCCGCCCTGCACACCTCCGTGAGCGAGCACCGGCGGGCCCGTAGCGGCTGCGAAGCGGCCAGCTACGAACAGGTAACGACATGGCGCGGCTAGTATCGGTCAACGTCGGACTTCCGCGCGACATCGCGTGGAAGGGTCGTACCGTACACACCGGGATCTGGAAGACTCCAGTGGGTGGCCGCTGTCGGGTCGGCCGGCTGAATCTGGACGGAGACGGCCAAGGCGACTTGGCCGGCCACGGGGGTGAGCAGCGAGCCGCCTTCGTCTACCAGATCGAATCGTATCGCTACTGGCAGGATCAGCTCAACAGGACCGACTTCGTCCACGGACAGTTCGGCGAGAACTTCACGATCGAAGGATTGCCTGACGATGCCGTTTGCATCGGCGACCGTTATCAAATCGGCAGCGCACTGTTCGAGATCACTCAACCTCGCGTCACCTGCTATCGCGTCGGCATTCGGATGAACGAGCCCCGGATGCCGGCATTGCTGACATCCAGCGGCCGGCCGGGATTCTACTTCCGCGTCCTGCAGGAAGGCGAGGTGGGCGCCGGCGACGAGATCGTGAAGGTGGGAGAGACGAAGGAGCGAATGACCGTCGCAGAGATCAACGCGCTCCTCTATTCGCCCAATCATCCGCGCGATCGACTGGAGCGCGCCTTGCGTATCGCGGCGCTTTCGCCTGGATGGCGCTGGTCGTTCGAGGCATTGCTGCAGAGTCAAACGACTGCCGGGGGAAGCGGCAACGCCGCGCTCACGCCGGCAGCAGCTGCGCATCCGGTTGCACCTGGATTTCGGCGGCTCGCGGTGGCGGCGATCGACCAGGAGTGCGCGGACGTCCTCTCGCTGACGATGCAAAGTCTGGACGACCAGCCGCTGCCGACCGCTCTGCCGGGGCAGTACGTGGTGCTGCGCCTTCCGCGGACACCAGGTGACACCCCGCTCTTTCGCAGCTACTCGCTCTCGGGTCCCGCCTCGACGGAGCACTATCGAATCAGCGTGAAGATCGAGCCGAACGGCGCAGCCGGATCCTACCTGCGCGAGCACGTCCGTGCGGGCGATGCTCTCGACGTGAGCTCGCCGCGCGGAAGCTTCATTCCGCAACCCGGAGAGCGGCCGGTAGTGCTGCTCAGCGCAGGAATCGGGGCAACGCCTGTTCTGGCGATGCTGAACGCGCTGGCCGCGGTCCGCTCCACACGACAGGTCTTGTGGCTGTACGCGGTTCGTGATCGGCAGCATCATCCATTCGCCGCCGAAGTCCGCCGCCTCATGCTCGCGCTCGCCCACGGTCGCAGGTATGTTTGTTACAGCAGGCCGGGTTCGCGCGACAAGATGGGCGAGGATTTCGACGCCACCGGTCACCTGTCGCGATCGGTCTTCGACGAGGTCGGCATCCCGCGAGAGGCGGACGTCTATCTCTGCGGGCCTGCTCGCTTCATGGCAGACATGAAAGAGGCGCTCGCGGCCTCGGGCGTGGCGCCAGGGCGGATTCACGTCGAAATCTTCAATGGCAGCGAATCGATGACTCCTGGTGTCGTCGGCGCAGCGACGCGAGCTCCACATGTTCCCAAGGACGACGCCAACACCGGTCCGCTGGTATCGTTCGCGCGAAGTGGCATCGCCGCACATTGGAAGGCGTCGGCCTACGAGAGCATTTTGGAGCTGGCCGAGGCGTGCGACGTTCCGGTCCGCTGGGCGTGCCGGACGGGTGTTTGTCACAACTGTGAGAGCGGGTTGGTTTCGGGTGCGGTCGGCTATGGACCGCAGCCACTTGAGAAGCCCGCAGACGGCAACCTTCTGGTTTGCTGCTCACAACCGATTCGTGACGTCGTCATTGATTTATGAATCCTGGGATTCGATGTCCGGCTGAAGGACCGTCGCGGCCGGCTTCCAGGGGCCTCCGGTCTCAAGTGGACGATCGGGGCGGCGCATATCAACAGCTGGTTGCTGCAGGAACGCGGCTACCGCAATGCGTGACGTATTGCAGAAGCTTCGCGACGTCGACCATGCGCGGCGTCGTCGAACCAGCTCGCTTTCACCATTCGCGATTTTATGAGCACACGCCCCAGCCGGCTGACATTGCCGCGATGTAACGCCTTCCGCGTCATTTGGTCTTGGTGCGCCGATGCGCGCGCAACCCAACGTGTCGTGCGAGCGTTGCTGCTCCGGGTGGTCGGTCGGAAGTAAGGAGAGTGTAATGCGGAATAAAGTTGTTGCGCTCGTTACGGCTGTAGCAATCGGCACGGCCGCGATGACGACTGGCGCCCTCGCGGCTGGCCACGGCGGTGGTGGCGGCGGCGGTCATGGCGGCTTCGGTGGCGGCTTCGGCGGCGCGCATGCCGGTTTTGGCGGCGGGCATTTTGGCGGCGGCTTTGCGGGTCCGCACGCCGGCGGTTTTGCCGGGCCCGGTGTGGCGATGAATGGCGGCCATTGGGGCGGCGGTTGGAGTCATGGCGGCTTTCGTCATGGATTTCACCGCGACTTCGGTTATGGCGGGCTTTACGCCTATGCGCCATACACCTACGGCTACTGCGACCCGTACGATCCGTACGCCTACGCTAACGGCGCTTGCAACGGCTACTCCTACAGCTGGTAGTCGCTGGTCGCGCGATCAAAAAACCGCCGCGCCCAGAGCATGATCCGGAAAAGTGGATACCGGTTTTCCGAAAAGATCATGCTCCGCTAAAGGCATGATCCGGAAAAGTGGATACCGGTTTTCCGAAAAGATCATGCTCCGCTAAAGGCATGATCCGGAAAAGTGGATACCGGTTTTCCGAAAAGATCATGCTCCGCTAAAGGCATGATCCGGAAAAGTGGATACCGGTTTTCCGAAAAGATCATGCTCCGCCAAAGAGCAGGCGCGGCGGTTTGTTGGTTTGACAGACATTTCCTAAATCGCGATCGCGAATGCACTAGTGTGGCGGATTTGAAGTTCCTCCAATTTTCGCCGCCCATTCTGGGAGGAACTTCAAATCCAAAAGCCACACTAGAATCATACATTTGCTAGTGTCCCTTTGATTCCGAAGTTCGCATCTGAGGGCGCCGCGACCTTGTGCGAACTTCGGAATCGGGACACTAGCGGCTGTTACTGAAATGTGACATCTCCGCGTCATTTGGTCATATCAGCAAACAACAATGCCGCGCGCACGTTGGCTTGGTCGGTTCGGCCGCTACTCGTTTTGACGCTATAGGGAGAATTCGATGCGAAAGAGAATTTTCGCTGTTGCCGCCGCAGTGATGCTTGGCGCGGCGGCGATGACGACCGGCGCTATGGCATTGGATCAGAGCAGCGGCGTCGCCAAGCGCAGCGGCCATTGGGCCCGCGCGGCGTGGCGTGGAGATCGGTATGCCTGGCGCGTAAACGGCCGCGGCTTGCCTTTTGGCCCGCCGCTGGGAGCGCTCTGCTCCTACGGCTCAGGTCACGCCTGCGATCCCTACGATCCCTTCACCGATCTGTACGGTTATTGCGGCGGTCCCTATCACTACCGCTGGTGACGGCTCGCGGCACGCTACCGCGACCTCTATCTCACTCTTTCTCAGCCGAAGCGGCCGCGATCGTGCGCTAACTTGAAATCGAGTGCCGGTCCGATCGGCACGATGCCGGTCGGATTGACATTGCGATGGCTGCCGTAATAGTGCCGCTTGATGTGATCGAGGCTCACGGTCTCGGCGACGCCCGGCACCTGATAAAGCTCGCGCAGATAATTCCACAAATTGGGATAGTCGACGATCCGCCGCACATTGCATTTGAAGTGGCTGTAATAGACCGCGTCGAAACGAATGAGCGTGGTGAAGAACCGCCAATCCGCTTCGGTGATCTGCCGCCCGGCGAGATAACGCTGGCGCGACAGACGCTCCTCGAGCTGATCAAGCGTGGCGAACAAGGCGCGCGCGGCTTCTTCGTAGGCAACCTGCGTGGTGGCGAAGCCCGAGCGATAGACACCGTTGTTCACGGTCGAATAAACAAGCTCGTTGATCCGATCGATCTCGGGGCGCAGTTCGGCCGGATAATAGTCCGTGCGCACGTCGGTGAACGCATC
Organism: uncultured Alphaproteobacteria bacterium; assembly: GCA_963720115.1. Taxonomy (GTDB): domain Bacteria; phylum Pseudomonadota; class Alphaproteobacteria; order Rhizobiales; family Xanthobacteraceae; genus BOG-931. Next base: position 52,943 of record CAVREN010000077.1, read on the forward strand.
GAACGCCGAATTGAGCATGCGGATGATTTCGGAAGAATTCGTTGTTGACGATGGTGCGCTGTTTCTTGTCCCACAGAACCGGCACGCTGGCGCGGCCGCTATAATGCGGATCGGCCAGCACATAGATCTCGGCAAGCGTCGGCTTGCCGTTGACGGTGTCGAGCGTCGCGCCGGGCTCGGTGCCGAATTCCCAGCCTTTTTTGCCGAGCAGCGCCTCGGTGACCGAAACCGAGATCACGTCGTCGAGCTTTTTGAGCTTGCGAAAGATCAGCGTGCGATGCGCCCACGGGCAGGCGAGCGAGACGTAGAGATGATAGCGGCCGCGCTCGGCGGCAAATCCGCCGATGCCGGTCGGGCCCGGACTGCCGTCGGCGGTCACGTAGTTGTGGAATACGGTCGGCTTGCGGACGAATTGGCCGCCCTGGGTCCGCATATCGACGTCTTGCCAGGCGCCATCGACGAGAAATCCCATCAGTATCTCCGAATTTCGGGATGTGTTTCGTGACCTCCATGTAGTCATTCGCGCAGGCGGCGACAGAGCGCAGCGCGGCCGAAAAAGCGTTCCCCTTGCCACGGCCTGAGCGCAGCGTCCCGCTGGACCCGAACCGGCCCAGATGCTACGCGGCGACGCCATGAACGATGTTTCCCTGACGATCCTGCACGAGACGCAAGCCGACGGGCTCGCGATCGAGCGGCTGCACGAGCGCACCTTCGGCCCCGGCCGCTATGCCAAGACCGCCTATCGCTTGCGCGAGCAAGTGGCGCACAGTCTCGATCTGTCGTTCACCGCGCGGGTCGGCACGCTCTTGGTCGGCTCGGTGCGGCTGTCGCCGGTGCGGATCCGCGAGGCGAAAGCGCTGCTGCTCGGACCGCTGACGGTCGAGCCGCCGTTTCGCGATCGCGGTGTCGGCCAGGCTTTGATCGCCCGCGCGCTCGAGGAGGCGCGCGCCAAGGGCCATCGGCTGGTCATCCTGGTGGGCGACGAGTCTTATTACGGAAAGTGCGGCTTCAAAAAAATCCCGCCCGGCCGCGTTACCATGCCGGGTCCTGTCGATCCCGATCGTCTTTTGGTCGCCGAACTCGCCGAAGGCGCGTCCGAGGGACTGTCAGGAACGGTCGGCGGCGAGTGGGAAAGCTGAATTTAATTTAGCGTGCTACCTGCCTGGTCACTGCGAGCGGCGGCGAAGCAATCCCGGCTGACGACGAAGCCCAATCACTTCCCTTCGCGCGCCCAGGTGGCCGCGAGGCTGCCGACCAAAAGCAGGAGCCCGAGAAATCCGGCGAAGACCGGCAGCACGCCGATGCCGCGCACGACACTTGCGTCGCGCATTTTCAGCCCGATCCAATCCTCGCCCTTGTAGGTGTCGCCGGAGCGCACCGTGAGAATGCGCGGCACGTTCAGGCCGCTGCCATCGTCGAGGCGGCGCGAGTCGCCGCCGGTGGCGTTGGCGATCGGCGCCAGCACCTCGGTGGTCGAGGTCACTTCCGTGAACTCGCGCGGATTGACCGGGCCGATATTGATCAGCGCATTGAGCTTGCCGTCAGTCGCGCGCCAAAGCCCGAGCTCGTTGGCGGCGACGCTCGCCTGCCAGGCGCCGGGCTCGGTCGCCGCGAGCTTCAGCGTCTGCGTCGTACCGGAGGGCGACGTCAACGTCACGTCCGACACGGTCTCCGCCATGGTCTGGCGGCGCACCAGAAGCTGATGGCCGCTGACGCTCAGCCGCAGCGCTTCTTCCTCCAGCTCCGGCTCTTTCATCAGCCAGTGCGAAAGCCGCCGCAGCAGGTCGAGATGCGGACCGCCGCCCTGAAAGCCGCGCGCCCACAGCCAAAGCTGGTCGGAGAGGAGCAGCGCGACGCGCCCTTCGCCTTCGCGCGACAGCACCAGAAGCGGCTTGTTGTCCGGGCCCTGCATCACCGCCGTGCCGGTGGCACTGGCGGTATCGACCAGCCGGAACCATTGGCTCCAATGCGGCGGATCGCTCGCCGAGCCGTCGAGGTCGCGCGTCACCGGATGGCGCTTGCCGAGATCGGTCAGGCGGGCGTGAAAGCTCCCCTCGGTGACGCCGCCGCTCGGCTCGGCCGGCAGGATGGCGTTGAGCGGCGTGCGCCAGATGCTGGTCTGGCTCGCATAATCGGGACCGGCGGCGACCAAAACCGCCCCGCCGTCACGCACATAGCGGGTGATGTTGTCGAAATAGATCATCGGCAGCACGCCCTGCCGGGCGTAGCGGTCGAAGATGATGAGCTGAAACTCGCCGATCTTCTGCTGGAAAAGTTCGCGCGTCGGAAAAGCAATCAGCGACAACTCGTTGATCGGCGTGCCGTCCTGCTTCTCCGGCGGACGCAAAATGGTGAAGTGCACGAGATCGACGGACGCATCCGACTTGAGCAGGTTGCGCCACGTCCGTTCGCCGGCATTCGGTTCGCCGGAAACCAAGAGCACCCGCAACTTGTCGCGCACGCCGTCGATCGTGACGACGGCGCGGTTGTTGACCTGGGTCAGTTCGCCGGCGAGCGGCGAGGCTTCGATCTCGACGATATTCGCCCCGCCATGCGGGATCGCGATGTCGACGCGCTGCGGCGTGCCGACCGGCACGGTGCGCGTCTCGATCACATCGCCGTCGCGGCGGACGGTGACGGTGGCGCTGCGCTCGCGCGCGCCGTGATCCTCGACCTGATAGGTGATGGTCTGCGTCTGCCCGACGATGCCGAAGCGCGGCGCCGCGATCAAAGCCACGCGGCGGTCGCGCTCATTCTTGTTGCCGGTAATCAGCGCATGCACCGGCGCGGCGAAGCCGAGTGCGCCGGCGTCCGCCGGCACGTCGTGCACGCGCCCGTCGGTGATCATGATGGCGCCGGCGATGCGGTCGGCCGGCACATCGGACAACGTCGAGCCGAGCGCGGTGAAGAGCCGCGTACCGTCGGTTTCGCCGTCCGACTGGCCGGCCTCGACCACCCGCACGTCGAGGCCCGGAACACGGCTCAGGCGCTCGACCACGGCTTTGCGCGCCTCTTCGGTCTGGCGGGTGCGATCGCCGAAGGTCTGGCTTGGACTCTTGTCCACCACCACGACCGCGACCGAGCTCAATGGATCGCGGTCTTCGCGGGTGAACGACGGATTGGCGAGCGCCAGCACGATCAACGCCAGCCCGACCGCGCGCATGGTCGCGCCGCGGCTGCGCGAGACAAAGAGCAGCAGCGCCAGCACAGCGGCGGCAGCGATGGCCGCCCAGAGAATCTGGGTACTGACCAGCGGGGCGAACGAGAGACCGAGATTCACGTCGCCTCCTATTGGCCGAGCCGCTCGAGCAGCGCCGGCACGTGCACCTGGTCGGCCTTGTAGTTACCGGTCAGCGTGTACATGACGATGTTGACGCCGGCCCGGAAGGCGAGTTCGCGCTGGCGCGGCTCGCCCTCGACCATGGGCAACGAGGGCTGTCCGTCGGGCTGGATCGCCCAGGCGCCGGCAAAGTCGTTGGAGCTGATGATGATTGACGACACGCCATCGCCGCCGCGCGCCGGACGGCGCGAGCTTTCGTCCTCGTCGTTGGCCGACGGCAGCGCTTCCACCCAGAGCTGGCCGGAATTGAAGCGGCCCGGAAAGTCGCGCAGTAGATAAAACGTCTTGGTTAGGACATGATCGCGCGGCACCGGCTCGAGTTCCGGAATGTCGAGCGAGGAGAGGATTTTGCGCAGCTCGGCCATGCCGGGGCCGCGCGTTTCGCCGCCGGAGCCGGGCGGCGCCAGGACCGCGTCGCGGGTGTCGAACAGCACCGTGCCGCCTTGCTTCATATAGGCGTCGACGCGCTTGAGCGTCTCTTCCGAAGGCCGCGGCCCGCCCGCCACGATCGGCCAATAGATCAGGGGATAGAAGGCAAGCTCGTCGCGGGCGATGTCGAGCCCGATCGGCTCGCCGGCTTCCAGCGCGGTGCGCTGCGCCAGGAACAGCGTCAAGCCGCCCAGGCCCGATTTGCTGATCGAGTCCACATCGCGGTCGCCGGTGAGGACATAAGCGAGCTTGGTTTCCAGCGCCGAGCGCGGCGCGTCCTTGTTCTGCGCGTCGGCCACGCCGCCATGCAGCAGCGTGAAGGCAAGGGCGGCGACCAACAGCACGGCCGTGGTGCCGGCGCGCGCGAACCGCGGCACGAGCCGCGCCATGCCGCCGCCGAGCCACAGCACGATCAGCGTGTCCAGCAAGAACAATCCGAGCGCTGCGAGCAGGATCGGGCCGCGAAGATCTTGCGGCTCGGTCTTGCGGTAGATTTCCTGGGTTGCGTGCCCAAGCGCGGAAAAATCAAGTGGCGCGAGCCGATCGTTAGCCGATAACGTGTTCACTGCGAGCAGATTCTCCGGTGGCCCGTAAAAGCCGGGCGGATGGTCGGCGGTCGCGCTCGCCGCGTAGTCGGTCGGTACCGGCCGCGCCGTCGCGGGCGGCGAGGTGAAAATTCCGAAGCCGTCGAGCACGCGGCTCGGCGCCACCGCTTCATGCGTGGTCTTGGTCTTCTGTTCGGCAGCGGGCTCGGCGACGGCCGTCGTGCCGGCCAGCGCCACAATCCGCTTGAGCATGTCCACGAACGAGCCCGACAGCGGCAGGTCCGACCAGCGCGTATCGCCGGTGACATGGAAGAGCACGATCAGACCCTTGCCGCGCTTGGCGGCGGTCACCAGCGGGGTGCCGTCGGCAAGCGTCGCCCAGGTGTTTTCCGAAAGCGCGGCGTCCGGCTCGGCCAGCACCTGGCGGCTGGCGGTCACATCGTTCGGCACGCTCATGCCGCCGAACGGGCTGTCGTGCGAAAACGCCGCCAGCGGCTGCGGCTTGTCCCAGCTCAGGCTGCCGCCGAGGATGCGGCCGCCGCGGCGCAGCCGCACCGGCACGAGATCGTCGTCGGACGCCGCGAGCCGCGGGCCGGCAAAACGTACCAGCACGCCGCCGTCTTCGATCCAGCGCGCCAGCCGGTCGTGCGCGTCGCCCGCGACGTTGCCGACATCGGCGAGGATCAGCATCGGCAGATGCTGATCGAGGAAATGGCTCACGGCTTCGGCAGGCGACTCGCCTTGCGCAAGCCGCACGTCGGCGAAGGGGCCGAGCGCGCGGCTCACATAATAGCTCGACGATAAAAGCGGCTGCGAGGTGTCGGCGGTCGCGCCGGACACGACGCCCACCGTGCGGCGGCGCCAGCGCTTGTCGAGAAGCTGCACGGCGCCGGCCGAGCGCTCGCCGCCAATTTCGATGCGCGCGATGTCGTTGCGGATCTCGACCGGCAGATCGAACTTGGCCTCGGTCTCGCGATCGGCCGCCGCGAACGTGAACGGCGCTTCGCCGAGCGGCAGCCCTTTCAGATCGAGCGCGCGGAGCGTGCCGGTCTCTGTACTGCCGGCGCTTGTACGCAGCACCTTCACGCTCAGCCCGCCGGCCGCATTCTCGGCGTCGGTCAGCGCGCGCGCGCCGGCGATGCCGCCGGCGACGATGGTCATTGGCCGCGTATCGACCAGCGGCGCCAGGCTCTTGGCGAAATCGCTGCCGTGGCCGAGATCGACGCCATCGGAGAGCCAGACCAGTTCGACATCACGGGTCGCGTTGAGGAAGCGCGAGATCGCCGGCATTGCTTCCGTGCGGTCGACCGTGTGCGGCTTCGGCTTGATCAGTTGCAGGCGCACGCGCGCGGATGCCGCCGGCGCAAACGAAATGTCGCGCGTGCCCTCGGACAAGGGGACGAGCGCCACCGGGCGGCGGTCGCTTTCGGCGCGGGTGATAATGTCGTCTGCGGTGCGCAGCCGCGCGTCCCAGGTCGCCGCGGCAGTCCAGCCGTCGTCGATCAGGATCGCGATCGGCGCGCGCGACGCGGTTGTGGCGAGTGGCGGATTCCACAGCGGACCCGCGGCGGCGACAATGACCAGCGCGGCAAGCAACAGCCGCAGCAGCGTCAGCCACCACGGTGTGCGTGCCGGCGTCTCTTCGCGCGGCGCGATTTCCATCAGAAGCCGCGTCGGCGGAAAATCGATGCGCCGCGGCCGCGGCGGCACCAGCCGTAAGAGCCACCACAGCGCGGGCAGTGTCAAAAGCCCGATCAACACCAGCGGTTCGGCAAAGCCGAGCGGAATTCCACCGATCATGCCGGAGTCCTCGCTTCGGCGCCGGCCGGCAGGCGCGGACCGCTATCGCTCAAGGCCGCGCCGATGCGCCCATGCAACGCGAGCAGTAACTCGCTCGCCGGTCGGTCGGTGCGGTGGATGGTGAAGCTCCAGGACAGCCGATCGGTCTCGGCGCGGATTTCCGTCCGATGACGCCGCACGCGCGCCTCATAGTCGGTGCGCCAGGTCTGCGCCCGGCCGGCGGTGATACGGCCGCCGCCTTCCGGCTCGACGAATTCGATGCGGCCCGAATAGGGAAAAGTCTCCTCCGCGGGATCGACGATCTGCACCACATGCCCGCGCGCGCCGCCGCTGGCGAGTTGCGCGATCGTGCGTCTGATATCGGCGAACTCGCTCCAGAGATCGGACAGGAGCACGATCTCTGACAGCGGGGAGGGCGCGAAATTCGGCGGCAGGCTCGCGCGCTCGGCGCGATCGTGCACGATCGCCTGCGCCATGCGCTCGATCACGTTGCGGCTGCCGGTCGGGCGCATGAGCCCGGGAATCCCGACGCGCTCGCCGCCTTCAACCAGAATCTCAGCGAGCGCCAGCGCGACCACGAGCGCGCGATGCAGCTTGTCATCCGGCGCCAGTTGCGAGGCAAACAGCATCGAAGGCGAGCGATCGGGCCAGATCCAGATCGTGTGCGCCGCCTCCCATTCCAATTCGCGCACATAAAGATGATCGTCGCGCGCCGAGCGGCGCCAATCGACCCGTGACGCCGGCTCGCCCGAAACGAAGCGGCGATACTGCCAGAAATTTTCGCCCGGGCCGGCGCGGCGCCGGCCGTGCATGCCGTGGATGATGCTGGCGGCGACGCGGCGCGCTTCCAGGATCAGGCGCGGCATGGTGGCCGCGAGCGTGCGGCCTTCACCAACCGCACGCTGCACCGCCGGGCCTTCGTGATCGGATGTGCGCCTGGTCTCGGCCGCCATCCGCCTATCCGATCCGCGCCTTCAGGCGGCCGATCACCGCGTCGATGGTCTCGCCCTCGGCCCGCGCGGCGAATGTGAGCGCCATGCGGTGCTTGAGTACCGGCTCGGCCAGATCGATCACGTCATCGATCGAGGGGGCTAGCCGCCGGTCGAGCAGCGCGCGTGCGCGCACGGCAAGCATCAGCGCCTGGCTCGCGCGCGGCGAAGGTCCCCAGGCAATGAGCTTGGCGGTGTCGCCGCCTTCCGGTCCGGGGCGCGCCGATCGCACCAGCGCAAGGATCGCTTCGACCACGGACTCGCCGACCGGCAAGCGCCGCACCAGCCGCTGCGCCGCCATCAGATCCTCCGCGGTCATCGCGGCCTTGGCGCGCGTCTCTTCGGCGCCGGTCGTCTCGAACAGAATCTTCCGCTCGGCCTCCTTGTCCGGATAGTCGACATCGATCTCCATCAGGAAGCGGTCGAGCTGCGCTTCCGGCAACGGATAGGTGCCTTCCTGCTCGAGAGGGTTCTGGGTCGCGAGCACATGGAAGGGACGCGGCAGGTCGTGGCGCGTGCCTGCAACGGTGACATGCTGTTCCTGCATGGCCTGGAGCAGCGCCGATTGCGTGCGCGGGCTGGCGCGGTTGATTTCGTCGGCCATCAGGAGCTGCGCGAACACCGGGCCCGAGAGAAAGCGGAAGCTCCGCTTGCCCACTTGGCTTTCCTCCAGCACCTCGGTTCCGAGAATGTCGGACGGCATCAAATCGGGCGTGAACTGGATGCGGCGCGCGTCGAGCCCGAGCACTGTTCCCATGGTCTCAACCAGCTTGGTCTTGGCGAGGCCGGGAACGCCGAGCAGCAGTGCGTGTCCGCCGGAGAGAATAGTGACCAGCGCCTGTTCGATCACCTTGTCTTGGCCGAAAATCACCGTGCCGATGGCAGCCTTGGCCGCGCGCGCGTGATCGGCGCTCGACTCGGCCGCGCGCACGATCATGTCTTCAAGCTTTTCAAGCCCGTCTCCGCTGACAGCGGGCATGGGTCGACTCCTTGTCTTTTAGGCCGCAATCGCAAGCGAATCAGATTCGGCGCGCCGGCACGAACAAAACTGTCTAGCTTTGCACCGCTATTTGGCGATGCAATATACGCGCCACCACCAGAAACTGCCGGATTTTGCGACGATTCTTTCATTCATCGGGAACACAACTTAAATCTCATGCGGCGCAACCGCTGCCAAACGATCACGAACCCGCGAGTGGCGCTGCCCCCGGACGTAGTGTCCAAGCGGACAGGTTCAAGGCAAACCATGGCGAAGGCAGGGCAATTCGGATTGGACGCAATCACAGGCTCGCTAGCCAAAGCCGCCGGTCAATCCAAAGGGCTGCCGCCGGTCGAGCGCTGGAATCCGCCGTTTTGCGGCGATCTCGACATGCGCATCGGCGCCGATGGCACCTGGTATTACCTGAAGACGCCGATCGGCCGGCCGGCTTTGGTTAAGCTCTTTGCCTCCGTGCTCAAGCGCGAGGGCGACAAATACTTTCTGGTCACGCCGGTGGAGAAGTGCGGCATAACGGTCGACGACGCGCCTTTCCTCGCGGTCGAATTGAATGTGGAACAATCGCGGCCGGGCCAGGTGCTGAATTTCCGCACCGATGTCGATGATTGGGTGGAGTGCGGGCCCGCGCACAAGCTCCGCTTCGAGCCGGAAGCCGGCACCGGCGGACTGAAACCTTACTTGCACGTGCGCCGCGATTTATGGGCCAAGGTGACGCGCACATTGTTTTTCGACCTTGTCGAGCTCGGCGAGGAGCGCGAGGTTGCGGGTCGGGCCATGTTTGGCGTGACCTCCATGGGCGAGTTTTTTCCCATGGCGCCGGCCGAGCAGGTGAGGGAATTCGCGTGACCAAGCAAAGCGCAGAATTGCAGCCGATCGCTGCGGAGGATTTTTTTGATCGCGCCCGCGCGCGGCTGACATTGAACATACCACCCGCGCTTGCCGATCCGATGGCGCAGGGCGCGCGCGGCGACCTCGATCTTAATCCATCGATGTGGGAGCGCGCCGGCGTCGCTGCGACCAAGCCTGCGGCCGTGCTCATTCCAGTGATCGATCGCGCCACGCCGACCGTGCTGTTCACGATCCGCACGCAGGAGCTCGCAAGCCACGCCGGCCAAGTGGCGTTTCCCGGCGGCAAGATCGATCCCGGCGATGAGAGCCCGGTGGCGGCGGCGCTGCGCGAGGCGAGGGAGGAGGTAGGTCTTGCGCCGATGCTGATTGAGCCGATTGGCTATCTCGATCTTTATCTGACGTTTTCCGGCTTTCGCATTCTGCCGACGGTGGCGCGCGTGCGCCCGGATTTCACGCTCACGCTCAATCCGCGCGAGGTCACCGAAACCTTCGAAGTGCCGCTCGACTTTCTGATGACGCCGGAAAACCATCAGCGGCGCAGCCGCGAGTGGAAAGGCATCGAGCGCGAATACTACGCTGTGCCGTTCGGCGACCGTTATATCTGGGGCATCACCGCGGGCATCGTGCGCAATCTCTACGACCGGATCTACCGATGACGGCGCCCGTCGCCACGACGCTCGATGCGGCTTGGCTGAAAGAAGGCGCCGTCGCGCGCTTACTCGCTCTGCTTGACCGTGACGGCGAGGAAGCGCGCGTGGTCGGCGGCGCGGTGCGCAATAGGCTGCTGGGGCTTCCCGTTGCCGAGATCGATGTGGCGACCACGGCGCTTCCGGAAGAGGTGATCCGCCGCGTGCAGGCGGCCGGCGGCAAGGCCGTGCCGACCGGCATCGAGCACGGTACCATCACGGCCATCGTCGATCATCATCCGGTCGAGGTCACAACGTTGCGCGAGGATGTGGAAACCTTCGGACGCAAAGCGCGCGTCGTGTTCGGGCGCGATTGGAAGGCCGACGCGGAGCGGCGCGACTTCACCATCAACGCGCTGTCGGTCGGGCCGGACGGCGTCGTGCACGATTATGTCGGCGGCCTCGCCGACATTGCCGCGCAACGCGTGCGCTTCATCGGCGAGCCGCGGCGGCGGATCGAGGAAGACTATCTTCGCATCCTGCGCTTCTTCCGCTTTCATGCCTATTTCGGCGCGGGCCCGCCCGATCCGGCCGGCGTACACGCCTGCATCCTCGGCCGCTCGGGCTTCGAGACGCTGTCGCGCGAACGCGTGCGCACGGAGTTGCTGAAGCTTCTCCTTGCCGCGCGCGCCACGCCGACACTCGTCGTTATGGCGGAGAGTGGGCTTTTGGCCATGGTGTTGGGCGGCGTCGCTCATCTCGCGAGCTTCGAGAACATGATCAAAGTCGAAGCGGCGCTCGGCCTCAAAGCCGACGCGGTGCGCCGGCTCGGCGCGCTCGGTGTCTGGGTCGAGGAAGATGCGCAGCGGCTCGGCGAGCGGCTGCGGCTGTCCAACGCTGAATCCGAACGGCTGCTCGCGCTGGAAGGGTGGTGGCGGATTGCGCCACAGCCGGACGCGAAGGGCGCTCGTGCACTGCTTTATCAGCTCGGTTCGCAATCCTTTGTTGATCGCGCCTTGGTGGCTTGGACGCGGTCGGAGGCGGGCGCGACCGAGACCGCCTGGCATGAACTCGCGACCCTGCCGCTTCGCTGGCCGGCGCCGGTCTTTCCGCTCAAGGCGGCGGATTTCATGAGCCTCGGCATTGCCGCCGGACCGCCGCTCGGCGCCGCCATGCGCGCCGCCGAGGCGGCCTGGATTGCAGCCGACTTTCCTGCGGATCGAGCGGCGATCGACGCCATCGCCAAGGAAGCCGCGCAGCACGCGATCGCGCGCTGATGGCGGACCACGGATGATCTGCGCCTTCGCAAGATCGCTGTCTCATTTCGACGTGGGGCTACGCGCAGAGCTTGCCGTCGGCACCAGTAGCACGAGTTTGTAGTCCGGCCGCTCCGAGGGAATGAATGTGTGCTGAATGAAGCGGCGCCGACCTTCATTGGGATGATTGAAGATGCGCAGCCCGCCCTCGCGATGTCGAACATCATGCTCATTCCAGGCGGCATCGAACAACGGACTGTCGCGGCGAAGCAACTCGACAAAGCTGCGCACGCGCCCGTCCCGAAAGTTGCGCGCGTAGTCGGCGCGGAACTCAGCGAGAATGTGGCGCGCGCGATCTTCCCATCTCGGAATGAGCTTGCGCGCGGAGGATTCAAGAAACACAAAACGCAAGAGATTTCGCTGGTGGTCGCCGTCCAACCAACCGCGAAAAAGCCGGGCCGCCGCTTTGTTCCAGCAACAGGCATCCCACAGCCGGTCGAGACCGTAAGCGGGATGGCGAACTGCCGCCACGGCTGCAAGCAAGGACGTCGGAACATCCGCTTCGGGCCGAACATCTGGATGCGAACGTCCGGCCAGTTCGAACAAATAGTCGCGCTCGGCGCGCGACAACGACAAGGCCCGCGACAGTCGATCCAACGCTTCCGACGACGCCTGCACGGGACGTCCTTGTTCGATCCACGCGCACCAGGTCGCGCTGATTCCGGCCTTTGCGGCGAGTTCTTCACGCCGCAGGCCTGGGGTTCGCCGACGGCCGCCCGATGCCGCCGGCTGCGCGCGTTCGCGGTGAGCGCGGATGAATTCGCCCAAAAGCCGTCGCTGATCTGCACTGAGCATGGGACAATTTATAATAGGATAATTTTGGTATTGTAACAGTTTAATTGATTGTGATCCATTTCTCCGCCGAACGAACGGGCTGACCGCAGGAGGACTGACCGATGAACAGAGCACATGAACAAGTGGTCGACGCCCAATTCGGGCCGCGAGCCAAAGCCTATGTTGAAAGCGCAGTCCATGCGCGCGGGCCGGATCTCGAGGCGTTGGAGTCGGTCGTGAGCGGCGCGCGACCGGCGCGCGCTCTCGACCTCGGAACCGGTGGCGGGCATGTCGCGTACGCGATGGCGCACCACGCCGCGTCGGTCACTGCCTCCGATTTGTCGCGGGAGATGCTGGCGGCGGTGGCGGCAGCGGCAAAAGACAGGGGTTTGAACAACGTCGAGGTGGCCGAGGCTTCCGCCGAACGTTTGAAATTCGAGAATGAATGGTTCGATTTCCTGGGCTGCAGGTATTCGGCACATCACTGGCGGAATCTTGAGGCCGGTTTGCGCGAGGCACGACGGGTCCTCAAGCACGGCTCCAAAGCGGCGTTCATCGACGCCTTTGCGCCCGAGGCCGCCGCGCTCGACACCCACCTGCAGGCGGTCGAACTGCTCCGCGATACCTCGCATGTTCGAGACTACACAACCTCGGAATGGATCGCCGCCCTGCACCGCACGGGCTTTGCGTTGCAGACTTTCAGATCTTGGCGTATTCGCATGGACTTTCCGACATGGATTGCCCGGATGCGAACGCCGCCGGATAACGTCCGCGCTATCCGCGCGCTGCAATTGGCCGCGTCCCGCGAAATCAGCGATCATTTCGAGATAGAAGCGGACGGCTCCTTCATGCCGGATGTCATGATGATCGAAACCAAGGCAGCCTAGACTACTTCCCGGCGCAAAATTGACGCTTTCAGCATTGTGGTCAACAGCGCCTGGCAACGCAAAACCCGCCGGGGCAACCGGCGGGGCGTACCGAGATCGATGTGCCGGGGTGATTAAGGGGCGGCTCGTTTTTCCATGGCGCGACCGATGTTGACGACATTGTCGGCGATGACGCCGAGGCCGACCCAGCGGTTCATTCCGAGGTAGCCTTTGTAGCGGCAGCGGTCGAGACCATGTCGCCGTTTGACGACGCTGATGCGCCCCTCGCTTCCGGTGCGCCATTTCTGGCCGTTGCGGAACCAGCGCTTTCTCTGCTCACGTTTGCGTTCGAGGCTTTTGGTCGATCGGTTGGGAATGCAAACGCGCTTGACGCCTTTTGCCTTCGCGGCGGTCTCGTTCTTGGCAGAATAGAATGCGGCGTCCGCCGCCACCAAATGGGGCGTGCGTCCCAATAATGCTTGATGCACCTCGATAGCTGCCACCAACAGGTCTGAGTCGTTTGGCCGGCGAGCGTAGACCTCGTAATCGGTGATGATCTGGTTCTCCGCCTCCTGCAACTTCACCATCTTGCCGAACTCGTTGGGCTTGCCTGCCTTGCCCTTGCGAATGACTTCAGTCGATGGCTCGAACAAACTGAGGAGCTTGTCTTCGCTGCGCGTGTTGCCGCGGAAGATGCGCGCCCTGGTTTGTTTCATCACCTGTTTGACGAGCACCGTCATCTCATCAAGCTCTTGGCGCAGGCCTTCCAGCACCAGTTGCTTCAAAGCATTCGTTGACCGCTTCACTCCTCGGACGATCTCCTCGGAGAAGCGCTTCGCCTGTCCCACGACCCGGCCCGTTGCATCCAACAACTGCCGATAGCGCTGCTTCAGTTTGTCTTGATTAACCGGGCCTTTGGCGCGCGCCACCCGCCCGATCTCCAAGGCATCCAGTCTTGCGAAGATCGCTCACTTCCTCCGCAATCAACCCGTCGCCGAAGCTGCGTTGCGCCCGTCGCATCTCAATCATGACGCTTACTACGCCCCCTTGATGCGGCCCGTTCCGAACGCAGCAGTTCATGATTGAGCTCGCAAATGGTCTCGATCGCCTGCTTCAGTTCCTGATAATTGTTCAGCCAGCGGCGCACCTCAGCAACGCGCTCGCGCCGCACGCTGAACTGCCGCGTGCGTCCCCCCGGATAGGTCACAGTCAAAACAAACACTCGATGCCCTTCGCCACGTGCGCATTTCGGGCAGTCTTTGGTGTGTCGGACCGTCCGCTCCAACAGCGAGCCGCGGAGCAACTCGCCGCTGATCGGCAATTTGCTCACTAGCCTCTGGCGCGCGCGCAGGGTCTGCCCACGAATCATCTACAAAAATGAATCAGACGGTGTGCCCGCCGTCAACTTCAATTCCGCTCGACCTTGCAGTTTTCCGACCGTCAGCCGATTCTGCGCAAAGACCCAGGCCGTTCAATTTTGCGCCGGGAAGTAGACTAAATTCACGGGCAGCCGCGGATCTCGTGCCGGGCAGATCAGAGGAGCGGAGCGACGAAGCAATCTAGTCTTTGCTCCAGCTTCCGGATTTTTTTGCGGAGCCTGTCATCGGGCCGGCCACTTCGGGCCGGACCCGCTGGCTGCAATGACGATTAATCAGATCCGCGCCGCGGCGACGTGTTCGACGAAGCTCGCGTGCAGGTCCGAAGGCTCGATCCCGCGGGTGATGAAGACGATGCGGGAGCGCTGATCGGCGTCCGGCCAGCCTTCGAGTTGCACGGGCGGATGAAACACGTGATGGACGCCGTGAATGGCGACCGGCGCGTTCTCGCCGATCAGATTGAGGATGCCTTTGACGCGCAACAGATCCTGACCCGCTCCTTTTCGCAGCCGCGCCAGCCAGGCTGAAACGGCGTCCCAAGACAGCGGCTCGTCACTGGTCAGGCAGCAGGCGCGGATGCCATTGGTATGGGCATGCTCTGCGTGATCGTGTTCGGCGTGAGCGTGCGCATGTCCCTCGTGCGCGTGTTCGCCACGCCCATTACCGGGCGCCTGCGCGCGGTAGGCGTTCTCGTTGATCCAGCGGCCGACATCGGCGGTCTTGCGTGAAGGATCGAACAGGGCGGCGCCGAACAGAGCATCGGGCGCAATTTCGCCGTTCGACACGACATGCCGCGCCGCTCCGGGATTGAGCGAGAGCAGCAGCCGGTCCAGTTGCGCAATCGTATCGGCCGCGGCGAGGTCTGTCTTGGTCAGCAGCAAACGGTCGGCGAGGGCCGCCTGTTTGACTGCTTCCGCGTGCTCGCCGATCTGCTGCGAGCCGTTGACGGCATCGACGGTGGTGACCACGGCGTCGAGCCGCAGATAGTGGCTGACCAGCGGATTGTTCAACAAGAGCTGCACGATCGGCGCCGGATCGGCGAGCCCGGTGGTTTCCACCAGCACGCGCGAGAAAGCCGGCACCTCGCCGCGGTCGCGCTTGATCAGGAGGTTGCGCAGCGTCTCTTCCAGATCGCTGCGCAAGGTGCAGCAGACGCAGCCGCTCGCCAGAACTGCGACTTCGCCATCGATCGCTTCGACCAGCAAATGGTCGAGCCCGACTTCGCCGAATTCGTTGATGATGACGGCGCTGTCACCCATGCCGGCATGACGCAACAGCTTGTTGAGAAGCGTCGTCTTGCCGCTG
>CAVREN010000078.1:0-14441 GCA_963720115.1 uncultured Alphaproteobacteria bacterium
CGTTGATGTTACTTTCTGTCGTCGCCAATCGCGTGGGAATGGCGCTGCTGACGCTTGCGGGCGTTGCAGTCGTCGTCTTCGTTCTGCTGCGCGTGGTGCCCGGCGATCCGGTCGCGATGATGATCTCGCCGGGCGCCGGTCCTGCCGATATCGCGGCGCTGAAAGCGCACTACGGGCTCGATGCGCCGCTTCCGGAGCAGTTCTGGATCTGGATCAGGGGCGTGCTCACCGGCGATTTCGGCACCTCGATCACGCTGCATCTGCCGGTGACGGAGGTGCTGGCGTCGCGGCTGCCGGCGACGCTCGAGCTTGCGATCCTGGCGCTCCTGGTCGCGGTCGTCTTCGGCGGCAGCGTCGCCATCGCCGGCACCTTGATGCGGCGCACGATCGGCGAAACCCTCATCGACGGCCTGAACTCGATCCTGCTCGCCGTGCCGGATTTCATCTGGGCGCTGGCGCTTGTTCTGCTCTTCGCCGTGGCGATTCCGGTTTTGCCGTTGACCGGCCGCATCGATCCGGAGCTCGCCGAAGGCTTCACCACCCGCTTCTATCTCGCCGAAAGCATCCTGACCGGCCGCTTCGCGGTGGCGGGCGACATCATCTGCCACATGATCATGCCGACGGTGGCGCTGGCGCTGCCGCTCGCCGCCGTCATCGTGCGCCTGCTCAAGCAATCGTTGAAAGAGGCCATGCTGCAGGACTATGTGCTGCTGGCGCGGATCAAGGGCTTTCGCGAGCTGCGCCTGGTGCTGCAGGAGGCGTTGCGCAACGCGGTCGGTCCGACGCTCGCACTCACCGGCGTACAATTCACCTTTCTGATCGGCGGCACGGTGATCGTGGAGCGGATTTTTGCCTATCCGGGCATTGGCAACCTTGCGATCGACGCCGTCATCAATCGCGATTTCCCGCTGATCCAGGGCCTCGTCCTGTTGTTCGGATTGATCTTCATCTTGATCAATATCGGGGTCGATCTCTCGGTGGCGGCGCTCAATCCGCGCCTGCGGCACGCCTGAGCCGGCAGCACGTGGAACACTGGTCACCAACCTCGATGACTTCGGCGCAGCAGGTGGAGCCGCGGCCGCCTTCGATTGCGCTTCGGCTTGCGCGCGATCCCAAGGTCGTCGTCGCCGGCGGCTTTATCCTGTTGCTGATCATCCTCGCGATGTTCGCGCCGTTCATCGCGCCACAGGATCCGCTGGCGCAAAATCTGCTCGCGGCGACATTGCCGCCGATGGGTTTTCCCGACGCGGAGCCGGGATTTTTGCTCGGCACCGACGGGCTCGGGCGCGACGTGCTTTCGCGCGTCATCTTCGGTGCACGCATTTCGCTTACCGTCGCTTTCGTCGCGGCCGGGGTTGCCTGCCTGATCGGCTCGCTGCTCGGCCTGCTGGCCGGCT
This sequence comes from uncultured Alphaproteobacteria bacterium, assembly GCA_963720115.1. Classification (GTDB taxonomy): domain Bacteria; phylum Pseudomonadota; class Alphaproteobacteria; order Rhizobiales; family Xanthobacteraceae; genus BOG-931. The sequence goes on from CAVREN010000078.1 coordinate 1,398, forward strand.
TCTTCCGCGGCTGGGTCGAGGCGCTGATCTCGCGGCTGGTCGATATCTGGATGGCGTTTCCGCCGGTGCTGCTCTCGATCCTGCTCGTCGCCATCCTCGGCACCGGCCTGCATTCGGTGATCGCCGCCATCGTGGTGATCGACTGGACGCGCTTCTGCCGGGTGATCCGTACCGAGACAATGGGGCAGGCGCAGATGGATTATGTGGTGGCGGCGCGCACGATCGGCTTCTCGCGCCCGGCTATCCTGTTCCGCGAAATCCTTCCCAATGTGATGCCCGTTTTGATCGCGCTGCTCGACTCTTGAAATGGGCATTGCGGTCGTGGTTGAAGCGATCCTGTCCTTTGTCGGACTTTCCGTCTCTTCGGACACGCCAACCTGGGGCGGCATGATCGCTGAGGGCCGCCAGATCGTGCACGAAGGCTGGTGGGTACTGGCGGCGCCGCTCGCCGCGCTGTTCGCAACCGTCGTCGCCTTCAACCAGCTTGGCGACGGCTTGGCCCGCAGCCTCGATCCGGTGTTGCGCCGATGACCGATGCCCGGCTCGTCATCGAGAGACTGAGCGCGATCTCGCTACGCGACGGCAACAAGCCGGTGCTGCGGCGCGTCTCGCTGACGGTCGGCACCGGAGAGGTGCACGGACTGGTCGGGGAGAGCGGCGCCGGCAAGTCGACCATCGCCAAGGCCATTCTCGGCATCGTTCCTTCGCAGGTGCGGATCGCTGGCGGGCGCATCGATTTCGAGGGCACCGATCTTCTCACGCTGTCGCCGCGCGGTTTGCGCGCCGTGCTCGGCCGCGATATCGCGCTGATCCCGCAGGATCCGTTGACCGCGCTCAACCCGGCGCGCCGCATCGATGCGCAAATGACGGATGGTTTACGCCTAAAGCGCGGGCTCTCGGCCAAGCAAGCGCGTGTGCGTGCGCACGAACTGCTGGAGGAAGTGCAAATCCGCGATCCCGAGCGCGTGCTCAGCAGCTATCCGCATCAGCTTTCCGGCGGCATGCGCCAGCGCGTGCTGATCGCGGCGGCTTTCGGTCTCGAGCCGAAACTCGTCATCGCCGATGAGCCGACCACCGCGCTCGACGTGACGGTGCAAAAGCAAATTCTCCGGCTCATCCGCGCGCTGCAGGAGCGCCACGGCACGAGCGTGCTGTTCGTCTCGCATGATCTCGGCGTGGTGGCGAAAATCTGCGACCGCGTCACGGTGCTCTATATGGGCAAGGTGGTAGAGCAGGGCGCCACGGCCGAGGTTCTGACCACACCGCATCACGCCTACACCAAGGCGCTGCTTGCGGCCAATCCGCGCTACGATCGGCCCGACACCGGGCTTGAGCCGACACCGCCCGAGGTGATCTCGGCGCTGCGCGCGGAAATCTCGGCCTTCGACGTCAGCCTCTTGGAGTCACGTGATGGCTGACGATCTCCTGGTCGCCAACGGCCTGGTGGTTTCCTACGGGCGTCCGCGCGGCCTGCTGGCGCGCGGCCCGCAATCGACCACGATCCTGCACGGCGTCGATATTCGCGTCGGCCGGGGTGAGACTGTCGGCATTGTCGGCGAATCCGGGTCCGGCAAGACCACGCTCGGACGCGCGTTGCTCGGTCTCGTCGCGCCGGCAAGCGGCACGGTTCTGTTCGACGGCACCAAAATCAATACGCTCGACGAGCGCCGGCGGCAGCCGTTCCGCCGGCGCATGCAGATGATCTTTCAAGACCCGATGTCGTCGCTCAATCCGCGGCAGACGATCGGACGCATTCTGATCCAGCCGATCCTGCTGCATGGCCTGGCCAAGACGCGCGGCGCCGCGCTCGATCTGGTCCATCACGTGCTCGACCGCGTCGGGCTCTCGCGCATCACCGTCGACCGGTATTCCTACGAGCTCTCCGGCGGGCAGCGCCAGCGCGTCGGCATTGCGCGCGCCGTGGTCTTGCGGCCGGACTTCGTGCTCGCCGATGAAATCGTCTCCGGCCTCGATGTTTCGACGCAGGCGCAGGTGCTGCGGCTCCTCAAGGAGCTGACCAGCGAGATGCATTTGGCGCTCGCCTTCATCAGCCACGATCTCTCGGTCATCCGCTCGATCTGCCAGCGCGTGGTGGTGATGCACGACGGCCGCGTGGTCGAGGAGGGCCCGTGCGAGCGCGTGTTCGCGGCGCCGGCCGCCGCCTATACGCGCATGTTGATCGATGCCATTCCGTTGCCGTCGGTCGATCCCGGTTGGTTGACCCGCGGCGTCGCGGCCGAGGCGGCGGCTACCGCCTGAGCGAAGCATGACGCCGAAAACCGAAGATCGTTTTCGGAAAAGTTCATGCGCGGAAAAGTGTCGCGTCGCCGGCACCGGGCGGCCACGGCGCGATTGTTGAACCAGAGACCCGACAGAGGAGAGAGACGTGTTTGCAAAGAGTAACATTATCGCCATGGCGGCGGTCGGCGCCGCGATGCTGGCAGGCGCAACCGTTGCGCAAGCCGACGGCATGCCCGGTCTGCGCGGCCATGATCACACCGGCATCACCGTGCCCGACATCAAGCAGGCGACCGATTTTTTCGTCAACGTCCTCGGCTGCAAGGAAGCGATGTCGTTCGGTCCGTTCGCGGACGAGAAGGGCAATTTCATGACCCAGCTCGTCAACGTCAATCCGCGCGCGGTGATCAACAAGATCACGCTGGTTCGCTGCGGCTACGGCTCGAACATCGAGCTGTTCCAATACACCTCGCCGGATCAGAAGGACATGACGCCGAAGAACAGCGACATCGGCGGCTATCACATCGCCTTCTATGTCGACGACGTCAAAGCGGCGAAGGATTACCTCGACAGCAAAGGCGTCAAGACGATGTTCGGGCCGTTCCCGGTCGAAGAGGGGCCGGCTGCCGGCCAGACCATTACTTATTTCCTCGCGCCGTGGGGCCTGCAGATGGAGATCATCTCCTATCCGAAGGGCATGGCCTACGAGAAGACCTCGCCGATCAAGCTGTGGTCGCCGACCGACCCGGCGAAGTAAGGCCAGGCGCAACGTCGTGATGCTCGGTCGGTGCCCGGGCATCACGTCTTCAATCTTGAATAAAGACGTGGATGGCCGGGACAAGCCCGGCCATGACTTTTTGGTGATCGATCCTACGACCGCCCGCGCACGCGCTTGATGATCGCGGAAAAGTCGGCGCCGCTGTGGCCTTCCTGCGCAAATTGCTCGTAGATTTCGGTCGCCTGCGCGCCGAGCGCGGTGTCCGCATGGACCGACTGCGCGGCCTCGCGCGCCAGCTTGAGATCCTTCAGCATCAAGGCCACAGCGAAGCCCGGCTTGTAGTCGTTGTTGGCGGGGCTCGCCGGCACCGGGCCCGGCACCGGGCAGTAGCTGGTCAGCGACCAGCATTGCCCGGACGATGCCGAGGCCACGTCGAACAGGGCCTGATGCGAAAGCCCGAGCTTCTCGCCGAGCACGAACGCCTCGCTCACCGCGATCATCGAGATGCCGAGGATCATGTTGTTGCAGATCTTCGCCGCCTGGCCGTTGCCGGCTTCGCCGCAATGCACGACCCGCTTGCCCATGCGCTCGAGCACCGGCCTGCCGCGCTCCAAGGCGTGCTTGGAGCCGCCGGCCATGAAAGTCAGCGTCGCCGCCTTGGCGCCGCCGACGCCGCCAGAAACCGGGGCATCGAGCGTGGCGATACCGCGCTCCGCCGCGAGCCCATGCGCTTTGCGCGCGCTCGCCACGTCGATGGTCGAGCAATCGATGAACAGCGCGCCCTGGTTGGCGGCCGGCAGCACATCCTTCCACACCGACAAGACATGCTCGCCCGCCGGCAGCATGGAAATGACGACATCGGCGTTTTCGACGCAAGCTTTGGCATTGGCAACAATCTGCACGCCGTCGCGGGCGGACGTCTCGCGCGAGGCCGGCACGACATCGAAGCCGCGCACATGCTCGCCGGCCTTGACCAGATTGGCCGCCATCGGCCCGCCCATGTTTCCAAGACCGATGAATCCGATATTCGCCATGTGCGGTAAGCCTCTCTGCTTAATTCATTGGTAGAGCATGATCCCTCGGGTCGAGCCCGAGGGCATGCTTTTCGGAAAACCGGTTCCCACTCCGGATCATGCTCTAGTCTGCGAAACTTAATTCCAGCGCGCCGACGGATTTGAAGTGCCGGTCGACGATGTCGGGCGTCACGCCTTCCAGCGTGTCCGGCCGCCAGCGCGGATTGCGGTCCTTGTCGACGATCTGCGCGCGGATGCCTTCGATGAAATCGTGCCCGGCAATGCAGGCGAGCGCGATGCGATAGTCCTGCTGGAAGCTTTCCTCCAGGAGTTTGAAGGAAGCCGCATCGCGCACGTTGCGCAGCGTCACCTTGAGCGAGGTCGGTGACATTTTCTGCAGGGTAGCGAGTGCAGCCTGCGCCGCATCGTTCTTGGTGGCCGCGAGGCGCGCGACAATCCCTTCCACGTCGTTCGCGCCGAAGCATGCGTCGATCCAGGATCGCGCCGCCTCGATCTTGCCGGCTGCTGGCGCGCTCGATAAAGCGCCGAGGCGGGCGCGGACATCATCGGCCGAGCGGCACGCGGCGAGCGCCTTCGGCAATTCGGCGAGCCTTGCGGACGCGATATGAACGTCGGCGAGCTTGCAAAAAATCGCATCGGCCGCATTCATGCGGTCGCCGGTCAGCGCCATATAGGCGCCGGCGAAGCCTGGCGTGCGCGCGAGCCAATAGGAAGCGCCGATGTCCGGAAAGAAGCCGATGCCGACTTCCGGCAAGGCGACGGCGGAACGCTCGGTGACGATCCGGTGCGCCGCGTGGGTCGAAAGCCCGACGCCGCCGCCCATCACGAGACCATCCATCACCGCGATGAACGGCTTCGGATAACGCGCAATCAGCGCATCGAGATAATATTCCGTCGCCCAGAATTGCTCCGGCAGCGTACCGCCCGACTTTGCCGCATCGTAAAGCGCGCGGATGTCGCCGCCGGCGCACAGGCCACGCTCGCCGGCGCCGTCGAGCAGCACTGCGCCCACGGCCGGATCGGCCGCCCACGAGCGCAGCAGCGCGGTCATCGTGACGGACATGTCGAGCGTGAGCGCGTTGAGCGCCTTCGGCCGATTCAGCGTGATGCGGCGCAGCGCGCCTTGCTCGCGGACGATCAGGTCGCCGTGTTGCACGCCGCCTGCCAAATTGTCTTGCAAACTTGCTTGCAAATTTTCTTTCAAATTTTCCTGCACGATCACTCCGCTCATCGTCCGACGAGGCTTCGCGCTACGATGAGGCGCATGATCTCGTTCGTTCCTTCGAGAATCTGATGCACGCGCAGATCGCGCACGATCTTCTCGATGCCGAATTCGGACAGATAGCCATATCCGCCATGCAGTTGCAGCGCCTGGTTGGCGACATCGAAGCAGGCGTCGGTGACGAAGCGCTTAGCCATAGCGCAGAGCTGCGTCGCGCTCGGGTCCTTGCGGTCGAGCGCCGCGGCGGCGCGCCATAAGAAAGTGCGCGAGGCTTCGAGCGCAATCGCCATGTCGGCGAGCCGGAATTGCAGCGCCTGGAATTCGTCGAGCCGCTTGCCGAAGGCCTTGCGCTCTTTCATGTAGGCGAGCGTCTTGTCGAGCGCGTTCTGCGCGCCGCCGAGTGAGCAGGCCGCGATATTGAGCCGCCCGCCGTCGAGACCGGCCATGGCGATCTTGAAGCCGATGCCTTCCTCGCCGAGCCGGTTCGCCACCGGTACGCGCGCATCCTGAAAGATCACCGCGCGCGTCGGCTGCGCATTCCAGCCCATCTTGCGTTCGTTGGCGCCGAGCGAAAGGCCGGGCGTATCGCCGGGCACGACCAGCGTCGAAATCCCGCCCGGGCCGGGACCGCCGGTTCGTACCATCACCACATAAAGGTCGCCCGCGCCTGCCCCAGAGATGAATTGCTTCTGGCCGTTGAGCACATAATGGTCGCCGTCGCGCACCGCGCGGGTGGCAAGTGCCGCAGCGTCCGAACCGGCGCCGGGCTCGGTCAGGCAATAGCTTGCCAAAAGCTCCATGGTGCAGAGTTTCGGCAGCCATGTCTGGCGCTGCGCTTCCGAGCCGAAAGCGTCGATCATCCAGGCCGCCATGTTGTGGATCGACATATAGGCCGAGACGGTCGGGCAGCCGGTGGCGAGCGCCTCGAAGATCAGTGTAGCGTCGAGCCGTGACAATCCGGAGCCCCCTACCTCCGGGGAGATATAGACGCCGCCCATGCCGAGTTCCGCGGCCTGACGCATCTCGGCAACCGGGAAATGCTTGGCTTCATCCCAGGCGACCGCGTGCGGTGCGAAAACCTCGGCGGCGAAGGAACGCGCCATGTCGCGCAGGGCGATCTGATCTTCGCCAAGTGAGAATTGCGGTACGTTGCCGACCGATGAATCGAGCATGGAACTGGCGTCCATCCTGGCACTTGCGCGGGCTTGTTGACTTAAGCGTAGCGGCAAATTGCCTAAGTTTCGGGCGTGAAATAGCATTGTCGTTTTCGTCCAGCAATGCGAGAATTCGGCACAAGCAATAGGCGAAACAACCAAGCGCCAATGGCTTCGATGTGGGGGAAACTTACGGCTCTCGCGCCGCGCTCGCGGCGGGATGCCGGGTCCCCGTTGCGGCTCGGCGGCGTCATTGGACGATTGCGGTGTGCGCGTTCCCGGTGTGCGGGATTGCGCGGTTCTGCGACAGACGCCATCCCGCGGGAAGCGGGCGGAGGGAAACGGGTGCAGGCGCTTGATCCTCACTTAGATACGCTTCCCAAGCTTCTTCTCCACAATGCCGCGGCGCTGGGGTCGCGCCCGGCCATGCGCCACAAGGATCTCGGCATCTGGCAGACCTGGACCTGGGCGCAGATGCTCGATGAGGTCCGCGCCTTCTCGCTCGGCCTTGCCGAACTCGGGCTCAAGCGCGGCGACAAATTCACCATCATCGGCAGCAACCGGCCGCGGCTTTATTGGGCGATGTGCGCGGGCCAGGCGCTCGGCGCCGTGCCGGTGCCGGTCTATGCAGACGCGGTCGCCGACGAAATGGCCTACGTGCTGGCGCATGCGGAAGTGACGCTTGGCGTCGTCGAGGATCAGGAGCAGGTCGACAAAGTCATTGCCATCTCCGATCGCGCACCGCAGCTTCAGCAAGTTGTCTACGACGAGCCGCGCGGGCTGAAGGACTATGACCACAGCCGGCTGACGGCATTCACGGATGTCCAGGCGATCGGCCGCAAAATGCTTGCGAGCGATCCCGCCTGTCTCGCGCGATGGGAAGCCGGCATCGCGGCCGGCAAGGGCGGCGATCTCAGCGTCATTCTTTACACCTCGGGAACCACCGGCCGGTCCAAGGGGGTGATGCTCACCTTCGAGAACACCATCGTCTCGGCGCGCAACGCCAATGCCTTCGACCGCCTCGACGAGAAAGAGGAGGTGATCGCATATCTGCCGCTCGCCTGGGTCGGCGATTACATTTTCTCCTACGTGCAGGCCTATACCGCCGGCTATTGCGTCAATTGTCCGGAAACGGCCGAGACCGTGCTGCAGGACCGCCGCGAGATCGGCACGACCTACGCCTTCGCGCCGCCCCGGGTCTACGAAAACCTGCTGACGCTCACCATGGTGCGCATGGCGGACGCGAGCGTGCTCAAGCGCAAGGTGTTCGATTACTTCATCGCGTTGGCCGACCGCTGGGGCGAGAAGATTCTCGACGACCAAAAAGTGCCGCTCGGCGTTCGCCTGCTCTACGCACTCGGCGATCTTTTGGTCTATGGCCCGCTCAAGAACCAGTTCGGGCTGACGCGCATTCGCGTCGGCTACACGGCGGGCGAGGCGATCGGGCCGGAAATCTTCCGCTTCTATCGCGGCATCGGGCTTAATCTGAAACAGCTTTACGGCCAGACCGAAGCCTCAGTTTACATCACTGCGCAGCCCGACGGCGAAATCCATTCCGAGACCGTCGGCAAAGCCTCGCCGGACGTTGAGATCAAGATTTCAGAGCAGGGCGAGGTGATGTTCCGCTCGCCCGGCGTTTTCTCCGGCTACTACAAAGACCCGGAGCGGACCGCCGAAGTGCTTACATCCGACGGCTGGGTGCATACGGGCGACGCCGGGTTCTTCGATGCCAAGACCGGCCAGTTGCGCATCATCGATCGCGCCAAGGATGTCGGCCATCTCAAAGACGGCACCGTGTTCGCGCCGAAATACATCGAGAACAAGCTCAAATTCTATCCCAACATCCGCGAGGCGGTGGTGATCGGCGCGAGCCGCGAGTTCGCCTGCGCCATGATCAATATCGATCTGACCGCGGTCGGCAGCTGGGCCGAGCGCAACAACGTTGTGTACGCCTCGTATCAGGAGCTCGCCGGCAATCCGCGCGTCTACGACATGATCGCGCGCCATATCGACGAGGTGAACCGCTCGCTGTCGGAGGAAGAGATCATGGCGGGCGCGCAGATCCGCCGCTTCCTTGTTCTGCACAAGGAGCTCGATGCCGACGACGGCGAGCTCACCCGCACGCAGAAGCTCCGGCGCGGACACATCATCGAGCGCTATGCGCCGCTGGTCGAAGCATTTTATAGCGGCGCGACCGAAGCGCAGATCGCGACCGAGGTCACGTTCGAGGACGGGCACAAGGGCGTGATCGCCGCGCGCGTAGCGATCCGCGATATGAAGCCCTATCCAACGCGGCCGGCGAAAATGGAGCGAGCGGCATGAGAGCGCCGTCCGCGGGCGAGGCGGGAAGCGGCGAGGTGTTGCTCGCCGTCGAGGATGTTTCCCTCTCGTTCGGCGGCGTGCGGGCGTTGACCGGCGTTTCCTTCGACATCCGCAAGGGCGAGATCCGCGCCATCATCGGTCCCAACGGCGCCGGCAAGACCTCGATGCTCAATGTGGTCAATGGCTTCTACCAGCCGCAGTCCGGCCGCATCACGTTCAAAGGGGAGGTGCGCAAAAGCATGCGCCCCCACGCCGCTGCAGCCGGCGGCATTGCCCGTACCTTCCAGAATCTCGCGCTGTTTCGCGGCATGACCACGCTCGACAACATCCTGGCCGGCCGCGCGCTCAAGATGCACTGCGGCTTTTTCTGGCAGCTTCTGCGCTACGGCCCGGCGCTGCGGGAAGAAGTCGAGCACCGGCGCCGGGTCGAGGAGATCATCGATTTTCTCGAAATCGCCGCCATCCGCAGAATTCCGGTCGGCCGCTTGCCTTACGGCTTGCAAAAGCGGGTCGAGCTCGGCCGCGCGCTGGCGATGGAGCCGGATCTTCTTCTGCTCGACGAGCCGATGGCTGGCATGAATCTCGAAGAGAAGGAGGACATGTCGCGCTTCATCATCGATGTGAACCAGCAATACGGCACGACGATTGCGCTGATCGAGCACGATATGGGCGTGGTCATGGATTTGTCCGATCGGGTGGTCGTGCTCGACTATGGCCGCAGGATCGCCGACGGCACGCCCGACGAGGTCAAGCGCGACAAGAACGTCATCCGCGCCTATCTCGGCGAGCCGCACGGGGTCAGCGTATGAGGCGCCGGCGCGGAAGCCAACTTCGCTCATTCCCGCGAAAGCGGGAATCCAGTGGCGGCGTGCAGCGAAGCTGGGTGCCCGCCTACGGGGCCACCCCATCGCGCTGGCGCGATGGGGACCCCCGAGCGGGGACGAGCGGTTCCGCGGGATAGGGCGCGATGGATATTCTCTACAAAATATTCATCGATCCGTTCGTGCAGATGGGCACGTCGCCGGATCTCTTGGTGCAGACGCTGTGGGACGGCCTCGTCGCCGGCGTGCTCTACGCTCTGATCGCGCTCGGCTTCGTCCTGATCTTCAAGGCATCCGGCGTGTTCAATTTCGCGCAAGGCATCATGGTGGTGTTCGCCGCGCTGACGCTCGTTGGCTTGCACGAGCGCGGCGTGCCGGCCTTCGTCGCGCTCGCGCTCACTGTCGTTGTGATGTTTGCGCTGGCCTATGGGGTGGAACGGCTGATGTTGCGGCCGCTGGTCAATCAGTCCGACATTATTCTCTTCATGGCCACCTTCGGCCTGACCTATTTTCTAGTCGGTCTCGGCCAGCTTGTGTTCGGCGGCAACCCGAAGGTGATGATCGCTTCCGAGCTCTATCTGCCGCGCGGCGCGCTCGAATTCAAAGCGCTCGGCGGCTTCGTGTCGTTGCAAAAAATCGATATCGCGGCGGTCATCATCGCTTCGATCATGGTCGCGGTGCTCGCCGTCTTTTTCCAGCGCACGCGCATCGGGCGGGCGCTGCGCGCGGTCGCCGACAGCCATCAGGCTGCGCTCTCGGTCGGCATCTCGCTCGAACAGATATGGGTGATCGTCTGGTTCGCGGCCGGCGTGGTGGCGCTCGCCACCGGCATCATGTGGGGCGCGCGTTCCGAGGTGTCCTTCTCGTTGCAGATCATCGCGCTGAAGGCGCTGCCGGTGCTCATACTCGGCGGGCTCACGTCCATACCGGGCGCTATCGTCGGCGGATTGATCATCGGCATCGGTGAGAAGCTCGGCGAATTCTATTGGGGCCCGCTACTCGGCGGCGGCATCGAGACCTGGTTCGCCTATGTGATCGCGCTCGGGTTTCTGGTGTTCCGGCCGCAGGGCCTGTTCGGCGAAAAGATCATCGAGCGCATCTGACCATGCTGTATCGCGAAGCCGGCCAGTACAAGACGAATTATGCCGCCGACATGGCGGTGTTTCCGATTTTGCAGGATCGGATCGGCATCCCGGTCGTTCTTCTGATCGCGTATGTGGCGTTTCCGCTTCTGGGCAGCAATTTCTTGCTCAACTCGGTGCTGATTCCATTCCTGATCTTTGCGCTCGCGGCGATCGGGCTCAATCTGCTCACCGGCTATACCGGGCTTCTTTCGCTCGGCACCGGCGGCTTTATGGGAGTGGGCGCGTACGCGTGCCTGAAGCTCACGACCTTTTTTCCGCACGTCAACATCATCGTGTGGATCATTGCCTCGGGTTTCTTCTCGGCCGCGGTCGGCGTGCTGTTCGGATTGCCGTCGCTGCGCATCAAGGGCTTTTATCTGGCGGTGGCGACGCTTGCCGCGCAGTTCTTTTTGGAATGGTGCTTCATCCGCATTCCCTGGCTCTATAACAACAGCGTCTCGGGCGCGATCGAAGTGCCGTTGCGCACCATGTTTGGCATTCCGATCACCGGTCCGACCGCGACCTCGGTGACGCGTTATCTGATCGTGTTGTCCATCGTCATCGTCATGACGTGGGTCGCCTCCAACCTGGTCCACGGCCGTATCGGCCGCATGTGGATGTCGGTGCGCGACATGGACCTCGCCGCCGAGCTGATTGGCATCCGGCTTTTGCGCGCCAAGCTGCTCGCCTTCGCGGTGTCCTCGTTCTACTGCGGTGTCGCCGGCGCCATGATGGTGTTCCTGTGGTACGGCGGCGCTGAGGCCGAGGTGTTCGCCATCGACCAGAGTTTCCTGGTTCTATTCATGGTCATCATCGGCGGCTTGGGAACGTTGATCGGCTCGTTCTTTGGCGCCGCCCTGATCTACATCCTGCCGATTGCACTGCGGGCGGTGCCGGCGGCCTTCGGCCTGCCGATCCACCCGGCGGCCGCCGAGCAACTAACCTTCGTGATCGTCGGCGCCTTGATTATCGTCTTTTTGGTGCTCGAGCCGAACGGGCTCGCCCGCCTGTGGCAAATTGGCAAGCAGAAATTGAGGGTGTGGCCCTTTCCATACTGATGGTGCACACTCCACCCCAACTCCCGTGCCGGCGCTGTCAGCCGGGCGGGGCCCCTCGTTCCCCCTGTTGAGATCGAGGGCCGTTAAAAACGCGCTCGGTCAAGCTGGCGCAAACTAAAGGGAGAAAAACGGCCATGCGTCTGAAACATCTCGCCCTCGGCTTGGCGGTCGCCACCGCCCTGCCTTTCGCGGCTGTCACGGCTCATGCAGAAGAGGGCATTTACATTCCGCTCTTCACCTATCGGACCGGCCCCTTCGCCGGATCGGGCATTCCGATCGCCAACGGCATGGCGGATTATCTGAACATGCTGAACGAGCGCGATGGCGGCATTGGCGGCGTCAAGCTCATCGTTGAGGAGTGCGAGACCGGCTACGACACCAAAAAAGGTGTCGAATGCTATGACGCGGTGAAGGGCAAGAATCCGGCCGTGGTCAATCCGTATTCGACCGGCATCACGCTGCAACTGATACCCAAGGCCGCGGTCGATAAGATTCCAATTCTGTCGATGGCGTATGGGCTCTCCGCCTCGGCCGACGGCAATCTGTTCCCGTGGATTTTCAATCCGCCCGCCACCTATTGGGACGGCGCTTCGGCATTCATTCGCCACGTCGCCGACGTGGAAGGCGGTTTCGACAAGCTCAAGGGCAAGAAGATCGGCCTCGTCCATCTCGACGCGCCGTATGGCAAGGAGCCTATACCGCTGTTGCAGGCGCTCGCGCAGGACTACGGCTTCGAACTCAAGCTCTATCCGGTGCCGGCGCCGCAAATGCAGAACCAAAGCTCGCTCTGGCTCGACGTCAGGCGCGATCGGCCGGACTGGATCTATCTGCAGGGCTGGGGCGCCATGAATCCGACCGCAGTCAAGGAAGCGGCCAAGATCGGATTCCCGATGAGCCGCATGGTCGGTGTGTGGTGGTCGGGCAACGATGATGACGCGCGGCCGGCCGGCCCGGAGGCGAAGGGCTATAGCTCGCTCGACCTCAATGCGGTCGGCACCAACTTCCCGGTCATTCAGGACATCCTCAAATACGTCGTCGACAAGGGCAAAAGCCAGATCACCTCGAAGGACAAGGTGGGCGAGAACTTCTACAATCGCGCCATCTGGAATTCGGTCCTGATCGCCGAGGCCATCCGTAACGCCCAGAAGATCACCGGCAAGAAGGTGGTCAACGGTGACGACGTTCGGCGCGGCTTCGAAGCGCTCGACATTACGCCCGCGCGCATGAAAGAGCTGGGCATGGAAGGTTTCGCCGCGCCGGTGAAGCTGAGCTGCGCCGACCATAACGGCCATGGCGGCATCTCGCTGGTCGAGTGGGATGGTACGAAGTGGAATACCAAGGTGCCCTCAATTC
>CAVREN010000079.1:0-20310 GCA_963720115.1 uncultured Alphaproteobacteria bacterium
GTCATGGTGCGCTTATCCTTGTCAGAACAAGGAGCTGAGCGATGACCATCAAGCGAACCCGACTCGAGCAAGGAAACGTGACGTACGAAGAAATCGAGCGGGAAGCGGTCCGACTTGCAAATTCTTTGGGTGACTTGGCTCTTGCTGTGCGTATCTACCATTGGGAGAAATTAGATCAGTTCGCGCGGAAAATTAATCTTTCATTCCGGACTGCGCAAGCTTCTCATTTCCAGCTTGATTCCCTGCGCGCTGCTGCGCTAGCTGCAAGCTGTGCCGTAGATCCTGCAACTGTTGATGCTTGAGTTGATTGGGGGTTGGCTTTGGCACCCGTGCTGTGAGCGACTTCTCGATTTTCTGCCGGTCTTCCGGCTTCAGCTTTTTCATTGCATCAAGTGCCACTGTCGCCTTGGCCCAGAAAGTGCGACGGGCATCCGCGTTGGCTTTCATATGTTCGGCGATGCCTCCGAGATACGCCATATGCTTTTGCCGTGGTGCGCCGTCGACCCACGCGGTGCTGACCAGTTGCGCGGCCCAATAGACCTGACCGTTAACGCGGGAGAAACAGCCGCGTGCTCTACCGGGTGAGCTACAGTCCAACGCTTTGTTTAGACATTGTCAGATATAGTGTTGCGACACTCTTTGAATTGGCTGGGCGATCGGCAAATGCTCACGCGCGTTTGGAAGATCGTAGCCCTAATCGCAATAGTCGCGGTGGCTGGACTTGGGATTTGGGGTTGGTACGGGTTTGCTGTACCTGAGAAACTTGGTGATGACAGCTTGTTCGTCACCGCAGTAGCCGCATTACTTACCGCAATCGGTACATTTGTTCTCGCCGTCGTTACTTACCGTCAATTGAAACACAATCGTGTGGTTGAGCGTGCTTACGTCAAAGCTCACCGACCCTCCCAGGGGTTTCCATGGGAACTGAAGGACAAATCAGCATTTCTCTAGAAATCAGAGACCACGGTACGACACCAGCGCGTATAACTGACGTGCTCATGACAGCCGACATCCTCCCAAACCACCAAGCCTTGCCAGAAATTCCGCACTACAGGCCCTCCCATCAGAATGTTTCGACTGCATTTCTGGTATCCAACGACTATTATTTTGCTAATGCCCTCATGTATCTTGATCAAGCGCACGTCACTGAAGCCAGTCAAGGTAAGAGGCAACTTTTCATTTTCGGGTATGTGGATTACGTCGACCAGTTTAAACAAAGACATCGAGGCGGATTTGCGCGGCGCTACAATCACTCTGCCAAGCAAGGCGAGACAAACCTCGTGTTCGTAGATCAACCGGGCTACGACTACGATCGCGTGCGCCTTGCAGGCGACGGCAAAGATTGGTCGTACACACCAAAAAAGATCACGCTAAGAAGGCGGTTTCTGAATTGGCTCGAGAAACGATAAGGCCAACGGTAGGTAACTGCCGCCATTGCGCACCTGCGGGCGGCAGGCAAGGCATAGGCCCGGCCCGGTTGCCGCGCCCCTTGGCGGCGGCTTGAGGGAGCAGTCACTCGGCGAGGCAGTACTTGTGTTACGGGGTGAGGCTCAGTCGAACATTGCAAACATGAGTTCAACGTGCAGATGGATAGTCGAATCGGCAAAGCCGAAAGCACCACTATCCGCATTGACATGGGCCGAAGACTGGACCCAGCACGCGTACAAGCTATTGGGCCGCGTGTTGAAAAACGTCTCGAAATTCGATGGACCGCTTTCGTTGTTTCCCTGTGAGTCACCCCAGCCGACGCCCACGCTCCATGACGGTTTCTGATCGCCGCTCGTAGCGACCCAAGCCTTCTCGGACATTCCCCACACCGTGAGCCATGTGCGCGCGTTACTATACGCAGTATACCCCATTGCCTTTTCCCGCCAGTCGTCGGAAAAAGAAATGCCAACTGCGAAGCGCTGGTGCGGTTTGCCCGCCGCGTCCGAAGAAAACCAGAAGCCTATCCCCGCGCCAACCGATTGGTCGTGCGCCCCAATACTCTGAACGGCGAGATCGTAGACCCCCGATATCTTTGTTGGCGCTTTCGCTACCTTGTCCGCTCATCGAGGTCCAGGTGAAGTCGAATGGGGCGACCTTGAGGACACTCGCCGTATTGGCGGGGGAAAGCGGTATAGGAAAATTGCCTTTCATAAGCAAGGGGCGCCTGATGAATTTGGCGCGTGCCTCGATCAATCCGCGTTGGTCTTCCGCAAGTTGTTTCAACTCCACCTCTTTGGATCGAAGGTGGCCAAACAAAATGTCTCGAAACCTGTCCTGGAGACGGGCATCCTCAGCGAATTGAGCACGCCGTTGCGCGCTCCGTTCCGCAAGATCGGCCTGAATTTGTGATATCGATTGTTCCAGCGCCTCCGATTTCGCCTGTTCCAGCGCCTCGATTGGGGAGCCCGGTGAAGGTGAATCGCTCATCAAACGTCTCCCTCTATTCCATGGAATAAAAAGCAAATGCCTGATTGCTCGCGTCCCTACTCCGGCTGAATGTGGACCCCGAGGGTTTGACCTCGAAACCCCGGACAACCGACGCCGCCTCCTGAGGCTGCTCTTGTCGCAAGTGTTTGACAAGACTGAAATGTCGTTGAGACCCTGCCTTGGAGGTTTGAGGCCCAAAAACCCCGGACCAGCGCGACCCGGCTGTGCGGGTTCGGGGTGCCGCCGCTACCCCCCCATGGCCGGCGGGGGCAAGGCCATCTCTTGACGTCCCTAGCGGCTGGTCCTGTCCAGGTACCTGCAAACCCCCTTATTTGGTCTGCGCGCCAAATAATGGCGGACCAAAAACAATGCTGTGCCTGTAGCTTAGCGCGGTGCGGCGGCACGTTAGCGCCTATTGGTTTGTTAGACGTACCCGGGTAGGCCACTTCCGGCGTGGCCCTTCAATCGGCTACGATGCCCTCAGCCTACGGGGAAGCGATGAAGCCGCGCTCCAGAGCAGGCCGCGAACCGATTAAAGGGCCGCGTCGTAAGACGCCAGAGCCGAAACGTGGCAATGCGCCGAAGGATGTAGCACGTTCCCTATCGTCCTCTGCTGGCAAAGAGACGGAGGTCGCTCGGCTCACACGCGAACTGAACGAGGCGTTGGAGCAGCAAGCGGCGAGTTCCGAAGTGCTCGCAGTGATCCGTTCGCCCTCTGGCAGGCTTGAGCGGGTCTTTCAGTCCATCTTGGAAAAAGCCACCCGCATCTGCGAAGCGAAACTCGGATTGATGCACCTTTATGAAAACGGTGCTTTTCGGAATGTTGCCTCTCACGGCGCTCCGCCCGCCTACGTCGAATTGCGTCGGCGCGAACCAGTGTTTCATCCGGTGCCCGAACACCCACTGGCTCAGATTGCCGCCACTAAGCAGGTCTTCCACGTTGCCGACTTAGCAGCAGGGCCAGAAGCTGTGCGCGGGCGTCTTGCCGATCTTGGCGGCGCTCGGACCTTGGTCATCGTGCCGATGCTCAAAGACAATGAGTTGGTCGGCACCATTGACATTTTCCGCACGGAGGTCCGTCCGTTCACCGACAAGCAGATCGCGCTGCTGACGAACTTCGCCAACCAAGCCGTTATCGCCATCGAGAACGCGCGATTGCTCAACGAACTGGGGCAATCGTTGCAACAGCAGACCGCCACGTCAGAGGTGCTCCAGGTCATCTCAAGCTTCCCAGGCGAGCTTGAGCCAGTGTTTACGACTATGCTGGAGAAGCCCGTTCGCATCTGCGATGCCACGTTCGGTAACATTTACCGATGGAACGGCGAGGTTCCGCATTTGGTCGCCTCCCACAATACCGCACCAGCTTTTATCTTGGCCCGAACGAGCAAAGGAACACAATACGGTCCTCAGGACCCTATTGGCCGCATGATAGCGACCAAAGCAGTGGTCCACAGCGCTGATCTGACGACTGAACGGGACTATATCGAACGAAGCAATCCGGGGATTGTGGCTGCTGTCGAAATCGGCGGGATGCGAACAATGCTGGCTGTCCCGATGCTGAAGGATAACGAGCTGATCGGTTCCTTCCACCTATCCCGTCAAGAAGTTCGTCCCTTCAATGACAAGCAGATCGAATTGGTCACGAACTTCGCCGCACAAGCCGTCATCGCCATCGAGAACGCGCGGTTGCTGAACGAACTACGTGAATCGCTCCAGCAGCAGACCGCCACCGCAGATGTGCTGAAAGTTATCAGCCGCTCGACATTCGATCTCCAGGCCGTGTTTGCCACGCTTGTCGAGTCAGCGGCCCGACTATGTCGTGCCGACAAAGCCACGATCACCTGGCTCCAGGAGCATCAGCTCCCTGTTGTGGCGGCGTATGGCTTTTCTGAGGAATTTACAAAGTACATCCGCACCCGGGCACCGCGTCTTGATCGGTCATCGGTTGCTGGCCGCTGCTTGCTCGAAGGGCGGCCAGTGCAGGTCTCGGACGTTATGAACGACCCAGAATTTCAATTCCAGGAAGCAGCGACCATCGGCGGCTTCCGTACGGCGCTCGGCGTCCCCCTCATGCGACAGAACACACCAATCGGCGTGCTGTTCGTGGCGAGAGATAAGATCGAGCCGTTCACTCAACAGCAAATCGACTTGCTTGCCGTTTTCGCTGACCAGGCGGTGATCGCGATTGAAAACACGCGCCTGTTCGAGGCGGAGCAGCAACGCTCACGGGAGCTCGCCGACTCCCTGGAGCAGCAGACGGCGACCTCTGAGGTACTAAAGGTCATTTCGAGTTCGCCCGGCGATTTGAGGCCGGTGTTCGATGCCATGCTGGCAAATGCGGCTCGGCTTTGCGAGGCCAAATTTGGCGCGCTTGGCCTGCGGGAGGGTGATGCTTACCGCATCGTCGCGATACATAACGCGCCGCAAGCGTTTGCGGAATTCATGCAGCGCGAGCCACTGCGGCCCAGTCCGAATGTCACACTTGGCCGCGCGATAGCTACAAAGCGGGTTGCGCAAACCGCCGACATCACAATCGAGCAGCCTTACCTTCAAGGCGATCCGTTGGCGGTGGCGGCCGTCGAGCTTGGCGGCTATCGCACTATCCTGGCGGTGCCAATGCTCAAGGAAAGCGACATAATCGGCTTTATTGTATTCGTGAGGCAGGAAGTCCGCCCATTCAACGACAAGCAGATCGCGCTGGTACAGAACTTCGCAGCCCAGGCCGTCATCGCCATCGAGAACACGCGGCTGCTCAACGAACTGCGGCAGCGCACCGACGACCTCAGCCAGCGCACAGCCGACCTGACCGAATCTCTACAGCAACAGACCGCCACTGCCGACGTGCTCAAGGTGATCAGCCGCTCGACCTTCGATCTGCAGGCGGTGCTGGACACACTGGTCCAGTCGGCGGCCCGCCTTTGCGAGGCGGACTCGGTTACGATAGGTCGACCGAAGGGCGAAACTTTCCACTTCGAAGCGACCTACGGGTTCTCGCGTGAATACGCCGAGTTCGTCGCAAGTCACCCAGCCGGAATTGACCGTGGAACGGTATCCGGGCGCGTCTTGCTTGAGCGCAAAATCGTTCATGTCCTCGATGTTTTGGCCGATCCCGAATACACCTACAAGGCCCAGAAGGTTGGCGGATTTCGCACAATTCTTGGCGTCCCGCTCCTGCGAGAAGGATCGCCGATTGGCGTTATCACCGTGGGGCGAAATTCAGTGCGGCCCTTCACCGACAAGCAAATTGAGCTGGTCACCACCTTCGCCGACCAGGCCGTCATCGCCATCGAGAACACGCGGCTGCTCAGCGAGCTGCGCGAATCGCTTCAGCAACAGACCGCCACTGCCGACGTGCTCAAGGTCATCAGCCGCTCGACGTTCGACTTGCAGACGGTGCTGCAAACCCTCGTTAAATCAGCTGCTCGGCTCTGCGATGCCGACAAGACTATTATCACCCGCCAGAAAAATGGAGTCTTCTACCGCGCCGAAGCATACGGCTTTTCTCCCGATTTCATCGAATATGTTCGAAATATTCCGATCCAGCCCGAACGCGGCTCTGCGTTCGGGCGTGCACTGCTCGAAGGGCGTGCGGCGCATATCCCCGACGTAAAGGCTGATCCGGAGTATACCTTAGTGGAAGGGCAGAGATTGGGCGACTACCGCACGGCTCTCGCCGTCCCAATGCTGCGCGAGGGTGTCCCAACCGGCGTGCTGAACTTGTCGCGCTCGGAAGTGCGCCCGTTCACCGAGAAACAGATCGAGTTGGCATCGACTTTCGCCGACCAAGCCGCGATCGCAATTGAGAACGTACGACTGTTCGAGAGCGTAGAGGCTCGCACGCGCGAGCTGGCAAAGTCGCTGGAGGACCTGCGGACCGCGCAGGACCGGCTGGTCCAGACCGAAAAGCTCGCCTCGCTCGGCCAGCTCACCGCTGGTATCGCCCACGAGATCAAGAACCCGCTCAATTTCGTCAACAATTTTTCAGCGGTCTCGGTCGAGCTTATCGATGAATTGCGGGAGGCGCTTGGCAGTGCGCACCTCGACAGCAAGCTACGCGCAGAGATCAGTGATATCGCCGATACGCTACAAGGCAATCTCGACAAGGTCGTGCAGCACGGCAAGCGCGCCGATGCAATCG
Organism: uncultured Alphaproteobacteria bacterium; assembly: GCA_963720115.1. Lineage (GTDB taxonomy): Bacteria > Pseudomonadota > Alphaproteobacteria > Rhizobiales > Xanthobacteraceae > BOG-931. The sequence continues at coordinate 6,554 of CAVREN010000079.1, forward strand.
TCAAGAACATGCTGCTGCACTCACGTCAGGGCTCTGGAGAGCATCGGCCCGTCGACATCAACGCCCTCGTCGATGAAAGCCTCAATCTCGCCTACCACGGAGCGCGAGCCGAGAAGCAGGGCTTCACTATCACCCTGGAGAGGGCCTTTGACCCGGCTGCCGGTGAGGTCGATCTGTTCCCGCAGGAGATTACGCGGGTGCTGCTCAACCTGATCTCAAACGGTTTCTATGCTGCGACGAAGCGCAAAGCCGACGCGAATGGAGGAAACTACGAGCCAACGCTCGCTGCCACGACCAAGAACCTCGGCGACAGCGTGGAAATCACGATCCGCGATAACGGCACCGGCATTCCGCCCGAGGTGAAGGAGAAGCTATTCAGCCCGTTCTTTACGACCAAGCCTGCCGGTGAAGGGACTGGGTTGGGCCTGTCCATTAGTCATGACATCATCGTCAAGCAACATGCCGGGTCTATAGAGGTCGATACGCAGCCCGGTGAGTTCACCGAATTCAGGATCGTTCTGCCGCGCGCGGGCGACGTCTCTTATCAAGTCGGGAGAACGCATGTGAACCCGCTTGTTCTCGTGGTTGATGATGAGCCTGATGCGGAGGTTCTGTTCCGCCAGCAATTCCGGCGCGACCTCCGCACTGGCCGTTTCACGATGGAGTTTGCGCAATCCGCTCCCGTGGCGCTCCAGCGCATCAGTGATGCGGCAGGGATATCACTCATCTTAATTAGACGCCTCATCGTCGACCAATTGAACCAGCGCCTGCCTGCGCTTTCACGACCCCTTCGCAACTCCTTGCGATCAAGGCGCGCCGAGCTGACGAGTGCGGCCCGTAGTTGTTGCAATGCCGGCAACTGGCATAAGGTGGATCTTGCGAGCCAAGGGAATAGTTATAAGGCGGGAGAAGAGCCATGAAAACCATGATTAGCGGGATGTTGCGCTTGGCGGCGGCGGTCGCGATGACCGCCGTGTTGCTTGCGCCAGCATATGCCCAAACTGAAGGGAAGATCATCAGGTTCATTCCCGAGGCCGACCTGCGCAGTCTCGATCCGATTTGGACGACCGCCTATATCACGCGTAATCACGGTTACATGGTGTACGACACGCTTTTTGCGCTTGACGAGCATTTCCAGCCGCAGCCGCAGATGGTCGATACCTGGAAGATTAGCGGCGACAAGCTGACCTATACTTTCACCCTGCGCGATAAGCTCAAATTCCATGACGGCCAACCGGTGCGCTCGGCCGATTGCATCGCCTCGCTCGAGCGCTGGATGAAACGCGACACGCTTGGCCAGGCTTTGGCGGCTGCTGTCAGCGAGATGAAGGCCGAGAACGATCGCACCTTCTCGATCATCTTGAAGAAGCCGTTTCCTTTGTTGCTCGAGGCAATTGGCAAGCTTTCGAGCAATGTTCCCTTCATCATGCCCGAGCGCATCGCCAAGACCGACGCCAATACGCAGATCATCGACCCCACGGGCTCAGGTCCTTTCAAGTTCGTCAAGGAAGAGTGGGTGCCGGGCAACAAGGCAGTCTACGTCAAGAATCCGGATTACGTGCCGCGTGGCGATAGGCCGAGTTGGGCCGCCGGGGGCAAGGTCGTCAAAGTCGATCGCGTCGAATGGATCTATATCCCGGATGCGGCGACCGCGGCAGCCGCGATCAATGCCGGTGAGGTCGACTGGTGGCAACAATTGCCCCCCGACCTGGTACCGCTCCTTAAGAAGAATAAGGATATCACAGTCGCCAATATAGATCCCATCGGCAGCATCGGCGTCATGCGCTTCAATCAGCTTCAGCCACCATTCAACAACAAAAAGCTGCGAGAGGCCTTGCTCTACCTCGTCGATCAGCAAGATATCATGACGGCGCTGGCCGGCGACGAGAAGAACTGGAAGAGGTGCTTTTCCTATTACGCCTGCGGCACGCCGATGGCGAGCGAGGCCGGTGCGGAGCCTCTGAAAGGTAAGCGTGATATCGAGAAGGCAAAGGCACTGATCAACGAGGCAGGTTACAACGGCGAACGCATTGTTCTCATCACGGCGACTGACCAGCCTATCGTCAATGCACAAGCACAGGTCGTAACCGAAGAGCTGCGCCAGCTTGGCCTCAATGTCGATCTTCAGGCTATGGATTGGGGCACGCTCATCAACCGGCGCACTGTTAAAGACCCTGTCGACAAAAACGGCTGGAGCATCTTTTTCACCTGGTTCGTCGGCCCGGACATGGTGAGTCCCGCCATCAATGCGGCCCTGCGCAGCAATGGCGAAAAGGCTTGGTTCGGCTGGCCGAGCGATGAAAAGATCGAGGCGATGCGCGCCCAATGGCTCGACGCTCCCGACCTTGCCGCGCAAAAGAAGCTCGCCGTCGAGATTCAGGAGCAAGCGTTCGTCAGCGTTCCCTACATCCCTACCGGCCAATTCGTCATCCCCACGGCCTATCGCAGTAGTCTCAAGGGCGTGGTGCCGGCGCCTATCGTCTTCATTTGGAATGTCGAGAAGCAGTGAGCGCGTCCGCAAGTTTGGTGATCGGCCCGCAGGAGTGGCGTTTCCGCAATGTCCGTTAATCTTTGTCTTGCCACCATGAAGGGGAGAGCGGGAACGGGATCTGATTAATGTTAGTCTATATCATCCGTCGTTTGTTAGCGACGATCCCGGTTATGGGCATTGTGGCGATGTTCGTCTTCTCGCTGCTGTATATCGCGCCCGGCGATCCCGCGGCGATCATCGCCGGCGATCTAGCAACCGCAGAGGATATCGCGCGCATTCACCGCCAGCTTGGTCTCGATGAGCCGTTCCTTTTGCGCTTCAGCCACTGGCTTTGGGGTGTGCTGCACGGCGATCTTGGCATCTCAATTTTTACAAATCTACCGGTAACTCAGCTCATCGGCCAGCGCCTTGAGCCGACACTTGCGTTGACCGTGACGACGTTAATCCTGACACTACTATTCGCTATTCCTTTGGGAATCGTCGCCGCTTGGAAGGTAGGCACCTGGATCGACCGTGGCGTGATGATCTTTGCCGTGCTGGGGTTTTCGTTACCCTCTTTTGTATTGGCGTATCTTCTAATTCTAACCTTCTCTGTTGAGCTCGATCTTCTACCCGTTCAGGGCTATGTTAGTATCCGCGTAGGCTTTCTGCCCTTCATCGAGCATCTGATCCTGCCGAGTATCGCGCTCGGTCTTATCTACGGCGCGCTGATCGCCCGTGTCACGCGGGCAAGCATGCTCGAAGTTCTAAGTCAGGATTACATCCGCACGGCACAGGCGAAGGGGCTTTCCAACACCCAGGTCCTCATTCGGCATGCGCTTAAGAATGCAGCGGTGCCGATCGTCACGGTCGTCGGCATCGGCGTTGCTTTGCTTATCAGCGGCGTCATTGTCACAGAGACTGTCTTTGCTATTCCCGGTATCGGCCAACTCACGGTGGACGCGATTCTGCGCCGAGACTATCCCATCATCCAAGGCGTGATCTTATTGTTCTCTGCGGTCTATGTGTTGGTCAATCTCGCCGTCGACATCAGCTATACGCTCTTCGATCCGCGCGTGAGGTACTGAGATGGGCTTCGCGTCCGCCGACATCGTTGCCCCGGTCGCTCGCCGTCATTGGCTGAGCCAAGCGACGCGCCGCCATCCCACGATTATTGCCGGGACGGTGATCCTGCTGCTGATGGCGGCGATAGCCGTGTTTGCGCCCTTTCTCGGCACCGTCGATCCGGTTGCGGTTTCGCCGGTCCGCCGCTTGCGCGCTCCTTCGGAGCTCCATTGGTTTGGCACCGACGCCTACGGCCGCGATGTCTACAGCCGTACGCTTTACGGTGCTCGCATCTCGCTCGTCGTGGGTCTTGGTGTCGCAGTGATGAGTACCGCGTTAGGGTTGGCGATCGGACTCGTCGCCGGGTTTAATAGGCTTGCCGATGCCCTCATCATGCGCGTCATGGACGGTCTCATGTCGATTCCACCGGTTTTGCTGGCGATCGCTCTCATGGCCCTCACCAAAGCGAGCGTGGGGAATGTCGTTATTGCCATCACGATTTCCGAAGTACCGCGCGTCGCTCGTCTCGTGCGCGGCGTCGTGTTGAGCTTGCGCGAGCAACCCTTCGTCGAAGCAGCTGTCGCCGCTGGAACCCGCTTCTTCCGGACTCTGTGGCGCCACATCTTGCCAAACACCATTGCGCCGATCCTGGTACAGGCGACTTATATTTGTGCCGCCGCCATGATCACCGAGGCAGTGTTGAGTTTCATCGGTGCCGGAACGCCACCACAGATTCCAAGCTGGGGGAACATCATGGCGGAAGGGCGCAGTTACTTTCAGATCAAGCCCTATCTCATTATTTTTCCTGGCGTCTTTCTCTCGCTCACGGTTCTCGCGGTCAATATGGTCGGCGATGGGCTGCGGGACGCGCTCGATCCGCGGCTTGCACGCCGTATGTAGGATCAGCTTCCGTGTCAAACGAGCCGCTTCTCGCTATCGAGAACCTCAAGACGCATTTTTACACGAGCGACGGAGTGGTGCGCGCGGTCGACGGCGTCTCGTATGCCGTCAATGCAGGTGAGACATTGGCGGTGGTCGGCAAATCCGGCTGTGGCAAGAGCGTCACCGCGCTCTCCATTTTGCGTCTCGTACCATCGCCGCCGGGACGCATCGTCGGCGGCACGATACGCTTTCAGGGTACTGATCTTCTGACTCTCAGCGAGGCAGAAATGCGCAGGATTCGCGGCAACAAGATCTCTATGATCTTTCAAGAACCGATGACGTCGTTGAATCCAGTCCTCACAGTATCGCGCCAGATTGCAGAGACCCTGCGGCTGCATCAGGGACTCGGCGCTTCCGCCGCGGGGCGACGCGCTGTCGAAATGCTGCGCCTCGTTCGAATTCCGGAACCAGAGCGCCGCGCTCGGCAGTATCCGCATCAGCTCTCGGGCGGTATGCGACAACGAGTGATGATCGCCATGGCGCTCGCTTGCAATCCCAAACTGCTCATTGCCGACGAACCCACGACCGCGCTCGATGTTACCATTCAAGCCCAAATCCTAGATCTGATGCGCGAGCTCAAGGCGAAGATCGGCGCCGCGATTCTCCTCATCACACATGATTTGGGTGTGGTCGCCGAAATGGCGCAGCGCGTCGCCGTGATGTATGCTGGCCGCAAGGTCGAGGAGGCGCCAGTTCGCGCACTGTTCAGCAAACCTTGCCATCCTTACACGCTCGGCCTTCTCGCTTCAGTACCGCGCCTCGGAGCGACGCTCGGCCAGCACGCGCCACCGCAACTCGTCGAAATATCCGGCACGGTGCCATCGCTGCGCGACCCCATTATCGGCTGCGCCTTCGCGCCGCGTTGCAGTTTCGTCACAGAGCGCTGCCGCCGCGAAATACCGCCCCTCGAGATGAAGGGTGCAGAGCATCTCGCAGCCTGTTTCGAATCTCATCGGATCGCGGCGCTATGATGCCGCAAGAGAAACCGCCGCTTCTTGTCGTAGACGGCCTGAAGAAGCATTTTGTAATTCGCCAGGGCCTGTTCTCGCGCGTTTCAGCATACGTCTATGCCGTCGATGGGGTCAGCTTTCATATCAATGAGGGCGAAACGCTGGGACTCGTCGGCGAATCCGGTTGCGGCAAGTCAACGACCGGCAAGGCTTTGCTCAAACTGATCGAACCGACCGCCGGCACTGTTAAGTTGCGCGGCGAGCGCATTGACAATCTCTCACCGTCCCGGATGCGCCCCTATCGCCGCGAGCTGCAGGTGGTTTTTCAAGACCCGTATTCTTCGCTCAATCCACGCCTTTCCGTCGGCGAGATCGTCGCGGAGCCTATGGTTAACTATGGCGTCGCACGCGGCGCCGCGCTCAAGGAGCGCGTGGCGACAATTCTTGCCAAAGTCGGCCTCCGCGCCGAAGCTATGGCGCGGTATCCGCATGAGTTTTCCGGTGGGCAGCGTCAGCGCATCGGGATCGCCCGGGCACTCGCCGTCAATCCCAGTCTCATCGTCTGTGATGAGCCGGTATCTGCGCTCGACGTGTCCGTACAGGCCCAAGTGGTTAACCTACTTAGCGACTTGCAGCGGGAATTCGGAGTCTCCTATCTCTTTGTCGCTCATGATCTAGCGGTGGTCGAGCATATCAGCCACCGCGTCGCCGTGATGTATCTCGGCAAGATCGTCGAATTAACCGACCGTGATTCTCTCTTCACGACACCGCTGCATCCTTATACCGAGGCCCTGCTCTCGGCCGTGCCGTTGCCCGATCCCGATGCCAAGCGCAAACGTGTCGTTCTAACTGGCGACGTCCCGAGCCCGATCAATCCGCCCACCGGTTGCCGCTTCCACACGCGATGTCCATATGCCGAGCCGCGTTGCCGGATCGAGGAACCGGCCATGCGTGAGGTGCGGCCGGGTCATCACGTGGCGTGCCATTTGAGGGAGCCGGCAGTCTCGCGCGCCAACTTTTCCTCGTGAGTAAAAAGCGCCATCGCTGGGATCAAAACGAGCGAAATGCTGGTTAGAATTAGGAACAGCGCCAGCCGTTGCCATGATGGATGTAAAATCCCGTCGCGCGCACTTAGATCGTCGTCAGCGCTTCGCTAGTGTGTTCCATGCAGGCAACGTTGCGCTTTTCGCTGACGGGAGAGTCTCGTGCGACCACTTGCAAGTAGTGAAATGCCTTCGATGCTCTTAATCCTCCGACATCAACTTGCCGGGGATGAGCGGCCTTGAACTCTTGCCCAAGGCGAAAGCACTGCGACCGGACGTCCCTGTCATCATGATCAGCGCCTACGGCGATGCGGAGACGAAGCGTAAGGCGCTGGAGAACGGCGCTGAGGCGCTTCTGACCAAGCCAATCGACTTTGGGACGCTGCGCAGCGAAATCGATATGCGGGTTGAACGCTGAGTTTGTGCACTTCGCCTTTAAAGGCGCATGCGCCGGGCTGCTGACTTTGTGAACGCTTTGGTTTATTTTACTTACAAAAAAGCGCGTCCTATGCTTGTAATCACTGCTAAACATCTTGTTATCATAACAAATTCGCTGCCGACGGAAAAACCGCGGCATTGGCTGCACGTCGAAATATCGTCGTGACTGATTTGTTCGTTTTCTTCTGCAACCGCCCAAATGGAAGCCAATCAACAACATCATCCTGCCATCACGGCAGCGCTCCAAATACGCTGATCACAAAGACATATAGGTTCTTGTCATTTAAAACCGGCACGTAGATCGCATTACGAAACTGCGTTGAAGGTCCCCTAAAATATTTTTCTGGAAACAGCATTTTACCGTACTACGAAAGATAAATACATTTGCGGATCCAACATCTCGCATCAGACCTGTCGAGGCTGCGACTGCCGTGAAAAGCAGCGCCGTCGGAATTCAGTTAGGGTGCAATTCGTCATCATTCCGATCCGCAGAAGCTTACGATGACCAATGGATCATCGTGGGCACGATCCAGGCAACGTTGCCTTGCGACCTGGAGACACACCTAATGTCGTTGACTTGGCCTAGGGTGTTGGCGTTGGAATAAAACTGAGCAGAAAAGCAGATAGCCCAACCGCACTTTCCCCTCTTGGGGTTGCTCAAAGTCAAGTGCTCGACGGGCCATTATAGGCAGACTCGACCACCTTTGGCCATCAAGGCCAAAAGTGCGTCTCCGACCATGACGGCAATGACTTCTTCCACGGCAGTGACTTCTTCCGACCCACACTGTTGAAAAACTTAAAACTCGCGAAGCGAAATCCCGCGCAGCGGGATTGATTCACGCGCTATTGAACAAATGATTTTCATCTGACCAACTGCCTATGAATATCGTCGCGATGACTCCAAATGAATGTCGCCGCTTATTTATGTCATCAACAAATAATGCATGATCAATCCCGCTTCGCGCGATCTGCTCGCAGTCGCTGCGCTCCTGCTTCGCACATCGTTTCCTTCCATAAAAGACTTTCACAAGCCAGGCTGTTGCCGCCAATGGATTGCAAAGGCGGTCGTCATCCGATGCAGATCAGTCGCGAGTCAAATCGCGAATGCGACCGTGTCTAGTGACCGCATCGGCCACTACACATGCGCAATTACGCCAATTTTGGTAGGCGGTGTATGAGCTTACAATAGCGGAGACGGCCAACGTCTCAACAAGAAAGTATATTTGAGGGAGCAAAAAAATGTGGAGGCAATATCATTGATGGATAATCGTTGGAAGAAAACCGTCATACGTTCAACTCGCTTCAGTCCCGTTTTGATGGATATGATCAAGACCGAATGCAAATGTCGCCGCATCGATTTTAGCAACTACATCCGGTTGGCGGCTACGGCAGCCATGAAGCACAACAAAAAGAGCGGTACCGCCGAAGCCCCAAAGGCCAGCACGCAATAACGTACAAACTCAACAAAGGAATGAAAATGACAAGCCATATCGTACCAAAGCGACGTTTGAAGCCTTTCAAGCAGTTTTTGCCGGAATGTTTTCATGGCTCCGGGCAATGGCACGCATTGGGGAAAACATTAAACGAAGACGCGATTGAGATGGCAATCACGGGAGCTTCGGCAATCGTGATCGATAGTACAGCGACCGATGAAGAACGTGTAAAGGCAATCAATGACTTCGCCGAGGACATTGCAAATATGAGCGGAAAGATCGGCCAGTTAGTGAACTATCTTGGTCGTGACCGCGCTTTCGGCGTTTATCAGGTCACTCAGCTACTCCAGAAGGCAATGGTGTTCCAGTATCGCATTAAGAACATCAACGAGCCCCATGAGCGCGTAGCTAAAGAGAGTGAACTTCGTAGGGTGTGACTTTCATTAGAGCCAAGGGATGCCACCCTTCGACTACAGCGCCCCGGCTGAACTGTTCCTGGCAAAGCGCACAAAGAGTAGACGCGAGAACTACCGACGCTTCGCGACGGCGGCTGAGGCCATCCGTTATGTAGTCGAAACTCTACGAACGCCCCGAGCCTTCGGCGCTTGGCTGGAGGTTGGGGATGAGCGCTTCAACAGTAACGAAATTCAACGACTGTACGAAGCCAGTGACTATCCGTTGCGTAAGTTTGAGTGACCTAGCGCAGCGGGCATGACTGATGGGGCCCCCTTTTCCCGCCAAATCTCACGCTTTCGACCCCGCCCCCGGATTTCAAAAAACTCGGAGTAAAGCCTGGGCTTGGGCCTAACCCTGGCGCGTCGTGTGAACGCGTAGACCCCCGCGCACCTATTCGTCATCAGAGCCCAGCACCTTGCCGGTCTTTAGGTTGACCAGATGCAACTGCGCGCACGCAAGGCAACGCACCTGAACGTAAGTGAAATCATCGTCATCCGGCTCAGCATCCGCCCAAGCCTGGACGTTGTCACCTGTGTTGGGGCAGCGGTAGAGGAACGGCGGCATGATCTAACGCTTCTCTTTTTCCTGGCTGTGCTAGAGTGAACAATCGGACCGGGCTCCGATGTTATTTTGTGGGAGGCCCACCGTGAGCCGCCGGGGCATCGCATTCGATTATAGCTCACCGGCTGAACTGTTTCTGGCGAGGCGCAGAGGACGACACACCGATTACCGGCGTTTCGCGACAGCGGCTGAGGCCATCCGTTATGCTGTCGAAGAACTGCGCACACGCCGGTCCCTCATCGCCTGGATGCAGGTTGGAGAGGATCGGTTCAACAAGGAAGAAATCAATCGGCTGTATGACGAGATGATTATCCTTTGCGCGCGCCTCTAAGTGACTGAGTGCAGCGGTGCGACCGAATAGGGTCCCCTTTACCGGCAAAGCTCAGGATTTCGACCCCACAGGGTGATTTTCAAAAAGGGTTAAAGACCGGCCATTGCCGTTTGACCTCACTCGGCTTTGTGCAGCGTATGAGCCCCAACGCCACCCTGGACACTCTCGCTTCCCAGGCAGATGATGTACGCCACCACTGATTGTGGGGCCGTCATGGACATCGTGGTCTGGCTGCGGAGCCTGGGCCTCGAAGAATACGAGGCGGCTTTCCGCGACAACAAGATCAACGAACGGGTCCTCCCGAACTTGACCCAGGAGGACCTGAAGGAAATCGGCGTTGGTCCTGTTGGTCATCGCCGGATACTCCTCGAAGCTATCGCGGCGCTACGCGCTGATGCGGGCAGCAAGACGCCCTCCGCTGACGCAACGATCACATCCACTGCACCAAGCGCCCATCCTGAAGACCGCGCCGAACGCCGCCAAGTGACGGTGATGTTCTCGGACCTCGTTGGGTCTACGGTGCTTTCTGCACGCATGGACCCCGAAGATTTGCGCGAGGTCATTTCGGCCTATCAGAAGTGCGTCGCGGAAACCGTGGAGCGCTTCGGCGGGTTCGTAGCGAAGTACATGGGCGATGGTGTGCTGATCTATTTCGGCTATCCGCAGGCCCACGAGGACGACGCAGAGCGAGCCGTGCGCGCTGGGCTGGAGTTGGTGGCGGCTGTGGGTGCCCTGAAGACCCACGCGCCCTTACAGACGCGCGTCGGGATCGCAACGGGCCTTGTGGTCGTCGGCGACCTGATCGGCTCTGGCGCATCACAGGAGCAGGCGATTGTAGGCGAGACGCCGAACCTTGCAGCGCGGCTACAGGGCGTTGCGGAGCCGAACAGCGTCGTGATTGCTGAAAGCACCCGAAAGCTCGTGGGAAACCTGTTCGAGCTTGCGGACCTCGGAGCAAAAGACCTCAAAGGCATTGCGGGGCCTGTGCGGGCCTGGGCGGCGCTTCGCGCGAGTTCGGCGGAAGGCCGTTTCGATGCTCTTCACGCGAGTGGGCTGACAGAGCTTGTCGGGCGGGAGGAAGAACTTGAAATCCTGCTGCGGCGCTGGTCGAAGGCAAAAACTGGCGAAGGCCAAGTGGTGCTGCTCTCCGGCGAAGCGGGCATCGGCAAGTCTCGACTGACGGCGGCGTTGTTAGAACACCTCGCTTCCGAACCGCACACGCGCTTGCGCTATTTTTGTTCTCCGCAGCACACGGACAGTGCGTTCTATCCCATCATCAGCCAGACGGAACGTGCCGCTGGAATGGCGCACGACGACACTACGCAAGCGAAGCTCGATAAACTCGATGCTGTGCTCGCGCAGACTTCGACCCCTATCCAGGACGCGGCCCTCTTTGCCGAGATGCTTTCGCTGGCGAATGATGGGCGATACCCCGCGCTCGATTTGGCCCCGGAAGAGCGCAGGCAAAGAACGCAGGAAGTTTTAACGGCACAACTCGCGGGACTAACTAGACAGCGACCGGTGCTAATGATCGTCGAAGATGCGCATTGGGTCGATCCGACGAGCCTGGAAGTGTTCGGTCGGACGGTGGACCAGATCAAAACTCTTCCCGTGCTGCTCATCGTAACTTTCCGCCCGGAGTTCAACGCGCCTTGGGCTGGACGGTCGCATGTGACGAGCTTGGCGCTCAACCGGCTTGGGGAGCGTGAAGCGGCTGCCATCATCGCGCGCATTGTCGGGAACAAGGAGCTACCGGCGGATGTGACAGCGGAAATCGTGGAGCGCACCGACGGCATCCCGCTGTTCGTGGAGGAAATGACGAAGGCGGTGCTGGAAGCGCTGAGAGCGAGGCGCCGCGCGGCAACCATCGCCGCCATTCCGTCTCCGCCCTGGCGGTCCCAGCAAGCCTGCACGCCTCGCTAATGGCGCGGCTCGACCGGCTCGGCCCCGCCAAGGAGGTGGCGCAGATCGGAGCGGCGATTGGGCGGGAGTTCTCGCATACACTTTTGACAGCGGTCGCTCGTAGGCCAGAGCCGGAGGTAGCATCGGCTCTTGACCGTATCATTGCCGCCGGTTTGTTGTTCCGACAGGGCGTGCCGCCGCAGGCGAGCTATCTTTTCAAGCACGCATTGGTACAGGACGCGGCTTACGGCACGTTACTTCGCGAGCCACGACGCTCGCTCCATGCCCGCATCGCCGAGACACTCGAAAGTCAGTTCGTAGAGGTTGCGGAAAACCGGCCTGAGCTATTGGCACGTCACTGCACCGAGGCTGGACTGATTGAAAAAGCAGTGGCCTTTTGGGGCAAGGCAGGACAGCGGTCACTCGAACGTTCGGCACTAGTCGAAGCAGTCGAGCAGCTCACGCGCGCACTTGCTCAGATCGCGACCTTGCCTGCGAGTCCCGTCCAGCGTCGCGAAGAGATCAGGTGTCAGGTTGCGCTGGCAAATGCCCTGATGCACACCAAAGGTTATGCAGCGCCTGAGACGAGAGCGGCGCTTGATCAGGCGCGCGCATTGATTGAGAACGCGAACGCACTCGGGGAGCCACCTGAAGACCCACTGCTCCTGTTCTCTAACCTGTACGGCTTCTGGGTCTCTAACTATGTCGCGTTCGACGGCGATGTAATACGGGCGCTTGCGCGAAAGTTCCTTGTGCTCGCCGAGGAACGTGCGCAACGGGTAATCATCATCGTCGTACAGTCGGTTGATTTCGTTTTTGTTGAACCGCTCATCACCGACCTGCATCCAGGCGCTGAGGGATCGGCGTGTGCGCACTTCGTCAACAGCATAGTGGATCGCCTCAGCCGCCGTCGCGAAACGCCGGTAATCGGTGCGTCGTCTAGGCCTCGACAGATACAGTTCTGCCGGTGAGTTATAGTCGAAAGCAAAACCCTGGCGCTCACGGTGGGCCTCCCACGAAATAACATCGGAGCCCGTTCCCAATGCTCACCCTAGCACAGCCAGGAAAAGGAGAAGCGCAAGATCATGCCGCCGTTCCTCTACCGCTGCCCCGATACAGGTGACAACGTCCAGGCTTGGGCGGATGATGAGCCCGATGACGATGATTTCACTTACGTTCAGGTGCGTTGCCTTGCGTGCGCGCAGTTGCATCTGGTCAACCTAAAAGACCGGCAAGGTGCTGGGCTCTGATGACGAATAGGTGCGCGGGGGTCCACGCGTTGACACGACGCGCCAGGGTTAGGCCCAAGCCCAGGCTTTACTCCGAGTTTTTGGAATCCGGGGCCGGGGGTCGAAATCTGGAAATCTCCCCCGGAAGGGGGCCCCATGAGTTCGCGGCCGAGCGCTACTTGTCGCAGCTGTGTCGGAATAAGCCGGTTGCGTCGGTGCCGCTCAATCGCGACAGGCGCGACGTTCTGCGGCTTTGGCGAACCAGCGATCGGCGGGTCCCCCAACGACCACTCAACAGCGGCTAGGTCTCCGCCACATCCTTCCGCTGTCTGACGACAAATCAGTGAGAGCGCAACCACTGAGTTAAAAATGACTTACACATTCTCAGCAGTTTTTCATTCACAGACTATCCAGAGAATGGTCATTGTCCGAACAGTCATTGGGACTGGAAGGGCCAAATACTTGTCAAAAGCACACCTGAAGCTGGTCGCGCCAGCCATCGTAAATCGAACAGTCATGCCCAGGCGGCCTCCGAACGCCGACCTGCGAACTCGTGAGCACCTAACGGAAGTGGAAGTTGAAAGGCTCATGGACGCCGCTCGGAAGAACCGCTGGGGACATCGGGATGCCACGATGGTGCTAGTGGCCTATCGTCACGGGTTTCGGCCCGCCGAGCTTGTTGACCTCCGCTGGGATCAGATCGACTTCGCTTCGGGACGGTGCTTTGGTGATCCACTTCCGTGGTCCTGCAAAGGTGATCTTCCATCATCTGCAATGTTCGGGAATGTCTCTGTGAATGGGAACCGTGGCTGATGCTTGTGTGTATCCCGTGTGTCCCTGGAACAGGATTCCCGTGTCACCCAAGGTACTCCAGCGCTCTCCAGAGCACTTAACGTCCTGCGCTTGATGTTTTTCCTTGGAGGGATGCTTGTGTGAA
>CAVREN010000080.1:0-44211 GCA_963720115.1 uncultured Alphaproteobacteria bacterium
CCATCAGTTCCTGAAGTTTACCGAGCAACGATTACGTAAGGAGCCCTCACGGCTGAACTTCCAGGAGATCGATGCGCCATTGGTCACGGCGTTTCTGGATCACTTGGAGAAGCATCAAGGTCTCAGCACTCGCAGTCGCAATCTACGCTTGACTGCTCTGCGCTCGTTCTTTCGTTTCGCAGCTTTCGAGGCACCGACTCATTCCGCGCAGATCCAACGGGTGCTCGCCATACCCGGCAAGCGTTTTACGCGGACCTTGGTCCAATTTCTTACACGTGTCGAAGTCGATGCCTTGCTGGCCGCTCCGGATCAGCTCACATGGTCTGGCCGACGTGATCACGCCTTCATTTTGCTGGCAGTACAGACAGGTCTGCGCTTATCCGAGATGACCGGGCTCAAACGTCAGGATATTATCCATGGAGCCGGCGCCCACGTGCGGCTTATTGGTAAGGGGCGCAAGGAACGCTGTACACCGATCGCTAGATCTACACTTGCCGTGTTGAGAGGCTGGTTGCGCTCGCCGCAACGAGGTGACGGACACGTGCTGTTCCCCAACGCCAAAGGTGAACGTCTCAGCGTCCACGGCGTGCAGTACTTGCTGAACAAGCATCGCGTGACGGCTTCCAACGTGTGCCCTTCGTTGAAACAAAAACGTGTCACTGTCCACCGCTTGAGGCACACCATGGCCATGGATCTTCTGCAAGCAGGCGTCGATCGTTCTGTGATCGCATTGTGGCTTGGTCACGAACGTGTTGAAACCACACAAATTTATCTCGAAGCGACAATTGCCATGAAGGAGAAAGCACTTGCCGAGATATCCCCGCCGGATGGAACGCCGGGTCGCTACAAACCCGGCGACCGACTCCTCGCCTTCCTGAACAGTCTGTAGAAGACATAAGACTATGTCGGGCGATTCGCTGAGCTTTCCGCGACGCGATCTGGAATCTCCGGGCCAAATCGGCAGAGGCTCTCCATTACCCGACATAGTCCGGAAGGGTAAATAGTGGCGACTATGTCTTCAGAGACATAGCCGCCACTGCTGCGCGATGATCGTGCTGCAAGCAACCCAAGACATCCGGAAAGTCTCCCTGTGGTTGGGGCACAGTAATCTGACCACGACGGAAGTCTACGTTCGAGCCGATCCTACCGAGAAGCTGGAGGCCATCGAAGCGGTTGTGCCACCGAGCCTCCGCAAAGGCAAGTTCCGGCCTCCCGATGAGCGCGCCGTTCTTGGCGGTCTGCGAGAGGGCCTTGAAAATGGTAGCGTCGTCCACCATGAGGACGTTGGGGTAGGCCATGAACAGCTTGAAGCTGGCCACCCCTTCGCGCACCATGTCGTCCATGTCCTCGAGGCCGGCGTTCCCCAGGTCGGTGACGATCATGTGGAGACCGAAATCGGTGCAGGCCCGGCCTTCCGCCTTTTTCCACCAGGTGTCGAGCGCATCGCGCATGCGCGTGCCGCGCGCCTGAATGGCGAAATCGACCACCGTCGTAGTGCCGCCGAAGGCCGCGGCGCTCACTCAATGGTCAAAAAATTGCCCGCCCATTACGACAAGTATGCCGTCCATCTGCTTGGAGATGAGCCATGTCTGTGATCGAACACGGCTATACGGATAAAGCCATTGGCAAACCGCGCAGCCGTGAGGCACCGAGCAGATCGCTTCTGAAGGCGATAACGTGGCGACTGACTGGCACCGCCGACACTTTCGTCATTGGCTTTTTAGTGACTGGAAGAGTAACAATTGCCGGGTCCATCGCTGCGACGGAATTACTGACAAAGTTGGCGCTTTACTACGGGCATGAGAGAATCTGGTCGCTGATACATTGGGGGCGGCGATGAGTTGCAAAGTCATCGCCCAGCCCGTTGAGACGCATGTTAGGCGGAACCGAACAGTCGAGCAGCGAGCAACGCTCGGCGGGAATTCCGGAAGTAGCGAACTACATAGCGTCACCGGCAAAGTGCCAACCTAGCTTCTATCGATCAGCGGCAGCGGGAAAGCGGTTTGCCTGCTCGGTGAACTTTGCGTGGCACTCGACGGTGCCCGCCTGGCGCGCTCCTCCTCTTGTTTCACCAGTGAGCGGCTAAAAATTAAATCGCGTAGTGAAGATCCAACCGTTGTTATACGCAGGCGTGATCGGACTGGCACGATAGTGCGGTGAGACCGCGATCTGATAACCGACGCCCATCGTGAACGCGATGTCGTTAGAGAGCTTGAAACGGCCGATCACGAGGCCAGGCGTGAAAAACACCTGATTCAAGCCCCCGCGCTGACCGTCGGCCCACTACGTCCAGTTCACCTCGAATTCGGGCCAGAAGATCTTCAGGAGATGATATTGGAACGCAACGTTTGTTTGAATTTGGTGGCCGAGGACTGCGACATTGGAATTGGGCAACACGGCAGCCACTGTGATCCGGTAACCGGCGCAGGCGTGGAGACGGCAACCCGTTGCCGTTATGGAACGCCAGGCTTGCAGCTTACTAATAGTCGTGAAATGACGCCGCTATAACAAAAGAGATCACAGTGCCGGTCGGTCTCTCGCTTCGAAAACTCGGCAACATCGTTCTAGGTGAGGCGCCTAGCTTAGCTAGCGGCTTGATTTGCCCACCGCAAACTGCTTTGCCTATATCATCCGATGTTTTTGAAATTCAGGCCGAGGAGTGCTTCAGCAGTGGGAGCTACTGTGCCCCGGTTTAACTGCCAGGCAGCGGATGTGTCTGCAGCCAAAGGGCGCGGGCAGGAGCAGTTGGGTCAATTGCAGCCTTTTGCCACCAAGCCGCTTCGTCACCACAGCGATGCAGCTCGCGATGATGGGCGCGGCAAAGCGGCACCGTATACTCATCGCTGACCTTGCGACCGAGTGCCTGCCGCTGGACAAAACCGCAAATGATGCGGACCCCAGGGATTACGGCCGCAAATCAGACGAGGCTGCTTGGCCACGAACCTCACATGCTCACGATCGCGAAGCCGGCGGGGCTCGGGATGGGATAGTTGGCTTTGTCGACGCCCTCGGCGACGGCGATCGACTTCAGCTGGTGTCGTCGATCGGACCGCGGAGATTTGAGCGTCGAAATAGAGGGCGGTGCCGGAGCCTCGGGCTCGTCCGCGCGATCGTTTAACTCTGCCAGCCTGGCCTGGAATGCATCCTCTACCTGGCGTGCATCTGCAGCACTCAGGGTGTTCTTAGCCGGAAGAGTGCGGCGAGCCCAGATGGTGGCGGCGTCAACCGAGTTAACCTGTCTGAGTTCGCCTAGGAGTTGGTCACGCAAAACGGGCTTCAAGTGCTGCGAGCGCGCCGTCATTGCGCCAGCGCGCGTTCGACCAGCGCGCAGATCGCATGCCCGGCGACCATATGGATCTGCTGCACGATCGCGGTCTCCTGCGAGGCCACTGCCAGAAAATGCCGGCACAGCGCGCGCATGCCGGTTTCCGCCGCGCCGGAGAAGCCGACAGTCACGAGTCCGAGATCGCGCGCCGCTTCCAGCGCGCGCAGAACGTTGGGCGAGCGCCCTGAGGTCGAGATGGCGAGAAACACGTCGCCCGGCTGCCCCAGCCCGCGCACTTGTCGCTCGAACACATGCTCGAAGCCGTAATCGTTTCCGACCGCGGTGAGAACCGAAGTATCGGTGGTGAGCGCCACCGCCGGTAACGGCCGGCGGTCGACCAGATAACGCGAGAGAAATTCGGCGGCGAGATGCTGCGCGTCGGCCGCACTGCCGCCATTGCCGGCAATCAAAAGCTTGCCGCCGCCGCGCATGGACGCTTCGATCGCCTGCGCGATCTCGGCGACCAGCCGCAACAGCGCGGCATCCTTGGCCGCGGCCTGCAAGGCTGCGAGCGACCGGTCGAAAAAGCCGGCGATAAGAGCGTCGTCGTCCGGCTTTCCAGCCACGGCCATCCCTCTTCTCGGTGAGGCCGGGAACTTACCGGATAAGACCGCGCCGGGGAAATCGGCTTTTCACCGGCGATCGGGATTACGGCGTGAAATGCTTGTTCAGGCCCTGCCAGCCTTCGAAATAATCGTGCTGCAGCTCGGAGGATTCGACCGCATAGCGCGTCAGCCGCATGGCGTAGCGGCTCTCGAACATGAAGGCCATGGTGTTGTCGATCTTCTGCGGCTTGAGCTCGGCGCGCGTCGCCTTCTCCCAGCTCTCGGCGTCCGGGCCGTGCGCGCTCATGCAATTGTGCAGGCTCGCGCCGCCCGGCAGGAAGCCTTCCGCCTTGGCGTCATAAGCGCCGTACAGAAGCCCCATGAACTCGGTCATGACGTTGCGGTGGAACCACGGCGGCCGGAACGTGTCCTCGCCGACCAGCCAGCGCGGCGGGAAGATCGCGAAATCGACGGTCGCCGTGCCGGGCAGCTCCGAGGGCGCGGTCAAGACGGTGAAGATCGACGGATCGGGATGATCGAAGCTGACCGAGCCGATGACGTTGAAGCGCGCCAGGTCGTATTTGTACGGCGCGAAGTTGCCGTGCCAGGCGACCACGTTGAGCGGCGAATGCTTCATCTCCGCCGCCCACAGATTGCCCTGGAATTTCGCGACCAGGCTGAAGGGGCCGGAGACATCTTCGTAGGCCGCGACCGGCGCGAGAAAGTCGCGCGCATTGGCAAGGCCGTTGGCGCCGAGCGGGCCGAGCTCCGGCAAGCGGAACATCGGTCCGTAATTCTCGCAGATGTAGCCGCGCGAGGGGCCGTCCGGCAGCTCGACGCGGAAGCGCAAGCCGCGCGGGATGATCACGATCTCGCCGCCGGCGGCTTCGATCACGCCGAGCTCGGTGACAAAGCGCGCGCGGCCTTGCTGCGGCACGATCAGCATCTCGCCGTCGGCATTGTAGAAGACGCGGTTGGTCATCGAGGTATTGGCGGCATAGAAATGCACCGCCATGCCGACTTGCGTCGCCACGTCACCGTTGCCGCCGAGCGTCACAATGCCTTCGACAAAATCGGTCGGCTCGCGCGGAATCGGAAACGGCGACCAGCGCAGTTGCGTCGGCGTCGCCTCGGCTTCGTTGAAAGGCGCGCTGCGGATCAGCCGGTTCTCGATGCGCGCATAAGGCCGATGCACCACCGACGGCTGGATGCGGTAGGTCCAGGTGCGGCGATTTTCGGCGCGCGCGGTGGTGAACGACGTGCCCGAAATCTGCTCGGCATAAAGCCCGAGCGGCGGCCGCTGCGGCGAGTTGCGGCCGACCGGCAATGCGCCGGCCACCGCTTCGGACACGAAATTGATTGCCGAAGCCGGCCTGATAGTGGAGCGCCGCGGCTGTGCCGGCGCTCTCGGCGCTGCGCGCTTTGATCTTGGTATCGGGCTTCTCGGCGTGTTTAACGGCTGGGGCCATGGCGGACCTCCCGAGGCGTGCGTCAGAGGACGAAAATTGGTCACGAATGTAACTAATATTGCCCTTTCGGCGTACCGGCGCAAGTTCTTTTGAGCGATTACAAACTGCCGCGGTTTTCGCCGTGTCCTCGGAGCCGATGCGACCTAGGTGCGCGTCAGTGACCCGGTGCTCGCAACCGCATTTAGCCACCAATTGCGCGCATTCTGGCCTCCCCTCGAAGGTTTGGACGCGCTAGGTCACCGCTAGCGTGGCTTCATCACAAGCCGTTTTTGCAACCTTACTCCCGGACCCCCGCCGTTCTCGTCGATAAACTCGACGCCGGCTGCTTCAAGGGCACGTCGCACCGCTAGGTCATTGGCCATTGTCATGGAGGTTTCATGCTCCGCACCCTCAGCGCGTTTGATTGTCGCAACGCCTAGCGCGGCTTCACGGGCAAGATCTTCGGCGCTCCACCTTAGGAGACCGCGGGCAGCTCTAATCTGAGCGCTCGTGAGCGGGCGTGATTTCCCGGTTGACTTACTTTGGACCATGAGATACGATTGAGATCATATAAGCCGAATTGGCTTAAAGGAATCGGTTGAGGCCTATATTCGCGAAAGGGGCGTGGTTTGAAACCTGAATTGAGACCTGGCCGAGGGGATAACCGCCGCCAGTTTATTGGCGGGTCCGACGCCAGGATCATCATGGGCGTTAATGAAGCGGAGCTGCTCCGGCTTTGGCAGGAAAAACGCGGTGAGGCCGAGCCGGAGGATTTGTCTGGCAATCTGGTCGTTCAACTCGGGAAAGCGACTGAACGAGTTGAACCGACAATGGTTCCAGGCCGCGACCGGCCAACAGGTCATAGACATCCAAAAGCATATTCGCCACCCAGGTCTTCATTGGATGGGAGCCACGCTGGATGGCCGCGTCGAAGCCAGCGGTGCGGTTTTCGAAAGTAAATTTATGTTGCCGTGGTCTTTTTCTGAGGAGGCGGCTGCCCAGAAATATGCGCCTCAGCTGCAACACAACATGTTCGTGGTTGCTGCAAGGACGGCGGTACTTTCCATCATCACCGGCGGCGGCAGATGGGTTGAAATCAAGACTCATGCCGATCCGCTTTACCAGCACCTGATTGTCACCGCCGAGCGGAAATTCTGGCGCTGCGTCGAAACTGGCGAGCCCCCTAGCCCTGTTCGGGGTCGATCCGCCGAAGCCGCGCATCGAGGCGGTGCGGATTGTGGATATGACCTCCTCGAACGCCTGGGCCGAATTTGCCGCGATCTTTGGCCGGACCCGCGAGGCCCATCAGGAGCACGAGCGGGCCAAGTCAGAACTGAAAGGCCTTGTGCCGGAAGATGCCCAACAGGCGATTGGTCACGGCATCCGAGCCAAACGCTCGAAATCAGGCGCCATCAGTTTCGATCTCCTCACTGCGGAGGGGGACTATGCAGCGGGCAAGTGAGTCGATCGGCGCTCTCGCTGCAGCTCTCGCCAAAGCGCAGATCGAGTTGGTCAATCCGGAAAAGTCGCTCGTTGCCACCATTCGTGAGGAAGGCCGGCACGGACGAGAGCAGACCTTTCGTTATGCACCGCTGAGCGCTGGACTAGAGATCACACGCAAAGTTCTCGGTCAGCACGAGATCGCCACCCTGCAGACGACCTCGATCGATCGACCCGCCGGGCTCATCAACCTGACAACCGTGCTCGCGCACTCGTCGTTGCCACCATTCGCGAGGAAGGTCGGCACGGGCGAGAGCAGACCTTTCGTTATGCACCGCTGAGTGCTGGACTCGAGATCACCCGAAGAGTTCTCGGTCAGCACGAAATTGCGACCCTGCAGAGGACGTCGATTGATCAAGCCTCCGGGCTTATCAACCTCACCACCATGCTGGCGCACGCTCGGGAGAATGGATCGCCTCCGATTGGCCAGTATGCCCGGTCAGCGAAACCGCCTCGCCGCGTCGAATGGGAGCGGCGCTGACATATGCGCGGCGATACGCACTGTTCGCTCTCGTCGGCATCGCCGGCGAAGATGATCTGGATGCGCCCGATTTGCAGAGTCCAATGAGCGAGATTGGCGCCGAGGGAACGAAGGTCAATGGCGGCCAATCAACCGGCGGCAGTCAAGGAAGTCCAGAAGTCGCGCTTCGGCGCGCGGGAACACCAAAAGCACCGACTACCAATCCGGTACTGGGACTACATGCCTCCGCCAAGCTCAGAGAACGTCTGATAGCAGAAATCGGTTCAATAGGCTCAAGCCACGATGCGGCGAACTGGGCGCATCGAAGCCTCGCCGAAAAGAATAGCCTGCGAGTATCCGACGCGGCGCATGTGGAAGCAATTTTTGAATCCAAGCTGGCCGAACTGGCGACGCTTACTGAGCACGAGGCGAAGGTACAGCAAGGGTCGTCGCCGCATGTTCTCGCTACCTCTGCCGAGGCGCCCATTGCCGATCATGCATATTCAAAGGAAGACGGCCAGCGGAAGGGAATCGACAAGAGCGCACTTTCGCTGCCTGAACCCCGTCGGATACGCGACCGGAAGCACGTCCGCGCAGTCACGCAACTGCCTTGTCTCGTCTGTGGTCGGCAGCCGTCCGATCCCCATCACCTCCGTTTCGCACAAAGCCGCGCTTTATCGCGCAGGGCGAGCGACGAATTCACCGTCCCGCTGTGCCGCGGTCACCATCGGGAAGTTCATCGCTGCGGCGACGAAGCCGAATGGTGGAGACGTCAAGGGATCGATGCGGTCGGGGTGGCACGCGCACTTTGGCTCGAGTTCTCATCCCCTTGCCAAACATCCTGGTTTTTCCCCATCTCTCAATATCACCGGCGACGCCGGTGGTGGATCAACAATAGCAACAACCAACGTCCAGCGGTAAGCGGCAGATGGACCTACCCGGACGGTGGCCGCTTGCCATGCTGAGAAACAAAAAAAATGCAGCTTCCAACTCAATAAAGTATAACTCCGCAGGTGGAGGCTTGTGCGCAGGCCTTGCCAATCCATCCT
Source organism: uncultured Alphaproteobacteria bacterium (assembly GCA_963720115.1). Taxonomy (GTDB): domain Bacteria; phylum Pseudomonadota; class Alphaproteobacteria; order Rhizobiales; family Xanthobacteraceae; genus BOG-931. The sequence goes on from CAVREN010000080.1 coordinate 8,328, forward strand.
TACAGCCAGGCGTCCATGTTAGTATTGTAGTACGGTTCGCCCTGGCCTTGAACCGCAGCATGCGCTGCCATGGCCAGCGCAATCACGATGTCAATCTTGTGCGATTGCACCTGCTTGGTGATCCGCCAGCCGCGTGGCGTCTCGCTCGCGACCGCGCGACTGATGGCAAGTCGGATGTCAGGGTCAGGATACACCAACAGATTTTGCCCACGAATGAGTTCGAAAAGGTTCTGCGCGATGATCGTGAGATTGGCCGGCGATTGCGGAAATTCTTCGAGCGGTACCCCCGCGCGCCAAAGCCGTTGTGCTGTCGCTTGCATTTGATACGGATCGTACAGCACCTTGCATAGGCAAAAGCGCTTTCGCAGGTCGAGCAATGTTTGCTCGATGGTGGCTTCGAAATTGAGGGGCTCCTCGGGGCGTGGCTGAAAGACCCGATGGGTAACGAGGCGCACACGCTGCGCCTTCTGCTCCCAGGTCACAGCAACGATGGCCGTGCGGTCGTGCTTAATCGACGCATCGACCCCGACCCAGATCGGGAGCCCGGGATCGTTTACGACATGGCCAAGACGCGGATCGACGCATCTATCCCAGTCCGCCATTTCCACGAAGGAGCACTCGGACGTGACAAACCTATTTTCAATCATGCGAAGAAATTGGTTCGGAGGCAGGCCGCGGCGCATCTCCGCGACCCATGAGTCTGTTTGCCACGGTGCGATTGGCTTGTGGCTCCAGAACATGAGCAGCCCGTCTCCTGCATAAAGATCGGGAGCGACTTGCGGCTGCTGTAATCCGCGCCGGTAGAGCTCCTCGAGGAGAACGCTCTCGCCTTCGAATCCGGCATACGTGACCGTCAAGCGGCACGCGATGCGCCGTGTCGGCGGCGGCACCAATTCATCAAAAAGCCGCCGTGAACGTTCGCTGACGTATCCCCACAATTCGTCGAATACCGCGACCACGTGATTGCTCCCGGCGGCGCTGGCGTAACTGTTGGGGATGGCGCTGACGACAGCATCGCCGATCGTAATCTTGTCGACCGTAATTTTGGCTTCGGCGCTCAGCTGAGGCGAGCACTCGATAATCTTGCGGATCGCCGCGAACACGCGTTCAACAGATTGATCGAGATCGTTCGCTGCGCAGATCGCTTCGGCATACGCGCCGCCGTATAACAAGACTAAGGTGATCACATAGATCGCGGCGAACGTCGTCTTCCCCGACTTCTTCGGACAGGCGTAAACCTGTTCAGGATAGAGGAGTCGACCGTTAGGGCCGGTGGCGAATGCATGCCTGAGGAAAGCGCGCTCGGCGTCGAGCAGCACGAATGGCTTTTTGGTTTCTGGATCGATGAGCACCTGCTGGATGAAGCCGATCGGGTTAGCGCGCCAACGCGCCAGCATCGTTTTGGAGATCATTCGAAATCCCTCCATCTCCTGCGCGCTCACGACAGGTTTTGCCAGGGTCAAGCGCAGTTTTTCGATTTGCGCGCTGAGTCTATTCGCTCAATGTCCAGATAACGCCGGATCGCTCGTCTAATGGCGAAGCTGATGTTTATGGTCGTGGTGGAAAGCGGATTGCGGACCGTGGCTTCAGCAGCTCTGCGCAGCGGATCGTCCGCAGGAAGTTTCTCGTACTCGTAACCGAGAACTCCTGAGCTCCTTAGTCCACTTGGTCGGTTCTTCCCATTCCGAGACAACGTCGAGGATACCGATTGCCGGCTGGCGCCCATTCCATTGCCAGCTGCGCAACGACGCTGCGCACGAACTGAGACTTCGCATAATGTGGGACCCACGCGACAAACTTCGTACCTTCTTCGCGCAAGTCGCCAAAGACGACCGGTTTCTCCGCTGGCCGATACACGACGCTTACGAAACGTCGATCGTGAATTTGAACGAGCCAATCTGTCTTCGGATCCACACTGGCGGGTCTTGCTGGGTTGAACCAGTTCGCGTTTGCTTTTCTAAGGCGCAGCGGCAGTACGCGATGTGTATCGGAGACGGTGGCGCCCTCTAACCGAAACGTTGCCTGGATCGCAAATTTCAAACAGCGACCAATGAAAGGGCACGAAGTAGGCAATTCGGCCAGCCACCGCCAGGCTGAACCCGGCCTCGCTAAGCGCCGCGATGACCGCCGCTCGCTTGAAGACAATCGCGTCGCATAGGCGGACATGACCGCGACCGCGATCGTTTTCCGTGAGTGTGCGAACGACCCCAAATTTTATCAGCTCGCGCCACCGCGCGCGGAGATAGGCCGGTGCAGCGGACGACATCTTCATCCGTGAAGCGGCCGACACGATAGTCGCGAAGCCTTTCAGCCAAGCTCATGAGCTGGAGTTTAGAAAATCGACATTGACGTGTCAATTTTTCGAAGGATAAAGTCGACATCTACTTGGCAATTTCGCATCGTGTCCAACCGAACAGCGTGCAGCCTGCTCGGCGCACGCCAGACGCGAAGGGCCCTTTGACGAGCTGGCGCCGGCCCGCGGCAACTCAATCACTGGTCGGAGCGCTCTGATGAGCGTGCACAACAACAGACGGCACAATGCTCTCAAGCACGCGGGATTTTCCGCCACGAGCATCCTGCCGGGCGAGAGCGCGGCCGAGTTCGAGAAGCTGCATCAAGCGCTCATATCAGAGTTCAAGCCGAACGGCGCTCTCGAGCAGGAAACCGTTGCTTCGCTCGCGCACCTGCTCTGGCGCAAGAAGAATCTTGTCACCTTTCGCACGGCGCATCGGGCGCAACAGCGTGTGATCGAAATCCAGGAGGAGATGATTCAACAGTCGGATCCTATTCCGGCGCTACCCGGTGGATCTAGCGACCCCAATAGCATCGCCGAAAGCGAGCGCGCTGCAGAGGCGAAAGCCCGCAAGGAACTGCGAGAATTGTATCCGCTTGTGGAGATGGGCGAAGAGGCGACCGTACGCTTGTCTGTTGAACGACTTGGCGATTCACGACAGATTGGATGCCATGATTGACAAGTGCCTAAAGCGCTTGTTGCTGATAAGGGGAATAAAGTCTGTGAGCTGATCGGACCTAAGCTCTTTCCGAAGGTGCCAGTTCGCCAGGAACCGCTACTCAGTCTACTTGTAATTTTTGGTTGTAATCGTTTAAGTTGTAGAATTGCAAAACGAGATCCCATTCGTTCGGTCTTTCAATAACTAAGCAATTTCAGCGCGCAAAATGGACTCGAGGTGCAAACATCCGAAGATATTGTTAGGCCGCCAGCATCTTCTGCACTTCGTTGACCAGTTCGCGCAGATGGATCGGCTTCGACAGCACCTTGGCGTGCTTGGGCGCGTTCGAATCGGAATTGAGCGCGACCGCGGCAAAGCCGGTGATGAACATGATCTTGATATCCGGATCGAGCTCGGCGGCACGGCGGGCGAGCTCGATGCCGTCCATTTCCGGCATGACGATATCCGTGAGCAAAAGCTCGAACGGCTCCTCGCGCAGCCGCTGATAGGCTGACAGCCCGTTGTCGTAGGACATCACATCGAAGCCGGCATTCTGCAGCGCCTTGACCAGGAATCGGCGCATGTCGATGTCATCTTCGGCAAGCAGGATTTTTGGCATGACCCCTCGACTCCGGCGGGAAGCCGGCCCCTTACATTCCATAAGCGGGATCGCGGGTAAATATGAGGTGAAAGACCGCCATTTCGGCCGCACCTGCGCTGGACAAGGCCCGTGGGTGCACTTAGGCATTCAAGCTGGCGCGGAATCATCAGACCTTGGCAATTTCGGTGGGTCAAGGCTGGCGGAAAGCGTGAGCCAAGTGCATCATATGCGGGTGGAGACGCACAGCCGGTGAACCCAAGGCTTGCGCAAAGAGGCGAGTGAAATCGAGGGCTTGGAAAGCCGCCGGGCGTCATGCTGGAAATCCAGGACGAATTCGACCCACCGTTCGAGGCGATCGAACCGGCCGAATGCCGCGCCCCGATCCTGTTCAACTCCCCGCATAGCGGCCGGGTCTATCCGCGCGACTTTCTTCTAGCCTCGCGGCTCGACCTTGCGACGCTCCGCCGCTCGGAAGATTCCTTTGTCGACGAACTGATTGCCGGCGTGGTCGGGCGTGGCCATCCGCTGGTGCGGGCGCACTTCCCGCGCTGCTATGTCGACGTCAACCGCGAGCCCTACGAGCTCGACCCGCGCATGTTCGACGGGCGGCTTCCGTCGTTCGCCAACACCCGCTCAATGCGTGTCGCCGGCGGGCTCGGGACGGTGGCGCGTGTGGTCGGCGACGCCCAGGAAATCTACGACCAGCGCATCGCCGTGAGCGAAGCGCTGCGGCGCATCGAAGGGCTCTACAAGCCCTACCACCGGGCGCTGCGCAAGCTGTTCATGCGGCTGCATCGCGAATTCGGCGCTGCCATGCTGATCGATTGCCACTCCATGCCGTCGGCGACCGGCGCCAAAGACGAGCGCCCGCGCGCCGACCTGGTGCTCGGCGATCGCTACGGCACTAGCTGCGTACCGGTCATCGCCGAAACCATCGAGGCGACCATGCGCGGCTTCGGTTATGTGGTCAGCCGGAACAAGCCGTACGCCGGCGGCTTCATCACCGAGCATTACGGCAATCCAAGCGCCGGGCTTCATGCGATTCAGCTCGAAGTCAACCGGGCGCTGTATATGGATGAGCGCCGCTACCAGCGGGCGGCATCGTTCGCGCGGCTTGCCGTTGAATTCGAGATTCTTGCCGATCGGCTCGCGGAAATTCCGCTCGAAGAATTGCGGCCCTATCGGGCGGCTGCGGCCGAATAGGTTTAGATAACGCCGACGCACTGCGACGACGCCGCGCTGTGCTCATAAAAAATGCGCTGACAAAAAATGTGCTGCCAAGGAGAAAAGCGCCGCTCATCTTGCCGGAGCGGCCGCAGCGTCGGCCGAAGAAAAAGGGCCGCTCATCTTGCGGAAGGGGCCGAAGCGTCGGCTGAAGAAAAAGGGCCGCTCACCTTGCGGGAGCGGCCCAAGTCTAGGGAGGAAACGCCCAAGGAGGGCGACGGTATCGAGAGAGGACTCTCTCGCTACCGCACTGCAACAACATACACCGCGTCGCACAAAACGCAAGTGCTGTTGACCTATTTCTCCTGCATTTTCCCCCAAAATCTCCTGCATTTTGTGCAGAGCAGGTCTTCCGTGCATCAGAGCGGCTTTCCGGCCACCCCAAGATTCGAGGTAAATACTCACAAAATCAGCTAGTTAACTAAGCCGATCTGGGCGATTGTGCAAGTGCGTAAAATTGAGGCATGACAGCTTTGAATTACCTCCCGCGGCCGAGCTGAATGCAATTTAGCAGACAGATGTGGTTTGCCGGCCACACCCTCCGCCGGTGCTTTTCAGGGGCCGATTGAATTGCCGATGTCACCCAACTTCGCTACTCGGAAACCATGACCGCCATCGACTTCGCCGCATTCGTTGACCGGCTGGCAAGTGTCTCCGGCGAGACGATCAGGCCATTCTTTCGGACCGCGCTGGGCGTCGAGAACAAGAGCCTTGCCGGCGGCTTCGACCCGGTCACCGCCGCCGACCGCGCCGCCGAAGTGGCGATGCGTACGCTGATTAAGAAAACCTTTCCCGCGCATGGCATCATCGGCGAAGAGTTGGGCGCCGAGCGCGCCGACGCCGAATATGTGTGGGTGCTCGATCCGATCGACGGCACCAAATCCTTCATCTGCGGCCTGCCGGCCTGGGGCACGCTGATCGCGCTGACCCGCCGCGGCGAGCCGATCTACGGCATGATGCACCAGCCATTCACGCGCGAGCATTTCACCGGCGATGGCAGCGCGGCGCGCTATCGCGGCCCGGCCGGCGACCGGGCGCTGCGCGTGCGCCATTGCGCGGCGCTGCAAGATGCCGTGCTGCTGACGACCAGCCCGCTGTTGATGAAGGACGCCGACCGGGCCCGTTTCCAACGGGTCGAACAGGCGGTGCGGCTGTCGCGCTATGGCGGCGATTGCTACGCCTATTGCATGCTGGCCGCCGGCCATATCGATCTTGTGATCGAGACCGAGCTCAAGCCATACGACATATTGCCGTTGATCCCGATCATCGAAGGCGCCGGCGGCATCGTCACCAGCTGGGACAATGGCCGCGCGCTCGACGGCGGCCGTATCATCGCTGCCGGCGACAAGCGCGTGCACGCCGCGGCGATGGAAGCGTTGAAAGGGTGAAGCGCGGCCGCTCGACTACTTCACGCCAAGCTCTTTGAGCATGTCGGCGGCTTCCTTGAAGCCTGGGCGAAGCGCCACCGCCTCGCGGTAATCGGCGATCGCGCCCGGCTTGTCCCCGGCATTGAGTTTGGCGTTGGCGCGGTTATAGAACGCGGTCGCGTAGCGCGGATCGAGCTTGATCGCCGCATCGAAATCGGCGATGGCGTGCTCATAATCCTTCTTGTCGTCGAAAGCGTTGCCGCGATTGCTGTAGGCCATGGCGTTGTTGGGTTCGAGCCGGATCGCTTCGCTATGCGCCGCGACCGACTCGTCAAAACGGCCGAGATGGCGCAGCGCGTTGCCGCGACCGGTATGAGCGTTGGCCGAATTCGGATTGTAGCGCAGCGCCTGGTCGAAATCGGCCAGTGCCTGGTCGTACTTTTCCAGGCGCCGATACATGCTGCCGCGCTGCAGGAAGGCGAGCGAGCGGTCCTCGGCACTGCCGCCAGGCGAATTGATCAGCCCGGTGCAGGCCTGCAGCATCCGATCGATCGACTTCGGGTCGAGCCTGATATCGGCAACCGGGATCATGCACTCCCCCGGCGCTACCGGACGGCCCAAAGCCGCGCGGATTTGCGCGGCATTTTTCGGAGTGCCGATTTTCTTCAGCGCGTCGAGCGCGGGCGGAAAGTTGGGCACAAGGTTCAGAGCCAGATTGACCGCGGCGTACGCGCCGGCATTGTCGCCGAGCGCCTGCATGACTTGGCCGCGCTCGACATATGCCAGCGGATTGCTTGGCTCGAGCGCGATGACCTTATCGAAATTCGGCAGCGCGCGGAGATTCTCCCCTAGCAGCGACAAGGTGGCGCCGCGATTGATGTAACTGTTGACGTCGTTCGGGTTGATGCGGATGGCGGTGTCGAAATCTGCAACGGCGCCGGAGAAATCGTGAGTGAAGAGCCGTATTTGACCGCGGCCGCTATAGCTGCCGGGATTGTCGGGTGCGAGCCGGATCGCCTGGCCATAGTCCTCGCCGGCGCGCGCGAGTTCGCCCTTGCTGCGTAACGCATCGCCGCGGTTGAGATAGGCGCCGACATCGTCCGCATTGAGCTTGATCAGCTCATTGTAATCGGCGGTGGCGCGATCGTAATCGCGCTTGCGGTAATAGGCGTGGCCGCGCGGGCCATAGACGGACGCGCCGGCATTCGGATTGAGCCGCAGCACTTCGTTATAGTCGGCGATCGCCTTGTCGTATTGGCCGAGCTTCGCTTCGCCGCCGGCGCGAACGAAATAAGCGAGCGGGGCCTTCGGCGCGAGCTTGAGCGCGCGCGGCATCGGCGATGGCGCGCTCCGGTTGATTGGAGACCGTCCAGAAATTGGCGCGGTTGACATAGGCTTCCGCGTAGTCCGGCGCGATCTTGATGGCTTGATCGAGATCCTTTTGCGCCTGCTCGAGATTACGTTTGAGAGTAAAGACGAAGCCGCGTTGCGCATAGGCCGCGGCCAAGAGGCTGCCCGCACCTGTGGGGATTCGATAACATCCGAACAGCCCTTCACTCGCTCGTCGGGAGTGCTTGCCGGCCCGAGGCAGAGCTGCCGCGGGTCGGTGGCTTGCGCCGTCTCCGGCGTCGAGTTCGGCCGGCCCTTCCGCCCGTGCGACACCAGACCACAACACCGCGCCGGCAATCGAAAACGCTGCTGCGAGACGACAGATCGCGGATCGATGCTGGCTAGGCCAGCCTGCCGGCGGGCCGTGCCCGGCTCTCAATCGCGTTGCTCGTTTCATGGCCGAATTTCCCCTTGCGCGCGGTCGTCGGGCCGCGGGCGCGGTTCGTGCCAAGTCTATAGCCGTTTTGCGATGATTTCGCGGGAAGGCTGAAATGGAGACCCAGGGCGGATTGTTCAGGACTTCTTGTCTGCCGTCTCGACCAGCGCGAGATGGCGCGCGCGCGCCTGATCGGCAGAGGCTCGTCCCCGCTGACCGCGGGTCGGGCCCGCGGACGTGCCGTCCAGGGTTTCCGCCAACAGCGGCGACGTCAGGATCACTTTGGCGGTGAGCTGCAGATGCGCCGTCATCCGCTCGACCGCCTCGTCCGCGCGCCGGTCGATCGCGGCCTTGGCGATGCCGGAATGCTCGGCTTCAAGATCGCGTTTGACGCCCGCGAGCGGCCCCGACATCCAGCGATAGCGCTCGTGCTGGGCGAACAATTGGGCGCGGATGCGCAACAGCCAAGGACTGGTGCAGGCCCCGACGACCGCCTGATGAAAAGCCGTGTGCGCAAGCGCAAACGCATCGTTGTAGCGCTGCGCATCCTGCGCATCGCGCTCCGGCGTTTTCGACAGCCGATGCAATGCCGCGATCAGATTGGTCTCCCAGTCGATGCCGCCGTGCTCGATGGCGTCGCGGATGCAAAGCCCTTCGATCTCGCAACGCACATTTGTGAGATCGCGCAGCTCGGCGACAGAAAGCGGCGTGACGCGAAATCCCCGCTGCGGCTCGAGCACGACAAAGCCGTCGGCGGCGAGCCGCGACAGCGCTTCCCGCACCGCACTCGAGCCGGCGCCAAACCGGATGCACAGCTCTTCAATCTTGAGTTTCTGGCCGGGCATGAGGCGGCACGCCAGCAGGTCGCCCCGCAAGCGCTGATAGACATCCTGAGTGAGTGACGAACCGCCAGACATGGAATCGCCCTTACAACCTACAATACCAGTTATCACCAAACGAGTAATATGCATATTTTCTTGACTTATACATTTCTTGAAATATCGTGCATAAGAAAGAGGACCTATTTCTCCGGGAGGATTGAATTGCGTTTCGCCACCTACCGCTCTGCCTCCCAGCCAGGACTTGCAGTTGCCGATAAAGCGGGCCGCGGCCTGCTCACTGAGCACGCCTCGTATCCGGGCACCCTGGAGAGCCTGATCGCTAAGGGCGAAGCGGCGCTGCACGCGGCCGCCGAGACCCTCCGCGCGGGCGAAGCCGTTGATCTCGGCGTCGTCAAGCTCGATCAGCCGCTCGCCGCGCGCGGCAAGATCATTTGCGTCGGGCTGAACTACGCTGACCACGCCGCCGAAGCGAGCATGAAAGCGCCCGACTATCCGACGCTGTTCGCCCGCTTCTCATCGAGCCTGATCGCGCACGGCGAGCCGATCGTGCGCCCGCGCATATCCGACAAGCTCGATTACGAAGGCGAATTGCTCGCGGTGATCGGCAAGGGCGGCCGCTGCATTCCGCGCGCAGCCGCGCTCTCGCATGTCTGCGGCTATTCGATCTTCAACGACGGATCGATCCGCGACTTTCAGCTCCGCACGCCGCAATGGACGGTCGGCAAGAATTTCGACAACACCGGGCCGTTCGGCCCGGTCTTCGTCAGCGCCGACGAACTGCCGCCCGGCGCGCATGGCTTGAAAATCGAGACGCGGCTCAATGGCCGCGCAATGCAGAGCGCCACCACCGCCGATCTGATCTTCGATGTAGCAACGCTTGTCGCGCTCATCAGCGAGGCGATGACGCTCGAGCCGGGCGATCTCATCATCACCGGCACGCCGGCCGGCGTCGGCGCCGCGCGCAAGCCGCCGGTCTTTATGCGAGCCGGCGACGTCTGCGAGGTCGAGATCGAAGGCATCGGAATTCTGCGCAATCCGATTGCCGACGAGGCGGCGGCAACCGCCGACGCAGCTTGAACAAACAACATCCTTGAGGTGCGCGGATGACGCAGATCAGACGTTTGACCGCAGCAACCCGGCGGCCGGGCGTACTCAGCGTCCACTCGCTGGATCATTTCAGCATGACCGTGCCCAGCCTCGAACAGGCGCGGCATTTCTACGAAAGCTTCGGCCTCGATGTGCGCGAAGAAGGCCGCGGCTTGGCGCTCTATGCGCCCGGCCTCGAGCATCGCTGGGGTATTCTCAACGAAGGCAAGAGCAAGAAGCTGCACTATCTGTCGTTCGGAGCGTTCGAGGACGACCTGCCGCGCTTTCGCGACCGGCTGTCGGTCCTGCATGTCGAGCGGCTCGCGCCGCCGCCGGGTTTCGAAAGCAACGGGCTGTGGTTCCGCGATCATAACGGCGTGCTCATTGAAATCCGCGTCGCGGAAAAATCCTCGCCCAACGAGAAGTCGTCGTTCACGGCGCATTCAGCGCCTGCGGGCGTGCAGGGCACGAGCTATCGGCGCAACGCGCCGCCGACGCGTCCGCGCCGGCTCGCGCATCTTGCGCTCTACAGCGCCGATGTCGGCCGCGCGATCGGCTTTTACCGCGACGTGCTGGGCCTGCGCCTCTCCGACTCGTCGGAAGGCAACGTCGCCTTCATGCACGGCCCGCACGGCAGCGACCATCACATGGTCGCGTTCGCGCGCTCCGGCGGCCCCGGCCTGCATCACTGCAGTTGGGATGTCGGCGCCGTGCAGGAGATCGGGCTCGGCGCCATGCAGATGGCCGGCAGAGGCTACACCGCCGGCTGGGGACTCGGCCGTCATGTGCTGGGGTCGAACTACTTCCACTATGTGCGCGACCCTTGGGGCAGCTATTCCGAATATTCGGCCGACATGGACTACATCCCCGCTGATCACGATTGGCAGTCGGGCGACCATCCGGGCGAAGACTTTTTCTATCTGTGGGGCCCAACTCCGCCCGAGGATTTCGTGCGCAACTACGAAATCGAGGCGTGAGGCCGCAGCCTCCGCTCATTCCCGCGCAAGCGGGAATCCAGCGGCGGTTGCAAGAACTGGGTCCCCGCCTTCGCGGGGACGAGCGGAATGGAAGTCGTCGATCAGTTTTTGCGCTAAAACAGCGGCGTGCCCGGAATGAACGCGTCGAATGCGGCCCAGAGCTGGCTGCGGTAGCGGTCCTGCTCCATCAGCAATTCGTGCTGCGAGCCGACCACGACCAGATGCGAGCCCGAGCGCAGGTGCATCGCGAAGTCCTCGATGATGCTGTTCGACACGATAGCGTCGCGCCCGGCGGCGACGATCAGCATCGGCTGGCGGATGCGCATCGCAAAGCTCGGATCGCTCAGGGTGCGCATGGCGCGGAAGGCGGCGTCGCACCAGGTGATGGTCGGCCCGCCAAGCCCGAGCGCGGGCTCTGCTTCCAGAATCGCGGCGTTGCGCGCATAGCGCACCGGATCGGTGGTGAGAATGTTGCCGGCAAAGGGGCGCAAGTCGAGCACGCCCGGATAGCGGCCCGGAACGTACATTCCGCCGAAGCCGCCGAAGCGCAAGACCCGCAGCAGGGTGCCGGCAAGTCCCGTCGACTGCACGAAAGCGATCCCCAGCATCGGCGCCGAGAGCACGACGCGGTCGAACCAGCGCTGGCCGCGGGCGACGGCGCGAATCATTATGGTCGCGCCCATGGAATGAGCGAGCGCGAAATACGGCGGCGGACAATCCGGCAGCACCACCTCGCGCATGAACGTTTCGAGGTCGATATCGAACTCGGCGAAATTGCGCACATAGCCCTTGTAGCGGTCGCCGAGCGCGCGCTGCGACAGCCCCTGCCCGCGCCAGTCCAGGATGGCGACCGCAAAGCCGCGGCTGCGCAAATCGCGGACCGTCTCGAAATATTTTTCGATCCATTCGGTGCGGCCCGGGAAAATGCAGACCGTGCCGCGGCGGCCGGCCGGCGGCGCAAAGCGCGCGAAGCGGATCTGGACGCCGTCCGCGGTCTTGAGCATACCGCTCACGGCGCCTTCGGGAACCGGATTGGCGGGAATCGAGACGAGCTTCATCGGGCCATGGGCTGAAACGAAGCCTCGCTTATACCAGCAGTCGGCGATGGCTCAATCATGGGCTGCGAGCCTTGTAGGCAATCCGGATTGGGGTGGCCCCGATCTGCGTCCTCGCGCTTCGGCGCTGTTTCATTATGCCCGTGCTGCCGCCGAGAGCTCGGCGAGCGTCTTGAGCGCATAGAATTGCACCGCTTCGCTGCGGCCTTTGACCGACGCCTGCAGAAGTTCGCGGCCGGCAACGTCGAGGCCGGCAAGCGCGGCGGCCTGCTGCGAGACGATGGCGACGCAGTCATAGTCTTTGGTCAGGCTTTCGAGCCGCGCGCAGGTATTCACCGTGTCGCCGATGGCGGTGATGATTTGCGATCGCGGCGGTCCCATGGCGCCGACGATGGCCTCGCCATAGTGGATGCCGATGCCGATGCGCAGCGGCGCGGCGAGTTCCCCGCGGAGTTGATGGTTGAGGTCGCCGAGGCCGGCGAGCATCGCTTGCGCGCCGCGCAGCGCATCCGCCGGGCCGGTGGTCGAATTCAGCGGCGTTGAGCCCGTAGAGCGCCATCAGCCCGTCGCCGGTGAATTGCGAATAGTGTCCGTTGGTCGCCGCCACGGCCTTGCTCATCTCCTGAAAGAAGCGGTTGAGAATAAAGAGCACGTCATAGGGAAGCTTGCTCTCGCCCAGGCTGGTCGAGCCGCGCATGTCGACAAAAACCACGGTGATCAGGCGTTCGCTGCCTTCCAGGCCGCCACGCCGGCTGCCTTCGACGGCGCCGGCATCGGGCGCGAGCAGCGGCATGATGGAAATGTCGGCGTCCGGCCGAAGCTGACAGGCGAGCCGCATGCCCGGCGTCGCGCCAATCCGCGCCAGCGCCGCCGCCTCCAGGCCCGACGGCGGCGAAAGCTCGTCGCCACCTTTGGTCACCAGCACGCGGCATGTGGTGCAGCGTGCCCGGCCGCCGCACAAGGCGGCATGCGGCACGCCCTGCTGGCGCAGTGTTTCCAAAACCGAAGCACCGGCCAGGATCGGCATCACGCGGCCCGACGCGTGCGTCAGCCGCGGCAGCTTGCGATTGCGCAAGCGCCAAAGGCGCAGTTCGCGTGCGCCAAAGGCCAGGCCGATGAGGGTTAGGTGCGTGCCGATCCCGAACTCGGCCAGCCAGTAGACTTCGCTGCGCGTTTGCGGCGTCACGTGGCTGTCGCGCAGCACCTGCGCGACATAATCCGGATTGCGGCTGGCGCGCAAAACCTCGTTGCCGGCGGCGACGTAGCCCGCAAGCGCGAACGCCGGCAGCAACAATGCGAAACCGAGCAGATAAGGCCGCCAGCGCGCGTAGGCGGTCTTTGTGCGCAGCCAGAAATGAATGCCGACGCAGGCATGCGTCCAAACTGTCAGCACGGCAAGCGTCTGCACGATCGCAAACCACGGCGACGCTACCCAGTGCGCGATCAGCACCGATTGGTAGCTGCCGACGACGCCCAGTGCGCTGTCGGCGACCTGCGTCCCCATGACGTGGGTCATAATCAGAAACGGGATACAGAAGCCGAGCGCCACTTGCACCCATTGCCAGGGCGGAAGCCGCAATGTCTGGCGCACATAGATCGACCACAGCGCGTTGCCGTAGTGGACAAGAAAGGCGGCCAGCAGCAAGCCAATGCCGATCTTGGTTTGCCACACATACATGGTGACGTCGAAGACGGCGTCCGCAGCATCGAACGAGACGATCAAGAAGCTGTGCGCAAGCAAGTGGCAGATGACAAAGCTCAGCAACACCAGCGCGCTCGTGAGCCGCAGATTGTTGCGCCAAGTGCGTGCGTCCCAAGTCCGTACATCCCAACTCCGAGCGTCCCACCAGCGCGGATCAAAGCTGCGCAACAGCCAGGGCCGGCGCCGCAAAGCCGGGGCCGGCAGATCCCGATCCGGGGAGGTCGCAAGAGGTGGAATCGTGCTCATCCGCTGCTGCGTTCTTGATCGCCCAGAACAACAAAAATTTCCGCCGGCGCGGTAAAAAACTCACCCGCCGGAAACGCGCATTTTACCGGCCTTTTCCTAACGGCTTTTGCCCCCTTGCGGCCGGCAGGGGGTGCCCCCATGTCTTCTTTGCGCAGGGCCAATAGGCCTGCGCTTGGTCCATAGGCTTGGCCCCTTAAGGGCGGGCCGCATGTCGCTTCAGAAGGAGGATATGCCATGCGAACTTTCGATCTTGCACCCCTTTATCGTTCCACTGTCGGCTTTGACCGGCTGTTTTCGCTGCTCGATCAGGGCATCGAGGGCGGCGCTCCCGGCTATCCGCCTTACAATATCGAGCGGACCGGCGAGAATGAGTATCGCGTAACGGTCGCTGTCGCGGGCTTTGGCGAAGCCGAACTGTCGGTCGTCGCGAAGGAAAATACGCTGACCATCCGCGGCGACAAGAACGCCAAGGAGGAAGGAAAGCGCGGCGACGTGATCTACCAGGGCATCGCTGCGCGCGCCTTCGAGCGCGTGTTCCAGCTCGCCGACTTCGTCCAGGTCAAGGGCGCCAAGCTTGAGAACGGCCTCTTGCATGTCGATCTGGTGCGCGAGATTCCCGAGGCGAAAAAGCCCCGCAGCATCCCGATCGGCAACGGCAAGCCCGTCGAGCAAAAGACCGTCGAGCAGAAGGCCGCGTAAGCGGTCTACCCGAAACGCTCTGCAATGAAACACGCCGCGTGAGCGGTGAATAAAGTTCGACGCGAGTGTGTGAGTGAGTGGCGCCCCGGTTTTCCGGGGCGCTTTTTGTTTGCTCTTACGCCGCGATCGCTTCCAGCCGGCGCTTGGTGACCGGCGGGCCGAAAAAGCCGATGACGATGAACACGGCGATCATCGCGCTCGCGATCAAGCTGAACACGCCGATGATGCCGTAATTGCCGAGGAAGAAAGCGATGATGAAGCCCGAGAAGATGGCCGAGAACCGGCTCCACGAATAGACAAAGCCGATCGCCTGGGCGCGGATGCGGGTCGGATAAAGCTCCGACTGATAGGCGTGGAACGAGAACGAAAAACAATTGGCGCAGAGGGTAAGCACGAAGCCGCAGGCGATCACGCCCAAAGCCGCCGTCTGCTGGGCGAACAAAAAGCCGAGCGCGGCGATGCCGAGCGCGGAGCCGGCGACCTGCCATTTGCGCTCGAAGCGGTCGGCGAAGAAATAGCCGATCAGCGGCCCGATCGGCGCCGCGAGCGCGATGGCAAACGTGTACTGAAGCGACTTGGTCACGCCGATGCCTTGCGAGATCAGGAGCGTCGGCACCCAATTGTTGAATCCGTAATAGCCGATGGTTTGCAGGAGCTGAAAAGCCACCAGCATGATGGTGCGGCCGCGATAGGCCTCGCTCCACATCTCGATCCAGGCGCCGCGCCTTTCCTCCGTTTCGCCGGCGACCGCTTCGGGCGGCGGCAATTCGCGGCCGATTTCCTCTTTGGTGCGGCGCTCCATGTTGGCGACGATGGCGTCGGCTTCCGCCAAGCGGCCCTGCTGCGCCAGCCAGCGCGGCAATTCCGGCAGATTGCGTCGGATCCACCAGATCACCAGCGCGCCGACCGAGCCGATGATCACCACCCAGCGCCAGCCCGAGAGCCCGAGAATTGTCGTCGGCACCAGTTGCCACGCCAGAAACGCAATCACCGGCACCGCCGTGTACATGACGCTCTGGTTGAACGCGAAAGCCGAGCCGCGCTGTTCCTTCGGCACGAGCTCCGACAAATAGGCGTCGACATTGACGAGCTCGACGCCGAGCCCGATGCAGGCGATGAAGCGCCAGAGATCGATGGTCTGCGGCGTAGTCTGAAACGCCATGATGAAGGCGCCGATCGAGTACCAGAGCAGCGCGAAGGTGAAGATCGAGCGGCGGCCCAGGTGGTCCGACAGCCAGCTGAAGGCGAGCGTGCCGACGAACATGCCGGCGAACCCGGACGCGATCAGGCTCGCAAAGCCTTGCAGGTCGAACAGGCCCGACGTGGTCGGTTTGAACAAGCCTTCCTTGAACAGCCCGATCGCCACGTAGGCCGGAAAGAACAGATCGTAGAATTCGAACCAGGCGCCGAGCGAGAGAAGCGTGATCAGCTTTCGCGTATGCCGCGATGGCGGCAGGCGATCGAGCCGCGCGGCGACGGTGACAATAGCCGCATCCGCGGCCGCATTGGCAGCCATGCTCGCCCTCCCCACTAGTGTCCCTCTTCCGAAGTTCGCAAGAATTTGAGCTCGTTCCTGTGCGAACTTCGGAATCAAAGGGACACTAGCAAATTTATAATTCTAGTGCGGTTTTCGGATTTGAAGTTCCTCCGCGAATTTTCCGCCTGATTTTAGGAACTTCAAATCCGCCGCACTAAGGCCCGACGCGTGCGCGGACCTTGATCAAAGGCTTGCGGCGAAGACTGTCACTGCGCGCGGAGCGACGCAATCGGGCTTTTGGCGCGGGCGTGCCGCGGAGCGGCGATCAATCCTGGATCGGCGGCAGGGGCGGCGGCAGCTTTTTCGCCGGTGCGGCCGCGGTGGGAGGCGAAGGCGGTACCGGTGGCGTAGCTGCCGGCGCCGCCGGTACGGCGGGCGGCGGGGCTGGCGTCGCCGCGGCGGCGCCAGGCGCGGGCGCGGATTTGATCGCTGGCGTCTCAGCAGGCTTTTCGCTGCGCGGCGGCTTTGCTTCGTGGATCGCAAATTCCGGCGGCCGCGACCGCGGCAATGGCGGCCCGCTTGGCGCCGCCGGATAGGGATGGGAATGCGCAACGGGCGGCGGCGGTGGCCTATTCAGATCCGCTTCCAGCGGCCCGCCCGGCGGCTCCATCGGCTCGAGCATGTCGGGCGTCATGCCGTAACCGGACGGGGCGTCATAAGGCGCGTCATAATAAGGCGGCGGATAAGGCGGCGGCGGACCGGTCAAAGGGCCGTAGGGCCCCGCCGCATAGGGCGGCGGAGGACCCGGCAGCGGGCCGACCGGCGGATCGTAGGGCCCACCGCCATACGGGGGCGGCGGTGCCATCACGCCGACGACGCCATAGGGGGGTGGACCGGGCACGATGCGATTGACGGCGCGGATCGCGCCCGAGCGCGCATCGACCACGATGCGCATGAGAATGCCGCGATAATTGGTGGCGCGCACCACATAGGTCGTGCCCTCCCGGCGCGGCCGCGTCAGCGGGTCGTAACCGGCCGCACGCACGATCTTGGTGATCTCGTAGGGCGGCACGAAACCGGGCAATGGAGCCCCGGCGGCCGGCGGTGGCGCAGACGGCGGCGGCGATTGCGCGTAGCCGACGGAAACGGCCGAAATGACAAGGCACACGGAAAGCGCGGCAGTACTGAAAACCCCTGCCCTCACGGACCTAACCCCCTCGCCCCCGCACGCCGCAACCCCAACCATGTTGCCATGAGATTATGCGCAATTGGGGCGGCCCTTGGGCGTCCGGTCAAAAAAATTTACGGGCGCGCACCGGCCGGTGAAACGCCCTGCGCTCACCGGGCGGCCAAAGGGCAGCGGCCGCCGGTCGAACCGACCAAAGCCGCCGTTGCGGCGTTGCGTTCGCCCCGACAAACCGCTTTCATTGGCAACGACGCCAGCGGGGGCACGCGGACGCAGGCGCCGGCCCAATCCTCACGGCCGAAGGAAAGCAAGGCGGTCCGAGAAAGAATTCCGCGCCAGCGGCGCCCTCTCGCTGCGCGCCGTCCCGCCATAGGGCGCGTCCAGCATGAATTCGGCCGACGTGATCAGCCTCGAATAAAGCGGCAGGATATCGAGCATCGCCCGGTAATTGCTGTCGGTGAAGCCGCTGGTCGCGTCTTTGATGAGCGCCGCGTTGTAACCCATATTGGCCGCGCGCTTGATGGTCGTTGCGACCACATGCTCGATGCATTGTCCGCTGACGAACAGATGGCCGATCGCGTTGGCCCGCAAGATGCGATCGAGATCGGTGCCCTCGAAACCGTCGGAGCCGAAATTGATTACGATCGGCTCGCTCGCCATGGGGCGCAGCGCATCGATGACATCGACCTCCCAGGTGCCGACGACGCCTTTGTTCTCGTCCTTGGCGCCCTGCAACAGCGGGTAATACTGGTTCTCCGGCAATTCGGGAAAGCCGGGGCGCCAGCCGATATTGACGAAGATGGTCAGAAGCCCGCGGTTGCGCGCGGTCGCGAGCACGCTCTGGGCGTTTTTGATCGCGTTGTTCTTCTCGATCTGCCGGCAGAGATTCTTGCCCCAGACTCCTTTGGGATCGCAGACGCTGTTCTGCCAATGCAGCATCAACAGCGCGGCTTCCGGCGCTACCCGTTTGGCCATTGTCATTCCTCCCCGTCTCGATCTCCCCGATGCGATCCAGGCGTTCAGCATCGGGGAAATGGAGAAACAGGCGAAGCCGAAAGACGTCCGGCTTCGCCAAGGCTGGGGAGGAAACAAAGCAAGCAATCGGGCGGAGCGCTAGAGCATGATCCGGTAAAAGTCTGCCCAGGACTTGATCCGAGGTGGAAGCCGGTTTTCCGGACAGACCATGCTCGAACAAAACGCTGGGATTTGAATGCTGGTAGCCCGGATTGAGCGCCGGTAACCCCCGCGAAAACCGGCACACACCCCGCCTGCCGGATCGCGATCGTTCGCCACGCTTTTCATCGGACCGGCCCACTTGAGCCGAACCCGCTGGCCCAACCCGGGCTACACCCGCTCCCCCTTTATTCCGCGGGCTGCAATGACGGGCTGAATGCCCGCTCATCCGCCCGATCGTACGCTCGCTCCGCATGGCGGGCCGGTTCGTCCGGCACGGCCGCGCGGCGCAAATCGCGCATCAATTCCGCAAGGCTCGTCTTCAAATCTTGCGCCGGATCAGTCGGCGCGCGCTCGCGCCAATCGATGCCGACGCGCCTCCGCGATACTGCCGGAGTGAGCGGCGGCGCCGAACCGACGAACATTGCCTCATCGAATGCATCGCTCCGCCGGCGCGGACGCAGACTCTTTGCCATCGTCCGCAACCGCTCCTGCAGGTTGGAACGATGCGGCTCGCGGGCATATGTCGCCACCCACCCCGCGGCCAACAGCAACGGGATCACAACAATCCCCAAGATGGAGAAATACCGCAGAGCGGTTTCGCCTGCCGCGGATTGAGCCGCGTGGCCCGCTTTCGCGCCCGGCCATTTCGACGACATTTGCGCAGTCGCGTCCGCGTCGCGCCGTTCGGCATAGCTGTCGCTGACCGGCACCGGCTCGCTCTGCTCCAGATCTTCCGCTTTCGGAAGGTCCTCCGGCCAGCGCGAGCCAAAGCCCGGTCCGCCGGCTATTTGATTGGCGGTTGCGGCTTGATCGGCTGGCGGAGCTTGCGGAAGCGCCGTTTGCGCGCTTGCGGTTTGCGCTTGCGCGAATGCCGTTTGCACGGGCGCGGACCGCGCCGCGTCGGCGGGTGCAGCCGGTTCGCCGCCGTCGGCCGTCGCGGCTTGCATCGACGCGGCATTGTCGGCGTCGACCGGATTTGCCTTTCGCGCCGCAGGCGGGTCGGCAAGAGCTGCCGTCGCCGTATGCGATTTCACATGCGCGCCGCCAGGTCCGAGATACCAGCAATGTTTATTGGTGGCGCGGTTGATGCGGTAGTACCAGTGCATTCCCCGTGGAGCGGCCCCGCCCGGGCTCGCTTTGCATTGCTCGGCCGCGGGCTCGCCTAACGTCGCTTCAGTGGTCAGTAGAACGGTCGCGGGGACCATGATGAGGAAAGCCCAAAGGATCTTCGTCCCTGGCATTCACCCCTCCGTCGATGTGCATTGTCACCCTGCATCCCCCGATGCGCCGTTAGTTTGTGCGGCAGATTTGGGCCGCAGTAGGTTGGCAATGTGGCCATTCGCGGCCAGATTGATGGACTTTAGCCACAAGGTTCACTGCCCGACACACAACGCGCAACCCGCGGGCGCGAGATCAGCTCATGGTTCGTCATGGCCGGGCTCGTCCCGGCCATCCACGTCTCCGTTTCGATATAGACCTGAGGCGTTGACGCCCGAGATGGAGGTGAGCAAAGCGACGCCGTTCTTCGAACAGCCATGCGCGGATATGACGAGTCAGCCAAATCTCATCACGCCGACGCGGCAAACATCTCGAATGCCACCGCGAGGCGGCGCAGCACGATGGCCGGATCGGTCGCGGTGAGCACGTTTAGGCGCGCCTCCTTGCGCTGCGTCTCGGAAGCGCCGGACGAGGCCGCAGCCGCATCGAGCGCCCAGGCGAGATGCTTGCGCGCATGCTTCATGCCGATGGCGACGCCATGATGCCCGAGCATTGCGCCATAGAGCGCGCTCGCAAGCGCAAGCTGCTCGGTAAGCGGCGGCGCTTGTTCGCGCCGGCCGCCGGCGAGATAGCGCCCGAGTTGTCCGGGAAACCATGGCCGCCCCTGCGCGCCGCGCCCGACCATCACCGCGTCGGCGCCCGATGCGGCGATCGCCACGTCCGCTTCGTCGAAGCTTTCGACGTCGCCATTGACCACGACCGGGATCGACACGGCGTCTTTGACCTTGCGCACCGCCGCCCAGTCGGCGCGGCCTTTGTAGAACTGACAGCGCGTGCGGCCGTGCACGGTGACAAGCCGCACCCCGGCTCCTTGTGCGCGCCGTGCAAGCTCGACCGCATTGTGCGTGCGGTCGTCCCAGCCAAGCCGCATCTTCAGAGTCACCGGCACGCGCACCGCGCCGACCACCGCTTCGATCAGAGTGAGCGCATGATCGAGATCGCGCATCAGCGCCGAGCCGGAGGCGCCGTTGGTCACGTGCTTGGCCGGGCAGCCCATATTGATGTCGATGATATCGGCGCCAAGCCCCTCGGCGATGCAGGCGCCTTCCGCCATCCAGCGCGCTTCGCAGCCGGCGAGTTGCACCACATGCGGACCTGAGCCGTGCGCCTCTGCACGCCGGCGCGCGATGCGCTTTCCCTCGGCGAGCGCCGCGCACGCCGTCATCTCGGAAATCACCAGGCCGGCGCCCAAGTCCGACGCCATGCGCCGGAACGGCGCGTCGGTGACGCCCGACATCGGCGCCAGCAGAACGCGATTAGGCAGCGGCACCGGGCCGATGAAGATTTGTCCGCTCACTTAAATCCCACGATTGCTGTGCGCTCGTCTTGCCGTCCGGCGAAACGGGAGGATCAAGGCGCGCGATGGATCGGATCGACCCAGAGCACCGTCTCCGGCTTCTCCACCGGCTCGATGTCGAGATTGATCGCGATCGCCTCGCCGTCGGAGCGCACCAGAACGCATTCCAGCACTTCGTTCGTGCTGGCGTTGATCTCCTGATGCGGCACATAGGGCGGCACGAAAATGAAATCGCCCGGACCGGCCTCGGCAGTGAATTGCAGATGCTCGCCCCAGCGCATGCGCGCCTTGCCGCGCACGACGTAGATGATGCTTTCCAGATGGCCGTGGTGATGCGCACCGGTCTTGGCGTCCGGCTTGATCGTCACGGTGCCGGCCCAGAGCTTCTGCGCGCCGACGCGCGCGAAATTGATCGCGGCCTTGCGGTCCATGCCCGCCGTCTGCGGAACGTTCGAGTCGAGTTGGCTTGCGGGAATGACACGCACGCCGTCATGCTTCCAGCGTTCCGCGTCATCGTGCGCATGCGCGCCATGATCGTGCGCTTGGGTCATATCGTCACCAAATCCTTGATCGCCCTCGCGTCCTGCGCGCCCAATCGCGAAAATCGCCAACGAAGCCTGGGCGCACGCCGCTAGCGGCAGGTCTTGAGGTAATAAGCAGCGCCCAGATCGCCCGCAAGGTCGTAACGGCAGCGGCCGCAGGCAAAAGTATCCGGCAGCCGGCGCCGCATCTCGGCAAGCAGCGTCGCATCCCTGACCGGGTTGGCCTGGGTCGGGATGCTGGTGAGCAGGCAGATTTGCGCCGTTCGCACCAAATAGGGATAGACGCGGCTGAATTCCGACAGGGGAAGCGCGACCGCCGCTTGCATGCCGAAAGCCAGGGCGCATGAGGCCAAGATTCCGCAAAGGATGATTCCGCAAAGGATGATTCCGCAAAGGATGATCAGGCCCCGCATGACCGCGCCCCCATTGCCCCCCAACTGCCAAATCGCAATCGCGCGCCGCCAGCCATCGTGGTTCGTCAGCGCAGCGCCAGCAAGAGCTCACGTGGCGATGAAAGCCCTTAAGGGGTTAGCGCATGTGGAAGACAGTGGAATTATCGTGAAAGAACCGTCGCGAAACGCAAACCGAAACTCGCGGTCGGGTCGGCCGTAGCTTATCGTATCGGGCGAATTTTCTATCCGGCGGAACAGCAACATGCGTCCCATGCGGCATTTTCTTGTGAGGCGCGACTTTGTGATGCGCGTCTTGATCTTCCTGATCGCGTGTCTGATCGGGCCGGCGGCCTTTGCGGCTACCGCGGACGACATCAATGCAGCCCAATCCATCATCCGCGCCCAGGAAGAGGCTTTCGCACGCGACGATGCGGCAACCGCCTACAGCTTTGCCGCGCCTGGCATCCAGAGCTTCTATCGAAGCCCGGACGGCTTCATGTATATGGTCCGCAACGGCTACGCGCCGGTCTATCGCCACCGCAGCTTCGTGTTCGGTGAAGCCAGGATCGTCGACGGCAAAATCCTGCAAGAGGTGCAGATCGTCGATGCCGACGGCGTCGCCTGGGACGCGCTCTATACGCTCGAAACACAAGCCGACGGCAGCCTCAAGATTTCCGCCTGTATCTTGAAGAAAGCGGTGATCTCCTAGATTTCGCCGCCGTATATCCGCCTACCGTCATCCCTCACTTTTTTGACTGGCGGAAATAGCGCAGGTCGGGCGGCGGCTGGTCCTTCTTGGCCGGCATCAGCAGGCCGTCCGCGCTGATGAAGTAGTCGTCCTTGCCGATGGTGACGTGGTGGTTGTCCTCGGCGCATTCGTTGGAAAACCAGACCGGATTGCGCTCCCGCCGGTAGCTCTTGGTCACCGTCCACGGGTGGGTGAGCGCATGATCGATGGTGGTGATCTCGTCATAGAGAAGGTCGGGCTTCGCCTTGTCGAGGAAGATGCGCTCCTTGACGACCGTCTGGTTGTCCTCGTGCAGCGGCAGGCCGCTCACCTCGAACGTGCGCGGGCCCTTCATGTAGCGGGTCTCGATCTCGAGCAGATTGAAGCGCCCCTCTCCGGCCTCATCCACCCAGTGGCCGATCGAATAACCCGCAAAGGACGGCTCGGGCTCGGCCGGCCAGCTGCGGCCGTCGGTATAGATGCGGCGCGGCAGGCTGTCCTCGAACAGGATGTAGGTGATCTTCGGCTGGACGATGAACTCCATCGGATAGATCACGCTCATCATCCGCGGCATGCCGTGCGGCAGGCAGGAGGCGCGCTCGTTCAGCCCGTGGCCGCCGGCTGCAATATCGGCAAGGCCCGCCTCGAACTTGGCCTGGTATTCGGACGTGAGCGGCGCCTGCTGGCCGCGGCCGAGCGGCTTCGTCGGGTCGAACTGGATGCCGCCGGTGCGAAACCACTGCCCGCCCCAGTCGGGATATTTTCCTTCGCCCTCGGCGCGCGCGCCGGCGGTCGCGAGTGTCAGCGTGGCTACGAGCGCAACCGAGCCGATCAGACGCCGATTGGTCATCACGCTACCTCCTCAGTTTACCGCGTCACGTCGGACGATTCGGGGAAGCCGACGGTGCGGTGCGACACCTCGAGCGCGCGCCCGTCGCGGAAGCTGATCTGATCCGCCGCCCAGGCGCCGCCTGGCGCGCCGCTGCGCAGCGGGGCAATCCGCATCCTGAGCTCATCGCCGGGCTTGAGCGTCCTGCTGGTCCAGCCCTCGCGGACGAGAAGGCCCGGGCTCTGGCCCTCGAGGCTCCAGGTGACGGTGCTGCCGTCGTCCTGCTTCACCGCCAGATAGATGAAGGTGTGCGGATTGGTGAACCTGAACTCCTGCACCACGCCTTCGAGATCGATTTGGTTGTCCCGATCGAACATCGCGAAGGAATGGTGCCCAAGTGTCGGCCCCGCAGTAAGCGCCAGCGCGCCAGTCGCCAGAAGCATGGCCAGTCGTCCCATGGGCGTCTCCCTTTTCGGCTGCGACGGGCGTTCTGACCGATGACGTCGCCGAACACTGGGATCTTGTTGTATGAGACCCGCGAACAGACGATCCAAGCTATCACGTTCTCGCAGGGCGTGCCACGGCTTATCGTGTGAGGCGTGGCACGGTAATGCGTTTGATGCCATCACTGTCCAGCTTGCGCCGCTGCGCTGTCGCGCCAGGAGTTCAGCACGTGAAATCCAGGAGTTCAGCACGTGAAATATTGGATCGACACCGAGTTTGTCGCGACACCCTACACCATCGATCTCATCAGTATCGGTCTCGTCGCCGAAGACGGCCGCGAGTTCTATGCGGAGAGCAGCGAGGTCGACTGGTCGAAGGCAAGCCTGTGGACCTTGGAGAACGTACGCCCGCAACTCGACGGCAAGGGCAAGAGGCGCGTGGAGATCGGTTATGCCGCGCGCGAATTCACCGATGGCGACGTGCATCCGGTGTTCTGGGGTTATTTTCCCGCTTACGACTGGGTGGCGTTCAATTGGTTGTTCGGTCACATGGACGAACTGCCGTTCCACTATCCGCAGCTTTGTCTGGACATCAAACAATGGGCGATCGAACTCGGCGATCCGGAGTTGCCGCAACAGCAGAGTGCCAGGCATCACGCGCTATCCGACGCCAGATGGACGCGGGATGCCTGGGCGTTTCTCGCTCGCCTCGATCCGGCCGCCGGCGAGCGGCAGGCTATCGGTCGCAAGAACCCCGACCGGTTGAGCGCGCGGTGACGAGTCCGCGCGCTCCTGCGCAATCATTTCAGATTGAATCGATTGCGGTTCCGCGCGCCAATGCCACCGCTCCTTGCGCGACGAAGTTGCGTTGCGCCGCTCCTTGACTTTTCACACCGTCGGTCCAAGATTTTTGTCGTACGCTTTGTGACACGGAGGTCGCGCATGATTCCACCGGGTCAGAGAGCCGCGATAACTGTTGCGTCATCCGTTCGGTCCGCAACATAGCGGCAAAGAACGCGAACGTTTCGCCGGGCGCGATCCTCCGCGGGTCGCATCAGTGAGGCAGGACCCCAACTTGGTCGCCCCCGGCGCAAATCTCTTATTTTGACTGGCTTTCGCTGGTGGCTTCGGGGTGCGCGCGGTTTTGCTTGCACGCGCGAACGTCACAGCCAGCGCGCGACGCGCGCAACATAACCATCGTAGGCCGCGCCGAACTGGCGGCGCATCTTGGCCTCTTCGAACGGAATGTGCACGAAATTCGTCGTCGCAAACACGGCGATCGGCGCAAGAACCATCGGCCAGGCGCCGATCCAGATGGCGATGCCGAGCGCAAACGTGATCAGCCCCAGATACATCGGATTGCGCGTGAAGCGGTAAGGCCCGCGCGTCACCACCGCGCGATTGGTCGGCGAGGTCGGATTGATCTCGGTGCCCTCGCGGCGGAACAAGCTCGCGGCCCAGACCGGCGGGATGAAAGCGATCACCACCAACGCGATTCCAAGCGGCCGGAATGGCAAGCCGGGAGCCTTCGGCCAGCCGAGCACGAAGCTGATAGCAGCGGCAACGACAAGAAAGATCAAAGTCCAGACCGGCGGCGGCAGCTTGAGCATGATGGCGCCCATTGCGTTTGCAGGTTTGTGCAATATGGGTGCGCGCATGTGCCACCGCGATGCGCGGCCGATGCAGGAGCGTTCGCTCGCGCGCGTACCGTCCTAAGCAGCGAGCTCGCTTTCGCCCCAACCTAAAATCATCACGCCTTACGGTTTCGGCGAGAAGCGCGTCGCGTGGCTGACCTTGCTCACCTTCACCGCGCTTTCGGGAAAGACTTCCTGCGGCGTCGTTATCACCAGATTGTCGGGCCACGCGGCCACCTGCCGCAATTGGCCGACGGTCTTTGCCGACACGCCGATGTCCGGGTCCACCTCCACCCGCATCTGTGCGGGCAAGCCGCCGAGAGCGATGGTGAGCGCGGCATTGCTTTTGGGCTTGTAGCGCATGAGGGTCACCTCACGATCCGGCCCCGATACCCCCCGGCAATCTACACCTTTTCTGCTCCGGCGGCGACCGCGTTCTCGAAAGGAACTCGCTTCACGGCCCGCCGTCGAGCAGGCGGCCCGTGTCGTCCTTGAGCCGCACGCCTGAGATACGGCCGGCGCGCATCGCGGCGAGCATGCTGGCGATCTTGAACGCGGCGTCGGCGTAGGGAAGCCCCTCGGGACGGATGTTGGAGATGCAATTGCGGTCCGCGTCGGTCGTGCCCGCGTGCGGCTTGTAGGTCAGATACGCGCCCATGCTGTCGGCGGCCGAGAGCCCCGGACGCTCGCCGATCAGGATGGCGGCGCAGTCGGCGGAAAGCGCCGTCGCAATGGCGTCGCCGATCCCAACCCGTCCGTGGCGAACGACGACCAACGGCGCGATCCGCCAGCCTTCGGCGCGCAGCTTTTCGATCACGCCCGCGAGAACCGGCCGCGCATGCGCCTGCACCGCGCGCGCCGAGAGCCCGTCCGCGATCGCAAACACGACGTCGTAGCGGCCGGCATGCGGCGCCAATGTCGCTGCCGCATCGGCGGCAAGGCGGCGGCCGAGGTCCGGCCGCATCAAATAATCGGACCGTGCGCCGGCCGCGCTCGCCACCATAAGAACCGGATCGCTCAAGCCGCCGAGCTCGGCCGCCAGCCGCGCTTGATCGAGCGGCTCGTGTACCGCGTCGCGCGCGCGGCTGTGCGCCAGCCGGAAGTCGAGCAGCGGCCCGGTCGTCAGCGAAGCGCCGGTGCGCGCAAGCCCGATGCGCGCCGCCGTCAATCGCCGCAGGCCGTCCCACAGCGCCTCGCTCGGCGATCGATCGGACGGCGCGCGGTCAGGTGGGGAATTGGTCATGACATCAAGCCGGCAACAACGCCCGGAGCTGAACCGGCAGCGTGCTTGGCCGGATGCGTCCGGCCGCATCGATCAAGCCCGCTCGCGCCAGCCAGTCCTCGAATTCCGGCGCCGGGCGGCGGCCGAACAGCTCGCGCATGGCGAGCGCATCGTGGAACGACGTGCTCTGGTAGCCCAGCATGATGTCATCAGCCCCGGGCACGCCCATCACGAAATTGACGCCGGCCGCGACCAGAAGCGCGAGCAGCGCGTCCATGTCGTCCTGGTCGGCGTCGGCGTGATTGGTGTAGCAGACATCGACGCCCATCGGCACGCCCATGAGCTTGCCGCAGAAATGATCTTCCAGTCCGGCGCGCGTGATCTGCTTGCCGTCGTAAAGATATTCCGGACCGATAAAACCGACGACGCTGTTGACCAGGAGAGGCTTGAGCGAGCGCGCGACCGCGTAGGCGCGCGCCTCCAGCGTCTGCTGGTCGACGCCGTGATGCGCATTGGCGGAGAGCGCGCTGCCCTGCCCGGTCTCGAAATACATGACGTTGTCGCCAACCGTGCCGCGGCGAAGCGACAGCGCGGCCGCGCGCGCCTCTCGCAGCAGCGCTAGATCGATGCCGAAGCTCTTGTTGGCCGCTGCGGTGCCGGCGATCGACTGGAAGACGAGATCGACCGGAGCGCCCTTGCCGATCAGATCGAGCGTGGTGGTCACATGCGCGAGCACGCAGGCTTGCGTCGGAATGTCGAGCTTAATCCTGACCTCGTCGAGCATCGACAGCAGCGCGTGCGCATTCTCCGGGCTGTCGGTCGCCGGATTGATTCCGATCACCGCATCGCCGGCGCCAAGAAGGAGGCCGTCAAGAATGCTCGCAGCGATTCCGCGCGGGTCGTCGGTCGGATGATTGGGCTGCAGCCGGACCGACAAACGGCCCGGCAGACCCACCGTGGTGCGGAACGCCGTCACCACATTGCATTTCGCCGCCATGACGATGAGATCCTGCAACCGGCTGATCTTGCTCACGGCGGCGGCCATTTCCGGGGTGACGCCGGGCGCGAGCGCGGACACGACCGCCGGCGTTGTTTCGTCGGCCAACAGCCAATCGCGAAAGCCGCCGACGGTGAGATGGGAGATCGGCGCAAACGCCGTTTGGTCATGCGTATCGGCGATCAGACGCGTGACCTCATCGGTCTCATAGGGAACGATGTGTTGCTGCAGAAACTCCGTCAACGGCAAATCGGCGAGCGCATAGTGCGCGGCGACCCGTTCCTCGCCGCTCTCCGCCGCAACGCCGGCCAGTTGATCGCCGCTGCGCAAAGGCGAGGCCTTGCCGAGCAGCGTCTTGAGGTCGGGGTACACATAGCGGCGCTGTCCGATCGTTGCGCGATACATGGGGAGCCCATCGGAGTGACTGGCGTGGCACGAAGAGTGTAGCCCGGCTTGAGCGAAGCGAAAGCCGGGAACGATCTCTCGGCCGGTCAATGTCGCCACCGATTTTCGCCGGCCGGCGCTAACCGCCCCGCCGCGCACGCGCGCCTTGTTTCTTGCCCGACAAAAATATCGGCCGCCCCGCTCGGCCACATTTGTGGCGTGGTGCGGAATGCATATATCCCTTCGAGCAGTCCATCCCCGCAATCCGTTGGCGAAAACCTCAGCTCGCGTCCCGGCCCGGTGTATCCATGAGCAAAGCGAAGGCCCTGATCGTTCCGGTCACCCCGTTTCAGCAGAATTGCACGCTGTTGTGGTGCGACGCGACCAAGCGCGCGGTCGTCATCGATCCGGGTGGCGATTTGCCGGACATCGCCCGCGCCATCGACCAAGCTGGCGTCACTGTCGAGAAAATCTGGCTGACCCACGGCCATATCGACCATGTCGGCGGCGCCGCCGAGCTGAAAGCAAAGCTCAACGTCCCGATCGAGGGCCCGCACCACAACGATCTGTTCTTGCTGGAAAACGTTGTCGAAAGCGCGCGCATGTTCGGCATTGCGAACGCGGCGAATGTCACGCCGGACCGCTGGCTGAATGAAGGCGACCAAGTTGAGATCGGCGAACTGACCTTCGATATCCTTCATTGTCCGGGCCATTCACCCGGCAGCGTCGCCTTCATCAATACGGAGCAGCATCTCGCCATCGTCGGCGACGTTTTGTTCGCCGGCTCGGTCGGACGAACCGACCTGCCCGGCGGCAGCCAGCAGCAATTGTTGAAATCGATCCGGGATAAGCTTTTGCCTTTGGAAGACAACGTTACGGTGCTGAGCGGCCATGGACCGGTCACTACGATCGGCCGGGAACGCGCCACCAATCCCTTCATTCAGCAAGCAGAGGCCGCTTCGCGTTGAGACTGGCGAGCGCCCTAACCCGGATTTGGCGCGGTGACGTCAGCAATTGGAAGCGAAGGTCGCAGTGGCGATTAAGTAAAATGAATTAGATTCTCGGCCCGATCTTTAATTGGAAATTTGACGTTCCCGAAAATATTTTTTTCGACGCGTGACGGCTTTCCGGTCGGCCGCGGTTTTGTTTTGCAACGCGAGCACGCAACATGTTCGCGGGCATCAGTGCACAATTCGCGCGAACATCACTGCTTAATTTAATGTAGACTCGGCCATGGACACGCTTTTCTCACGCCGCACGCTGCTCGCGACCGGTGCCGCCGGAGCAATGGTTACGGCCGCGTCCAGCGCTCATGCGGCATCGTTCGGCAATCCCGATCAGCCGCCCGAAGGCGCAGTCAATGTCGTCAACCCTAAGGCGTTGACCGATCCAGGACCTCAGGACCCAGGCCTTGCCGGCAATGAGCCCGCGTTCCTCAATCCGCCGGCAACCGACGTCAACGGCATGCCGCAGTTCTGGGCTTCGTTCAATCTTGCGCCTAAGCGAATCCAGAATGGCGGTTGGGCGCGGCAGATTACCGATGATGACTTCAAAATTTCGACGACGATCGCAGGCGTCAACATGCGCCTCGGCCCAGGCGGCGTGCGAGAGCTTCATTGGCACCAGCAAGCGGAATGGTCGGTCATGACTTACGGGAACTGCCGCGTGACAATTCTGGACGAGAGCGGACGCCCAGAGGTGGCCGATGTGAAGGAGGGAGATCTCTGGTACTTCCCGGCGGGCTTCCCCCATTCATTACAGGGCTTGGACCCTGATGGCTGCGAGTTTGTCATCGCCTTCGATAACGGTAATTCATCCGAATTCAACACCCTGTTGGTCACCGACTGGCTCGCTCACACCCCGCCGGAAGTGCTGGCCAAGAACTTCGGGGTGCCGGTTGAAGCGTTCAATAACATTCCTGTGCACAATAAGTGGATTTACCAGAGCGATATCCCGGCGCCGCCGCTGACGACAGTCGCGGCGCAAATGGCGGCGGCGGCAGGCAAGCCACCAAATCCGTTCGTGTTTAGGCTCGCTGATATGCGAACCAGCCGTGAGACGAAGAGTGGAACAGTACTGATCGCCGACAGCACCAATTTCTTAGTTTCGAAAACGATTGCGGCGACACGGGTGACGATCAAGCCGGGCGGCATGCGCGATATGCATTGGCATCCTAATGCCGATGAATGGAACTACTGGATCAAGGGGACCGGACGCGTGACCGTCTTCAACACCGGGCCCGCGGCGATCACCGCGAACTTTCATGCCGGCGATATCGGCTACGTCAAAAAGGCGCTTGGCCACTATGTCGAGAACACCGGCAACACGGACCTCGTGTACATGGAGGTGTTCCGAGCGGATCGGTTTGAGGAGGTGTCGCTGTCCGATTGGTTGGCACACAGTCCAATAGACATGGTCGCGGAGACGCTGAACCTCGATCCGTCCGTGATCGCGCAGTTTCCGAAGAATTGACCAGACCTCGTCCCGGCCTAGTACCTTGACCGTCCAACTCGTGCATTGGTTTAGGTCTGCTAAGGGTCGCCAGCCCCGATCTCCCCAGCCTCAGCGGACCGAGGGCGAGCGAGTTGTGGTACATTCGGCCCAATCCTATGCCATGCACGACCCTCTTTGGGGAGCAGACGGGACCCAAGCGCGCGTTTAAGCCTCCGCAAGCCGGCGCACGCCTTTGGGGCCGCGACGTCCGACAAGGATAATCGTTCATGAACACGCTTTTCTCGCGTCGTGAGCTGCTCGCGACTGGCGCCATCGGAGTAGCTGCCACAGCCGCAGCCGCGGCGCGTGCGGCAGGGGAACACAATATGAGCCAGGCTTCCGTCACATCACGGACAATCCCGGTTGAGCACATCCGGATCGCGTCGGCGCGGCCGTTTGCGGAGGTCCGCCGCAAGCTCGAGGACTCCGTCCCGCAGCTTGATCCCAGCATCGCCGAGGCCCTGGCCCGTGGCGATCAGAAACGCGCCCAGGATTACGACGAGAACGGGCCGAAGCTGTCGATCTTCCTCGCGCGCGAGCATGGTGCCTTGTTGCAAATCGCCGGCGGCAGGCGAAACGCCGTGCAATATGAAATCGGCAATCCCCTTACCGCCACGAAAATGACGCGCCATCGGCTTCCGGCCGGCCTCTACGCGCCGCTGCGGGTCGTTCTCTTTGAGGACGAACAAGGCCGCGGGGTGTTTGAATACGACAAGCCGTCGTCCTTCTTCGGCCAGTTCGGCGATGAGCGCGTCACCGAAGTGGGGCGCTATCTCGACGCCACCCTGGAAGCCGCCTTACGCAATGCCGCGGAGTAATGGCGCAAACGGACTGACGCCACAGGTGATCGATGGAATTGCCGCCCCGGCTGCGACACGCCGTCGATCGCGCGCTGAGCGGCCGGCGCCCGGCCGATCTCGCCGTCACGGCTGCCGCGCTGTCTGAACGCTACCGCGAAGAACGGCGCGCCGGCAGGTTTCACGTCGCAAGCGATGAAGACGCGCTTGCCTACCTCGCCGTCCGACTGCCCGCGACCTATGCGGCCGTGCGCGCAAGCTTCGCCGCGATCAAACAAGCCCGCCCGGATTTTGCGCCGAAAACCGCGCTCGATATCGGCGCCGGTCCCGGCACCGTATTGTGGGCGGCAGCGGATTGCTGGCCCGATCTCGCCGACGCCTTGCTGGTCGAAGCAAGCCCGGTTTTTCGCACCTGCGGCGAAGAGCTCGCGCGCGACGCTTCGTTGCCGCACATCACTTGGCGCATTGCGGATGTCGCGACCGACGCCATCGATTGCGTGCCGCGTGATCTGGTCACGCTCGCTTACGCGCTGAATGAATTGGCACCGCGGGCTCGGCAACCAGTCCTGCAGCGGCTATGGCAGGTCACCACCGACACGCTTGTCATCGTCGAACCCGGAACGCCGGCCGGTTGGCGGCGCATCATCGCTGCGCGCGCCCAACTGATCGAAGCAGGCGCGCATCTTCTCGCGCCTTGTCCGCATGCACATGCCTGCCCGCTCGAGCCGCCCGACTGGTGCCATTTCGCCGAGCGCGTCGCCCGCTCGCGCCTGCATCGGCTCGCCAAGGAGGCGGAGGTTCCCTGGGAAGACGAGAAGTTCAGCTACGTGGCTGTCTCGCGCCGACCGCCGTCCGTTAGCGCGGCGCGCGTCCTCGCTCGGGCGCGAAAAGGGAGCGGCCGTGTCACGCTCAAGTTGTGCCGTCCGGATGGGTCGGCAGGCGAACAAATCTTTTCGCGTCGCGACGGCGCGTTGTTCAAGCGCGCATGGCGCAGCGATTGGGGCTCGGCGCTGTAGGGCAGCCGGTCCCATGGCAAGGCCCCCAACGGCCTCGATGTGGGGTATAATACGAACGCTTCAGAATGGGACACGATCCGCTAAAGCGCTCATGTCTGCCGCCGCCGATCCAGGAGACGTCCCGATCCGCGCTTCGCCGCCGCCCGATGCACTGCGCCTCGTCCTGGAGACCGCGCTCGATGCGGTGGTCGTCATGCGGGACGACGGGATCGTCGCCGATTGGAACGAACAAGCTGTGAACGTCTTCGGTTGGACGCGCGAGGAAGCGGTCGGACACGCGATGGCGGATCTCATCATCCCCGAGCGCTATCGCGAGGCCCACAAGAGCGGACTGAAGCGCTACCTTTCGAGCGGCGAGGCGACGGTCTTGGGCCGGCGCATCGAGGTGTCGGGTATCAGAAAGACCGGCGAGGAGTTTCCCGTCGAACTGTCGATTGCCCCAATCAATGGTGATCATCTGTTGTTCGTCGGCTTCCTGCGCGACATGACTGAGCGCAACGCGCTGCGGCATGCGCAGTCCGAAGTGGCGCGCATGAGCCAGCGGATGGCGATGGGCGAGATGGCGGCCTCCATCGTCCATGAGATCAACCAGCCCCTGGCCGCGATCGCGGCGAATGCCGACGCCGGCCAGCGCTGGCTGGCGCGCGAGCGCCCCGACATTGAGGAGGCGCGCGCCGCGTTCAAGCGCATCGTCGGCGACAGCCATCGCGCCAGTGCGATCATCGACGAAATCCGCCTGATGTTCAGGCAGGACGGCATGACGATGGCCGCGCTGGACGCCAACGAGTTGATCCGGGAGGTGCTCTCGCTGCTGCGCGGCGACCTGGAAAATCATCGCATCGGTGTAGATGCCGCGCTGTCCGACGGGCTTCCGCCGGTTTCCGCCAACGCGGTTCAACTGCGGCAGGTCATGGTGAATTTGATCACCAACGCGGCCGACGCCATGAGCACAGTGATGCACCGCCAACGTCTGTTGCGGCTCCGGACCCAAGCGCACGAGCCGGGCGGCCTTCTGATTACCGTGGAGGATACCGGAGGCGGTATCGACCCAGGGCACGCCGACCGCATTTTCGAGCCGTTTTTTACGACCAAATCCCAAGGCATGGGCATGGGGCTGTCGATCTGCCGCTCCATCGTCGAAAATCACGGCGGCCACCTTTCGGTGGCGCCGGGCCGGACACACGGATCAATCTTTCAGGTCTCGCTGCCGGCAGCACCGCCGGTCGCGGCCGCAGCGCCGGCCGTTACGTCCTAGCGCGAAGGCGCCGGCGGCCTGTTGCACGGCTGCGCACGCCGACTAGCTCCAGCCGCAAAGAGCACGCCCCGACTTTCCCAGATTCGCTCTGCGCGACGGCGATAGGGAAGGCGGACGCAGTTGATTTTGCCGGTGCGCCACCAGCGTATTGGCCTGCGCCAACGTCTAACCTGTTCCCGGTCGGCCGCGCTCACCCGCGTTGAACGGAGGGCGCATCGCCGGCCGCAGCGCACCGCAGCGGCGCCGGCATTGGCGGCCCCGGCCAGGCCACGCGGTCCTGCCTGATCTCGTCAAAGAACCAGGCGTGAAAGCCGCGCGCCAGCAGCCATTCGATGCGATCGCCGCGCCAGAAGATCCGCCGCCGTTCGAAATCGCGGTCTTTCAGATTGACCACATAATCGCGGGTGCGCCGCAGATCGGCGGCGCAGATCGGCAGTGCGCGCATCCGCTTGAACCAGCGCGCAAGGTGCGGATACGCCTCCGGCGAAAATTCGACCTCCATCGCCTTGGCGCTCGCGAGGTGCGGAAACAGCGCGATGTCGGCGACCGACATTGTCCCGCTGACGAATTCCCGGTCGGCCAGTTCCTTGTCGAGCGCGTCGTAGACATTGCGAAGGTCGGCGCGCGCCGCTTCGAGCAAACCTTGCGGCATCTGGTCCGGCCGCTCGGCCCATTTCCAATACGAGATGTCGACGAAGATCGGATCGACGAATGTATCGGACAGCCGCTCCCAGGCGCGCGCATGCACGCGCGCTGCCGGCTCCTGCGGATAGACCGGCATCTGCGGATAGCGATGCTCCAAATAGGCGACGATGTCGGGTGAATTCACGACGACAATGTCGCTATCCACCAGCGCCGGCACCTCGATCCGCCCGTTGACGGCCGAAAGCGCGCCGTGGTTCGACTTCAGCAACCCGTCAATGGTCTCGTAGTCCAGACCTTTGTGGTCGAGCACCATGCGCACCTTGCGCGCGAATGGGCTGAACGCGCTGTCGTAGAGCTTGATCATCGCACCATCCCGACTTGCTTGTGATCGCCTCATCGCCCGTCATCACGAAACACCGGAGTCGGCTTGTGGCTGCTGCCCGGCTCTGGCGGCAAGCACATTATAAGCGGCGAGCGGACGGCGGATACCCTTGAGCGTAAACTCACCGACCGGCTCGACCGCGATGGCGTCCTCGACCGCCATCAGCACGCGCGGGCTGATCAGGATTTGCCCGGGCTTGGCTTCGTCGCACAGCCGCGAGGCGACATTCGACACCGTGCCGATGGCGGCGTAATCGAAGCGCCCCTCGAAGCCGATGGTGCCGAGTGTGGCGAAACCGTGCGCGATGCCGATACCGAAGCCGATATCGTGACCCATGCGGCGCCACTTGTCGGTCATCGCTCCGATCGCGTCGCGCATTTCGAGCGCCATCAGCACCGCTTGCAGCGCCGGATTGTCGACCGGCACCGGATCGTTGAATACCACCATCACGCCGTCGCCGGCATAGCGCTCCAGCGTGCCGCTGTACTTGATGATGATTTCGCCGATCGCCGCGTGATAGTCGCGCAGCAGCGCCATCACGTCTTCCGGGTCCGAACTCTCGGAGAACCCGGTGAAGCCGCGCAGGTCACAGAACAGCGCGGTAATCTCCCGGCGATGGCTTTCAAGCTGCTTTTCGCTCCCGGACGCCACGATCAGATCGGCGACCTGCGGCGGCAGGAAGCGCCGCAGCCTGCCCATGCGTTCGATTTCACCGACCTGGTCGGCGACGCGCTGTTCGAGTTGCTCGTTTAACTTGACGACATCCTCGGTTCTTTCGCGTAGCTCGCGGAGCAAGCGGGCGTTCTCGATAGCAATCACCGCCTGCGCGGCGAAATTCTCCAGCAGTTGGACCTGCTTTTCACTGAACGGCCGGACTTCCTGCCGATAGATGGCTATCGCGCCGACCAAAGTGCGCTCGTTGAGCATCGGCACGATGAGAAGCGTTCGAGCGCCGCCCTTATCAACAAGCGTGACCAGAGGCGCAAAACCTGCCTTGTAGGCCACGTCCTGCCTGAGGTCGGGGATATGAACGCGCTGCTTCGTTGCCGCGAGGCGTGTGAGAGGAACGTCCGGTACATCGGTCTTGATTGTCAGCGGCTCCCGCCGCCAGTTCTCGACATATGTCGCCTCACCGTGCCACGCGACTGCACGGAAGGTTTCTCCCTCGCGAAGGAAAAGATTGCCAAACTTCGCTTC
>CAVREN010000081.1:0-284427 GCA_963720115.1 uncultured Alphaproteobacteria bacterium
TACCAACATAGAGTTTGTCTGGGTATTCGAGCGCGACCTCGGCCTTGTCGGCAATGGGTTTCGTCATTGGGGGCCTCGTCGATTAGCCAAGGGTACCATTCTTACAGCAACGCGCTAGTCACTTTCAGATTTAGGTCACAGAAACAGATAACGAGGCTTATACCTCCCGGATTGAGCCCTTAACACCCGGAAATTAGGGCACTCTCCCGGTCACATGCGGGCTCCAACAGGCCCCTCAGCCTCTTCCGCTTCACGACCATACAAATGTGGGACGAAGAATAACGCGTTTAAGCGAGGGCATCGTTAGGTGCGACCGTCTCGCCGGAACGCATATGCTGCGGCGCGATGCGCTCGACCTCGCCCAAGACGACGAGTAAACCGCGCCGCGCATTCGTCAATTCCGCCCTTGCGCTTGATGAAGTCACGGAGCGGCTCATCCAGAGGTTTAAATTCTGCCGCGAACCGCAGCGCCCGGGACCACTTGCTGCGCATCCGGCCATCTGCCTATCTGGATCGGACGTGCAATAGATGACCGCCGCGAACGGTTCCGGCTTCCTTACCGATTTGTGCCGCAGGTGCAACGCCGGATCAGCGTTAATGCCTTAGCTTCCTCACCGCCCATGAGTCGAAAAACGGCGGTCAGATATCCATAAAATCGCCTCGGTCACCGCTGGCTGGAACTCCTTGCCGTTCGTTGCAGTCGCAGCCGTCGCCTGAGTGCAACTGAAAAAAGGATGATGACCGCGACCAGGCGTTAATGTCCTCAAGGTCAGCCTCCGCATCAATCTGAAGGTCCATAAGGTACTGACAAAGGTTTGGCGTTGCTTTCCACGCAATTTGACCGCGAGAATTGACGTACCGCATCGCATCTCCGGCTGCTTCGAGTTCAGCTAGCATCTTCGGCTGAAACCCGGTCACTGGCCGTATGGACGCCATTGCGCCCGAGGCGGACGGTTTCGTAAGCCTGATCGGCGTATTCGGTGAGAATTTCGTCTATCGGGATTGGCATTGGGTTTTGAGATTGTCGCCCGCAACGACCGGGCCGACGTATCAAAATTAGCGAGCTGCGACTGCAGCTACCGACGGCGCCAGCGTGAGCCTTCCGATGGTTACCCCTTCAGGAGAAACGAAACCCACGGCCAGAGGCTGAGAACATGGAGCCTGATCATGGGCCAGAACTCCCCACAGTCCCCTTTGGGGCGGGAACGGCACCACGTCCTTTCCTGTTCGCTTTTCGGATCGCCGCCATTTTACTCGCGCACCCAGAGACTCCACCGTTGTTTTCAAAAAATTCGCTGAGACCAATTTTCCTCACTTCCACTCTCTTTCGAACCGCGTATATCAACGCATTCGTCAAACGACTTTTTTCCTGCTTGTCTTGTTTGGATGAGGCGTCAATTATGCTGCGAATCGCGTGGGTATTACTGCGAACCTTAACTCTCTTCGGGTACAGCTCCGCGAGCAGTCTCTGGGATTTTTTTCGAATTTTATCGTCCTTCCACTTTAGATAGCCCTTTAATACCGGCTTCAGATAGCGATAGAAATCCGTCCTTTTGTGTCGCGGTCCGAAGCACTCCTCCTCTATTCGACGAAGCCTCTTGATATAATTGTCGATGATCGCTGCCTTTGAGAACGGGCCCGGTCGCTTGGGTACCCGCCCTGGTCTTTTAGACATCCCTATGACTCCTGAAATCCACCGCCTAACCCGTTAAGCGGACTGTCGCCTGAATAGATTCGTTCACGCGCAATCTGTAAACCAGACGGCGCTCTGTCCGGCAAAATAGATCTTGTAAAATGCTAATTTAAGCACAATGCGGCGGCGACATTATTTGTGGTAGGCCCGGATAGTTCACCCGTTGCTAAATACAAAGACGTCCAGCCGGAGCTGCGTATATGAATAACCTCGTATTATTTTTCGCTTTTCGCCTGAGTTGAAACTGACATCCAGCAATCGATTTCACTGATTACCAAAAGTCATTCCCCGCCGGTTTTGCATGAGAGATCTTGGCATAAACATAGACCTCTTAAAAAGCATTCGAATCCAAGCAGCCATGTTGAAATGGGCCTAAATCGCAAATCGGCTGGCCACAGGTGAATATCGCTTGAGCCGAACTTCGACTTCACACACTTATAGGTGATAAGAAATGGAGAAATCAGATCATCAAATTCGCCTGAGCATAATTCAAGCTTGGGCATCATGGATTGACAAAGTGGTGAAAGACAGCCATCGAGGTGGAATTTGGTATGCCTGCGACATAACGTTGATGTTTGATCATATTCCCGGGAATTTTCGACGAAAGTGGGCGGTGATGTCCGATGAAGCGGATCGGGTCTACAGCACGCTTATTCGGCACGTGGTCCATAATCCACGGTCGCCAAGCCAGGCGGCAAAGTTGCCTATCTGGATCGTCGCGCCGGATTATCAGTTTAAGAAAAAAGATGGGATAAGCGCAAGGGCAATTTTGGCCGAGGTAAAAATCAACGATGGACTTCGCCTTTAAATGGAATCATGTGTGGTGCGGATCGATACGCGACTTCGCGTCACCCTGAAAATGCACTTCGACCCAAATGGCCACAATTATCGGCACTATATAAAAGAGGGATATCCACTCAGGCGAATTCACGTGGAGCCGGTAGAAGAGACGCCAAAGGTTATGGCTGACTACACACTGAAATCCCTTAAGCGCAGAATTCCTGATCTCGACCACATTTTGATTTTCCCAAAGACGCTTAGTGAGCTACCGAAATTACGCTCAGCCGAAAAGGCACGGTCGTAAGACTCTCGCCTGCCCGATAGCTCACCGACATTCCCTGACGGCCAGCGATCAATCGATTGAGGCGACAAATTGGCGCCGCAAATGTGAAAGAGCCAATCTTGTAAAGGTACTCCTGCAGTTGGCCGCGAGTTTATCGATGAGGTCTACAACACCCGCAGACTCCACTCCGCGCTCGGCTACCTGAGCCCGGACAATTCGAGGATCATCACGCCCGGCAGACGGTCAAAACCGCCGCATAAAACTGTCCAGCTCTAGGGGCGCACTGCACTTCACGGTCAAACTCTCCCCGCAAACGCCTACGGACGAAGTTTGGGATTTGACCGGCGTGAATTCCGCTGACGAAACATTCGAGCTTGAGGGCTTGGGTAAAGCCCTAATGCGGCTTCTTTTTTAGGCAACTAGGCCATGCGACTAAGAAACCGCGACGCGTTTTTTACCGACCCGGATATTGGAGAATCGATGCACCGCGAAAAGAGCTACAAATGGCGGCGGCGCACGCTGAAGTATCGGCGGTCAAGGGAGTTTGACCGTTCCGCTGAAGTCTCAGTACCGGCGGCTTGCGTGGCATTGCCGGAGACGAATTTGATCCAGGCAGAGTTTTCTCCTAAGGCGAAATAACAATCCAACGACGCGACATGCGGGCGGCAGCTGCATCTGGGTGCCGCCCTCTGCGTTTTTCGCGCCGATGAACATCGCCTTCCCCCGAGAGCTACACAGTTACCCTCAGGCGAAATTCTCGCCTTACCTGCCTACTTGAGCCTCTGCTTTGAAGTTTAAACGGTCTTCGTTGCCGTGAGCCGCGCACCGAATAGACACTTGTAAATGCCTTGCGGGCAAATAGGAGACCCGCAATGAAAAACCGTATTTCATCGCCTCAGGCGAAAATTGAGTCGCGACCTGGACTAGATCATCAGGCACCCCCCCCGGAGTTATATCGCGCCCAAGGTCGCTATGCCGATGCCTTACCGATTGTGCAACGTACAATCGCGCAAAATGATGCCAAAAAATCCGTCGCTCTTAGCGTAATGTACGGCTCACAATCTGAAAATCTCATTCCGCCAGCTAAGGCACTGAACGCGAGTTACGCCGTCCTTCAGCAATCAGCATCATCGGCAGCAGGCGAAGCAGTCTCAAAGCTTGCAGCCCGCTTCGCTGCTGGTACGAACGAACTCGCTCAGCTTGTTCGCAAAGATCAAGATCTGACAGCCGAAGCGGATCGCCTAGACAAAAGCATCCTCGCCGCTGTGTCCAAGCCTCCCGCAGAACGCAATGGTGCGATGGAAGCCCAGATACGAAAGCGCATCGACGAAATAAAGTCGGAACGCGACAAACTACGGGATGTCTTCAATCAACGATTTCCTGATTATGTTGCGCTGTCGAAGCCACAACCGCTCTCAGTCGAGCAGACGCAGGCATTGCTTGCCGATGATGAAGCTTTAGTCGCAGTCGATTTAGACAAGAAGAGTTATGTCTGGGTTATCACGAAGGATCGAGCGGAATGGAAAGAACTCTCGGCTAGTGCGGCTGACGTGTCCAAGGAAGTTAAGACTTTGCGGGATGGACTCGATTCCAGAGTCTCCAAAGCCGTTCGACCGCAAACTCGCTTATAAGCTCTACCAACAGGTGCTTGGACCGATAGAGGAGATAAAGCGCGGCTGGACGAACCATCGGATTTTGTGACCAAAATTCCGCTTTGGCTGCGTGAGCGTACAGATCCGCGACAGATGCGGTTCCTCAAAGAGATTTGCGCAATAGTTGAGAGATTGCAGAGTGTGGCACCCAGTTTGTCCTAGCTGTCAAAGAAGCAGCAAACGTTAAAGTGGTTCAGTGATAGACCAACAGCGTCGGCTACCTCTCCCAAGGCGACGGCCAAAAATCGCGCCGCGCATCTCGTTGAGACCGCCACGGCGCTTGATGAAATCACGCAGCGGCTCATCCAGGTCCTTGTATTCCGCGGCGTACCGCAACACGTGCGACCATTTGCTCCGCGTCCGGTCATCGGCCTTGTCATGATCAGCCGTGCAAAGGACCACCGCGGCGAACGGTTCCGGCCTTCTAACCGAGTTGTGCCCTCGCAGGCGAAGCGCTCGATCGGCACGCTTGACTGCTTTATCCTCCTTGGCCCACCACTCGACCAGCCCGAAGACTGAGGCCAGATATTGATAGATTGCATTCCGATCGCGGCTGGCTTGCACTGGTTTCCCAATCGTTTTGCAGTCGCAGCAGAATTTGCTTGCAACGCTTCGGTGGAAAACGGGATAGTGGCCGGTTCACGGTCGAGGGTGTTAGATATCCTCAAGATCGGCCTCGGCATCGAGCAGGAGGCCCATCAGGTAATCGCGCCGCCGCGTTCTACCAAATGGACTTCTGCCCTCACCGGCTTTACAGGCACGCATAGGGCTACGCTCAGAAATACCAAAAGGCTCAATGCAAATAGTCCAAGCGTGGCTTCGACTAGCCCCGGAAACTCACTCGTTTCCCGGAAAAATCTGTCGTTGAGTTCTCGCCATGGCCCTCTTTTCTCGCTTGCTTGCTTGCTGGCTCGCGTAAACCAGCCTCTAACAGCTTTAGACGGCGCCGCAAGCGCCGATGAAGACGCGAATGCTAACGCTACTGCAACGGCGGCTACGGACGCACTTTGTTGAGAAGTGCCATTTGGCTCTTCCCAATTTTGATTCGATCCTTACCACTTAATTTTCAACCTGACGCTGCCGCAGCGTTATGGCGCCAACTCCTCCAGCAGCGCCTTCGCTTCCTTCAGATCAACCGTGTCGAACCCTTCGGTGAACCAGCCGTAGACAGAAGCAAGCAGTTCGCGAGCTTGCTGCGGCTTGCCCTGGTCGCGCCAGAGGCGCGACATGCGGCGCTGAATAGGTATGTTCGAAGCCGACGACGATTAGGGAAGGTCAGCGGCGCCGCCGTTGCTGGCCCAGCCCCATTTGCTTGGCAAGCTGCGAACGCGCCGCGGCATAATTGGGCGCGACCATCGGGTAATCAACCGGTAAGTTCCACTTCGCGCAATATTGATCCGGCGTCATCCGGTGCTGGGGGCGCAAGTGGCGCTTCAGCGATTTGAACTTCTTTCCGTCTTCCAGACAGACGAGGTATTCGGTCCTGATCGAGCGTTTTATCGGAACAGCAGGCTTGAGCGGCTCGGCCAGCGCGGCGGCAGCCGCGCCTTTGGAGATGCGCATCAATGCCGAATACACTTGGCTGATCAGGGCCGGAATTTCGGCACTGGATACGGTGTTGTTGCTAACGTAGGCGGATACGATGCTGGCGGTCAGTTGAATACAACTGGCCTCGTCGGAGTGATCAGCCATGTTGGGCCTGGTGGCTCAAGAAAAACTGCGCCCCGCCGGAGACATGCAACGCATGTACGGATCGCTTTAGCGCCTCTTGCGGACTGCTATAGGAAAGCTTTCCGGAAATAAAGCGATAAATAGCTTTTAATCCTGACACGCTAAAGAATGTCACGCGATAGACATCGCGCCGGGCTGCAAATGACTACCAACGTCACCTGAGAAGGCCGCCGTCTGAGCTGGCGATGCTCATACGTTGATCCAGATGGTCGTGTCTCAGTTGGTAGTGTCTCATTCGAATTTTGGATGGCCTTGATCTCCCGCTCAGTAGCGGCCTCCTATATGATAGGCCCGCGCTGGGAGAGTGCCCATGGCGGAAACTGCGATTCAATTCCTCGAACGTTGGCGACAAGCCCACGTCTATGCGGAACTGCGCGCGCTTGAACAACTCGACGAGACTGTAGCCGAATGCATAGGCGCTGCCGCAGAGGACGGTATTTCTGCCGATGACTTAGAAAAAGCGGCCGGTGGCAGCCTCAAAGAGTACCTTCGCGCCGCAATTATCAATACGAGCGAATAATGCCGAAAGGCCCTTAAGAGAAGCGCCCCGCAGATGTGATCGACAACGCGGTCCATGTCATGCGGATGCCGCGCGTGTCACTCTACAACCTCCTGCTCCTTGTTGACGGTTCGCCGAGGATATGGCGGCAGGACTTTGTAAAGAATATCGCACGGACGAAGGCCGCGGCCTGTATGCTGCTCGACACACGGTGCGGAGGTCCGCCTTCGGCTTGGGGCGTTTGAGCACGTTGTATTGCCGTCCGAGGTTGATGGCGCCATGATAACGCCATGGGACGCGATCCCCCTAAGGAAACAACCCCGACCTGTTCTCGACCAACACGGTCTCGACCAACACGGTCCGAGATACTTCATCGTCGCCGACGATCAGAACGGCGAGGCAGACTGCTATGGACTGTTGGGACAGATTCAATACTATCGTCTCGTCGGCCACCTGACTTGCTGACAAAACGCTCGTCCGCAACGGATAAGTCCAAACGACGACAGATGGATGTTGCCGAAGTAACGTTGACCGGTGGTCAGGTGAATGCCGTTCGCTCAGCCTTCAAGGCTGGCATCACGCCGTCAAGGATTGCGCGACAGTTCGGCTTAACTCAATCGAGCGTGCGGAAGGCGTTAGCATCCGATGAGCCAAAGTAGTGAGCCGTGTGACGATCAGATCGCGTGTTGCCCGATTTGAGCGGTGACATCCACCGCTGTGCGGCCTGAAAAGGGAAACCGAGTTGGCGTCATTTTGGAAAGGCACGCTGCTGAGTTGCGCTGTCACCATGTGTGCAGGCGCATTGCTATTTGCGGATCATGTCGAGGCCCAATCGAAAGCGGTGCCGACTGTCGCGACTGTTTGTGAACCGTGCCACGGGCTCGATGGAATTGGACGCGATGTTGAGGTGCCAAATATCGCCGGTCAGCACAGTATCTATCTGCGCAATCAACTGTTGGCTTTTAAGAAGGGACAGCACAGGCACCCCGAAATGCGATATATCGCCCGAGAGCTGAACGAACGGGAGATTGATGAGCTCGTGGTCTATTATTCAACGCTGCCGCCACCCTGACGGTGAACTCTTGCGTTGCACAACTGGAGGAGATAGTCTTAACCCAACATTTTTTGTTCAAGCTCATTTAGGTCGCGTACTTATAAATCCGTGCTGTAAGCGCAG
The DNA here is from genome assembly GCA_963720115.1 of uncultured Alphaproteobacteria bacterium. Lineage (GTDB taxonomy): Bacteria > Pseudomonadota > Alphaproteobacteria > Rhizobiales > Xanthobacteraceae > BOG-931. Next base: position 7,816 of record CAVREN010000081.1, read on the forward strand.
CTCGCTGAACGTCCGCTTCGCTCCGAAAGCGACCGAATTGTTGCGTCGCCGCGAAATGACGCAACGGGCCAAGACTCGGACATCGAAGTCGCTCGCGGTAATGCTCAAGGGGAAATAAGCGTCCGGGCAACGCGGAAGCCCCCGTTGGCGTTCCGGAGCGTAGCGGTGGCGGCGACGTCACTCCTTACGCATAATTCAGCAGGAACATGAACCCGAAATCCATGTGCAGTTGCTGGTGGCAATGAAATAGCGTCATACCCGGATTGTCGGCAACAAAGTCGAATTCAACTTCTTGAAATCCACCGAGCATCACTACGTCCTTGATGACGCCCGCTGTTGGTTTGCCGCCTACGCGCACCAGCTCAAAGCTATGCCGGTGCAGGTGCAGCGGATGGATGTCGTCGCTGGCGTTGCGGAATTTTAGCCGGTAGCGGCGCCCCTCGTGCACTGTATACATCGGCTTCATCGTTTCCATTGAAAAGGCTTCGCCGTTGAGCGTCCACTGATTGAAGCCGTCGAGCGCACCGTTGTTCTTGACGATTGTGATCTCGATCGTCTCGTCCGGTAAGCTGGCGTAGCGTTCGCCTTGCCGAATTGCGTGTAACCCAGCGAAATGGCTTCGGCTTGCTCCATTGCGGCTTGCCCTTAGCGTTTGCGTATTCGACAACGAGGCCCATGCCGTGCCCGCGGTCGTCGTCGGCGAGATCGCCCATCACCCAAACGCCGGGACGGTTCAACTCGACGATGGCGGAGATGCGCTCGGCGGTCCCGAGCCACAGCACGGGCACTTGCGCTGGCGTCGGTACCGGATTGCCGTCGAGCGCGACGATCCTGAAGGCGTGGCCGGGCAAAGCGAGGCTGCAATCTCTCCCGCGCTGGCGTTCAACACATGGAACAGCACCCGTTCGCCCTGCTTCACACGGATCGGCTCGCCGTGGCCAAGCATCTTTCCATTGATACCGAAGCAGCTCGTAGCCAACCTCGTAGCCTTTGGGCCCTTTGAACTTCTCTTCAGTCTTCTTCCCGACTTCTTGCAGTTCCTCGATCGGAGCGCCGACAAGCATGTCCATGGCCATGTCGCCGCCTCGGCTGAACGACGGCCCGAATTCCTTCAACACCAGAAAAACTTCGTGGCCATAAACGCCTGGATTGTTCACAGGCTCGATGTAGACCGGACCCGCCTGGCCGCTGTAGGTCGCCGCGGCTCAGATCGCTCTTGGGAACGACGTGGGTATGGTAAAAGCGGAAACCCGAGGGTTTCGGCACGAAAGCGATACGGCTCGTACTGTGCGGCAGAATGAACGGCAGTGCCTTCCTCCGAGGCGCCGTCGACATCGCTGGGAATGAATTGTCCGTGCCAGTGAACCAGTTCCGGCCTGTCGGTATCGTTGTGAATGTCGACGACGACGCGCTGGCCTTCCCTGAGGCGCACGAGCGGCCCGGGAAATTGTCCATTGTAGAGCGTGGTCGAGACAATGTGTTCGGGCGACAGTTCGACGAGACGCAGTATCGATGCGCAAAGTGTAGTCGGCCTTTTCCGCAGGGGCCTCGTCGGCGGCCCGGGCGAGGCGGGGCAACGCGCTCATGACAGAAAGCATTGCAGCGTGCTTGAGCAACGAGCGTCGATCGACCGTCACGGTTTCATCCTCCCAACGAGTATGACGCGCATGTTCCGCGGGCCAGCAGGCGTCTAAGGACCGTGTACCGGCGCCCTGGATGGCTCCGACTGCAAGAAGAGCAACCTGAGCGGCGCACCCCCAGTCTTGCGGATGATCGCAGATACTTCGCGGGCGATCTTGGCGGGACGCTGAACCAACGATGAGCTGTGACCTGACCGCTTCGACGCGGCCAATTACACCGGGTCCGCAAACTCCTCGATGACGCGCTAGAAGACTTTTGATTTCAGCGATCTACGTCGGAATTGATCCTGGACGCTGGCTGAACTCGAAGCAACTGGTACTATTCGAGCGTTGCAACAGAAGCCGCAAGATCCGCCGCTTCCGGCAGATAAGCCCATATCCGGCATCTTCGGATGCGGATCGAGTAGGAACAGCGCAATCTTGGCGGCATCGAAGTCTGGTGTCTTTGGCAATACTCGCGAATGGCGGCGCCTGATCGGTCGTCGAGCGGCGCTGACTGGCTGAAACGACAACGACATGGCAGGCTTCACACCACCGGTGAGCGAGCCGTTCACCATTGTCTGGGTTGGCACCGAATGCTGCTTTGGTCGCCAGGGTCGCGGCGACTATCAAACCGTGACAGATGTAGCGTCGTCTGCTTGGTCCAACCATTTGGCATGATCTCCGCATAATTTACCGGAGCTTGCTACCGGAAATAAGGCGCCCGTTTTCGACAATTCGCCTTGCTCGCGATCTCATCGACTACCGGCGCCCTCGCTACTCGGCCGTCCCCACCGTGGGGACCGGGGCCAGGCAGCTAGCACCAGAGCCCTCGACAGGCCCCATTCTGGCGATGGCGATTGGGCCGACGCCACGCACCCCGGCCACGTGTTGTTTGTTCGTAGTTACAGTGACGAAAGTGACGACTTTTTCCAACACCAACACTGTGGCGCGAGCGGGTGCATTCCCCAGCCACGTGTTTGTTGTGTTGATCGTGACGAAAGTGACGCTATTTTGAAAATTCTTCTACTCTATCAAGAAGAGTATAATAACATAGAGAAGAAGGAAAAAGTCGTCACTTTCGTCACTTAAACCCGGGTGTTCTCCAGAATCAACGTCGAGAGCAGCCCCGGAGTCGTCGCTCAGACGTCGCGAAGCCGCAGTCCAATGACGGCAACACCTTTGTTGGTGTTCTTGGTCGCGAAGCCAAGATGCTCCAAGTTCCTGGTTACGGTCTGTTGGGTCTGGGTTAGCGTGTAGCCCATCTCTGCAGTCCACGCGGTATAGGCGGAATAGAAGTCCTTCATAAGGATTTGCTGGTTGGTGTTTTTGACACAACGAGCTTCGATAAATCCCGGGAGTGGGTTCGCCTGCTGGAGCCAACGTTTGGTGGCGGATTTCACTGGTAATGGTTTCTTGAATTCAAGTTTCCGTTCAACGAGCCGCTTGTATCCAGCCAGAGCTTGATTGAGCACGCCTGACATCTCGTTGGCCAAGATGCGCTCAAAGAGGTTGGAATCCTTATCCTTGCCGGTGAACCTGCGGTCGAAGGGGATCACCATTAACCGCCGTTGCATTCCATGGGATAGATCACCGAGCGACGGGATGTTGTTGCACAACAGCACCGGAATTGTCCGGACGATAAAGTTGAACGGATGATGAAACTTTAGTTCGCCGGTGACCACTTTGGCTTCGCTGATGATCTTGAGGGTGCCATCGGGCAACCGGGCTCCGGCCTTGACGTCGTCGTCCACGAATAGCCGCTTGCCCAAAAGGCTGCCCATGGCAAAACGACTCTTGTCGAGGTCGTCAACTCGCTGGGCATGCACAAGCTGATCGCCGAGGAGACGGATGACGGTGCGGATCAGAACTGTCTTGCCGTTGTCGCCGCCGCCGAGCAGAACCACAATGATGGGAATGTTTCGCCGGGGCTGGATAATGTAACCGACTAGCTCGTTCCAGTGCCGCACCATCCGTTTGGGCTTCTCGACTTTGCTAAAGATTTCGTGGAGGGCCTTGTCATATTCTGGACATTCCGCTTTGGGGTCATAGGCGACGTCGAGACAGTCGCGAAGATACGATTCTGGTTGATGAGACCGCAGTTCAACGGTGCCGTCATCAGCGAGCCATAGCTCGCCATTCGCGCAGTTGATGACCGGAGGAGGATTCAGCGATAAAGCTCAGAACGTCATCTTTGATGGCCAGCTTTGCCTTCAGCAAGGTTAGGGTCTGGCCGATCAGCGAAGCAGTCTTTTGGCCCTTGATGGGATTGGCCTCGATGACCTCCAGGACCTTTCCGGATACCCACTGGTCAGGGACGGGACGCCACAGACGAACGTCGTAATGCCAAAACCTGTTGTCAGTGCCGAGCAACAAGTGCCTGCCGCCATTAAAGTACTGCGTGAGGACTAGTTGCATCAGACCTTCGGCGGCGTCGGCACCATCGCCAAGCCGAGCAGCCGGATATTTGGAAACGCTCGCGACAATTTTCTCGACTTCGGCAGTGTCGAGCGACGGAGAGCACTTGGCCGCATTTTCCGCCATCACCGCGGCGGCGATAGCCTCGGGCGACGCGCCGCTGCGCTGCAGCGTTCCAGCGAAACTCGTCAGATGGTTGTTCCGGCGACCTTCGGTAACAAGTCCCGCGGGTTGCGGCACATTGTCAGCATCGGGCTTCGCCGCGGTATTTCCACGCAATCGATCTAACCACGGTTCCGGCAGGGGGGCTGGTTCGAGATCGCGAAACGACTTTCCCTCTTCCCACCGATACCGCTTGCCGGACGCATGGCGGCTGGGCGGCGCGATCATGATGCAGCCGTCCGAAAGTACATCGACGCCGGGGCCGAGCAATTTGCCAGCAGAATCCTTGCGAACAGAAAAGTTCGGATATTTAAAAATCCGATGTTCGCCGCCGCCGCCGGTGTTGGACGTCACAGTCGGAGGAAGCGGTCCGAGTTCTTTTTCGAGCCGTTGCAGGGTTTCAGTGCCGCCGTTCCGCGGATCAATATCTAGCACCAAGATGCTCAAACTCTGCCCGGCCGCGATGCCGATGTTTGCGTCGGGCTGCTCCGTCCACCACCTGTCGATTTGCTCACCATCGGTGGTCGCGTCGTTGACGCCGTGCCGAGTTGTCGGATGCTTGCCTGCGCGTTCGCAGGCATTACCCTTAGCGCAAGTGCACCTGCCACGATGCGCCGAATGCATAGGCAGCACACTCAAGCCTCGCGACGCTAATTTTAGGGCACGTTTCGCCATGTCAATTGGCATGTTGCTATACTTTCTTTGTTCCGCACCTGGCACCGACTCCTTCTGACGTCGACAAGCGAGCGCTCTCTTGAACCCAGGCGGCCAAATCGCACTCGCGATATTTCACGAGCCTCCCGAGGCTAATAAATCGAGGACCGGTTCCGGCCACACGGGTGCCTTTCGAGGGTACGCAAGGAGAGGCCGAGACAATGCGCAGCTTGATGTTGATTAAGAAGCGGATCCATTAGCTGATTTGCGACAAGCAGGTTGCTGTTGGGCATGCGGCGCTGGACGCGCGCTGAGGCAAAGCGGCGGGCGTAGCGGTGATGGTGGAAACCCGATCAACCGCATGACCCGCTCGCTGTTGAGCCAGTCCAGATAAGCTTTGTGCTGGCGGCGTTGCTGGCCGCCATGCACAGAGTTGAATGGTCGCTCGCGGTCGAAGTCCTCGACTGTGGCACCGGGATGATCCGTGAGCCACGCCGTGCGCTCACGGACCTTCATCGTCGGCGTGTACTCGACGCTCACGCCGCTTCCTGCCGGTAGCCACGCGGCATGCATTGCTTTTCATCGGAGATGAAAAGCCTGTACTTGCGGTAGTCGTCCTCGGAAATTTTTGGCGCGATCTCCTTCCGCCAGTATTCTTTGGCGACGGTGAGCGCGTCGTCCGATATCTCCTCCTTGGTCAGCGGAGCCGGTGCCTCTGCCGATGTCGTCGCCGCGTCCCACGGCTCCGGCTCTGACGCCGCCGCCTTGCGCGCCTCTGCGGACGCTTCGGTGTCGACGTCGTTGCCGGTGACCACCCTCGAAGTGTCTCCTACAGCCGACGTAGAGGACGCCTTAGCGCGGGACTTCGCTACGCTTTCGCGCTTCTCAGCCCGGTCCTGCTCCACTGTCTTGCGGCCATCAGCGATGGCGAGCACGGCATAGAGGCGGGATCGGCTGAGGTCCGGACAATACTGCTTCCGGAACTTCTCGAAGCTCTCGCCAGCTTCCTTGCACTTGGCCCGAGCCTGGACGAGCAACACGTTATGGATCGTGTCGCGCTCATCCTGAGCCTTGCGCAATTCGTGACCGGCTTTCTTCTCGGCCGCCGCGTCGTAGTCCCGCATGATCTTGACGCGGGCGGCGATTTGCTTGCCGAGTCGTTCAAGCTCGGCTTTCGCCGTGGCGCGCTTGGCTTCGGCATCGGCCTTCTCAGCTTCCGCCTTCGGCTTCTCGCCGAACGCCTTCTTGCTGCGGTTGCCCTTACGCATTGGACGCCGCCTTGACCGGCTTTCCGATGACGTAGACTTGCGGCAGCGACGCCGTCTCGAATTCCATGGAAATCTCCATAAATTTGGACAACACCCGCTTGCTTTCCTAGGCCCCTTTTTCGAGCGGATATAGCCGTGCGAAATTCCGCTTACCGAGTTACAAATCGACAGATTTCTGCTTAAATCGCGGATCGATGAATTGGACTTCAAATGGACTTCATGGGACGGCTTTTAACGCCAAAGCAGCGCGCCAACTCCGCGCTTAAGATCATCCGTTATTTCAAGCGTCGTCAGCGTCAGACAGCTCGTGACGCTCAGCAACAAGAGAAATCGAATGATGATTCCTCGTCAAGATTTTGAAAGAATAGGTCAAATTCTACATCGTGCGACAAAAACCGCATTCAAAAAAGCGGGCCTCAACATTTACGACAGCAAAGATTGGGATTTGCTTTTGCCTTGGTTGGCTTGGGCGATCTACGGCAAGACTGCGGGGCACAAAAGCGTTGGAACAAGAGAGAGCTGCGCCAGCTCAATGCTAATGTCGTGAAATTACGATCTAGACACGACACTGACCGAAGCTGACTGTTGTAGGGAGTTGACTAACTACCCCGACTATGAGGGGCTCAAGGCAAGCACGCTTCTGCGTCGATTACAGCAAGCAAAGAGATTGGATTCGAAGTAAAAGGTATAATTTTTCAAGCAGGCCGAGGGCGTGGCGTGCGGCCGTAAACGATGTGCGGTTATTTTCACTGCTTTTCCCGCTTTTTTTATCAGTAGATACTCTCATTAGCCGCAACCAAAGACGTGCAGGCATCGGTAAGTGCTCGTGCACTCTTGTTTATTTGGATCAGTGTGATCAGGAAATTATGCGTCAGTCCTTAACAGCTCGTGTGGGTCCGGCACTTGCGATCTTGGGATTGCACCTCGCGCCTGTTAACGCGCGAGCAGGCGGCAGCCTCAACAGGCACCGGCACGATGAAGCGCACAACTATTCCGCCGCGCGATGAGATTAGGCCGGACACGCCGCTTCGCCTCAGCATGGCAGCCGCGCTCGCTGGCTCGCTGTCAGTGCACCAAAGCGACTCGGTGTGACGCGCTTGACCGCCCTCTCCGCCGTGCGGCCGATCCCGCGTCGGGGATTGTCGCGGGATGAGGCCGCTATGTACGTCGGCATTTCCGCAAGCAAGTTCGACGAGCTGGTTCGGGACCGCCGGATGCCCACCCCGAAGCGCATTGACGGCCGGAAGGTGTGGGATATTCGCGATTTAGATGTGGCATTCGACGCACTTCCGGGCGAAAATCCACAGTCACAAGGATCCAGTTGGGACGACTTCCGCGCGCTATGACCAGGATCCATCTTCGGTACGTGGATCGGTTCATGGACCGCCACGGCCACGTGCGCCACTACTTTCGTCGCCCTGGCGGCAAGCGGCTCACCTTGCCGGGGGTGCCCGGCTCCGATGAATTCATGGCCACGTACAAGGCGGCGCTCGCCGGGCAAGGTGTGCCAGCCGCGGAGCCGAAAGTGCGAGGCGAGCCGGGGACGTTCAGCCGCCTTGCCGCTCAGTATTTTGTGAGCCCCGACTTTCTGCGCCTGCGTACCCGCACGCAGTATGTCTACCGCCTCGTCATTGATCGCTTTCTCGCCGAACACGGTCACCGTCGCGTCGCCGAAATGCAACGCGATGACGTGAAGAAAATTATGGCGCTGAAGGCCGCTACGCCCGGTTCGGCCAATGACTTGCTCAAGAAAATCCGCACTTTGATAAAATTCGCCATTGATACCGGCTGGCGCACGGATGACCCAACGCTACGAATAAAGACCTTTCCTGAGCACGAATTTCACACGTGGACGGAGGATGAGATCGCTCAGTACGAGGAGCGATGGCCAATAGGTTCGCGCGAACGGACGGCTTTCGCACTACACCTTTATACGGGTCAGCGCCGCTCCGACGTTGCGCACATGGCGTGGACGGACGTGGCGGGAAACGCCATCAACGTCGTGCAGGCCAAGACCGGCGCCCGGCTCACCATTCCGCTTCATCCGAACCTGTCGGCCGCACTTCGCGCCTGGCCACGCAAGCACGTGGTTATGTTGACGACGGCGTTCAACAAGCCGTTTACCGACGCCGGTTACGGAAACATGATGGCTGATGCAATTGCTGCCGCGGGTCTTCCCGACCGATGTGTGTTGCACGGTCTGCGCAAGGCAGCGGCACGCCGTCTCGCGGAGGCCGGATGCACTGAAAAGGAAATTGCGGCCGTCACTGGTCACACCACGCTCAAGGAAGTGGCGCGTTACACCCGTGCAGCTGACCAGAAGCGGCTCGCGGAAGGAGCTGTTGCCAAACTCACGGAACAAAAGACGGACGCGAATTCCCAACCCTCCAAATCAGGTTTGGGAAAATCGGAAAAAAGATAAGTCATTTCAGTGATCAATTTCAGTGGTGGTGCCCAGGGGCGGAATCGAACCACCGACACCTGCATTTTCAGTGCAGTGCTCTACCAACTGAGCTACCTGGGCCCACGCTCACGGCCTTAAGAGGCCGCAACCGGCCTGCCCGAGCGCCGCGGTTATAAAGGCTCGATTTCCGGCTGTCCAGGATGAGGAAACGAGACGATCGCAAGTCGCTCAATGGCCCTCAGGCGGCCCCTCGTCGCGCCGTTCGTCCTCTTCCTCGTCTTCCGTGACCGGTATGGCATAGACGCCGGACAGCCAGCGGTTCAGATCCACGTCGGCACAGCGGCGCGAGCAAAACGGCCGCGACGCCTCCACGACGGGCTTGCCGCAAATCGGACAAAGATGGCGGGGCGCTTCGGGCATGGCAGAATATATGGGCGCGACGCCGCGCCCGGCCAACATGTGTTCCTGGGAACATCGGGCGGCAGACTTGAACCGAGCGCCCTACACCGCGTTCAGCCAGCCGAAATGGATCGGGTAGCCTTCGCCGCCTAACAGCGTCACCGTCTCGTAGAGCGGCAGACCCACAATGCTGGAATAGGAGCCGACGATCTTGACAATGAAAGTTCCGGCGATGCCCTGGGCCGCGTAGCCGCCGGCTTTGCCGCGCCACTCGCCGGAGGCAAGGTACGCTTCGATGTCCTGCTCCGACAGCCGCTTGAAGCGCACGCGCGTTTCCACATGACGTTGCCGAAATCCCTCCTTCGGAGTCACGAGGCAAATGGAGGTGTGGACGCGATGGTTGCGGCCCGACAGGAGCCGCAGACATTGCGCCGCCTCGTCGAGCAGTTCCGCCTTCGGCAGGATGCGGCGGCCGACCGCCACGACGGTATCGGCGGCGAGAATGAACGAGCCTTTCAATTCCTCGTCGAGCCGCAGCATCGCAAGTGCCGCTTCCGCCTTGCCGCGCGCCAGCCGGGTGGCGCAGGCGCGCGGCAATTCTCCGCGCTTCGGCGTCTCGTCGATATCGGCCGGACGCAGCGCGTCGGGTTCGATCCCGGCCTGGTTAATGAGCGCAAGCCGGCGCGGCGAGCCGGAGGCGAGAACGAATTTGGGCCGGCCTATCATTTGAACCGGTAGGTGATCCTGCCCTTGGTCAAGTCGTAAGGCGTCATTTCGACCAGCACCTTGTCGCCAGCCAGCACCCGGATGCGATTCTTGCGCATGCGCCCGGCCGTGTGCGCGATGATCTCGTGTTCATTTTCGAGTTTGACGCGGAAAGTGGCGTTCGGAAGCAATTCCGTCACGACACCGGGAAACTCCAGTAGTTCTTCCTTCGTCATTCGCTATCCGGACTTGTTGCTAGGCAGTCGTGACGCGCCCGACATCACCACTGAAATCGGCGCGGAACGTAGCGGATGACGGGCCGCTCCACAACCACCCTTGCGGCACAACCACAACTCAAAATTTCCGGTCCGGGCCGGCGAGCGATAACGACGGCAATGGACATTTTTGTATTTCATTCGTTGCCTGGCCGGCGGCCGGCGAAGCGTTCGCGGATCCTGTTCAACAACTGATCGCGAACCGTCCGATAGGCTTCGAGCTTCTGCTCGCGGCTTCCTTCCGTGTCGGTCGGATCGGCCGTGGGCCAATATTCCACGTCGACCGCACTGGTGCGGGTGAGTTCGAGGGCGCGGTGATGCGCCTCCGGCGAGAGCGTAACGATCAGGTCGAAGTTGAGCCCCTCCAACTCGTCGAGCTCTTCGAAAGTGGTGGGCTTGTGCCGTGAAATATCGACACCGATCTCGGCCATGGCCGCGACGGCGAAAGGATCAAGTTCGCCTTTGCGCACGCCGGCCGAGCCGACATAGATCTTGCGACCAAACAGCTGCGAAAACAGCCCGGCGGCGATCGGAGAGCGCACCGAATTGAGCCCGCAGGCGAACAGGATGGCGAGCGGCTGCGTCGCGGACGCCGGCATTGCCGCTCCTCAGCCCTTCCAGTGCAACACCGTGACCAGCGTGAACAGCCGGCGCGCGGTACCGAAATCGAGCTCGACCTTGCGCCTGAGGCGTTCCATGAGGACGTGCGAGCCTTCGTCGTGCAGCGACCGGCGCGCCATGTCGAGCGCTTCGATGCGATCAGGCGTCGCGCCGCGGATCGCCGCATAGTAGCTGTCGCAGACGGTGAAATAGTCCTTCACGATGCGGCTGAACGGCGCCAGCGAGAGAAGGTGCGCGATCACCGGCGAGCCGTCGGAAAGCCTGATATCGAACACGAGGCGGTTGCCATCGATGCGGAGATTGAGCGCATAAGGACCGCCCTCGTGGCCGGCCGGGCGGAAGGCGTTCTCCTCAATCAGGTCGTAGATCGCGACCGCACGCTCATGCTCAACGTCGGGACTCGAACGGCCGATCGACGACTCGTCGAGCGTCACCGCCACCAGACGGCCGGTATCGCTGTTGTCGGGACCCGTGCGCGCCATTAGCGATTGAGCCGGATGGCGACAGAGCGGGCATGCGCGTCGAGGCCTTCGGCATTGCCCAACGTGATCGCCGCATCTGCGAGCGCACGTAACTGTTCCGGCCCGCATTTGAGGATCGACGTGCGCTTCATGAAATCGAGAACGCCGAGCCCGGAAGAAAAACGCGCCGACCGCGCCGTCGGCAACACGTGGTTCGAGCCGCCGACGTAGTCGCCGATGGCTTCCGGCGTGTGTGCGCCGATAAAGATTGCGCCGGCGTTGCGGATGCGCACGACCAGACGTTCGGCATTCTCAGCCGCGATCTCAAGATGCTCGGGGGCGATCGCATCGACGAGCGTCAGCGAGTCCTCGAGGCTTGGCACCAAGATAACCGCACCGAAGTCGCGCCATGAGGCGGCGGCGATCTCCTTTCGCGGCAGGCGGGCGAGTTGGCTCTCGACCGACCGCTCGACCGCGCCGGCGAGGTCGGCGTTATCGGTGATGAGGATGGCCTGCGCGCCGGTGTCGTGCTCGGCCTGCGCCAAAAGATCGGCCGCAATCCAGTCGGCATTGCCGGTCGAGTTGGCGAGGATCAGCACCTCGGACGGACCGGCTATCATATCGATCCCAACCTTGCCGAACACGATGCGCTTCGCCGCTGCGACATAAGCGTTGCCGGGGCCGACGATCTTGGCGACCGGAGCGATGGTCGCGGTGCCATAAGCCAGGGCCGCGATCGCCTGCGCGCCGCCCACGCGATAAATTTCGTCCACACCCGCGAGGTTGGCCGCAGCCAGCACCAGCGGCGGCAACACGCCGTCCGGCGCCGGCACCACCATGACAATCCGCGGCACGCCGGCGACCTTTGCGGGCACGGCGTTCATCAAAACCGACGACGGATAAGCGGCGGTTCCGCCGGGTACGTAAAGCCCTACCGCCTCGATCGCCGTCCAGCGCGCGCCGAGCTCGACGCCGAGCGCATCGGTGAAGCGATCGTTCTGCGGTATCTGGCGGCGATGGAATTGCTCGATGCGGTCGCGTGCCAATGACAATGCGTCGAGCGTCCGCGGCTCGCAGCTTTTGACGGCGGCGGTGATCTCCTGCTCGGTCACCCGCAAACCGGCGCGATCGAGGTCGAAGCGATCGAAGCGTCGCGTGTAGTCGTACAGCGCCTGGTCGCCGCGCGCCGCCACGTCGGCGACGATCGCTCGAACCGCCACCTCGACGTCCGCCGCCGCCTCGCGTTTGGTGTCGAGGAAGGCGCGGAATCGTTCAGCAAAATCGGTCGCGCGTATGTCGAGACGGATGGCCATGTTTACCTTGCGCGGTGCCCGGCAACGCGTTGGATGTAACGCCTCGCGCACGTCCAAAATCGGTGGCGCGTGTGTCGAGACGGATGGCCATGTTTACCTTGCGCGGTGCCCGGCAACGCGTTGGATGTAACGCCTCGCGCACGCAGTGTTCGAACGTCTTCGTGGCAAGGGCGACGCGTATCAGGTCTCTTTTCTTATAACAATTCTAATCTTACGGCCGCGCTGCGCTTTCTCATTGACAAGGGTGGGTCCGTTCACCAATTCCTTTCACATTCCAGGCTTACACGATCGCAGCGAAAGAGCCCTTGGTGGCCATGATAAGAAATGTAAGTGCGCTATTCGGTTTGGCGGTGCTCGCGTCTCTGTTCGTCATGTCCGCCGACGCCGTCCGCGCCGATGACCCAGTGACAATCACGATTACGATCAAGGATCGCAAATTCGATCCCGCTGAAGTGCACGCGCCGGCAGGAAAGCCGATCGCGCTTTCGGTTAAGAACCTTGATTCCATTGCCGCAGAGTTCGAGAGCGAGGCTTTGCACGTGGAAAAGGTTGTCCCGCCGGGCCGCGAAGCGGTGGTGCGCATTCGGCCACTCGAGCCGGGCCGATACAACTTTTTTGACGACTTTCACCGCGCGACCCAGGGCGTTCTGGTCGTGCCATGAAGTGGACCGCCGTCAAGCGTAACCCCAAGAAGCGCAACCGTGCGGCTGGTCGTCCAGTTATCGCCGCAGCGTGAGGTACCCGTGCTTCCCACACTCATTATCGTCTTTCGTGAGGTGTTCGAGGCGGGCCTCATCATTGGCATCGTCATGGCGGTCACGACCGGCGTGGCGGGCCGCGGGCTTTGGGTCGTGGGCGGTGTCGCGGCGGGCGCGCTCGGAGCCTGCATTGTCGCGCTGTTTGCCGGCGGATTATCCCAGCTCTTCCATGGCAGCGGTCAGGAATTGTTCAACGCCAGCATTCTCGGTTTCGCGGTGCTGATGCTCGGCTGGCACAATGTGTGGATGGCGCGGCACGGCCGCGAACTCGCGGCGGAAATGCGTGCCGCCGGCCAGGCCGTGGTGGAGGGTTCGAAGTCGCTTGCCGCGCTCGCTGTCGTGGTGGCGATTGCCGTGTTGCGCGAGGGCTCGGAGGTCGTGCTGTTCCTTTACGGCGTGGCGGCGGCCGAGGGCGGCGCCAGCGGCAGCATGCTGGTCGGCGGAGTTATCGGTCTGGGTCTCGGCGCGCTGGTTTGTTTGTTGACCTATCTTGGCCTAGTCACGATTCCGACCCGCTATCTGTTCGCCGTCACCAGCACGCTGATCGCGCTGCTGGCGGCCGGCATGGCGGCACAGGCCATCGCTTTCCTCGAGCAGGCCGACATCCTCACGGCGCTCGACCAGACGGTGTGGGATACATCGTGGATCTTGCGCGATGGCAGTTTCCTCGGACGCGCGCTGCACACGCTGATCGGCTATGTGGATCAGCCCACCGCCATGCAGCTCATTGTTTATGCAGCGACGCTTGCCATCATTGCGTTGCTGATGAAGGTCTTTGCCGTTCCGCACCAGGAACGCCCACGCGCGGCATAGCCGATCGCACCGCGTCCGGGCCGGCACCCGACGCAATTCTTAAAGAGATGATGCTGCTTCGATTGCGCCGAGGCGAATTAGCTAGAGCGGGATGAGTTATGGTTCGATCGGCATCCCGCTCTAGCTTTTTGTTTGAGCATGATCTTTTCGGAAAACCGGATTCCACTTTTCCGGATCATGCTCTAAGCGCCCGGCCTTAAACGACCTTAGTGCCGGTGAAGTGGTGCGGGCAGGCCATCGCCGCGAAAACCTCGCCAAGATCGACGAGCTCGGCTTCCAAACACTCGACTTCCAAACGAATGGCCCCGCCGCCGGAAAATGTCATCGTCACAGTGCCGGCCGGAGCGTCATGCTCGGTGAATTCGACGGCAAGAAGATTGAGCACGGCGTCCTTGCCGCGCTGATCGAGACCGCGACATTTGCAAGAGACAACGCGTTCGAAGCGGAGAGCCGTGCGGCAGCGCCGGTATTCCGGCGATTTGATCTTGAGCGCGTCGGCATCGACCGCGTTCATCCAGTCAAAGCGGTTGACCGCCATGACGAAGCGGTGTTCGCCCGGACGCCAAAAAATGTCGCCAACCTTGACGAGGGCGTCCTGCAAGTGAGCGGACATGACCTCGACATCATCCTTGTCCAAGGCGACGAGCTTGAGTTCCTCCATGACCGCGTTCCATTGCCGGCATCCGTGACCAAGAGCTAGTGAGCAAACAACGGGGCCGCAAGGCCCCGTTGCTCGGCGTTGTCAGTCGGACATCGCGGCCGGATCGACCGCGAAGCCGCTCTTCTTATTTACACGTCGGCTGACCGTTCACCTGGACGAGCGTCTTGCCCGGAGGGCAGGCCGGTCTGGCAGCCGCGGGAGGCGGTGGTGGCGGCTTAGCCGCTGCGGGCGCCGGCGGCGGAGTGTGCGGCTGGAGGTGGCGGCGGTGGCGGCGGAGGAGCCGCCGGTCTGATTGTCGCCGGAGCAGGCGCCGCGGGGTGCGGCGGTGGTGGCGGAGGCGGCGGCGGTGGAGGAGCCGCCGGTTTGATTGTGGCGGGCGCCGGAGCATGCGGCGGCGGAGGAGGTGGCGGTGGGGAGTCGCCGGTTTGATCGTCGCCGGAGCCGGAGCTGCCGGCGGCGGTGGGGGCGGCGGCGCTGGTTTGATCGTCGCGGGAGCTGGAGCCGGCGGCGGCGGTGGAGGCGGCGGCGCTGGTTTGATCGTCGCGGGAGCTGGAGCTGGCGGCGGCGGTGGCGGTGGCGTCGCCGGTTTAATCGTCGCGGGAGCTGGAGCCGCCGGTGGCGGTGGAGGCGGCGTGCCGGGTTTGACCGTCGCGGGGGCCGGAGCTCGGGCGGGTGGAGGCGGCGGTGGCGGCGTGCCGGGTTTGACCGTCGCCGGCGTCGGCGCCGAACCCGGAGCAGGCGGAGGCGGCGGTGCCGGCGTTACGGCTGCACTCGCTGGCGGGGGCGGAGGAGGCGGCGGGCCGCCGGTATGACCTGGAAGCGCGGCCGGCGCACCAGCCGCACCGGGATGCACGCCAGGAACACCGGGATGAGAGCCGGGGGCGCCGGGAGCGCCGCCACGCGACACGACCGCCGGCAACGCGACGGGCGTAGGACCGGGCGCCGTCCTCGCCGCCGGCGCCGGTTGTACGACGACCACGGTCGGCGGCGGTCTGACGAATGCTGGAACGACAGCGGCCTGGGGCGTCGGCAGGAAGTAACGCTCCCTCGGCGGCGGTGGCGGCGGCAGCACGACGAATTCGCGCGGCCGCGGCGGCAGGAAAAAAACCGGCGGCGGCGGCGGCGGCTCATAATCGCCCCCCCAAAACGTCACCACGGGCCGATCAACAACAACCAATTCTTCCGGCGGCGGCGGCGGCACACCGAAATCAACGAATGCGAAATCGGGCGGACCTTCAAGTTCGGCGCCGATCATGGCCAAGCGGCGCCGGGCATCCCATACATGCGGACCGTTCGGATAGCGCCGCAGATACGACCAATAAGCCGGCGGCGTGTTGTCGAACACGCAACGCCGCCAGATGATCTCCTCGCGGCGAACCGCGATCATGGCGGCGATGCGTCGCGCGTAGCGGCTTCGCGGATGGAGCGCCAAGAATTGCTCGTAGCCATCGATCGTATCGAGCGCGAGCGCGGCGGCGTACGCGTCTTCAATGCTCGAATAGCTGCGCATCGGCTTTTCGCGCAAGTCGACCACCGGTGCGACGTCCGGCGGCGGCGGCGCGTCAGCCGAGCGTTCGGTGAAAAAGAACGGGGTGTTGATCTGCGATGCATACCAGGGGACTTCGCCGCCGTTGGTCACTTCGCTCACACGCAACCGTACGCGCGCGAACACATCGTCCAAGGAGAGTCCGCCGGCCGCGATCATTTCCGTGAGCGCCGTCGCGTACGCGCCATACGGGCCGGGCTCCTCCGGCCCGATCGTGCCCGGAGCGGCGTTGAACGCGATCGCCATGCCGGGCGCAGGATCGACCAGCGCAAGACCGCTCGCCAAAGGCTCGCCGCCCTGCGCGAACGGATTTTGCCGGGCCGCGTCGAGAATGACGATTTTCACACGGGCCGGCAGCGCCGCCAGCGGCTGAGCAAAATCTGAAATCCTCACCGCTTGCAGCGGCACATCGACATCGCGCGCCAGATCGGCATCGACCGGCACGTAGTAGTTTTCGCCGGCAAATTGCACACCGAAGCCCGCGAGATAAATGACCGCAACCGCGTCGGGACCCGCGGCCGCTACCTGCCCGAGAAATTCGCGAACCGATTCACGCAGCGTTGCCTGATCGAGATTGCGCGCGCCTGTCACCGTGAAGCCTGCGGCGGTGAGCGCATTGGCTACCAGGCCGGCATCATTGGCGGGCGTCGCGAGCTTGGTTGATTTATATTCGTCATTTCCGATGACCAACGCAAAACGCATCTCGGCGGCGTGACCGGCACGTTGACCCAGCGTCAACGCAAGCAAGAGCGCTACCAGCCATAACGATTTCACCCATCGCGCCGCTATGACACGTTGAAATTTGCTCATCGCTCACCCCCGAATCGGCCTGCAAACTTTCCCTTGCCGCACGCGTTAGAGCGGATCAATAGGTCCTAATCATGTCGAAAAACCACACGTTTCTGGTGCAGATCATCAACGCGGCGTCATATCGCATCCGTCGCGCCGCGACGCGAGATCAAAGATTGTCGTCGGGACCAACAAAGCCTATCCGGCGACCTAAAGTTGGATTTGCGTAAAGCGCCGTAGGTTGCTAAAGAACGATCTAACAAAACCACTCATTAACTTGAGTTGCGCTATGTGCGGCGCGTCGCGAACAAAACTACGAACTTGTGACATCACCCGATCTTGTGACATCACCCTATGTGTTGTGTTTCTTCCGCCCCCGTTAAGGGATACCGTTTGCCTTTCTTGAAAGGGAGGATTTATGGCTAAGAAGTCAAAGAAGCGGCGCGCCTGGACGGCGACCGAAATTCGAGAATTGAAGTCGTTGGCAAAAAAGAAGACCGCCGCGGCGAAAATTGCCAAGAAGTTGAAAAGGACGGAAGGCGCCACGCGCCAGAAGGCGTTCAGCATCGGGCTCTCGCTCGATTCCCGTTCCTGATTTTTCTCAGCAACGCTTATACGGATCGGCGGCGTCGGCCTGCACGCGCAGGCCGCGACCGTTGTTGCGCGCGTTTCGCCCGTGCAAGCGCCCACGGCCGTCTAAAAAGACGCGGCGCGGAAATCCCGGCAAAATTTAGGAATGGCGTCCGGCCGGGGCAGGTTTTCGCCGATGCTATGGCGTGTTCCGCCGGGGCCGGACCGGATCCGAGGACTGAACCAAAGCCTGATCTCGGCCGTAAACTACGCTAAGATGAAGCCCAGCGACGATAGGCAATTATTAGGTCTAATCGTGCTATGACACTCGGGACGGTGGTAGGCGCCTCTCGATGATCCAACTACTCCGCCCTCAGCGGCAAATGCAGGCGAGTTCAGAGCTTGCCGCGGCGCTCGGCGCCTGTCGCCGTGCCTTCCTTGCCATCGGGCTGTTCAGCGGCATGAGCAACATTTTGATGCTCACCGGCTCGCTGTTCATGCTGGAAGTCTACGATCGGGTGCTGCCGAGCCGCAGCGTGCCGACCCTGGTCGCGCTTTTGATCCTGACCGCCGGGCTCTACGCCGCTCAAGGCTTCATCGACGCGATCCGCAGCCGCATCCTGGTGCGCATCGGGGATAGTCTCGATGAAACAATGAGCATGCGCGTTTACGATGCCATTGTCAGGCTGCCGCTCAAGATCGGCGGCAAAGGCGACGGCTCACAACCGATCCGCGATCTCGACTCGGTGCGCGGCTTCCTGTCCGGCGCCGGCCCCTCGGCTTTTTTCGATCTGCCTTGGCTGCCGGTCTATCTAGCCGTCTGCTTCCTGTTTCATCCGTATATCGGATTGACGGCGCTGGGCGGCGCGATCATCCTCATCGCCCTCACCGTGGCGACGGAATTGCGGACGCGGTCGCCGACGCGGCAGGCCACCCAATTCGCCGTCGCCCGCAACGCCCTCATGGAGTCGAGCCGCCGTAACGCCGAGGCGATGACCGCAATGGGCATGGTCGGCCGCATTGCCAAACGCTGGCGCGAAGCTAATCGCAGCTACATCGCGGCCACCGGCCAAGCCAGCGACGTGGTCGGCGGCCTTGGCGCCGCCTCAAAAGTGCTGCGGCTGTTGTTGCAATCCTCGCTGTTGGCCGTCGGCGCCTGGCTGGTGATTCATCAGGAATCGACGCCCGGCATCATCATCGCCGGTTCTATTTTAGGCGGCCGCGCACTGGCGCCGGTCGATCTCGCGATCGCCAATTGGCGCGGCTTCATCGGCGCGCGGCAGAGCTGGCATCGTTTGTCGCGTTTGCTCGCCCAGTTGCCGCCACGCACCGAGCCGATGCCGCTGCAGCCGCCATCGAAGATCTATCGTCGTACAGAACGCGGCCGTCTGTCCGCCGGGCGAGCAGAAGATCGTCTGTCAGGATGTGAACTTCACTCTGACCGGCGGCAAAGCGCTCGGCATCATCGGCCCGACGGCTTCGGGAAAATCGTCGCTGGCGCGCATGCTGGTCGGCGTGTGGTCGCCGTTGCGCGGCACCGTCCGGCTCGACGGCGCCACGCTCGACCAATGGTCGCCGGAGGCGCTCGGCCGGCACGTCGGCTATCTGCCGCAGGATGTGGAATTGTTTCCCGGCAACGTGGCGCAAAACATCGCGCGTTTCGAGGATCCGCCGAACCCCGAGGCGGTGCTGGCGGCGGCGCAGGCGGCAGGCGTTCACGATCTCATCGTCAATCTGCCCGACGGCTACGAAACAAAAGTCGGCGAACGCGGCAGCGCGCTTTCGGCCGGCCAGGCGCAACGGATCGCGCTTGCGCGCGCGCTTTATCGCGATCCGTTCCTGGTCGTGCTCGACGAACCGAATTCCAATCTCGACGCGGAAGGCGACGAAGCGCTGACACGCGCCATTCTCGGCCTGCGCGCGCGGGGCGCGATCGCGGTGGTGGTCGCTCATCGGCCTAGCGCCATCGCCGGCGTCGACTATATCTTGGTGATGGCCAAGGGCCGTCAGCAGCAATTCGGCCCCAAAGAGGAAGTCCTCACGCGCGTGGCGCAACCGCCGGCCGCACCCCGCACGCTGAAGGTCGTTCCCGGCGAGGGAGGCTCGGCATGAGTAACGATGCCGCCGGCGATGCACGCGCGTCCATCCGCCGTCACATTGTTGTCGGCTGCGCCGTGGTTGCTTTCCTTGCGGTGGGCCTGGGCGGTTGGGCCGCGACCGCCGAAATCGCCGGTGCGCTGATCGCGCAAGGCTCGCTCGTTGTCGATTCCAATGTGAAAAAAGTGCAGCACCCGTCCGGCGGCGTCGTCGGCGAAGTGCGCGCACACGACGGCGACCGGGTGAAAGCCGGCGACATCCTCGTGCGCCTGGACGAGACGGTGACCCGAGCCAATTTGGCGATCATCACCAAGGGTCTCACCGAGCTGTACGCGCGCAAGGCACGTCTCGGCGCGGAACGCGACGGCGCGGACAGCGTCCCGACGCCAAAGCAACTCGCGGACAAGATCAACGACCCGGACGTGCAGGAGGCTTTGGCCAGCGAGCGCAAGCTGTTCGAATTGCGGCGCACCGCGCGGCTCGGCCAGAAGGATCAGCTGCAACAGCGGATCAAGCAGTTGCAGGAGCAAATCACGGGACTGACCGCCCAGCAGGCCGCCAAGTCCAAGGAGATGGACATCATCGCCCAGGAGTTGCAGGGGGTCCGCGATTTGTGGGCGAGGAACCTGATTCAGATCAACCGCCTCACATCGCTGGAACGCGAAGAGGCGCGGCTGCAGGGCGAACATGGTCAGCTCATCGCGACCGCAGCCGAGGCCAAGGGTAAGATCGTCGAAACGGAGCTGCAGATTCTGCAGGTTGATCAGCAATTCACCAGCGACGTCGCCAAGGAGCTGCGCGATACCGACAGCAAGATCGGCGAATATGTGGAACGCAAGGTGACAGCGGAAGATCAGCTCAGGCGAACCGACCTGCGCGCGCCGCAAGACGGCATCGTCTTTCAGTCGACCGCAAATACCGTCGGCGGCGTGATCACGGCCGGCGACCCGGTGATGCTGATCGTGCCCCAAATGGACACGCTGTTGGTCGAGGCCAAGGTCGAACCGAAGGATATCGACCAGATCCAATTTGGACAGCCTGTCGTGCTTCGCTTCTCCGCCTTCAACATGCGGACGACTCCCGAGATCAACGGCACGGTCGTTCGGGTCGGTGCCGACACCTCGACCGACCAGCGCACCGGACAAAGCTATTATCTCGTTCGCATCGCGATGACGCCGGAGGAGGTCGCAAAGCTCGGCGAGGTCAAGCTGACGCCGGGCATGCCGGTCGAAGCCTTCATTCAAACCGGCAATCGCACCATGATGTCCTACCTGGTCAAGCCGCTGCACGACCAGTTGAAGCGGGCGTTCCGGGAGAAATAGGCCGCGAATAGGCCGCCGCCCCAATTGGCGCAAAAGCGCGATAATCCTGACAAATTGCTATAGTCATCCGTGGTTCGGCCGCGGACGGGTGGAGGGTATCGGCTGCATGAAGCGCATTGCGCGCTGGGCAAGGCAATTCGGGATAGCGCGGGCGGTGTGCATATTGCTCCTGTTCGCGCTTGTGCCTTTGCGCATCGCCGACCCGCTGCCGATCGAAGAATTGCGATTGCGCACGTTCGATCTGTTTCAGGTCTTGCGCCCGCGCGAACAGAAAGTGCGGCCGGTCGTCATCGTCGATATCGACGAAGCCAGCCTGAGGGAGATCGGGCAATGGCCGTGGCCGCGGACGGTGATCGCCGATCTCATCACCCGTCTGCGTGCTGCCGGCGCCGTCGCGGTTGGCTTTGACGTCATCTTCGCCGAGCCCGATCGCATGTCGCCGGCCGTAGCCGCCGGCAGCTTCCGCGGTCTCGATGCGGAGACGCGCGAAAAGCTTGCCGCACTGCCCAGCAATGACGCGGTCTTCGCCGAAGCGATAAAGAAAGCGGGCGGCATCGTCGTAGGAGAGACCGGCGCGAGCCAGGCCGCGCCGCGCGCCGAGGGCGAGAACGCGCCGCAAACCGGCTTTGCCATTGTCGGACCGAATCCGCGGCCGTTTCTGGTCACGTTTCCCGGTCTGCTGCGCAACATCCCGCCGATCGAGCAAGCCGCCGCCGGGCGCGGAATGTTTTCCATCGATCCGGAACCCGACGGCATCGTGCGCCGGGTGCCGGTCGTGATGGAGGCGCAGGGCCAATTGGCGCCGGCGCTGACCATGGAAATGCTCCGAGTCGTCAGCCGCGCCGGCGCAATTCTGATTCGTGCCGATCGGGCGGGCGTAAAGACGGTGGCCGTGCCCGGCCTCGAAGTGCCGACCGATGGCCGCGGCCGGTTCTGGGTCTATTTCAACAAGCGCGATCCGGCGCGTTCGGTTTCTGCGACCGACGTGCTGAACGGACGCGTGGCGCCTGACCGCCTTCGGGGCCGGCTGGTCCTGATCGGCACCTCGGCGACCGGTCTGCTCGACATCAAGACGACGCCGGTCCAACCGGACATGCCGGGCGTCGAAGTTCATGCGCAGATTCTGGAAAATATTCTGACCAAATCGCTGCTGGCCTCTCCAGGCTATGCGATCGGCGCCGAGATCATCGCTGCCGTCGTCTTTGGCCTCGCCATCATCGTAGCCGCGCCGATGCTGCCGGCGGCGATCGTGGTCGCGCTCGGCGCCATCTTGATCGCGGGTCTGATCGGCATCTCCTGGTACTTCTTTGTCGAGCACCATCTGTTGATCGACTTCACCTATCCGCTGATCTCGTGCTGGCTCATTTATCTGGTCCTCACCTTCGTGAATTACTTCCGCGAACAGCAGCAGCGGCAACAGATTCGCTCCGCCTTCGGCTTTTACCTGTCGCCGCCGCTGGTCGAGCAACTGGCGCGCTCGCCGGAGAAGCTCGTGCTCGGCGGCGAAGAGCGCCGCATGACCATCCTGTTCAGCGACGTGCGCGGCTTCACCACCATCTCGGAACATTACAAGGATGACCCGCAGGGCCTCACGCACTTGATGAATCGATTCCTGACGCCGCTGACCAACGCCATCATCGAGCGCAAAGGCACCATCGACAAATATATCGGCGACGCGATCATGGCGTTCTGGAACGCGCCGGTCGACGACGACGAGCACGAGGCCAATGCCTGCGATGCGGCTTTGGAGATGCTCGCCCGCGCCGAAGTGCTCAACGGCGAACTCAAGCGCGAGGCGGAGACTGCCGGCGGCGTCTATATGCCGCTGCGCATCGGCATCGGACTGAACAGCGGACCGTGCGTCGTCGGCAATATGGGATCGGACTTCCGCTTCAACTATTCGGTGCTGGGCGACACGGTCAATCTCGCGTCGCGGCTGGAGTCCCGCACCAAGGACTATCGCCTGTCGCTGGTGATCGGTTCGCGCACCGCGGACCGGGCGAAAGAGAAATTCGCCACGATGGAGATCGACCTCATCCAGGTCAAAGGCAAGAAACAGCCGGAGCTGGTGTTCACGGTGCTCGGCCGCGCCGAGGTGACCGAAGATCCGCGCTGCAATGAATTGCGCGATCTCAACACGCAAATGCTCGCAGCTTATCGCAAGCAGCAATGGGACGAGTCGGAGCGTTTGATCGAACGCTGCCGCAAGCTCGCAGGCGGCTTCGGCGTCGACGGCCTTTATGAAATGTACAAGGAGCGGATCGCGGTCTATCGCGCTGAACCGCCGCCGCCGGACTGGACCGGCGTTTACGAAGCGGAATCGAAGTAACTTCGTCACTTTCGCTGCTCGCAGTGACTAAGGCCGCAAATTCCGCCGCTCATTGCCTCCGATCAACAAAGCGCGGCGCCTTCAGGCTGCGCTCGAATTCCGTGGCAAGACTGCCGCGCTCGAGCACTTGCAGCACAGGCGAAATCTCGAAGGTCTTTTTGACGGTCTCGGCAACCGCCGCGCAGACCGCCTGCGGCTCGCTCGCGCCCTTGATCTCGATCAGGACGCGTAGATTTTCCAGGTCGGTCTTAGGCTCGGTTTCCAGGACGGCTTGAAAGTCGAGCACGTGCGCGTTGCGGAACATCATGTCCTCGAATTCCGCATGGTTGACGTTGACGCCGCGCACTTTGAAAAATCCGGTGGTGCGGTTGGCATGCCTGATCACTGGAAAAAGCTCCGCAAAACGGCCGCTGCCAGCCGACCGCGACACGTAACTGACCAGATCGCCGGAATTCCAACGCAGAAACGGCGTTGCGTGATTGGTCCAGAGCGGCGTGACGCAGAGTGTGCCGACTTCGCCCTCGGGCAGCGGGCGACCCGTCTCGGCATCGACGACTTCGATGAAATACATATCCGTCCAGATATGAATGCCGTCGTGCGCGGAATTTTCCGCGCCCATTAAGCCGGCTTCGCTCATGCCGAAGACGTCGAACACCTCCGCGCCCCAAAGCCGGGACAGCTTTTCGCGCTTCGCCGCCGACAGCGTTTCTGCCGAGCAGACAAGTTTGCGCACCGAGCTTGCCGCAAGATCGATGCCTTTCGCCTCGGCGAGATTGGCGAGATGGAGCGCAAAGCTGCTCATCCCGATGAACACCGTCGGCCGTAGTGTCTGGATCAACTCCAGTTGCGCAATCGACGGATAGGAATTGCCCGCCCCGACCCAGACCATTCCCACGCCGAACATTTTGGCGCTGCGCGCCCAGACCTGGCCGGCCGGATGTACGCCGAGCGGAAAGGAGATGTGGCAGAGGTCGCCCGGCCCGATGCCGATGCATGGGAACGAGCGGCCCCATGACAGCTCGCCGTAACGCAGATCGTCCGCGGTGCGCGGATAGAAAACCGGCTGGCCGGTCGATCCGCCGGAACGCCAATACTCGGCGATCTGATCATTGGGGACGGCGCAGAAAGCTTCCAGCAGTTCCGCGTGCGAGAACTTGCGCAGCGTATCCTTGTCGAGGATGGGGATCTTCTGCCATTCCGCCGGATCGTCGAGCGCGTTCGGATCGATCCCGGCAAGCTTGTCGCGGTACCAGGGCACAGTCTTGGCAAGCGCAAATGCCTTCTTCTTTCGCTCGCTTTGTATGTGCGCGATATGCGCGCGCGACTCCGGCAATGGCAGAGGGAGGCTCATGTCACGGGCGCTCGTGCTGTTGCGGCGAATTGGCTGCCTCAAGATATCGATTGACCAGTTCCGCCTTCATGACTTTCCGGGTCGGCGTCACCGGCATGTCTGCAACAATCGCCAGCTGCTCCGGCCAGGTGAATTTGGCGAACTTCCGCTCGCTCAAGAACGCCTTCAGCTCCTCGAAGCTCAGCGATGCGCCGTTCTTCAAGACCACGAAACACGATGCGCGCTCACCCAACACCTCATCGGGGATGGGCGCGATCGCGACCTGCGCGACGGCAGGGTGGCCGGCGATGGCGATCTCCATGTCGATCGGATTGAACTTCACGCCGCCACGGTTGATCAAGTCCTTGGTCCGCCCGCGCAACAGGACGTTGCCTTCCTCGTCCATGCTGGCGAGATCGCCGGTGCGAAACCAACCGTCGGCGCTGAATGCGGCGCGACTGGCGTCGGGATTGCCCACGTAGCCCGAGAACAAAGAACAACCGCGCACATGGAGTTCGCCGATTTCGCCGCTCGGCAGCACGCGATCCTCGCTGTCGGTGACGCGGAGCTCGGTACCTGGCGTAGCCCGCCCAATCGTTTCGAAGCGGACGCTGCGCGGATCGGACGGCCGGCTACAGGCCCCGAATTGCAATTCTGTCATTCCCCAAGCCTGCACGACCCGGCCGTTCGGCAGCAGATCCTCAAGAGCGTTCGATAAGGTCGCCGGCACCGTTGAGCCTGAGAGCACCGCGAAGCGCAACGCGCTGAAATCCACGTCAGCAAACAGTCGTTGCTGAAGACACGGAGCGATATGCGCCGGGCCGGCAATCAGGACTGTGGGCTTTGCCCATTTGAGCGTCTCGACAAATCCAGCCGGGGTGAACAGATCGAGCAAGCAGGCGGTGGCACCAACGGCAAAGCCAAGTTCCAGGGCATAAAGCCCATACAGATGCGTGTAAGGCGCGAGGCACAAAATGCGGTCATCGGGCTTCAGACCGAATTCCGCCGCACACATGCGGGCGTTGCTGAGAAAGTGATTGGAGGTCACGGACACCGCTTTAGGGGAGGAGGTCGTCCCCGACGTGTAGAGAAGCATGAAAGGATCGTTGGCATGCGTCCGTGGCGGCGGCGGCTTGCCGCGGCCCTGCTCGAGCAGCACCGAAAAATTGATCGCGCCCGGCACGTCGCCGCCGACAGCGATCACGAGCCGCAATGCAGGAATGCGTTCACGCAGCGAGACGATATCGCCCGCCGGCGAACGATCCTTTGTCCGGGCCAGCGCAATCGCGGCCTTGCCGCCGCCGTGCGCAATCAGATGTCCAAGCTCACGAATGCCGTAGGGCGTGTGCACCGTCTGCATGACGGCGCCAAGCGCATTGATGGCGAGCCAGGCGATCAGGAATTCGGGCACGTTCGGCAGGTGGACGACCACCACGTCGCCGCGCCCAATGCCCGCATCTGCGAGCCCGGCAGCGAGGCTCCGGACGTCCGCCTGGAGCGTTTGGTAGGTAAGCGCGCGACCGGCGGCCAGAATGGCGGGGCGGTCGGGCGCGTCGGCAGCGCAGCGATCGATCCAATCGCTCAGCGTTTCGTCACGCCACCAGCCTTGGGCGCGGAAATACGCAGGATCGAAAACGGCCATCGACGTCCCCCAACGACGATCGGCTGGCATCGGCGACCTCAACGGCCCGCCAGCACCCGTGACACGTGATCGTACAACCCGGTGAGCAGTGACATTGCGGTGGTGGCGGCTTTGAGCTGCTTCTCAATGTCGGTGATGTTGACGCTCGGCGCGATCAGCTGCTCGCGCCGCGTCGCCACCAAAATTTCCGTAAGCTCCCGCCCTGCCGCCGTCGGCTGGTAACGGGTGTCGCGATTGGTGCTGCCCGGCACCTTTTCAATCAATCCGGCCGCCGCGAGCTTGCGCAGGCTGTACTGGATATTAGCGATATCGTCGCGATTGCTGAAGCGGCTGAGATCGCTGACGCTGCGCGGCTTCGATGTGAACATCAGCTGCTGGAGAATCACGTTCTCTTCGCCGGTCAGATTGTGCTGACGACCGGTCGGCCCGAGCGCCGCACCGGCGAAGCGGTAGAATGCCTCGGACGCGCAGATCAGCGCCTGCTCAAATTCAAAGAAAGCTCCCTCGCGCTCCGTGCGCGCCAGCGGCGGAGCTTCGTGCTCCGCTCGGACGAGGTGCGGCGTGCGTTTTTTGACGGCCGTCTTCATGCGGAGTGTATCTTGACTGATTGAATGTGCAATGTAAAGTGAAGGATACTCTATCGAGGCCAGCATGCTGGAATTGTGGGAACTCGGCGGCCGCGACGACTGCCGCTTCAGCACTTTTTCCTGGCGCACCCGATTGGCGTTGCACCACAAGGGCCTGTCCTTCGCCGTGCATCCCGTCGCCGTCAGCGACAAGGCGGCGATCGGCTTCAGCGGCCAGGGCAAGGTGCCAATCCTCAAGCATGATGGCCGCGTCATCCCAGACTCGTGGGCGATCGCGCTCTATCTGGAAAAGGAATTTCCCGAACGGCCGACGCTATTCGGTGGAGAGGTCGGGCAAACCCTCACGCACGTCTTCAACGTGTGGGCGGATCGCGAACTCATCCCGGCGTTGATCCCCTTTCTGATGCGCGACGTTCTCGATTGCGTGGGTGAGGCGGACGGCGCGCATCTTCGCCGTCCAGATCGAAAGCGCGATGAAGAAATCGCTCGAAGAGCTGTCGGCCGGACGCGAGCAGGCGGTGCAAGCCTTCCGCCGCAAACTGCAGCCGGTTCGCAAAGCTCTGGAGACCAGAGATTTTCTCGGTGGCGCCGCTCCGACTTACGCGGACTATGTCTTGTTCGGACTCCTGCAATGGGCGCGCGTCATTTCGCCGGCGAAAGTGCTCGAAGATGGTGACGTGGTCGCAGCATGGTTCGAGCGCGTGCTCGACTTGTATGACGGCGTCGGACGCAAAGAACGATCGCGCCTCGAACGTACAAAGGAGGCCGCATGAAAATCGTCATCGTCGGCGGCGGTCCGGGCGGGCTCTATTTCGCCCTGCTGATGAAGAAACGATATCCGGACTACGACGTCGCCGTTTACGAGCGGAACCGGGCGGACGATACGTTCGGCTTCGGCGTGGTGTTCTCCGACGAGACGCTCGACAATCTGATGGATTACGACGCGCCGTCCTACCAGGCCATCACGCGCGAATTCTCCTATTGGGACGAGATCGACTTCCACTTCCACGGCGAAGTGGTTCGATCGACCGGCCACGGCTTCTGCGGTACCGAGCGCCGCACGCTGCTGCTCGTTCTGCACGCGCGTTGCCGCGAGCTCGGCGTCAAGCTCCACTTCTCGCGCGAGATCGCCGATCTCGAAGAGTTCAAGGATGCCGATCTGATCGTAGCGGCGGACGGGGTCAACAGCTTCATCCGCGAGCGCTACAAGGAGCATTTCCAGCCGGAAATCGAGTTGCGGCGCAATCATTTCATCTGGCTCGGCACCAGCGCGCCGGCGCCGGCGTTTTCCTTCCACTTCACGACCAACGAATTCGGCATCTGGGATCTGTGCACCTACCAATACAAACAGAATATGTGCACCTGGGTGATCGAGGCACCGGACACGACCTGGGCCAAGGCCGAGCCGGTGATCGGAAAATGGAGCGAGCAGGAAACGATCGCCTACCTGGAAGACATGTGGGCGCACCTGCTCAAAGGCCACAAGCTGGTCGGCAATCGCTCGTACTGGCGCCGCTTTCCGGTGATCCGCAACAAGAACTGGCACTACAAGAACATCGTGTTGCTCGGCGATGCGCTGCACACCGCGCATTTCTCCATCGGCTCGGGCACCAAGCTCGCCATGGAAGATGCGATCAATCTCTTCAATGCTTTCGATGGCGCACGGTCCGTCCAGGAAGCGCTATCGCGCTTTCAGGGGACGCGCCGAGAGGACGTCGAGAAAACCCAATACGCCGCCAATGTCAGCGCGCTGTGGACGGAAAACCCGGCGCGCTATTGGGGCATGGAGCCGATCCAGGCCTGCTTCAGCATGCTGTCGCGCGCCAAGGCGGTGACTTACGAAAACTTGCGCATGCGCGATCCGCAATTCGTGGAGCAGGTGCAATCGTGGTTCGCCGGAAAAGTCCGTGCCGAGGGTTTCGACGTGCCGGCCGACAATCCGCCGCCGCCCATGTTCACGCCGTTCCGGATCGGCCAGATGGTGGTACAGAACCGCGTCGTGGTCTCGCCGATGAATATGTATTCGGCCGAGCCCGGCGGAATACCCGGCGATTTCCATCTCGTGCATCTTGGGCGCTTCGGCATGGGCGGCGCTGGGCTCGTGTTCGCCGAGATGACGGCGGTTTCCGAGCAGGCGCGGATCACGCCCGGCTGCCCGGGCATCTATACCGACGCGCAGGTCGCTGCGTGGAAGCGGATCAGCGACTTCATCCATCGCGAGAGCGGCGCCAAATTCTGCCTGCAGCTCGGCCACTCCGGTCGCAAAGGCTCGACGCGGCGCGGTTGGGAAGGCATGGACCATCCGCTTGCCGACGGAAACTGGGAGATTGTCGCCGCCTCGCCGCTCGCGTTCCACGAATTCATGCACGTGCCGCGCGAGATCACGCGCGCCGAGATGGACCGTGTGCGCGATGACTATGCGCAGGCGGCGCTGAACGCCGAGCGCGCCGGCTTCGACATGATCGAAGTGCATTGCGGCCATGGGTATCTGCTGTCGGGTTTCATTTCGCCGCTGAGCAATCAACGCACCGACGCCTATGGCGGCAGTTTGGAAAACCGCATGCGCTTTCCGCTCGAGGTGTTCGACACGGTGCGCGCGCATTGGCCGAAGCACAAACCCATTTCAGTACGCATTTCCGCCACCGACTGGGCGCCGGGCGGGATCACGCCCGAAGACGCGCTCCGCGTTGCGGCGATGTTCAGGGCAACACGGCGCCGACATCCTCGATGTCTCGGCCGGGATGACATCGCGGTGGGCCAATCCGGTCTATGGCCGAATGTTTCAGACGCCGTTCTCGGAAATGATCCGCAACGAAGTCGGCGTTCCGACAATTGCGGTCGGCGCCATCACCACGGCGGATCAAATCAATACCATCGTGGCCGCCGGCCGTGCCGATTTGTGCGCGCTGGCGCGCCCGCACCTGACCAACCCGCATTTCACGCTGGTTGCGTCGGCGGAGTATGGCTACGACGCGCAAGTTTGGCCCTCGCCCTACCTGTCGGGCAAGGATCAGGCATTCCGGCTCTATCAGCGACAGCAGATCGAATTGCAGGCGCTGCGCGTCGCGGCAAAGCCGTCAAGCCACGATCAGCGCCGAGATATCAAACAGGCGGCCGAGTAACAGCGCCGGCTCAAGCGCCGGCCAGCGCCAAGCCGCGTTGCAGAGCGCCTTGAATCTTCAACTGCTCCAACGCATAGCGCAGCATGCCGACATCGAGGGGCTTGGCCACGGGATCTTCGACATCGAGGCCGAGCGATGTGGCAAGGCGCAGCGTCTCGCGGCACGTGGCAGCATCGCGATCGCCCACCAGAAGTATCTTCGACTTGCACGCGCTCGCGTCCAAGCGGCTGAGAAAATCGCAAGCGGCCTCGCGACCGAATGACAGATCGAGCGTGATGCAATCGAAGGCATCCGATTGCACGTGCTTGGTCGCTTCTGCGAGATTGGCAGCACCGGCCGGGATGTAGCCTGCTTTGTCCGCCGCACGACAAATGATCATCCGATGAAGACTATCGCGATCGACGACCAAAACGCGCGGCGCCGGCAGCGCCGATTGTTTGGACTCTGCCGCGATCGGATGAGCAGCGCCTCCGTCCCATATCCTCGCTTGTCCTGACATTGACTTCTCCGAACAATACAAAATCCCGGCAATGAGCGCGAACCACAACGGGCGTGAACCTATGCGATCAGCACCAAACAAGTCCTAGAGCGGGATGAGTTGTCGTTCGATCGGCATCCCGCTCTAGCTTTTTGTTTGAGCATGATCTTTTCGGAAAACCGGATTCCACTTTCTCCGGATCATGCCCTAATGCAGTCGGGCGAATTCGACGCCTTTTCCGATCCACGAGGTCGCGGTTAGCCGTCGGTAAACGCCGACGGCTTCGCTTTCGTTGCACACGGGCTGCTGATTATTTCGGGGCGCGCTTGGCCAGGATACGCTGCAATGTGCGCCGGTGCATGTTGAGCCGGCGTGCGGTCTCCGAAACATTGCGCCCGCACAATTCGTAAATGCGCTGGATATGTTCCCAGCGGACGCGGTCCGCCGACATGGGATTCTCCGGCGGCTCGATCTTTTTGTTGTCGAACGCCAGCAAGGCCGCCACTACGTCGTCGGCGTCGACCGGCTTGGCCAGATAGTCGACAGCACCGAGCTTCACCGCGTTGACCGCGGTCGCGATGTTGCCATAGCCGGTGAGGATGATGGCGCGCGCTTCCGGCCGCCGTCGCTTCATGGCGGAGATCACGTCGAGGCCATTGCCATCGCCGAGTCGCATGTCGACCACGGCAAAAGCCGGCGCAGCCTTTTCGACCTGTAACAGACCGTCGGCGACCGATTCCGCGGTCGTGACAACGAAGCCGCGGGTCTCCATGGCACGCGCCAAGCGCTGAAGAAAAGACTTATCGTCTTCGACGATCAACAGCGAGCGCTCGCCCGGGACCGTGCCGGCCGTTCCGGTCCTGGTGCCGGGTTTCGCGATTTCTGGGGCATCTGTCAGGGCATTGGTCATGCAACTTCACTCCCAGCTTGCAAAGTCCGCGCGCCCCGCGACTCCAATTAGTTATGAAATCGCGGCGGCACCCTCAAGAGGGGGCGTGACGGCTAGGCGTTCAAAATCTGCACGGTTCCAGACGATGGTTACCGTGGCGCCATGCAGCGGCGGCATCTGATTCTTAAGCGAAAGTGCGGCGCCCGACCGTTCCAGCAAGGTCTTGGCGATAAAAAAGCCCAGACCAAGCCCGAAGCCGCCGTCATCCTCGTCATTTCCCGCGTCGCGCGACCCGGTCCGACGATGGGTCACATAAGGCGCGCCGATGCGATCGAGGATTTCCGGCGCGAAGCCCGGCCCGTCGTCGCTGATGGTGAGGCGAACGTCCGTGGCCGTCCATTGCGCCAGGATTTCCACGCGCTTGTGAGCGAAATCGACCGCGTTCTCGATCAGGTTGCCGAGACCGTAACGGATCGCGGGATTGCGCGCGCCGGCCGGCACATCCGGCTGATCAGACGGCAATTTCACCTCGATCGAAACGCCAAAATGCCGATGCGGGGCCACGGCTTCCTCGATCAGCGCCGGCAACGGCACGCGATCGAACGGCTCGCCGGCGGGCAGCTCGGTGATCTTGGAGAGGATTTCGCGACAACGCTGCGCTTGCTCGCGCAGCAACTTGACGTCGTCCGCGTAGGGCGATTGCGGATCGAGCGCGCGCTCGATCTCCCGTACGACAAGGGTGATGGTGGCAAGCGGCGTGCCGAGCTCGTGCGCCGCAGCGGCCGCCAGGCCATCGAGCTGCGAGAGATGCTGCTCGCGCGCCAGCACAAGCTCCGTCGCCGCAAGCGCATCCGAGAGCTGACGAGCTTCTTCGGCTACCTGCCACGTATAGACCCCGATGTAGCCGATCGCGAGCAGGATGGAGAGCCACACAGCGACCACGTAGGTCTCCGGAAGCTGCAATTGCTCGCCGCTTTCCCATGGAAGCGGATAGTGAAAAAAGATCAGCACCGTCGCGCACAAGACGGCGAACACACCGAGCAGCAACGTCATACGCCGCGGCAGCGCCGTCGCCGAGATCAAAACCGGGCCGAGCAGCAGAAACGAAAACGGATTTTCCAATCCGCCGGTGAGGTAAAGGAGCGCCGCCAGCTCGGCGATATCGAAGCCGAGCAGATAGGCGGCCCGCTCAGGCTCGAGCCATTGGGTATGGGGAAAGCCGACGCGCAGCGCGATATTGAGCAACGCCGCAAGCGCGATTACCGCCAACGATGACCACAGCGGGACGTCGAATTCCAGGCCGAAATGCACGACCAGAACGGCGGCGAACTGACCAAGCACGGCAAGCCAGCGCAGCCGCACCAGCGTTTCGAGCCGCACGTTCTTGGGCCGGTGATGAATCCGCGGCAAGCCAAACATGCCGCTAATGTAGCTATGCGATCGGCCTTATCCAAACAGGCGTGACCCGCCGGTCGCGTCGCAAAACTCAAGGCTGCCAGGCCGCGTGCTCGGCTTTCGGCTCCGATTTGCCGCGGGCGTCTTCGATCACCGCCATGAGCGCGCGCAGAACTTCCCGAACACCCTCGCCGCTGGCGGCGGATATGACGAAGACATCTTTTTTCGCCGCGCGCTTCAGCCGCCCGGTCTGTTGTTTGATCTCCTCGGCGGTCAACGCATCGGCTTTGTTGAGGGCGACAATTTCCTGTTTGGCCGCCAAGCCTTGCCCGTAGGCCGCCAGCTCATCACGCACCGTCCTGTAAGCCGCACCGGCATCTTCCTCCGTGCCGTCGATGAGATGCAGCAGAACCCGGCAGCGCTCGACGTGTCCGAGAAAGCGATCGCCCAGCCCCACCCCCTCGTGAGCCCCCTCGATCAGTCCCGGAATGTCAGCCAAGACGAATTCGCGGCCGTCGACGCCGACCACGCCGAGCTGAGGCTGCAGCGTGGTGAATGGATAATCCGCGATCTTCGGCTTGGCAGCGCTGACTGCCGCGAGAAACGTCGATTTGCCGGCATTGGGCAAGCCGACAATCCCGGCGTCGGCAATCAGCTTCAGGCGCAACCGGATGGTATGCTCCTCACCGGGCTGGCCGGGATTGGCGCGGCGCGGCGCGCGATTGGTCGAGGATTTGAAGTGCGCGTTGCCGAAGCCGCCGTTGCCGCCGCGCGCGAGCACGGCGCGCTGGCCACGCTCGGTGAAATCGGCAAGCAGAGTCACGCCGTCTTCTTCGTAGATCTGGGTGCCCACCGGCACCTTGAGCAGGGCGTCAGCACCGTTGGCGCCGTGGCGGTCCTTGCCCATGCCGGCGCCGCCATTCTTGGCGAAGAAGTGCTGCTGATAACGATAGTCGATGAGCGTGTTGAGGCCTTCGACCGCCTCGGCGATCACATCGCCGCCCTTGCCGCCGTCGCCCCCGTTCGGGCCGCCGAACTCGATGAACTTCTCGCGCCGGAACGACACGCAGCCGTTGCCGCCGTCGCCGGAGCGGATATAGACCTTGGCCTCGTCGAGGAATTTCATACGGATACTCGTAGCGAGCGTGGGGCGGCAAATCCACCCGGCAAATCAGCCATGCCAAGAGCGCGGCAGCGCCTAGACGACCCTGATATCGACCTTGATATAGTGCCGTGAGGCCGAGTACGGCAGGCTTGCTCGGTGGGTTGGCGTTCGATGAACAGTGCCTTCATGAACAGTGCCTTGGCGGTCCTTAAAGTTGCGTTCCGCGCCGCCACATGGCGGGCGACCCCCGATCCGCGCCTTGTCGGTCTGCCAAGCCTCCTGGTCTGCGCATTTGCGCTCATCGCGCTGCGCGTGGCCCTGCAAATTCCGGCAGGCGCGGGCGGCGGCTTCAATCCTTATGGAATTAACGCGGCTATCGCCTGGATTGCGCTTGAAATCGCGGTTGCCGCGCTGTTCGTGCCGCCGGGCGCGCGGACCAGCGCGCTGTCGGCGATGTTGATCCTTACTTGTATCGCCGAGCTCGCCAGCGCGGCCGCCAAGGTCGCGGTCACACTCGTCCCGTCACTTGCGGCGGCCGTCGCTGTTGTTCACGAGCGCGCCGTTCCCTTCGCGATCTTTGCCGTGGTGTCGCTGTGGTGGATCGGAGCGATGGTGGCAGTGTTGCGCAGCTTCGCGCCGCGACCGCGGCTCTTCACACTGGGGCGCGCCGCCGCGCTCTGGGCTGCGCTCCTCGCCGTCAGTGCCGTCGTGCCGCATGCGCCGATTTTTGTTGGCCGAAATTTCGATATTCGCACCGCCAATCTATGGGAATCGTTGCACGCGCGGTTTGCGACGGCAGAGGCAGCTAGCGGGCCACCGGGCTTTGAGCAGGCGCAGCGTTCGCTCCTTCAGGCCGAGATTGCGAGGCTTGCGCCGCGCAAAAAAGACGCGACCAACATCTACACCCTGGGCATCGCCGGCTGGGCGGACCAGGACGTGTTTCTCAAAGAGCTCGACGGGGCATTGGCCGCGATCAGCGCGGTGCTGCCCATCCGCGGCCACTGGGTGCGCCTGGTCAATCATCGCGAGACGCTCGAAAACCTCCCGCTCGCCAATCAACGCAATTTCGCCGCCGCGGTGCATGCGCTTGGCGAAATCCTGGATAAGGAATCGGACGTCCTTCTCTTGTTGATGACCTCGCACGGCGAGCCGAGCGGCTTCGGGCTGCGGCTGCCGAGCGAAGTGGTCACGCAATTGACGCCGCAGGAAGTCGCCGCGGTGCTCGACCGCGAAGGCATCAAAAACCGCGTCGTCATTGTGTCGGCTTGCTATTCCGGCACGTTCGTGCCGCCGCTGGCGAATGACAATACGATCGTGCTCACGGCCGCGGACGCCAAAAGCACGTCCTTCGGCTGTGCGCCCGAGCGCGACTGGACCTATTTCGGCGACGCCTTGTTCCGCCAAAGCATGCGCCCGGGCCGGGATTTTCAACGCGCATTCGACAATGCGCGCGTCCTCATTCAGGGCTGGGAGCTGATGGACCGGGCGCGGCCGTCAAATCCGCAGGCGCATTTCGGGCCCGCTTTGGTTGCCAGGCTCGCGCCGCTGTTTCAGGCCCAGCAGGCGGCTGGGCCTTAGAGCATGATCCGGAAAAGCCTGCCCCGGACTTGATCCGGGGTGGGTGCCGGTTTTCCGAAAAGATCATGCTCCACCAAAGATCTAGTCCCATCACGCCACGCGGCGGACGCGGCCCCAGGCCTTGAGCGACAGCCATAGACCACGGTCGAGCCGGAAACGATCGACCGGCGCCGCCGAATGAATGGCGCGGATGCGGGTCAACCGAACGCCCGTCCATTGGAACGCGCATTTCTCCAGCACGCGGCGCGACGCCGGATTGGTGACCCGGGCGCCCGATTGCAGCGTCTCGTGCCGCAGATCGCCGAATGCATAGTCGATGACCGCGCGCGCCGCTTCGGTCATGAAGCCATGACCCCAATAACCGGCGCCCAGCCAGTAACCGAGCTCCGCGCCCTCGTCACGCGGATCGATTCCGCAAGCGCCGATCAGGGTGCCGTCGAGCATCAGGACGAAACAGGCTTCGCCGTCTCGCAGGTTGACGTTGGCGACGAACTCCTCCGCGTCCGCAAGCCGGTAAGGATGCGGAATGCGGGTCGTATTCTCTGCGATCCGGCGGTCGTTAGCGAGCACCGTAATCGCCTTTACGTCCTCGTGACGCGGCGCGCGAAGCGTCAGCCGTTTGGTCTCGAGGACGGGAATACTGCGTTCGCGCTGTGTTGATGTGCCGACATCTTCCGAGAGGGTCATCTTCAGGGCTCCTGCAAAGAAAACCGAAAGGGGGAGCCGGCATCCCGGTCTCCCCCTTTTCGAAGCCCATTGGGCCCGCCGGTTCGACTGGATGCCGGCGGACCTCATATGATCCACCGTATTACTGGGCCGCGGCCTCCGTCATCGGAAGTACCGAAACGAATACGCGGCCCTTGGTTTTGGTCTGGAACTCGACACGACCGTTGGTCAACGCGAACAAGGTGTGGTCCCGGCCAAGGCCGACGTTGCGCCCAGCGTGCCACTTGGTGCCGCGCTGGCGCGCGATGATGTTGCCGGCAACGACCTGCTCGCCGCCGAAAATCTTGATGCCCAAGCGCTGGCCGGCCGAGTCACGGCCGTTACGCGAGGATCCGCCTGCTTTCTTGTGAGCCATCGCTCAAACCTTTCGTATCGCTTGTCTATACCGGATTCGTGACAAAAGCATCACCACCCGCTCACTTCTTTTTTGATCGCCGGGCTGACGCGCTTTCGCCTCATGCCGCGGGTTTCTTCGCCTTGGCCGCGCCACCCTTGGCCCTTCCTTTCGCCTTGGCCGAAGCCGTTGATGGCTTTTCGGTGGCTTCCTCGCCGCCGGCCGCTGCCGCAGCGTCGGAGCCCTCCGCGGGCTTCGGAGCCGACGCCCGTTTCGGCCGCGGCGGCGCCGTCTTGCTCGGCTTCTTGCCGTCGGTCAGGATTTCCGTGATCCGCAGCAGGGTGAATTCCTGCCGATGACCGCGCTTGCGGCGCGAGTTCTTCCGCCGGCGCTTTTTGAAGGCAATGATCTTGCCGCCGCGCCCCTGGTCGAGCACTTCGGCAGCGACCGTGGCGCCGGCGACCGTCGGTGCACCAAGCGCTACGCTGTCACCGCCGACGGCCAACACTTCGCCGAACTCGACGATCTCACCGGGCTCGCCCTTGATCTTGTCGACCTTGAGCACATCTTCGGCGGCAACCCGGTATTGCTTGCCGCCTGTCTTGAAGACCGCGAACATCTTTTTGTCCTCGTGTTCGGATTCCGATACTCGGCATGCCGCCGGACCGGCTTTTTCCAGTCGATGCTGCTGTTTAAAGCTGCGGGTTTAGCGCCGACCCACAAGCCTTAACGGCTCGCCTGTGCCAGCGCCCGCGCCCTTATGGCCAAGCCGTAAACCTCTGTCAAGAAAATGCAAAGCGCCGGCCGCGACTGGTCTCGCGACTTGCCTAACGTGCCATTGTTCCCGCGCGGACGACGTTTTCGTCCTGTGATAAGACAACGGGCGGAATCCAGAGCTTGGCAAGGAGCATGCAATGGCGGCGAACGGTAAGGATCAAAAGCAGAAGATCGGCTGGATCGGGGCGGGCCGCATGGGGACCCCCATGGCCGAACGGCTGATCAAGGCTGGCTTCGACGTGACCGTGTGGAACCGTACGCGCGCCAAGGCCGAGCCGCTCGCCAAGCTCGGCGGCAAGGTGGTGGACCACCTGTTCGAACTCAAGAACGTCGACGTGCTGTTCTCGATCGTCTCGACCGGTAAGGACGTTCAGGACGTGCTCTACGGCAAAAACGGCGTATCCAGCCAAGGCGGCAAACTGCCCCCCATCGTCGTCGACTGCTCGACCATCTCGGTCGAAGATTCCGCCACCGTCCGCGACAGGCTCAAGCAACTCGGCTCCGACTTTGTTGCCGCTCCGGTCAGCGGCAACGCCAAGGTCATCAAGGCCGGCAGGCTTTCGGCCGTCGTGTCGGGGGCCGAGGCCGCCTGCAAAGCGGCGATGCCGTTGCTCGAAGTCATCGCCCCGCAGGGCGTCTCTTATGTCGGCGACGGCGAGCTGGCGCGCGTCTGCAAGATCGCGCACAACGTGATGCTCGGCGTCGTCATCGAAAATCTGATCGAGATGACGCTCCTGACCAACAAAATGGGCGTGCCGCGGCACGCCTTCCTGGCCTTCCTCAACAACGGCGTCATGGGCTCGATGTTCACGCGCTACAAGTCGCCGGCTTTGGTCAATTGCGACTGGACGACGACGTTCACGCCGGAGCTCCTGCGCAAGGACCTCGACCTTGGGCTCGAGCTCGGCCGCGACATGGATGTTCCGCTGCCGGTGACCGCGGCCGCGCGTGAAGTTCTGCAAAGCCACTTCGGCGCCGCCATGTTGCAGAAAAATCCCGAGGAATATTTGCAAAAGGATTTCGCGGCGCTTGCCGAAACGATGGCGCTCGCCGCCGGCATGAAGCTCGAGAGCGAGAACGAGAACGTGCCGACGGGTCTGGAGAGCTAGAGCGGGATGAGTTGTGGTTCGATCGGCATCCTGCTCTAGCTTTTTGTTTGAGCATGATCTTTCGGAAAACCGGATTCCACCCGTCGGGTCAAAGCCCGAGGGCAAGCTTTTCCGGATCATGCTCTAAAAGACTTAGTCGCCGGTGTCGCGCACTGCGCATCGCGATGGCGGCGAAGAACACAGACCGACCGACGAAAAGGCGGCGACCTCAGGTCGGCGTTGAGGGTCGCCGCAAGCACTCGTGAAAATCGCTCACTGCGATTTCAGGTCGGTTTGGGCCGTGGCTGCCATGAGCCAGCGGCCGTCGCGTTTCACAAAAACGCGCGCCGCCCGATAGGCCGGCTGTGGGCCATTGGCTTCCGTCGCCACCATCACCGCGCCCTCGCCATAGACGGCAAGCCGCATCGTTCTTGACTTCGCCCACACGGACGGCGCCGTCGTCGTTGCGGTCTTCGATGGCGGCGATCCGGCTCGATCGCGCGAGCGGCGCGCGGCTGCTGGCATAGGCCACGAACTCGTCGGCGACATGTTTCGCCCACGCTCCGGCGTCACGGGCGGCGATAGCTTTGGTAATGGTCTGATAAGTCCTGGCGACATCCTGCTCCGCCGCGGAGCGCACCCGATAGGGAATCGTGTTGCATGGGTTGTCGCACGCATGCGCGCCCATGTCGGCGATCTGGATGGGGCGGAGCGCCGCGGCCGCGTCCTCGCCTGCCCTGATCGGCACATCCTGCATCAGCAACGCCCGCCAGGCGCCCTTTTGCCTGACCCAAATATCGAGGAAGAAAACATCGGCACCCTGCGCGGATGTGTGCTTCCCGGTCATCATCGCGAGCGAACCGAAATTCCGTACCTTGATGTCGGTCGCGGGCCGCGCGGCGATGTTTTTTAGATCGCCGAGAAATTCTCGGCGCGGATGAATCTTTCCATCGGCGTCGACGAACGTGAATTGCAGCGTCAGCAGCCGGCGGGCGGCGGTCCGGTCACCGGTGCGCATAGCGGCACCAAGCGCATTGTCGGCGGCCAGCACCAGCTCGTCCAAGGCTACCGGCCGCGCCTTGGGTTGTGACTTCGGCAAGGCAAAAGCCGCAATCAGCGCACCCGCAGCGATGACGCCAAGGCCGGACCAGCGGACCGCAGGCCGCAGGGAGCCCAGCAAAGCGAGTGAACGACGTGGATTGAAGGCGCCCCACATAGCAAGCCGTTGCAAACTCCGTCCCGGCGCTTTCAGCGATTCACCCAAGCGCCCACAGAGAATGACATTTCCGGGCGAGGGCGCTCAAGACGCATCGCTGTGCAATCCGTGCCGCGATTATTGGCTGTCCGCCGAACGCTGCCGAATCAGCAGTGACGATAACCGCAACGGCGCATGTAGGAGTGCCTAGCCGGGCGAACCGCCCTGTAGCCGCCCGCCCTGTAGGCACCACGATGCCCGCCGGCCATCGCCATCCGGCACGCCGCGCTCAACTGCCCCCGCTTTGCCATCATGCAGTGGGTGACTTTCGCGACGTCAGGAATGAAATCGGAACAAAGCCGCATAGCATCCGGAGTGCAGGCCTCGCGCGCCTCAGGTGTGCCCTGTTGGGCGGCGGCGCCGCCAACTCCCACGGCGGCGATTGCGATCAGCAGAAGCCCGGCCGGCAATACAGTCCTGCAAGCGAGGTACAAGGTACGCAGCATTTTATTGTTTCCTCTGGGGTTCCGTACGGGTCGACCGCCCGCGGACCTACCCTAGAGCATGATCCGAAAACTGAAAACCAGTTTTCCGAAAAGTTGCAATCAACGCTAAAAAGCGCGTCTCTGACGCTGCTTATCGGCGAAAAACGCGTCATCGAACGGAGGAAGCACCGAAGATGAGGTCAGTGCGCCCCCCAAGCAAAGCCGCTCGGGGGATGTGCCGCTTCACGCGGGCGCGCCTCCGGACATTGCAGGACGGTACTTTCCGTCAGCTCTGCCGTTTTGTTGTCAAAGGCGAGATGCCGGCAGAATGTGCCGTCGGGCATGGTAAACACGATCGCGCCCTTGCGGTGTGTGTCACCCGCTCGCGCCATCGCCTTTTCCAGCATGGGACCGATCACGCTGCGGCCGCCGATGAACACCGCGGCCGTGATCAGCATCAGAAAGAGCGACAGCACGACGACAAGCCGTGCAGTCTTCGCCCGCAGCTCGTGCCGCCGCGAGCGCAACGACCGCGGCACGACAATCCGCCGACGGTTTTGATTCGCTCTCACATTCAACGCCGGCACTGTTACGCTTGCCCATCCACCTGCGGTCATCGCCGGATAAGACCGAAGAACCATTGCGTGGCCGTAAAAAAGCATTTCGGATTTGAGTGAAATTCCACGGGTCTGAACGCGGCGAATACGACGAGCACAAAGCGCCGTCGCCGACCGATGCAGTCGATGAAATTTCCGGCTTCATCACGCGTGCACTTGCAGTTGCGGAGTCTTGGACATGCTGCTCGCACCGCTACGACGAGCGCGGCAGCGCATCTCATCGCGCATTCGCGCACGTAACGCTTTCGACTGGCACCGCCACGCTCCGATGCTCTCGATCGAATGCAGAGAAGTGGCGCTACGAAAGACATCCAACATCCCGCGCGCGTGCCTGCAACGAACGCATCATCATCGAAGACAATGCGCTCCGGTACAAAATCGGGAGCCGGTGCGCCGGCACATAACTAATCCGGGTTGACATCGATCAAGCTCTGAATTTGTCGCGCTGTTAGTCTTCCAAATCATTCAGCCGATGTTATGAGGACGCATGCGCATCCAAACACGCACCCAAGTCGCCATCATCGGAGCCGGCCCGTCGGGACTCTTGCTCGGTCAGCTCCTGCACAAGCATGGCATCGACAATGTCATTCTCGAACGGCAAACCGGCGAATACGTGCTCGGCCGCGTTCGCGCCGGCGTCATCGAGCAGGTCACGATCGATCTTCTTGACGAGGCGGGCGTCGGCGCGCGCATGCATGCCGACGGGCTCGTGCACGAAGGCGTGCAGATCTGCGTCGACGGCGTGCGCCATCGGATCTCATTCAAGGAAATGACCGGCAAGGCCGTGATGGTCTACGGCCAGACCGAGATCACCAAAGATCTCATGGACGGCCGCGCGGCAGTCGGTGCGCCGACGATCTATGCGGCTTACGACGTTGCTCTGCACGACATCTCCAGCGAAAAGCCGCGCGTCACTTTCCGCGCCGATGGGAAGGAACAGGAGCTTCTGTGCGATTTCATCGCCGGCTGCGACGGCTTTCACGGCATCAGCCGCAAGACCGTGCCGCCGACCGCGATTACTGCGCATGAGCGGGTCTATCCGCTCGGCTGGCTCGGCGTCCTGTCGGACACGCCGCCGGTTTCCGACGAGCTGATCTATGTTCGTCATCCGCTCGGCTTTGCGCTCTGCTCGATGCGCTCGCCGACGCGCAGCCGCTATTACATCCAATGCAGCCTCGCGGAGGATATCGAATCCTGGCCGGACGAGCGCTTCTGGGAGGAACTGAAGCCGCGGCTGGACGAGGAGGCTCGTGAGCGCCTGGTGACCGGTCCGTCGATCGAAAAGAGCATTGCGCCGTTGCGCAGCTTTGTCGCCGAGCCGATGCGCTTCGGCCGGCTTTTTCTCGCCGGCGACGCCGCCCATATCGTGCCGCCGACCGGCGCCAAAGGATTGAATCTCGCCGCAAGCGACGTGCGTTACCTGTCGCAGGCTTTCATCGAGCACTACGCCGAAAAGTCCGACGCGGGGCTCGATCACTACTCCGACCGCGCGCTGGCGCGGGTGTGGAAGGCCGAGCGCTTTTCATGGTGGATGACCATGCTGATGCATCGGATTTCCGACAACAGCTTCGATCACAAGATTCAGCTCGCCGAACTCGATTATCTGTTCCGCTCGAAGGCGGCGATGACCGTGTTCGCCGAGAATTACGTCGGATTGCCTTATTGAAAAAAAGCGCGGACATTTGAGAAAATGCGAAAATTGAAAAGGGCTGGACTTGGCGCGCCACGAGATTTTGCCGAAAATGGCGCGCATGAAACTTGCGGCGCCGTTTAGCAGCGAGCAGACCATCATCGGACACGGCGTCTATCTGATCGCCATGGCCCTCTTTTTGTTTTTTGCCCCGGGCGTGTTGCGGCTCGTATTCGCCTTTCCAGTCGAATTCGACTGGTGGAACCGCATAATGGCGCTGCCGGTATTCAATCTCGGCCTGTTTTGTATCGGCTGCGGCTTCTTGAAATCACGAATACTGATCAAGCTGACGATCGCCATGCGGACGCTGGTCATGGTTGCGGTGGCAGCGCTGGTGACGTTTCACATTGCGCCGCCGCTCGCTCTCGGCATCGGCATCATCGACATTGCTTCCGCAGCACTGACGGCCTGGGCGATTTCAACAGAGACGCCACGCCGGGCGACGTAGCGTTCAGGCGGCCTTCCGTCCCCACAATTCGCGCGATGCGAGCCGCGCGCCTTCGGCAAGCGCCTCGAGCTTCGCCCACATGATCGACGGATGCACGCGCCGCACATAGGGCGATTGCGCGAAGCCGCAATCGGTGCCGCCCAACACGTTCTCGCGTCCGACCAGCCGCGCAAGGCGCGTCAATCGCTCGGCGACGAGCTCCGGATGCTCGACGACATTGGTCGAGTGGCTGATGACGCCGGGAATGAGCTTGCGGCCGGGCGGCAGTTTCACATTCTCCCACACCCGCCACTCGTGCTCATGACGTGGATTTCCCATCTCGATGCAATAGCCGCCGGCTTTGACGCGCAGCACGAGATCGACGATATCCTTCAGCGGCACGTCGGTGACATGCGGCGTGTTAAAGCTGCCCCAGCAGATGTGATAGCGGATGCGGTCTTCCGGCAATCCTTCGATGGCGTGATTGAGCGCCTCGATGCGGACCGCCGCCCACTTCCGATATTGCTCGAGCTGATCGGCGGCGAACGCCACGTCGTACATGTAGGGAAGAAACGCGTCGTCGATCTGCACCATCAAGCCTGCATCGACAATCGCTTTGTATTCTTCGCGCAGGGCCTCGGCGAGCTTGAACAAAAACTCTTCGTCGTCCTTGTAGTATTCGTTCTTATGCCGCGGCACGGCGCTCGCCGGCGCGACCACCGGCAGGAAGGCATCGGCGACAGCGGCGCCTTTCAAACCGGCCTTGAAGATTTCGATATCCTTTCGAACCGCAGCGTGGCCCTTGTAGGTGAGCGGCCCGACGCAGACGACGGTGCCGCGCTTCGGCAGCTTTTGTGTGGGGAAATACTCGGCGTAGAAATCCGCAAACATCTGCTGATCGCGGCCGGCGCCGCGCGCGGCTTCGACCGCGCGTTCTTCGATACCGCCGAGACGATCGAGCACATAGAAGGACCAGCTACGGAATTTGCCGAACTCACCGTCACTGACGACGTCGACGCCGACTTGCTGCTGTCGCTTGATCACGTCGGCCACGGAATCGGCCAAGCAACGATCGAACGCGGCATGATCGACTTTGACGCCGTTGTCGATCGCCTCGATGTAGCGGCTCAATTCCGGCGGACGCACCAGGCTGCCGACATGGGTCGTGAGAATGCGGTCTTGGCTTGTTGGCATGATGTGAGAACCTCCCCGGCAATCCGATGATAATTGTTTGGTCGTGGTGGGCTTAGGTGACAGACTTTCGTCTGGCTTTTGCCTGTTGAACGAGAAAACCGGAGAGGCGTTCGCGGACCGCGCCGGCACTCTCGGCGGTCCAGCGCCGGAATCCCTCGCCCGTTTTCATCCCGAGCTTTCCGTCGCTCACCTTTTGCCGCAGAAATGCATGCGGACCTGCGGTGCGATCGAGATCCGCGTACAAACACTTCGGCAATGTCGAGCGTGAGATCGAGGCCGACAAGATCCGATTGCTCCATCGGACCGAGCACGGCCATGCGCGCGCCCGGTCCTTCCTTCACCACGATATCGATGGTTTCAGCGTCGCAGACGCCGGCGGCGACGAGCGCAATGGCCTCGCGCTTGAGCGCGTGCTGCAGCCGATTGCCGACAAAACCCGGCACGTCGCGGCGCACATGCACCGGCGTCTTCCCGGCATCGCGCAGAAGCTCCATGGTCGCGCGCAGGACCTCGCCGCTGGTCTTTTCGCTCTCGATCACTTCCACGAGCGGGACGAGGTGCGGCGGATTCCAAAAATGCGTGCCGACGACACGCTCGCGATGTTTGAGA
The DNA here is from genome assembly GCA_963720115.1 of uncultured Alphaproteobacteria bacterium. GTDB lineage: Bacteria > Pseudomonadota > Alphaproteobacteria > Rhizobiales > Xanthobacteraceae > BOG-931. Next base: position 52,268 of record CAVREN010000081.1, read on the forward strand.
TGACGCCCGATCTCGGTGGACGGAATGGCCGATGAATTGCTGGCCAGGATCGTATCCGGCGCGACTGCACTTTCGAGCTCGGCAAAGATTTTCTGTTTGAGGGGCAGTTTCTCTGGCGCTGCTTCGAAAACGAAACTTGCACCCGCAACCGCGGGCGCGAGTTGATCGTGCGCCGACACGTTTTCAAGCAACGCGGCATCGTCACCAAACAGATCGGCGATGGCCCGCAACCGCTTCGGCAAGGTTGCGCGAATCTCTGGCGTAGGCTCGAACACGCCGATGGCGTGACCCGCAGCGGCGAGCAGATAAGCAATGCCATGACCCATCAGGCCGCCGCCGATGACACCTATTTTTTGCGCACTCATTTATGCCTGCCTCAATCGCTGCTGAGAGGAACTAACGACGTCCCGAAACGTTGATGTACCAGTTCGATCCGCCAAAGGAGTAAGGTGATGCCTATCCTATTGTGGATCGCGTTCTGGTCCAGCATGACGGGTGTCGCGAACGGCTGGCAAGAGACTATGCTGCCGATTCGCGTAAAGGGGAAAGACCGTCGCGATCAGCCAAGCAAATAGTCGAATCCGACCCTCTTGACCAAAGCCATGACCGGATGGCGGCGCTGTCGGCGCGGTCAGCCGAAACGAGCGCTGCCGACCGCGCAACAGGTGTTGCAGGCCAGGCATCGCGCCGCTATGCATACGCGCCTTGCGCCGGCAGGGCCCATTCGCGCTGCGGCGCTGTGCGGCGCTCGTGCCGGTGAAAGCGTAGACCTTTGTCATGGCCCGTCTGGTAATGAAATTCGGCGGCACTTCGGTCGCCGATATCGATCGCATCCGCAACGTCGCGCGGCACGTCAAGCGCGAGGTCGATGCCGGCCATGACGTCGCTGTCGTCGTGTCGGCGATGTCGGGAACCACCAATCAGCTTGTGGGCTGGTGCGAAGCCGCATTGAAGTCGAGGCAAATCTTCGACGCCCGCGAATATGATGCGGTGGTCGCCACCGGCGAGCAAATCACGTCCGGCCTTTTGGCGATCACGCTGCAGGACATGGACATCAACGCCCGCTCCTGGCAGGGCTGGCAATTGCCGATCCTCACGTCCGATGCGCATGCCTCGGCCCGCATTCTCGACGTCAACGGCGAGGAGATCGTCAAGCGGTTCCGCGATCGCAAAGAGGTAGCGGTCATTTCGGGATTCCAGGGCCTGCACAAGGAGACCGGCCGCATCACCACGCTCGGGCGCGGCGGATCGGACACGTCGGCCGTGGCGGTGGCGGCTGCGATCAAGGCCGACCGTTGCGACATCTACACCGATGTCGACGGCGTCTACACCACCGATCCACGCGTGGTGCCGCGCGCCCGCCGGCTCGAGAAGATCGCGTTTGAGGAAATGCTGGAACTGGCTTCGCTCGGCGCCAAGGTCATGCAGGTGCGCTCGGTGGAGCTCGGCATGGTGCACCGGGTGCGCATTTTCGTGCGATCGAGCTTCGACCGGCCCGAGGACATCGACCCACATAGCACGCCGCCCGGCACGCTGATCTGCGACGAGGACGAGATCATGGAGCAACAAACGGTCACCGGTATCGCCTTCTCCCGCGACGAGGCGCAAATCTCGGTACGGCAGGTGGAGGATAAGCCGGGCATCGCCGCGGCGATCTTCATTCCGCTCGCCGACGCCAACATCAATGTCGACATGATCGTGCAGAACGTGTCCGAGGACGGCAAGACCACCGACCTCACCTTCACGGTGCCCGCCGCCGACTATCAGCGCGCGCTCGATGTGGTCACCAAGGCCAAGCCCGCGATCGGTTATCAGCGCCTCGACAGCGCCACCGACGTCGCCAAGATTTCCGTGATCGGGATCGGCATGCGCAGCCACGCCGGCGTCGCCGCGCAGGCCTTCCGGGCGCTCGCCGAACGTGCCGTGAATATCCGTGCCATCACCACGTCCGAGATCAAATTCTCGCTGCTGATCGATGCGGCATTTACCGAGCTCGCGGTCCGGACGCTGCACTCGCTTTACGACCTCGACCGGCCGGCCGCCTGATTCGCCGGTCGCAAGCTCCCATCGGTCGGGCTTGGCGACCGGCGTGACGCGGCTCGGTGGTTTTCGATCTTTTCTTCTTCCAAACGGCGCCTAACTCTCGCTGCGACGCACAAAATTCGCCTTCGTCATCGCAGCGTCTTTGGCTTGCGGTTTGCATACCGCATTCGATATAGGCTGCAGAGTGATCGCCGCGGGCCGGTCCCGGGCGTATTTCTCTTCGGATTCGGCCGGCGCGATGCGGGCGACGCCCCGGTTCAAGCAAGCCCGAGGGACCTCACGCCATGCGTGGCTCGCTCGGCGGTCCGCGCGTGCTGTTGCGGCGCCTCCGCGAAGTCATGGCGGAGCCGGTCAGCGCGCAGGAACGCCTCGACAAGATCGTGGTGCTGATTGCCGCCAACATGGTGGCCGAGGTCTGCTCGGTCTACGTGTTGCGCGTCGACAGCACGCTCGAGCTTTACGCCACCGAGGGCCTCAATCGGGACGCGGTGCACCACACCGTGCTGGGCTCGGACGAGGGCCTCGTCGGCTTGGTTTCGAGCCAGGCGACCGCCATCAACCTCTCCAACGCCCAGGCGCATCCGGCGTTCTCCTTCCGGCCCGAGACCGGCGAAGAAATTTATCACTCCTTCCTCGGCGTGCCGATTTTGCGCGCCGGCAACACGCTCGGCGTGCTCGTGGTGCAGAACCGCGCCAAGCGCACCTATTCGGAGGAGGAAGTCGAGGCGCTGCAAACGACCGCCATGGTGCTGGCCGAGATGATCGCTTCGGGCGAGCTCTCGGCGCTGGCGCTTCCCGGCGCCGAGCCGGCGGCGCGGCGCTCGCTGCATCTCAAAGGGATGGCGCTGTCCGAGGGCATCGCACTTGGGCATGTCGTGCTGCACGAGCCGCGCGTCGTCGTCACCAACTATATCGCCGACGATGTGACGAAAGAATTGAAGCATCTGGAATCGGCGATCGAGACGCTGCGCACCGATCTCGACCAGTTGCTCGAACACGGCGATGTAGTGGACGGCGGCGAGCATCGCGATGTGCTCGAAGCCTATCGCATGTTCGCGTACGACACCGGCTGGGCGCACAAGCTGCAAGAAGCGGTCATGACCGGATTGACGGCGGAAGCGGCCGTCGAGCGCGTGCAGTCGGATACCCGCGCGCGCATGCTGCGGCAGACCGACCCCTATTTGCGCGAGCGCCTGCACGATCTCGACGATCTCGCCAACCGCCTGATGCGGCAATTGACCGGACGCGATCATGCGCCCTCGCGCGAAAACTTGCCGGAGAATGCCATCCTGGTCGCCCGTTCCATGGGGCCGGCTGCGTTGCTCGACTACGACCGCAAGCGGCTGCGCGGTCTCGTGCTCGAGGAAGGCGGGCCGCAATCGCATGTCGCCATCGTCGCCCGCGCACTCGGAATCGCGGCGGTCGGCGAGATCGACAACGCCACCGGCATCGCCGACCCGGGCGACGCCATCATCGTCGACGGCACGGCCGGCGATGTGCATCTGCGCCCGTTGCCCGATATGGAAGCGGCCTATGCCGAGCGCGTCCGGCTGCGCGCACGCCGCCAGCAGCAATATCAGGCGTTACGCGATCAGCCCTGCGTCACCAGGGACGGCGAAGAAGTCACGCTGTTGATCAATGCCGGCTTGAGCGTCGACCTGCCGCATATCGCCGATACGGGCGCCGCCGGCATCGGCTTGTTCCGGACTGAGCTGCAATTCATGGTGGCGCCGAACTTCCCGCGGGCGAGCGAGCAATACACGCTCTACCGGGCGGTCCTCGATGCGGCCGACGACAAGCCGGTGACCTTCCGCACGCTCGATATCGGCGGCGACAAGGTGCTGCCCTACATGCGCAACATCGAGGAGGAAAATCCGGCGCTGGGCTGGCGCGCCATCCGGCTCGGTCTCGACCGTCCCGCGCTTCTGCGCACGCAATTGCGGGCATTGCTGCGAGCCGCCGGCGGCCGGTCGCTGAAAATCATGTTTCCGATGATCGCGACGGTTGCCGAATTCGATCAGGCGAAGGAATTGGTCGAGCGCGAGTTGACCCACCTGCGCCGCCACGGACACAAGTTGCCCGATGCGGTCGAGGTCGGCAGCATGGTCGAGGTGCCGTCGCTGCTGTATCAGCTCGACGAGCTGCTCGAGCATGTCGATTTCCTCTCCGTCGGCTCGAACGATCTGGTGCAGTTCCTGTACGCGGTCGATCGCGGCAATCCGCGTGTCTCGACCCGCTTCGACCCGTTGTCGGCGCCGGTGCTGCGCGCGCTCAAGGACATCGCCGAGAAGTCCCGCGAATACGGCAAGCCGGCGACGGTGTGCGGCGAACTGGCGTCGCAGCCGATCGGCGCGCTGGCGCTGACGGCGCTCGGCTACCGTTCGCTGTCGCTGACGCCGTCGGCCGTGGGACCGGTCAAGGCGATGTTGCTGGATCTCGATGCCGGCAAGGCGACGGAGTTCCTCTATCCACTGATCGAGAAGCCTATGGCCGCCGTGCCGATTCGCGCGCATCTGGAGAAATTTGCCGCCGACGGCGGGCTTCAGCTTTAGAGCATGATCCGGAAAAGTGGTAACCGGTTTTCCGAAAAGATCATGCTCCACCAAAGAGCTGAACGGATGCCGTTGCGGGCGGACTTGTCCGGGCCATCGGCGTCTTCTACTTAACGTGCAAACAACGACTGAGATGGCCGCGAAGGTTTAGGTACGGCCTGTATTTGGGGCTAACGCCCGACACTTCGACACTGAGACCATGTTGCCCGATCAAAAACTCAACGCGCTCGTCGCCCGTCATGCCGCGCTCGAACGCGAACTCGCCGCGGCGGTTCCGCCGGAGACTTACGTCAAGCTCTCGCGCGAATTCGCCGAGCTGGCGCCGGTCGTGGAAGCGGTGAAATCCTATCGCGCGGCCGAGCACGAGCTTGAAGGCGTGACGAGCCTGATTGCCGATCCGGCGACCGATCCTGAAATGCGCTCGATTGCGGAAGCGGAAAAGCCCGAGCTCGAGGCCCGGCGCGCCGCACTCGAGCATCGGCTGCGGCTTGCGCTTCTGCCCAAGGACGCGATGGACGAGCGCAATGTGATTCTCGAAATCCGCGCCGGCACCGGCGGAGACGAGGCCTCCTTGTTCGCCGGCGACCTGTTCCGCATGTACGAGCGCTATGCCGCCAAGCAGGGATGGAAAGTCGAGTTGATGACCGCGAGCGAAGGCTCGATGGGCGGCTATAAGGAAATCATCGCCGAAGTCTACGGCCGCGGCGCCTTCGCCAAACTCAAATACGAATCGGGCGTTCATCGCGTGCAGCGCGTACCCGACACCGAGGCATCGGGCCGTATTCATACGTCCACGGCCACCGTCGCCGTCTTGCCGGAAGCGCAGGACGTCGATGTGCCGATCAACGAAACCGATCTGCGGATCGACACCTTGCGCTCGGGCGGCGCCGGCGGTCAGCACGTCAACAAGACCGAGTCGGCCGTGCGGATCACGCACATCCCCACGGGCATCGTCGTGATGATGCAGGAGGACCGCTCGCAGCATCGCAATCGCGCCAAGGCGATGGCGGTGCTGCGCACGCGCCTCTACGATTTCGAGCGGCAAAAACTAGACGCCGCGCGCGCCGCCGAACGCCGCGGGCAGGTCGGCACCGGCGACCGCTCCGAGCGCATTCGCACATACAATTTCCCGCAAGGCCGCGTGTCGGACCATCGCATCAATCTGACCCTCTACAAGCTGCCGGAGATCATGGAGGGCGAAGCGCTTGGCGAGATGATCGATGCGCTTGTTGCCGAGCATCAGGCGGCGCAGCTCGCCGCCGAGGAAGCGTGATGATGCCGGCGGCTGATGTGTCCACTTCTGCTTGGCCGCAAACGAAAGCTCTCACCATTTCGGCCGCGCGCCGGCTTCTGACGGAAAAATTCCGCGCCGCCGGCATCGAGACGCCGGAACTCGACGCCCGCGTGCTTGTCGCTCACGCGCTCTCGCTCGATCACGCCGGGCTCGCGGCAGCCGGCATGCGCATGCTCGATGCCGGGGAATGGGACGCGATCGGAAGCTTCGCCGAGCGACGGCTCATGCATGAGCCGGTCGCGCGTATCGTCGGCTTCAAGGAATTCTGGAGCTTGAGGCTGCAGATCGATTCCACGACGCTGGTGCCGCGGCCCGAAACGGAAACACTGGTGGAAGCGGCGCTGGCGGAAATCGATTCGGCTGGAGCGCGCACGCGGCCCATGCGCATCGCCGATCTGGGCACCGGCTCGGGCGCAATCCTTCTGGCGCTGCTCTCGGAATTGCCCAACGCTTTCGGTGTCGGCACCGATACGAGTTTCGGCGCGTTGCGATCGCGCAGCACAACGCCCAGCGTTTGCAGCTTGGACGCGCAGCGTTTGTCGCTTGCGACCTCGGCGCGGCACTCGCCGGATCGTTTGATCTTATTGTCGCCAACCCGCCCTATATCGCGTCGGGTGAGATTGCCGCGCTTGCGCCCGATGTGCGCGACTACGATCCGCGGGCGGCGCTCGACGGCGGGCACGATGGGCTCGACTGTTACCGGGCGATCGCCGCGACGATCCCGCCTTTGCTTAATGCCGCGGGCGCTTTGGTGGTCGAACTGGGCGCCGGCCAAGCAGCCGCCGTCAGCGCATTGTTTTCGCAAGCGGGCCTTGCGCCCGCCGGCCCACGTACCGATCTTGGGGGTACGCCGCGTGCCCTCGTCGCCAGAAAAGCGCGACATCTGAGCCGGGCAGGGTCATGATCGCAAAGCATTGGACCCCGGCAAAAAAGCACTTGGAATATCGGCTGGAACCGACTAGTTTGCGGGCACGGAATCGGCCCGAAACAATGGTGCCGCGCAGCCTTGAAAGCCCGGAGCTCAGCTTCCTGAGGTTTTGCCGCGCAGGCTAGTGAAACGAGAGCCGGAACAGCGAAAGCCGGAACAGCAACCGCCGGATCGGACGGCAAACGGGATCGCCAGATTCAGACCGAGAAGTTTCATCGGTTTTGCGCGCATTGATGAATGTCGCGCGCTGCGAGGGGTTGGCGACGTGCGGCGAAGCCGCCGGCGAGGGCTGTATTGTCGGGACGTTAGACGTGGAATCACAAGAGCGATGAACGACGAAGGCGGCTCGGATTCGTGCGTCGAATTGACGTGAAACTGTGGGACTTTGTGCAGTGAGACGGCGGCATCCGTGCTGTCGCAAACCAGGGGGTTGGCGGGAAAGCAAGTCATGAGAAACGGTCAGAACAAGAGAATGCGCAGTCGCAACCGAAAAGGTGGTCATCACCAAAATCCGCTGTCGCGCATGTACGAGTCCAACGGACCGGACGTGAAGATCCGCGGTACGGCGTCTCACATTGCAGAAAAATATCTTCAGCTTGCGCGCGATGCTCAGAGTTCCGGCGATCCGGTAGCGGCCGAAAACTATTATCAGCACGCCGAGCATTATTTCCGCCTGATCGCCGCCGCGCAGGAACAGTTTCGGCAGAGCCAGCCCTACTACCAGCAAGGCGGCGACCAACGCGGCAATGTTTCCGACGAAGGATACGACGACGGCGACGACCAGCCTTCCATCAGCGGCGAGCCGTTCGCGCCACGCGAACCGCAACCGTTTTATCCGCGCGAGCAGCATCAGCCGCAAGCTCAGGGCAATAGCCAGCCGCGGCCGCAGCATCAGCAGGTCGATGATGAAGACGTCGAGCGCCTGCCTTCGTTCATTACTGGCGGCGGCCAGCCGCAGCAGCAACCCCAGCAGGCGCAAGGCGGCAACGGCCCGCATGGTCCCAACGGCCAGGGCGGACCGAACGGCCAAAATGGTTACGACGGCTCTCCCGACCGCTTTCCCTTGCATCGGCGGCGCCGGCGCCACCGCGGCCCGCGCGATCATGCCGCGCAGGGCGGCGACAACGATACGCCGTCGGGAGTACGCTCAGACGACTAAGAGCTTTTCGACGGCTCCAGTCCTCGCCCACTGTCGTCAAGCGTTCGTTTGCTGAATCCAACCACCGGCCGAAGGAAATCGGCTCGGCCCGCGATGGCTTGCGTAAGATCCGGCATCCTGCCTGCAAGCCGGAATGGAACGGACCGTCAGCGGCTATGCTGCGCCTTGGCCAGCCGGACCAAGAGCCAGATCGGCACGACGATGACGGCACCCAGCAGAAAATAGCGCCACAGCCAGCGCAGGATATCAAACCCCATGGTCCAGATATGGATGATGAGGGCGCGGACCGATTCAATGATATTCCAGGGGTCGAGGCCGATCGCGGCCAGGATCACGCCCACCAAGATCGACAATAGGACAAGGCGTCCGACCACGGCCAGCGGTGGGCCGCCCAAGAAGCGGTGAATGAGTTGGTGGGCGTCCGCCTGTTCTTCCGCCATCGCAATCTCCGGCGCGCCACTTAGCTAAGTTACTGCGCCAGGCGCAAGCGTTACCTGCAAGCTTGCCGTATCGGGGCCCGGCTAGGACCGTTGCTTCGCCTTCGCAAGTGGCGCTAAGTTGCGCCCCCGCCAGCATGTGGATGCTTCTGAAGGATATTTCATGGCCAAGATCGAGGATCGAGCCGCCGCGGCGGCGACGCTCAACGACGATATCGGCGAACAAAAGCGGCTGGCCATGTACCGCACGCAGGTCGTGATCCGCGAGGCCGAGCAGCGCGCCTACGATCTGTTTCTGCAAAACCTGGTGAAGGGCACGAGCCATCTGTCGCTCGGCCAGGAGGCAGTCGCCGCGGGCTTTGCCGGCGCCATGCAACCCGGTGATCTGTCCTTCTGCACCTATCGCGGCCATGCGCACACGCTGGCGCGCGGCGTGCCGGTGACCAAGGTTCTCGGCGAGCTGATGCAGCGCGATATCGGACTGATGCGCGGCAAGGGCGGCTCGATGCATCTGACGTCTGTCGAACACGGCGTGATGGGCTCCTATGCGATCATTGGCGCGCATCTGCCGATCGCCTGCGGCGCCGCCTGGCGCGCGCAATACAAGGGTCAAAAAGACGTTTCGGTCTGCTTCTTCGGCGACGGCACGACCAATATCGGCGCCTTCCACGAAGCGCTGAACTTTGCGGTGGTGTGGAAGCTGCCGGTGATCTTCGTGTGCGAGAATAATCTTTATATGGAATACACCCCGATCGCCGATGTCACGGCGGTCCCGCATCCGGCAGCCGATCGCGCTGCAGCCTATGGATTGCCGCGCATCGTCATCGACGGCAACGATGCCGACATGGTCTATCGCACCGCGCTCTCCGCTTACGACAAGGCGCGCGCCGGCGACGGACCCTCCCTGATCGAATGTTTGACGTATCGCTACAGCGGCCACTCGCGCGCCGACCCCGCCAAATATCGGCCGGAAGGCGAACTGGAAAAATGGAAAGAGCGCGACCCGATCAAGATCTATCGCGAACGACTCAAGCAATTCGGCGTTGCCGAGGAGACGGTCCTCGGCATCGACGCCGCCGTGAAACGTGAAGTGGACGAAGCGACCGAAGCGTGCAAGGCGGCGCCGCCGCCCGCGCTCGATATCCTCACCACCGATGTCTATGCCGACGGAGGCTTCGCATGGCGGAACTAACCTACCGCGATGCGGTCATCCGCGGCATCGCCCAGGAAATGACACGCGACCCGGACGTCGTGTTCCTCGGCGAGGACATTGCCAAGGCCGGGGGCGTGTTCAAGGCCACGGTCGGTCTCTACGAGCAGTTCGGCCCGTTGCGCGTGCGCGACACGCCGATCTCCGAGCAGGCGATCCTCGGCGCCGCCATGGGCGCGGCCATGACGGGCCTCAAGCCGATCGCCGAGATCATGTTCTCCGACTTCATCGCCGTGTGCTTCGACTATATCGCCAATGAATTTCCCAAGAGCCGCTATATGACGAATGGGCAAGTGAAAGTCCCGCTCGTCGTGCGCACCGGCAATGGCGGCGGCGCGCGCTTTGGCGCGCAGCACTCGCAGAGCGTCGAGAACTGGTGCATGATGATTCCGGGTCTCAAGGTCGTCGCGCCATCGAGCCCGGTCGATGTGATCGGGCTGCTCGCCGCGTCGGTGCGCGATCCCGACCCGGTGATTTTCCTCGAGCACAAATCGCTATACGCCACCAAGGGCGAAGTGCCGGACGGCGAGATTGTCGACACGCTTGGCACCGCCAAGATCGCGCGCCCGGGCAAGGACGCGACCATCCTCGCGCTCGCACTCATGGTACCGCGGGCCTTAGCGGCGGCGGAGAAGCTCAAAAACGAGCATGGCATCGACTGCGAGGTGATCGACGTGCGCTCGCTGGTGCCGCTCGACACGCAGACGATTCTCGGTTCCGTGGCGCGCACGCATCGCCTGTTTACGGTCGAAGAAAATCCGCGGCTGTGCGGCTGGGGCGCGGAGCTTGTCTCGATCGTCGCCGACGAGGCGTTCTACGATCTCGACGGCCCGCCGGTGCGGATCACGACCCCGCATATCCCGCTGCCGGCCGCCGACATTCTCGAGGACCTCGCTCTGCCGAGCGTCGATCGCATTGCCGAGCGCGTGCAGCGCAGCCTGAACGCGTGAGGGGGGAGGAGATCATGGCAAACGAGCCGACACGCGAAAATCCGTGCGGACCGATTGGCACCGAGATCCTTTTTGAAAACGATCAGGTTCGGGTCTGGGACATGCAGGTCCCGCCCGGCGGCAAGAAAGCGTGGCATCATCACACGCTCGACTACGTCATCATCAACGTCACCGGCGGCAAGATCGAGCTTGAGAACGTGCAGGGCCACTCCTTCATCGCCGACGACAAGGTCGGCGGCGTGATCTGGCGCGACGCCGGCGAGAAGCACGAGCTGCGCAATCTGAGCGGTAAGCTCTATCAGAACATTCTGGTCGAACTAAAGAAGCCCGCGAAATAGCACGACCGCGGGCGGGAAACGATCGCCAAAGGGTCAGTACCATGTACGATAATCTGCTCGCGAACGTCCCGACCGATTTGTGGATCGGCGGCAAGTGGCGGAAATCTTCCGACGGCGGCCGCTTCGACGTGATCGATCCGGCGACCGAGAACAAGGTTGCGTCGGTCGCCAGCGCGACCGTTGAGGACGCCAAGGCCGCGCTCGATGCGGCGAGCGCCGCTTTCCCGGGCTGGGCCGCCAAGAAGCCGCGCGAGCGCGGCGAGATCCTGCGCAAGGCCTACGAGCTGATCATCCGCGATCAGGAGCGGCTGGCGAAGCTGATCACCATCGAGAACGGCAAGGCGCTCTCGGACTCGCGGGGTGAAGTCGCCTATGCGGCTGAATTCTTCCGCTGGTTCGCGGAAGAGGCCGTACGCAATGTCGGCCAGAACTCGGTCGCGCCGTCGACGGGCGCGCGCATCCTGGTGCATCACAAGCCGGCGGGCATTGCCGTGCTGGTGACGCCGTGGAATTTCCCGGCGGCGATGGCGACCCGCAAGATCGGTCCGGCGCTCGCGGCGGGCTGCGCCGTCGTACTCAAGCCCGCATCCGACACGCCGCTGACCATGCTGGCCTTGATGCCCATCCTGGAAGAAGCCGGCGTTCCCGCCGGCGTAGTCAACGTTATTCCCTCACGCTCGTCGGGCAAGGTCGTCGGCGCCATGTTGCACGATCCGCGCGTGCGGGTGGTGTCGTTCACCGGCTCGACCGAAGTCGGCCGGAAGCTTCTGCATGAAGCCGCCGACAACATCCTGCGACCGGCCATGGAGCTCGGCGGCAATGCGCCTTTTATCGTGTTCGATGACGCCGATATCGACGCCGCGATCGACGGCGCCATGATCGCCAAGATGCGCAACATGGGCGAGGCCTGCACCGCAGCCAACCGCTTCTACGTGCATGAAAAGGTGCATGACGAATTCGCCAAGAAACTCACCGCCAAGATGGCGGGGCTGAAGATGGGTAACGGCCTCGATGACGGCATCGCGCTTGGCCCGCTGGTCAACAAGGAGGGGCTCGACAAGGTGATCGAGCTGGTCGACGACGCGGTGCAAAAGGGCGCCAAGGTGCTCACTGGCGGCAAAGCGCCGGGCGGCCCCGGCTTCTTTTATCCGGCCACCGTTCTGTCCAACGTCTCCAACGACGCCAAGATGCTCAACGAAGAAATTTTTGGACCGGTTGCGTCGCTGCAGACCTTCAAATCCGAAGACGAGGTCATCGCACGCGCCAACGACACGGAATACGGCCTAGTCGCCTATCTCTACACCAAGGATTTGAGCCGTGGCCTGCGCGTTTCTGAAAAACTCGATTTCGGCATGATCGGGCTTAATCGCGGCCTCGTCTCCGATCCGGCGGCGCCATTCGGCGGCATGAAGCAATCGGGTCTCGGCCGCGAAGGCGCGCACGAAGGCCTGATGGAATTCTTGGAAACGCAGTACGTATCGGTGACTTGGTAAAGCTTTCATCCGTCATGCCCGGCGTTATGCCGGGCATCCAGGTCTTTGTTGCAGAGCGAAGTCGTGGATGGCCGGGGCAAGCCCCGGCCACGAATTCAAGAATGCGGAAATTGCAATGAACATCCTCATGCCGCAGCTCGGCGAAACCGTCGCCGAGGGAAAAATCACCAAGTGGTTCAAGTCGGCCGGCGATGCGGTGAAGCCGGGCGACAATCTGTTCGAGATCGAGACCGACAAAGTTTCGATGGAAGTGCCGGCGATCGAAGCCGGCATCCTCAACGAGATCCGCGTGCCCGAAGGCGAAGTTGCGCCGGTCGGCGCCATCGTTGGCGTGATCGGCGACGGCACCGGAGCTGTCGCGAGCGCCCCACCGCAGTCCGCTCCGGTAGCGGCCAAAGCGCCAAACGCGCCCACGGCCGCCCCAGCGCCACAAGCTTCGGCATCGCCGCCGAGATCGCCACAGCAGCCGATCAAGCTCGATCCATTCCTCGAGGTGCGTACGCCCGAGCGCAATTTCGGACCGGCGCGGCTCTCCGGCGGAATTTCTGTCACGCCGCTGGCACGGCGGCTGGCGAGCGAAGCCAGAATCGATCTTTCCCGCCTCAAAGGCTCCGGCCCGCACGGCCGCATCGTTGCGCGCGATGTGGAGACCGCGCCGCGTCCGCATGCTGCGCCCAGCCATGCCGCGCTAGCCGAGGGCCCGACCGCCGATCAGGTGAAGGCGCTTTACGATCCCGCCGGCTACGAAGAAGTGCCGCTCGATGGGATGCGCAAGACCATTGCGGCGCGGCTGCAGCAGGCCAAGCAAACCATCCCGCATTTCTATCTGACGGCCGATATCACGATCGACGGGCTGATCGCGGTGCGCGAAGAGGTCAATGCGGCCGCGCCGAAAGATCCCGACGGCAAGCCCCTGTTCAAGCTCTCGCTCAACGATTTCATGATTCGCGCGCTGGCGCTGGCGCTGCAACGCGTTCCGGCGGCGAACGCGGCCTGGGCGGGCGACCGCATTTTGCGCTTCAAACATTCGGACGTCGGCGTCGCCGTGGCGCTGGACGGCGGGTTGATCGTGCCGATCATCCGTCAGGCCGAGACAAAGACGCTGAGCGCGATCTCCGCCGAGATGAAGGATCTGGCGGCGCGCGCGAGAGAAAAGAAGCTGAAGCCCGCGGAATACCAGGGCGGATCCTCGGCGATTTCCAATCTCGGCATGTACGGCGTGCGTGAATTCTCGGCCATCATCAATCCACCGCAGGCCACGATCCTGGCTGTAGGCGCTGCGCGCCGGCAGGCCATCGAGAAGCCGGACGGCGGCGTTGCTTTCGCCAGCATGCTCACCGCAACGCTGTCCTGCGATCATCGCGCTGTCGATGGCGCGCTCGGGGCCGAACTTCTGGCCGCCGTCAGGGCGCTGATCGAAACGCCGGTGACAATGCTGGTGTAGTGTCTAAACAATCTTTCCAACCGTCAGCGCCTATCCCAGATTAAAGACCGGGAGCAGACTTCGCCGATCACGCTGGCGGAGGTTGATTTGCGTCATTCGCTCTATGACCTGCCGCTCGGTGTTTTGTGGCTGGCGTGGCTGGCCTATTGGTTGGCCGCTGCGCGGGACGTGAAGCCGGCGCGCCGACGAGAATCCAGGGCGAACCGCCTTCTGACAGTCGCACTGACAATTCCCGCCGCGGTACTGCTGGCTATTCCAGGAGCTTGGCTGCATTGGCTGGGCGCGCGTTTTCTTCCCGACACGATGATCCTCTATTGGCTTGGGTTGCTGATTGTAAGCACAGGCCTTGCCATCGCGGTCTGGGCGCGCGTGCATCTCGGGCGCAATTGGAGCGGGACCGTCACGGTCAAAGAGGATCATGAGCTCATACGGAGCGGTCCTTACGGGATCGTCCGTCACCCGATCTATTCCGGCCTACTCCTTGCGATCCTGGGAACCGTTATCGTCGTCGGTGAATGGCGCGGTCTCTTGGCGTTCTGCTTCTTGACGATCGCACTGTTGCTCAAGTTGCGGCGCGAGGAACGTTTCATGGAGGAAAGCTTTCCCGATACATATCCGAGCTATCGTGCGCAGGTGCCGGCGCTCATTCCCCGGCTCCGCGGAAGCCGTCCTGGCGGCGGCTTATCCCGCTGATGCAAAAGGATAAATCTTTGTCCACCGAGCAACCCGACGTGCTGCTGATCGGACCGCTACGGCCGGTCCTTGCCAAGGGCTTTGCCGATTTCGCCGTCCATAAACTCGGCGATGCTGCCGACCGTAGCGCATCTCTCGCCGCACGGGTTCACATCCGCGCCATGGCTGTGAGCGCGCCGGTGCAGTCCATCGATGACGGGCTCCTCGCCACGCTGCCCAAGCTACAGATCATTTCAAGTTTCGGCGTCGGGTACGACCACATCGACGCGAATGCAGCGGCGAAACGCGGCATCGTCGTCACCCATACGCCCGACGTGCTGACCGAAGAAGTTGCCGACACCGCGATCGGTCTTCTTCTCAACACAGTGCGCGAGCTGCCGCAGTCCGAGCGTTACCTGCGCGCCGGCAAATGGCCCAAAGGCAATTTTCCACTCAGCCGCGCCACCTTGCGCGACCGCACCATCGGAATGGTCGGCTTAGGCCGCATCGGCATCGCCATCGCGCGCCGACTCGACGCCTTCGGCGTGCCGGTCGTCTATCATACGCGCCAGCCGCGGCCTGAGCTCGGCTACCGGCACTATCCGCGGCTCGTCGACATGGCGCGCGATGTGGACACGTTGATCGTCATCGTGCCGGGCGGCGCCGCTACCAAAAATATGATCGATGCAGAGGTCCTCGACGTCCTCGGCCCGAACGGGATCGTGATCAATGTCGCGCGCGGCTCGGTGATCGACGAGCCGGCGTTAATTGCGGCTCTGCGCGAGGGGAAGATTTTGGCCGCCGGCCTCGATGTATTCGTCGATGAGCCGCACGTGCCCGAGGAGTTGCTGGCAATGGACAATGTCGTGCTGCTGCCGCATGTCGGCTCGGCATCGGAATTCACCCGGGCGAAGATGGACCAGCTCTTGGTCGACAACATTCGCGCCTGGGCAGCGGGCAAGCCGCCGCTCACGCCGGTGCCGGAGACGCCGTTTCGATCCTGGAAATAGGCTGCTGCCAGCCGAGCTTATTCGGCGGCGATGCGCACTTCCGGCGCTGCGGCGCGCACGTCGGCCTCCACATGGTCCTCGAACTGCACGAAGTTCTTCTGGAACATGCCGACCAGCTTGCGGGCGGTCTGGTCGAATTCGAGCTTGTTCTGCCAGGTTTTCTGCGGATAAAGCAGATGCGGCTCGACGCCGGTCAACTGGGTCGGAACAGAAAAGCCGAAATACGGATCGGTGCGGAAGCTCACATTCTTGAGTGAGCCGTCGAGCGCCGCGGTGAGAAGTGTGCGCGTGACTTTGATCGGCATGCGCCGGCCGACGCCATAGATGCCGCCGGTCCAGCCGGTATTGACCAGCCAGCAATCGACGCCGTGGGCGCTGATCAATTCGCGCAGCAGATTGCCGTAGACCGAAGGATGGCGCGGCAGGAACGGCGCGCCGAAGCAGGTCGAGAATTCCGGTTGTACGCCGACTAGGCCCTTCTCGGTGCCGGCTACTTTCGCAGTGTAGCCGGACAAGAAGTGATACATCGCCTGCGCCGGCGTCAGCTTCGCGATCGGCGGCATGACGCCAAAGGCATCGGCGGTAAGAAGAACGATATTGCGCGGCATGCCGGCCCGGCCGGTGCGCGACGCATTCGGAATGAAATCCAGCGGATAAGCGGCGCGGGTATTCTCGGTCCTGGAATCGTCGTCGAAGTCGCAGACGCGCGTCTCGGGATCGAACACGACGTTCTCGAGCACCGTGCCGAAACGGTGCGTAGTGGCGTAAATCTCCGGCTCCGCCTCGGCCGAGAGCCGGATGCATTTCGCGTAGCAACCGCCCTCGAAATTAAAGACGCCCTGCGGACCCCATCCGTGCTCGTCGTCGCCGATCAGCGTGCGTTTGGGGTCGGCAGACAAGGTGGTCTTGCCGGTGCCCGACAGGCCGAAGAATAGTGCGACGTCGCCCGAAGGGCCGACATTGGCCGAGCAATGCATCGGCATCACGCTCTCGGCCGGCAGGTAATAGTTGAGCGTGGTGAAAACCGATTTCTTCATCTCGCCGGCATAGGACGTGCCACCGATCAGGATGACGCGCCTGGTGAAATCGATGGCGATGATGGTCTCGCTGCGCACGCCGTGGCGTTTGGGATCGGCCTTGAAGGACGGCAGCGAAAGAATGGTGAAGTCCGGGACATAGTGTGAAATCTCGCCGCGATCCGGGCGAATGAGCAGCGCCCGGATGAACATCGAGTGCCACGCCAACTCGTTATAGACGCGCACTTTGATGCGGTATTTCGGATCGGCGCCGCCATAGAGGTCTTGCGCAAAAAGCGTCTTGCCTTTGGCATGCGCAATGAAATCGTCGAATAGCAGCTGAAAATGCTCTTGTGAGAGCCGGCCGTTCTTTTCCCACCAGACGGATTTCTCAGTCTGGGCGTCGGCGACGACAAATTTGTCCTTCGGGCTGCGACCGGTATGCATGCCGGTCTCGGCGCAAAACGCTCCGCCCTGCACCAGATCGCCTTCGCGGTTGGCGATCGCGTGCTCGACCAGGATGGCGTCGGGTAAATTCCAATGGACCGCTGCGAGATTTTTCAGCCCAAACTTATCGGCACCATGGGCGCCATTTCGCACACCGGTTTCCTTCACACTCGCCTCCGCAGCTCGTCGAGCCCCATCCCGAGCTCCACGCCACTTTAGTCCGTCCGACGAGGACCCGCGACCGTATATCGAGCATCCCAGCCCGTGCCAAGACGCCCGTGCTAGCCCTCAACGAGCAAAAAGCGGGCCCGTTCCCGCTGCACCGCAGCGAAATCAACGGGCCCTCGCCTGCGCTGCCAAATCCACCAGCGCTTTGCGCAGCGCTTCAGCCGTTGTCACGCGCTGCAAAAATGGCAGGCGGAGCGTGGCGTCGCTTTGCGCAAGATCAATGCCTTCCGGATCGATGCCGGTCAGCCGCCATGGACCGTCGGCGGCGCCAAGGAGCTTGGTCGCATAAAGCCGGATCGCCTCGGCATGGTCGGCGTTCATGTGCGCGAGCGCATCCGCTTCGGCGTCGATCAGCGCGTGCGCATCCGCGACGTCGGTCACGAAGTCATCAGCTTTCAAATCGGCCGCGCGGGCAAAGCCGGCATTGAGATGGGCCGACACGACGCCCAGCCTCCAGAAGGAAAAATCCGCGAAGCCCGCATATAGCTCCGACTTCGGATGACGCGCCAGAAAGCGCCGCCGCAGGCGCGGCTCGGAAGCGTCCTGCCGCCCCACAGGCGCGAAGGTGCCCAATAGCGTCAGGCGCGGATGAGCCAGCGGGTCACCCCGGCCGGCGGATGAAAGGAGCAGCGACGCGCGCCCGTCTTGCTCCAGATTGGCGGTATGGGTCGCAAGCCGGGAAACTAAAATGAGAGGGGAACCGTCAACGTCTGTGGCGACGTTAACCAAAGATCCGAATGGATGGCCGGTATTGCGGTCGATAGTTCCCAATGCCCCGGCCCGCGTCGCCCGCAGCAGGGCCTTGGCGATGGCGACCGCGTCAAAATCAGCCGCCGGCGCGTTTTCCGGCAGGCGGCCGGGCATGAAACCGGGCAAAGCAGCGCCGTTATCCGACTGAGCCATCGATGGTCTTCCTGTTCCCGCCGCCTCAGCAATTGCCCCGATTCCGCCTTGTCTTGTCACACTTCCGCCCCTACATGGGTTTTCAAAGGCTTATGGGGCCGGGGCAGGTGATGCTTGCGGCCGACTCATGCTAGAAGGCCGCCATGCCGACCATCGCTCTCGTGGACGACGACCGCAATATCCTCACTTCGGTCTCCATTGCGCTCGAGGCCGAGGGATATCGGATCACGACCTATACGGATGGCGCCTCCGCGCTCGATGGGTTCAAAAGCGCCCCGCCCGATCTTGCCATCCTGGATATCAAAATGCCGCGCATGGACGGCATGGAGACGTTGCGGCGGCTGCGGCAGAAATCCGACTTGCCGGTGATTTTCCTCACCTCGAAAGACGAGGAAATCGACGAGTTGTTCGGCCTCAAAATGGGCGCCGACGACTTCATTCGCAAACCTTTCTCGCAGCGGCTTCTGGTCGAGCGGGTCAAGGCCGTGCTGCGGCGCGCCTCGCCGAAGGACGGCACCGCGCCCAAGGAAGTCGACAGCAAGGTCTTGGAGCGCGGGCTCCTGCGCATGGATCCTGAGCGTCACACCTGCACTTGGAAAAACGAGCCGGTGACTCTGACCGTCACCGAATTCCTCATCCTGCACGCCCTGGCGAGCCGGCCGGGCGTTGTGAAGAGCCGTAACGCATTGATGGACGCCGCCTACGACGACCAGGTCTACGTGGACGACCGCACCATCGACAGCCACATCAAGCGGTTGCGCAAGAAGTTCAAGGCAAGCGACAACGAATTCGACATGATCGAAACGCTGTACGGCGTTGGCTATCGTTTCAAGGAATAAAGCGCAGTTTTAGCGCGAAAACGTGTCATGGACATGTGATCCATGACCCCTGACGGGGCGGCTGACGTGCGGTACTAATGGCGTCTATGCTTGCAGAAAGCGGGCATGGTCGAAACCCGGCAGACGACGTGCTCGATCGAACCGCAGAAATCGCACGGGCCAAGGTGCGGGCTCACGCCGCGTCTCAGGACGAGCCTGAGACCGACGGCGCGACTCCCGTTGAGGCTCCTCCTGTGCAGACGAGCAGACTTGCGCGCATCCTCGGCTGGGTGCCACGCGCCTGGCAGTTCTTCATTACCCAGAGCTTCTCGAGCCTCACGCGGCGTATCGTCTTCCTCAACGTCGCGGGACTGCTGGCGCTCTCCATCGGCATCAACTTTCTGTCCGAATTCCGCGCCGGCCTGATCGACGCGCGCGTCCAGAGCCTGTTGGTCCAGGGACAGATCATCGCCGGCGCGATCGCCGCGTCCGCGACCGTCGAGACCGATTCGTCGCTCACCATCGATCCGGACAAATTGCTCGAATTGCATCCGGGCGAGAGTTACGGACCCTCGGAGGAAGCGCTTTACGGCATCGATTTTCCGATCAATCCCGAGCGCGTGGCGCCGGTGCTACGGCGGCTTGTTTCGCCGACCAAGACGCGCGCCCGCATCTATGATCGCGATGGCGTGCTGCTGGTCGACAGCCGCAATCTGTTCGGCCGCGGCGACGTGCTGCGTTTCGACTTGCCGCCGCCGAACGCCGAAAAGCCCGGCCTGTTCGAGCGCGCATTCATCGGGTTGCGGCGCTGGCTCGGGCGCGGCGATCTTCCGCTCTACCACGAGCTCGGCGCTTTGAACGGCCGCGGTTACCCGGAAGTGGCGCAGGCTTTGAACGGCCAGAATTCCAGCATGGTGCGCATCAGCGAGCGCGGTGATGTCATCGTGTCAGTGGCCGTGCCGGTGCAGCGCTTCCGCGCCGTGCGCGGCGCGCTCATGCTTTCGACGCAAGGCGCCGACATTGACGACATGGTCGAGGCCGAGCGGCTCGCCATTCTCAAGGTCTTTCTCGTCGCCACCGCCGTGATGGTCGTACTTTCGATCCTCTTGGCCGGAACGATCGCCGAGCCCGTGCGGCGGCTTGCCGATGCTGCGGAAAGCGTGCGCCGCCGCATCCGATCGCGGGTCGAAATTCCCGACTTCACCCGCCGGCGCGACGAGATTGGGCACTTGTCTGGCACGCTGCGCGACATGACCAACGCGCTCTACAGCCGCATCGAAGCCATCGAGAGCTTCGCCGCCGACGTGGCGCACGAACTCAAAAATCCACTCACATCGATGCGTTCGGCGGTGGAGACATTGCCGGTGGCGCGCACCGAGGAGAGCCGCGGACGGCTTCTCAGCATCATTCAGCACGACGTGCAGCGGCTCGATCGGCTGATTTCCGACATTTCCGACGCCAGCAGGCTCGATGCCGAGCTGCAGCGCCAAGAGGCCGCGCCGGTCGATCTGACCAAATTGCTCAACACGCTCGTCAGCGTCGCTAACGAGGTGAAGCGCGACGACGGCGTGAAAGTCACGCTGCGCTTCGAAGGCGGCGGCAATCCTCGCGCGTTCGAAGTACCGGGACGCGACTCGCGCCTCGGACAGGTGGTCGACAATCTGATTGAAAACGCGCGCTCGTTTTCGCCGCCCGGAGGCACGGTGCGTGTCACCTGCCGACGGCTCAAGAGCAACATCGAGATCCTGGTTGACGATGACGGCCCCGGCGTGCGGCCGGACGCATTCGAAAAGGTGTTCGAGCGGTTCTATACCGATCGCCCGCATCAAGGCTTTGGCCAGAATTCGGGACTCGGCCTCTCGATCTCCAAGCAAATCGTCGACGCCCATGGCGGCACGATCTGGGTAGAAAACAGGCCTGGGCCGCCGGACGAACAAGGCGAGGCAACGGCCGCTGGCGCGCGCTTCATTGTGCGCCTGCCGGCCCCCTAATGGCATCGCCGCCCGCGACGGTGCACGCCTCGGCCGTCCTTGTCGGACCTCGCGCCGTGTTGATCCGCGGGCCATCCGGATCCGGAAAATCGCGCCTAGCGCTGGAATTGATTGAAATGGCGCGAACCGGCTCGCTTCCATTCGCGCGCCTGGTAGCGGATGACCGGGTTCATCTGGAAGCCGCGCATGGCCGACTGCTGGCGCGGCCTGCCGAAGCGCTAGCCGGCTTGATCGAAGTGCGCGGCATCGGCCTGATGCGGCTCACGCACGAAGCGAGCGCCGTGGTGGGATGGGTCGTCGACCTTGCCGCAACGGACGCTCAGCGGCTGCCTGAAGCGGCTAGTCACAAGACGGAAATCGATGGCATAGAACTGCCGCGGCTCGCCGTCGCATCCGGGGCGGCAGCTTTGCCCGCCGTGTTCGCCTATATCACGCACGGAAAGACAAGTTCTGGCGATTGAAACACCCGGACGGAAATGGTCTCGCTTGATACAACTAGAGCGTTTGCCGGGCACACCCGGAGCAGGCAGGTTGGCGGTTTTGGTAACCCTAATCCGGGTAGGATGGGCACTCCGGCCGCCCGATCGCATAAGCATGGGGCGGCCTCTGCCGCGGTATCGGAGCTTTAGCTATCGCAATGCAACAATCGCCAGATATCGGCGAAAATGCCTCTTGCGCTTGGGCTTCGGATGGTCAAGATGAGCAGCCTTTCGTGCGGTGCACTCGGGACGCGCCCGCGGGGAGTTTCATGATTGGTCTTGTGCTGGTGACCCACGGGCGGTTGGCCGTCGAGTTCCGCTCGGCCCTGGAGCATGTCGTAGGTCCGCAAGGCCAAATCGAGGCGGTGACGATCGGTCCCGACGACGACGTCGAGGAACGCCGCAAGGACATCATTGAAGCGGTCAAGCGCGTCGACAGCGGAGATGGCGTCGCCATCCTGACCGACATGTTCGGCGGCACGCCGTCTAATCTCGCCATCTCGGTCATGAGCCGGCCGAAAGTCGAGGTTCTCGCCGGGATCAATCTGCCGATGCTGGTCAAGCTCGCCAAAGTCCGGGACGAGTGTCCTCTCGCCGAGGCAGTCGCCGCCGCCCAGGACGCGGGCCGGAAATATGTCACCATCGCCAGCCGCGTGCTCACCAGCAAATGAGCACGCCGGCCCCCCGCAGCGAAGAATGTGCGCCCGACGGGGCGGACTTCCGCCAAGGTGCAATCGTCCGCAAACTCGACATCTGCAACCGCAAAGGGCTGCACGCCCGCGCGTCGGCCAAATTCGTGCAGACGGTCGAGAAATTCGACGCCGATGTCCGTGTCATGCGCTGCGGCGAGACGGTCGGCGGGACGTCGATCATGGGGCTCATGATGCTCGCCGCCGCTTCCGGCACATCGATCATCGTCGAGGCGACCGGCAAAGAGGCGGCGGAAGTCGTCGAGGCCCTGACGGCCCTGATCAATTCGCGTTTCGGCGAAGACGATTGATCGCATCGCCGTTCCGGCAAACGCCCGAGGGAGAAAACAATGGCTTTTGAACCGAACACTAGCGCCGCGGGCGCGCAGAGGCAGGCTCCGATAATCCGGAATTTCGATCGTCCTGAAGTCGCCGAGACGTTCGCAGACGTGATCACCAGCCTGGTCTTCGATGGTCAATCGCTGCGCATTGAGTTCGGCGTCACGCGCCTGGACGAAGTCAAGCCCAACGCGCCGATCACGGGACGCCGCTATACGGCTTGCCGTCTGGTGCTCCCGCCGGCCGCCGCCGTCGATCTCATCAACCGGATGCAGCAGATCGGCACGGCTTTGACGCAGGCTGGGGTGACACGGCCGGCGACGCGCCCTTCTGAATCGTCGACCGGCTGAACCCTAGAGCGCGACGGCTTTAAGTTAAATCGTCATCGCGCTCTGGATCTTTGGTGGAGCATATCGTTTCGGCAAAGCGGTACCCACTTTTCCGGATCATGCTCTAGCTCGCATGTTTGCGCGACGCTTGATGCGAATGCGCCGCCACGGCCGCTTTCAGATCGGCAACGAAGCTCTGATAGGCGGCGTGACGTTCGTCCTCGTCTTCGATCCGCAGCAGCGCTGATGGATGAATGGTCACGATCAGGCGGGTGCCGTCGGCCATGGTGACCGGCTTACCGCGCACTTTGCCGATGGTGAGCGTGCGACCGGTCAGGCTGCGGGCAGCGGTGACGCCGAGGGCGACAATGGTGTCCGGCTTGACCAGGCTGCGCTCGAGATCGAGCCAGATTTTGCAGCGTTCGATTTCGTAATTGTCGGGCCGTTTGTGCAGCCGGCGCTTGCCGCGCATTTCATGCTTGAAGTGCTTCACGGCGTTGGTGACGAACGTTTCCGTTCGCTTGATGCCGGCGTCCTGTAACGCCTGATCGAGCAGGCGGCCCGCGGGCCCGACGAACGGCTTGCCGGCCAGGTCTTCTTTGTCGCCAGGCTGTTCGCCGACCAGCATGAAAGGCGCATGGCTCGGTCCCTCGCCGGGGACTGCCTGCGTGGCGTCGCGATAGAGCGGGCAGCGCGTGCAGCTTCCCTCGGCCTCCGCCAATTGGCGGAGCGATTTGACCGGCGCCGGCAAATCGTTTCGCGCCTCGATCTTCACCAAGCTCTCCCGCACGGGTGGTTCATCTGAGAACACGTATCGGACGATGCGAGTTCCCAAAGACAATTGTTGCGCAATTCGCGGCTCTGACAAGCCGCCGCTCAAAAGGGGATCGTGACGCCTACCCTCGGTATGGCCGTGAGGATCCATCCGAGCAGAAGGTTCGTTTTGCTGTCCGGCGCGAGCGGCGGCGCGTTTTCGGTGCCGGTCGAGGGCAGCATGCGAATAGCGTGCATGGCCAAAAACATGCAGACGGCCCAGCTCGAGACCCAGCGCGCATAGTCGTGCGCAACAACGCAGATCGGAATGTAGGCGGCCGTGATCGCGGCCAATGCAACGAACGAGCTGCGCCGCATGAGTTGTGTCGGCAGCTTGACGATCAGCGCTTTCAGATAGCGGCCAATGGGAAGGTGCAGCGCTATCAAGAGGGCATAGACCGGGAAGCGCAACGCGTGGCCTCCCAGACGTTCCCAGGTGGAGCGTATTTCCTGCTCCAATGTCGAATACCACATCCACGCATTTGAGGGATCTATCGGGTCGAGCGCGCGCGATCGGACATAAGCCAGAAAGGTTTCCGGCGGCACCGGCATGCGTCCAAAGAACGCAACGACCAGGAAAGCGGTGCCGACCGACAAAATGAGGGCGATGCCGTAGACCGCCTTTCCGGCCGTAATGCCCGCCAACAAACCGTAGCGAACAAACACGATAAAGCCGATGGTCGGGACATAGAGCAGAAAATGCAGATGGTGCATCAGCACCAGGACGACGCAACCGGCGGCAATCACCAGCGGGTAAAGCGCTCCCACGGGAACAAGAAGTGCAAGGAGCGCCCAGAGGCAGCCGTAGATATCGAAATGGCCGAGCGCGATCGCAAAATTTTTGAAGAAGAAGGGCGAGCCGATGACAAAAACAAATAACGGAAAGTTATCCGGCTTGAATCCGAACACCCTGCGAAAGACTGCTACGAACAGAGCAAGCGTCACGACCCAGGCGCCGATCGCAATTGCATAGACGTACCAGAATGGAATGGCGTCGGTGAACCACGACAGCACGGTGCCGACGAGTGCGCGCCGGACGAAGCCGAAGTGGTAGGTCACCAAGAGATGCATGTATCCAGGGTAACGCGGCGAATCGACAAAAACGGTGTAGAGCAACGCGGCCGGAGCGATGATGCAGTCGAGCGCGAGCATCCATCGCCATGGCCTGTTGGACTGGCTGTCGCGAAGCTCCGACTGCGAGGCTTGTGTCAGCGTCCCCTCCCCCGGCGGGTGTGCGAATTCCATTGACGCAAATTCTCCGAAGGTCAATCGACGCACGCCACGAAGCACGGGGCCATGAAAGAGCGCCCCATTGCGACAAGATCGCATGATGCCGGCGGCCGAAAGCGCGCGTGCCGGCCAAGACCGCCGGCCGTACGCAGCCTCCCCCGACCCGTCGGGACTTTCCTCCATGCCGATTTTCTAGATACGACAATATGTTATCCGACGCTGCAGCTACGTCATGGACATAAAGCTTTCTTTATGTCTTATTGCGCGGCGCCGAGCGCCCGGCCAGAGCGGCAAGCTCCAAGCAGCGGTCGCAACCGGCCGATCCATCGCCTAAGACCAAGACCGCAACGAGCGCCAGAAGGACTGTCATGAGCACATCGCCCAAGCACAAAGCTTCGCACACCGACTATGTCGTCAAGGACATCGGCCTCGCCGAATGGGGCCGCAAGGAGCTCTCGATCGCCGAAACCGAAATGCCCGGCCTGATGGCGACGCGCGAGGAGTATGGGCCGCAACAACCGCTGCGCGGCGCGCGCATTGCCGGCTCCCTGCACATGACGATCCAGACGGGAGTGTTGATCGAGACGCTCACGGCGCTCGGCGCCGACGTGCGCTGGGCATCGTGCAACATCTATTCGACCCAGGACCACGCCGCAGCGGCGGTTGCGGCCGCCGGGATCCCGGTGTTCGCCGTCAAGGGCGAATCTTTGACGGAATACTGGGAATATACCCATCGTATTTTCGAGTGGGCCGATGGCGGCGCGCCGAACATGATTCTTGACGACGGCGGCGATGCGACGCTCCTCATGCATCTCGGCATGCAGGCAGAGACGACGCCGAATGTGCTGCACCATCCCGGCAATGAAGAAGAGGAAGTGCTGTTCGCCGCCATCAAGAAGCGGCTGGTGCATCAGCCGGGCTGCTACAGCAAGACCGCAAAGCAAATTCGCGGTGTCACCGAGGAGACGACGACCGGCGTGCACCGGCTTTACCAGATGGAGAAGGAGGGCCGGCTCCTCTTCCCCGCCATCAACGTCAACGACAGCGTCACCAAGTCGAAGTTCGACAATCTCTACGGCTGCCGCGAGTCATTGGTCGACGGCATCCGCCGCGGCACCGACGTGATGATGGCGGGAAAGATCGCGATGGTCGCGGGCTTCGGCGACGTTGGCAAAGGCTCGGCGGCCTCGCTGCGCCAGGCCGGCTGCCGCGTGCTGGTGTCCGAGATCGATCCGATCTGCGCGCTGCAGGCGGCGATGGAAGGCTATGAAGTGGTGACCATGGAAGAGGCGGCGCCGCGTGCCGACATTTTCGTCACCGCCACCGGCAATGTCGACGTGATCACAATCGAGCACATGCGGGCGATGAAGCACCGCGCCATCGTGTGCAACATCGGCCATTTCGATTCGGAAATTCAGGTGGCCGCGCTGAAGAACCTCAAGTGGGAGAACATCAAGCCGCAGGTCGATGAGATCGAGTTCCCCGACAAGAAGCGCATCATCCTTCTGTCCGAAGGACGGCTGGTGAATCTCGGCAACGCGATGGGCCATCCGAGCTTCGTGATGTCGTCGTCCTTCACCAACCAGACGCTCGCCCAAATCGAGCTGTGGACCAACCCCGGCAAGTATCAGAAGAAGGTGTACACGCTGCCGAAGCAGCTCGACGAGAAGGTCGCGCGGCTCCATCTCGACAAGATCGGCGTGCACCTCACCAAGCTGAGCGACAAGCAGTCGACCTATATCGGCATTCCGGTCAACGGCCCGTTCAAGACCGACCAGTACCGGTATTAAGGATCAGCCCGCGGCTGCCGTCGGCCCAGAGCATGATCCGGAAAAGTGGAAACCGGTTTTCATGCTCCACCAAAATTTCAGCCCGGCGGCACCGCGGTGATCTGAAAGCTCACCGGCGGGCTGGAAAATCCCAGGAAGCTCCGGGTGAGCGTAACGCTCTTGTTGGCGGCGCCGGCACGGGCAAAGCTTTCCGCGGTCCGCCGACAGCCGTCATCGTTGCTCGTGCAAACGATCAGAAGGCCATGAGCCGCGATTGCCGCGCGACCCTCAGCCGACAACGGACTGATCATCAACGGCTTCGCCTTGGGCAGATAAAACGGCAGGCCCGAGGCGATACCTTCCGATCCCCAAATCAGTTCGACCGGCCGGCCGGCCAGATTCTCCCCGATTTCCGCCACGTGCTGGAAATGAGGCCGGTACGGGTCGGGACCGTTGGTGAAGTCTTACGCAAGCGATGATTGGCGACGCGATAAGAATGGCGAGCGTCACCGCAAGCGTCGCCAGGCTTGCCCGCGCGGCCGTGCGTTCGTCGATCAAAAGCGCACGCGAGCCGTACAGAACGATCGGCAGCAGCGCCCAGTTGGGCGAAGTCCAGGCGGCGGTGAGCCGGTATGGAACTGCCAGGTTGACCAGCGCCGGGAGTACGAGCGGCACCAGCAGCAAGATCCACGCTTGCCGTCTGAGCGCCTCGGTCGGCCAGACCGTATCCGCGAATGCCGCCCGGCTCGGACGAAGCGCAGCGAAAAAAATCAGGGGGCCGATGATGTAGGCCGCCGCCCCTACAAAATAATTGGCCGACTTCGCCAACGCGGCGCCGAACGGCATCGAATTGGCGACGCTCTCGGCGAACTGAACGCTGGCGCCGCTTTGGGTCAGCATCCACCAAAGATGCGGAGAGAGAACGATCGCCGCCCCTGCGGCCATGAGATACGGCGCAGGCGAACGCCAAAAGCGCTGCACACCTGGCCCGACAAACGCACCGACCGCCATGCCGGCGAACAAAAAGACTGCCCAGTACTTGCCGAGCATGGTGAGGCTTGCGAACGCGCCGGCCAGGAAGGCATCGATTGGTCCAAGCCCGCGGCGCGCGCGCAGATAGAATAGCAGCGCCGCCGCCCATACCGGAATCATCGCGGTGTTGGCGTTGAGCACTTCCGCTTTCACGTCGTAGAGCGGGACCAACATCAGCGCGAACAAGCCAAGCAGCGCCCGGTTCTTGTCGAGGTGATCGCGCAGAAGACGCCAGCTCACGGCAAGCGCGACCGCGCTCGTCGCGACCGTCAACAAATTCATTGCCCATTGCTGGCGCGGAAAGACCGAAAACCACATGGCGAAGAGCCATCCGGTGAGCGGCGGATGCTTGTAGCCAAAGGCAAAATGCTGCGCCCAGACGATGGCCTCACTGGCGTCGAAATGCACGTCCACCGACGCCGTCGAAATCTCCCAAAACAGCATCCAGGCGGCGACAAAGGCGACCAGAACGCAAGCAACGATCGTGGCCTCGCTGTTATCGGACAGGAGGCGCACGGCGCCACGCACGAGGCGCTCAGCCAGAGCGGCCGGCCCTCGAAGCTCGCCGCCGTTTGCATCGCGCCCTGCTAAAGACATCGTTGCTCTGAAGCGCTTTCTCGGCCATGAGCTGCCGCCCGGGACGGCGAATTGGGAGGCTTTCCCAAATCGGGTGAAAGCTAGTAGCTTGGGCCTCGGGACAGAGCAATAAGCCCGGTCAACGAGAAAGGCGTACCGCGTTGCCACAATCGGCGATCAACGACATCGCGCCCGTTAGCCCGCGCGCGGACACAGGCACCGCCGTGCGGCCCGCGCCTGAGCTCACAATCGTCGTTCCGACCTTCAACGAAAAGGCCAACATTCCACTTCTGGTCGAGCGGCTGGCGCAGCTTCTGACGTCTTGCGACTGGGAGGTTATTTTCGTCGACGATAATTCGCCGGACGGCACGGCCGCGGCCGCGCGCGCCATTGGCGCCAACGATAGCCGCGTCCGCTGCATTCGCCGCATCGGCCGGCGCGGCCTGGCGGGGGCTTGCCTCGAGGGCATGCTGGCGAGCCAAGCCCGCTACGTGGCCGTGATGGATGCCGACCTTCAGCATGACGAGGGATTGCTGGTCCCGATGCTCGAAGCGTTGCGCGCGGGACGCGCCGATGTGGCGGTGGCGAGCCGCTATCTGTATGGCGGGTCTGCCGCCGGGCTCTCGAAACAACGCTCCCGCGTCAGCCGCGGCTCGAATACGCTGGTGCGCCTGCTGCTCGGCATCGACCTGACCGACCCCATGAGCGGGCATTTCATGGTCCGCCGCGATGCACTCGAAGCCATCGCGCCGTCGCTGTCGACTCAAGGGTTTAAGATCCTGCTCGACATCCTGGCGACCGCGCGCGGCGGCCTGCGCACGATCGAGCTGCCATCGACCTTCCGCGAACGCCAACACGGCGAAAGCAAGCTCGATTCCAAGATCGCGCTCGACTTTGCGGCGCTGGTGACCGCAAAGCTCACCAACGACGCCGTCTCCGCGCGCTTTCTCCTGTTCTGCATGGTCGGCCTGACCGGCATCGGCATCCATTTGAGCATTTTGAGCGCACTCCTGATCACCGACCTGTCATTCGGCCTCGCGCAGGCCTTTGCCACCATCGGCGCCATCGCCTGGAATTTCGTGCTCAACAATCTGTTCACCTACCGCGATCAGCGGCTGACCGGCTGGCACTTTATCACCGGCCTGATCCGCTTCCAGGTGATCTGCGCCATCGGCGCCATCTCCAATGTCGGCATCGCCACCTGGATCTACGACTACGACGAGACGTGGTGGATCGCGGGTCTCGGCGGCGCACTGATCGGCACGGTTTGGAACTTCGTGGTCAGCGCCGCGCTGGTCTGGCGGCAAAGGTAAACGAGGGCCACTCCCCCTGGTTTGACCCCTCACCCGCGCTCGGTTCTGCTAACAGCCAATGCTTGCCGCTCCGGGGGGCGGATGTTATCTGCGCGCCATGACCGCGGGCCCCATCGCCAACATCCGTAATTTCTCGATTATTGCCCATATCGACCACGGCAAATCGACGCTCGCCGACCGGCTGATCCAGCTGACCGGCGGCCTCGAGGCGCGCGAAATGGTCGATCAGGTGCTCGATTCCATGGACATCGAGCGCGAGCGCGGCATTACGATCAAGGCGCAAACCGTGCGCCTGAATTACCGCGCGCGCGACGGCAAGGACTACATCCTCAACCTGATCGACACGCCCGGCCACGTGGACTTCGCCTACGAGGTCAACCGCAGTCTTGCCGCCTGCGAGGGCTCGCTGCTGGTGGTCGATGCCAGCCAGGGCGTCGAGGCGCAGACGCTCGCCAACGTCTACCAGGCGCTGGACAACAACCACGAGATCGTGCCGGTGCTCAACAAGGTCGATCTGCCGGCCGCCGAGCCCGAGAAGGTGAAGCAGCAGATCGAGGACGTGATCGGGCTCGATGCGTCCGATGCGATCCTGATCTCAGCCAAGACCGGCTTGAACGTTTCTGAGGTGCTGGAAGCGATCGTCACGCGGCTGCCGCCGCCCAAAGGCGACGCCGCGGCGCCGCTGAAGGCGCTGTTGGTCGACAGCTGGTACGACGCCTATCTCGGCGTGGTGGTGCTGTTCCGAGTTCGTCGACGGCGTGCTCAAAAAGGGCCAGCGCATCCGCATGATGGGCACCGGCGCGGCCTACGATGTGGACCGCGTCGGCGTGTTCACGCCCAAGCGCGTCGAAACCAACGAACTCGGCCCGGGCGAGATCGGCTTCCTCACCGCCTCGATCAAGGAGGTGGCCGATACCCGCGTCGGCGACACGATCACCGACGACAAGAAGCCGGTTGCCGCGCCCCTGCCGGGTTTTCGTCCTGCCATTCCGGTGGTGTTCTGCGGCCTGTTCCCGGTCGACGCCGCCGACTTCGAGGACCTGCGGGCGGCGATGGGCAAGCTTCGCCTCAACGACGCAAGCTTCAGCTACGAGATGGAAACCTCCGCCGCGCTCGGCTTCGGCTTTCGCTGCGGCTTTCTCGGCCTTCTGCATCTGGAAATCATCCAGGAGCGGCTGGAGCGCGAATTCAATCTCAACCTGATCGCGACCGCGCCGTCGGTGATCTACAAGATCAAACAGACGGACGGCAAAGAGATCGAGATCCACAATCCGGTCGACATGCCGGATGTGATGAAGATCAAGGAGATCGAAGAGCCCTGGATCCGGGCCACCATCCTCACGCCGGACGAATATCTCGGCAGCGTGTTGAAGCTCTGCCAGGACCGCCGTGGCATTCAGGTCGAGCTGACCTATGTCGGCAATCGCGCCATGGCGAAATACGACCTGCCGCTCAACGAGGTGGTGTTCGACTTCTACGACCGGCTGAAGTCGGTGTCGAAAGGCTATGCCTCGTTCGACTATCAGCTCACCGACTATAAGCCGTCTGATCTGGTCAAGCTGCAGATGCTGGTGAATGGCGAGCCCGTGGACGCATTGGCCATGCTTGTGCATCGCACCCGCGCCGAGCAGCGCGGCCGCGCCATGGCGGAGAAGCTCAAAGAGCTCATCCCGCCGCACATGTTCCAGGTGCCGATCCAGGCTGCGATCGGCGGCAAGATCGTCGCTCGCGAGACCGTGCGCGCCTTCCGCAAGGACGTGACCGCAAAGTGCTATGGCGGCGACGTGACGCGCAAGCGCAAGCTTCTCGAGAAGCAGAAGGAAGGCAAGAAGCGCATGCGCCAGTTCGGCAAGGTCGATATCCCGCAGGAAGCCTTCATCGCCGCACTGAAAGTGGATGTGTGATCGCGCTGCGTTCGAGCGAGTGGCGTTCTAGGGAATGATCCAATCAAGTTAAGCTTACTTGCCGCTCATTCCCGCGAAAGCGGGAATCCAGCGGGACCCCCGGGTCACGCAGAAGGAACTGGGTCCCCGCCTTCGCGGGGACGAGCGCAGGGATGCACTAACCCGAAGACCACATTGATGGCACCGATTGACCGGCGCCAACGGCGCCGGACTGCGCGCCACGATCCGTGGTGGCGCTGGCGCCATCGACCGCGACAATCCCCCGCAAAAGGCGACCGAGCAGATCAGCGCCGGTGATGATCCGCTTCTGCTCGCCCCAGACCAGGATCAAGTCGTTGTCGATGACGTCGTCATCGGGGTGCTCAGGCACGACTTTCATGTGCCCGATGACATCGCCAAGTTTTGTCTTCATGTCGCGTACAACGATGGGCCGATGCCAATAATTGTTGGGATTGGTTTCGAGCTGATCGAATAGCGCGTCACGCAGGAATTGATGGGAATCAAGGACGAATGCCGGCTCGCCGGTGAGGTCCGTGACGATGACCCATTTCTTGCCCGAGGCGTCGATCTTCCGGAGAAAGGCATCACCCGGTGTGCGGTCGAAATTGGGCAACACGCAGCGATTGTTGGCCTGCGGCAGGCTGATGATGCTTTCCGCGTGTACGAGCTCGCCTTCATCCGTGACCGGCACGTCGTCGAGGTCGAGAAAATTGCGGGCGCCGATCGCCTCCAGTTTTCCAACGTCGCCGCCGCTTGCGGCGCTGCGGGCAATCAAGGATCGAATGTCGCGTTCGCGCAAATAGGTGATGCCTTCAACGCCAAGCCACCAATCGAGCAGCATGGCCGTGGGCTTCGTCAAGGGAATGAGGACAGCCCGGTAGAAGTTCAAAAACGGCAGGAATCGCGCCGTCATCCGCAAAGCGTTGCGTGAGAAAT
This sequence comes from uncultured Alphaproteobacteria bacterium, assembly GCA_963720115.1. Lineage (GTDB taxonomy): Bacteria > Pseudomonadota > Alphaproteobacteria > Rhizobiales > Xanthobacteraceae > BOG-931. The sequence goes on from CAVREN010000081.1 coordinate 84,610, forward strand.
ACGCCTGCGGAAAAATCTCTCCGAACAACGTGATCACGATGGCGGAGAAGAAGAAGGCGCTCAGCCCGGCGAGGACGGCATCCGACAACAGCGTCAGCAGGACATTGGTGCTGACATTGCCCCAGATCACCGTTGCCAGGACCTGGTTGGAGTTCTTCCGCAGTTCGAGCACCCGCGCGGCATCGGCATTGCCGCCATCGGCCTCGAGTTGGAGGCGCAGTTGACTGAGGCTGAAGATCGCCAGCGTGAGGCCGGCGAACAGCGCAGATTGGACGATGCTGGCAATGATGCCCAGCCAGATCCATACGGGGGGAATGGACGACATGGACTTTTTCCCGAGTTAGCGTTGGTAGCCCTCGGAACGAAACATATGTCCGACCCATGACAGTTAAATTGAGCCGCCCGGCCTTTGTGCCGGAGAGCTTCCTCGCCGCCGGAATCTGTCGGAGCGCTGCCTAGTGCACCACAATGGTGGTGTTGTGCGCGCCTTCGCGCTGCACGAGACCGAACAAAGTGGCCGCAGCGCTTGGATGCAGGCGGATGCAGCCGTGCGATGCCGGCCCGCCGAGGCGCGCAATATCGTAGCTGCCGTGAATGGCGAAGCCGCCGTGGAAGAAGATCGCGTGCGGCATCGGCGCGTGGTAGTAGACCGTCGAGAACCAGCGCGCCGCCATCCGCTGCGGGCGAAAAGTTCCGGCCGGGGTGCCGAAACCACGCCTGCCGGTCGATACCGGCCAGCGATAGACAGAGGCGCCGTCGACGCTGACATCCATGGTCTGGGTCGCCCGATCGATCCGCACGAGCACGTTTGCTCTTGCGTCACTCGAAAAAGCAACGAGAGGCAACGCGGCGCATAGAGCCGCGAACACGATGCGGCGCATAGGAAACCTCAGCCCTAGTGTAAGTTGAATATTATTGCGATGCGCCGGATGGTGTAAAGCGCGCCTGCCGCTAAGCCTTAATCACTTGAGCGCTTGCCCGCTCGCTTTTGGTGGCGGCGGTCTAGGAAACCGTAAACCAACATGCCGTCATACGATCTTTTCAGCATCGGTCATTCGAATATTCCGGTCGAACGCTTTCTGGCGATGCTGCAGGGTGCAGGAGCAAACGTGGTCGCCGACGTGCGCAGTAAGCCGCACTCGCGTTTCTGCCCCTGGTTCTCGCAAAAGCCGCTTGCGGCCACGCTCTCGGCCGCCGGCGTCGGTTACGCCGCAATGGGAGGTGCGCTCGGCGGCCGGCCGCGCGCCGACACGCTCTATCGCGATGGCGTGGCCGATTATGAAGCCATGGCGATCGAGCCCGAATATGTCACCGGCTTGGATCGGCTGCTCGAAGTCGCGGCGCGGTCGCGCGTTTGTCTGATGTGCGCGGAGCGCGATCCGCTCGACTGTCATCGCTGTCTCTTGGTAGCGCGCAGCTTCGCGGAGCGCGGCGTTGCCGTGGGCCACATCCTCCACGACGGCGCCGTCGAGGCGCATGCTGAGACCGAAAGGCGGCCGCTGGCGCTTGACGAGAAGGCTGTTCCACAAGCCTGCGACTTGTTCACGTCTGGACAGCACGACCAACTCGCGGCAGCGTATCGCCGCCGGGCGCGTGCCGTCGCGTTCCGGCGGAAGGCTTCCGCACCCTGAAACATTGCGGAGCGTTGATGATGCCCACGCTCGCTCGCTTGACCGTCGCTCTATTTCTCGCCGCCACGGGCTCAGCCCTGGCGCAAGATCCCGGCACGGTCGAGGACAAGACCTTGGCGCCGCTGGAACATCCCGGTTCGTCGACGCCGGCGCGGGAATTGTTCGGACGCAAGACCACGCCTGATCCGGCGACGCCGCGTTCCATCGGCTTCTATTCCCGCGGTTGCCTGGCGGGCGCGGTCGCACTGCCGATCAATGGCGCGACCTGGCAGGTCATGCGGCTGTCACGTAATCGCAATTGGGGCCATCCCAAGCTGGTGGCGTTTCTCGAGCGACTGGCGGACAAGGCCAAGAAAGTCGGATGGAACGGCCTCCTGGTCGGCGACATGTCGCAACCGCGCGGCGGCCCGATGTTGACCGGCCATACCAGCCATCAGGTCGGACTCGATGCGGACATTTGGCTTACTCCGATGCCGGATCGCAAGCTTTCCCGTGAAGAACGCGAATTCATGTCGGCCACCATGGCGGTGAGGGACGACCGGCGCGACGTCGACCCGAACGTATGGACGCACGCGCACACCGAATTGATCCGTGTCGCTGCTGAAGATCCGGCGGTCGAGCGCATTTTCGTCAACGCAGCGATCAAGAAAGCGCTGTGCCGGGAGGCTGGTTCGGATCGCGCCTGGCTAGCCAAGGTGCGGCCGTGGCGCGGGCACGACTATCATTTCCACATCCGGATATTCTGTCCGGCGGACAGTCCGCAATGCGAACCGCAGCCGCCGCCGGAGTCGGGGGAAGGATGCGGTCACGATCTCGATCCGTGGTTCACGGACGCAATGTTGCATCCACCGCCGCCGTCCACCGAGCCGGCGAAGCCGGGGCTCGGGCTTACGTTGGCAAAATTACCGCCCGCCTGCCGCCAAGTTTTGATGGCGCCGTAACGGCCCTGAGCGCGATTGCGGCAGCTGCGGCCGTCAAAGCACCGTCAGACCAAACAGCGCGTGTTGCACGGCGGCGAAGATCAGCGTCAGCGCGCCGGCGCAGCCGACGATCACCGCTGTAAAGGCAGGAACCTTCGCCCGCGGCGTCGCCATCAGCCGCGGCAGGCCTTTCCATAAGAGATAGACGCCGTAGACGCTCAGCACGATCAGGAAACGCAAGCCCGGCGCCAGCAAAAAGATTCCGGCGAGCCAGAACGGCGTATACGAATAGACCGCGAGCTTGAATGCGTGCTCAAAGCTGCGCCGGCTGCCGAAGACCGGGGCGAGCAGATCAATCACAAGGCCAACGACGAGCACGGTCGCGCAGGCGGTCACAAAACCGAATGCGGCGCCAAAGCCCCCCTGCAAGATGGACGCCCGCACCGTGCCGACACCCGGCTCGACTGCGCCGACGAGGCAGGCGCCGATGAACCCGGACAAGGCTGGAATGGCAGCGAGCGGCGCGACATAGCTGGTCAGTAACTGGACGACGTCGCCCGGCTCGCTATCGATTTTCGCCCATTCCGCAGGCGGATCGATGATGATCGCATGCGCCCGCGCGGCGATGTTCACGAACGAAGTCCTTTCATGAGCGAAGTCGTTTCATGAGCCAAGTCCTTTTACGAACGAAGTCCTTTCAAGAGCCAAGTCCTTTAGCGTCGGCGCGCAGCATGGCGGCGCCTTTCTCGGCGATCATCATGGTCGGCGCATTGGTATTGCCGGATGTTATGGCCGGCATGACGGAAGCATCGACGACGCGCAACCGCTCGACACCAGCCACGCGCAAGCGCTCATCGACCACCATCAGCGGATCGCTTGCAAGACCCATTTTCGCCGTACCGACCGGATGAAAGATCGTCGTGCCGATATCGCCCGCAGCCTTCTCCAAAGCCTGCTCGTCGTCGTCGCGCACGCGGTCGCCAGGTAAATATTCGGCGGGATGAAAAGGCGCGAGTGCAGGCTGGGCGACGATATGCCGTGTCAGCCGGATGGCTTTAGCCGCGATGCGACGATCCTCATCGGTCGACAAATAATTCGGCTTGATCGCCGGAGCGGCCGCAGGATCGCGTCCGCGCAGCCGCACGTGGCCGCGGCTGGTCGGACGCAGATTGGCGACGCTCGCGGTGAACGCGGGAAACCGATGCAACGGCTCGCCGAAGCGATCAAGCGACAAAGGCTGGATGTGATATTGCAGATTGGCGCGCTCCTGGCCGGCGTCGGAGCGGGTGAAGAGCCCGAGTTGCGACGGCGCCATGGTCATCGGGCCACGCCGGAACAGCACATATTCAGCAAGCATGCCGACCGAACCGAGCGGAGCGTGATAGCGCTCGTTCAGTGTCGCGATGCCCTCGACCTTGTAGATCAGCCGAAGCTGCAAGTGATCCTGGAGGTTGCCGCCAACGCCCGGCCGGTCAGCGACCACGGCGATGCCGTGATCCTGCAAATGCTGCGCCGGGCCGATGCCCGATAACAGCAAGAGTTGCGGCGAGCCGATCGCGCCGGCGGCAAGAACGATTTCGCCGCGGCAACGCGCCACGCGTGCTTGGCCGCCTTGCCGCCAACGCACGCCGACAGCGCGGCGACCGTCGAGCACAATGCCCTCCACCAGGCATTTGGTTTCGAGCCGCAGATTGCCGCGATGAAGCACCGGCTTGAGAAAGGCGGTGGCTGCCGACCAGCGCCGGCCGCGCTTCTGATTGACATGAAAGGCGCAGCAGCCCTCGTTGTCGCCGGTGTTGAAATCGGCAACCGATTTGATGCCGGCTTGTTCGGCGGCGGCGCGGAACGCGTCAAGCAAGTCCCAGTGCACGCGCGGCGCCTCGATCCGCAGCTCGCCGCCGACGCTGTGCAATTCGCTCTCGCCGAGAAAGTTGTTCTCGTGCTTCTTGAAGAAGGGCAGCACGTCATCCCAGCCCCAACCGGCAAGCCCGAGCTGGCGCCAATGATCGTAGTCCGCGCTCTGGCCGCGCATATAGATCATCGCATTGATCGCCGACGAGCCGCCGATCGCCTTGCCGCGCGGATAGTTCAGGCTTCTGCCGTTGAGCCCCTCTTCGGCTTCGGTCTTGAAACACCAGTCCGAACGAGGATTGCCGATGGCGAATAGGTAACCAACCGGTATATGGAACCATATCCAATTGTCGTATCCGCCTGCTTCGAGCACGAGCACGCGCTTGTCAGGATCGGCGGAAAGCCGGTTAGCCAGCAGGCAGCCGGCCGAGCCCGCGCCGACAATGATGTAATCGTACTCGCCTTCGATCGGCTCCGGCGGCGCCATCCTTCGCTCCCCTTAGAGCATGATCCCGAAAAGTGGAGACCGGTTTTCGGAAAAGATCATGCTCAAACACAACGCCAGGGTAGGATGACGATTCGAAGAAAAGTCATCCTACCCTGCTCGCGGATGATAGCGGGTCGCGGCAGCTTTGCCACGGCATCGGACGGCTGCTAATCTGAACGAAGCGAAATGCGGCTTGCTGAGCGCTCGCCGCACCAGCCTGGAACGATGGTTCCCCAAGGCGACCGTGTTAATCAGTTCGCAGTTTTTCCCGGCGAACAACGAACAGCCGTGCTTTTGGAGGACTATCGTGTTTGAGACCATCGTGTTTGAGAGAAGGCGTTTCCTGGCCGCTTTTGCTGCGGCCATTGCGATGGCTGGCTTACCGCCGGCGGCCGTGGCGGAGGAGAGATCGATCACCGTTTTCGCGGCCGCTTCGTTGAAAAATGCCCTTGACGAGGTCGATGGTCTGTTCAGCAACCAGAGCGGGATCAAAGTAGTCGCCAGCTACGCGGCAAGCTCGTCGCTGATGAAGCAAATCGAGCAGGGCGCGCCCGCCGACGTTTTTCTGTCGGCCGACATTGACTGGATGGACTATGGGATCAAACACAGTCTCATCAAAAACGACACGCGCAAAGACCTCCTCGGCAATCGCCTGGTGCTGATCGCGCCAAAGGACTCCAAGATCGGCAACGTGACCATTGCGCCTGGTTTCGATCTTGCAGCACTCGTCGGCTCCGGACACATCGCGACCGGCGACGTGCGCGCAGTCCCGGCCGGCCTCTATGCCAAGGCGGCGCTGGAGAAGCTCGGCATCTGGCCGAGCGTCGAATCAAAAATAGCGATGGCCGAAAACGTGCGCGCGGCGCTGGTCCTGGTCGCCCGCGGCGAGGCGCCGCTCGGCATCGTCTATGAGACCGACGCGAAAGTCGACCCGAGTGTCAAGATCATCGGCGTGTTTCCCGAAGACTCGCATCCTCCGATCATCTATCCGGTGGCGATGACCAAGGACGCAAAGCCCGACGCCGCGCAATATCTCGCGTTTTTGACCACGCCGGAGGCAAAGGCCGTTTTCGAACGATACGGCTTCCGCGTGCTTGGAAAGCCCTAAGGTCGGAAAACGCTCACGTGTTTCATCTCACTCCGGACGAATGGACTGCGGTCGAGTTGTCGCTGCGCGTTTCGATCGTCGCGACCGCATTTGCACTGCCGTTCGGCATCGCCCTCGGCTGGCTGCTCGCGCGCAAGGACTTTTGGGGAAAGACCTTGCTCGACGGTATCATCTATTTGCCGCTCGTGCTGCCGCCGGTGGTCACCGGATATCTCCTGCTCATCTCGTTCGGCCGCCGCGGACCGATCGGAGCGTTTCTTGCAGATTACTTCGGCTTGGTTTTTTCTTTTCGCTGGACCGGAGCGGCGCTCGCCTGCGGCGTCATGGGCTTTCCGCTCATGGTGCGTCCGATCCGGTTGGCGCTCGAGGCCATCGACCGGCGGCTCGAGGACGCAGCCGCAACGCTCGGCGCCAATCGTTTCTGGGTGTTCTTGACCGTGACGCTGCCGTTGGCGCTGCCGGGCATCATCGCCGGCGCGGTCATGGCCTTCGCCAGAGCGCTCGGCGAATTCGGCGCCACCATTACCTTCGTCTCCAACATTCCCGGCGAGACGCAGACAATCTCCGCCGCCATCTACACGTTGCTGCAGATTCCCGGCGGGGAAGCACTGGCGATACGCCTGGTGCTGATCGCGATCGCGCTATCGCTCGGGGCGCTGATCGTTTCCGAGTGGTTCGCCCGCCGCGCCGGCATGCGGTTCCAGGGCGAATGACCGTCCTCGCCGTCGACGCGATAGCCGCGCACCGCATCAAACTCGTCAAGAATGCCGGCATCGACGCCCTGGAATGACTTGAACTTCGCGTTTGGCGAAGCCCTGCTACAAATATTTGTAGATTGTGCCCGGCGCCACGGCGGGTATTTTCCGCAGTCGTGATTGCGAACCCGCTCGTTACCCCCTCCGCGCCCAAACATGCCACGGCCCTCGGCGTCGCCTGCGGCGCCGGCGCGGCCTTTTGCTGGGCCCTTGGCTTCGTTGCGGCCCGCCACGGCATCAATGTCGGCGTGTCGCCGTTCGTGTTGGCTCTGCACCGTTATTTTTGGCCGGGTCTGGCGCTCCTTCCCTTCGTCGTCGCCAACGGCTTTCGCGACCTGGGCGGTATCGGATGGGGCCGCGGGTTCGTCTTAGCGCTGTTCGGCGGGCTTCCGCTCGCGCTATTGAGCTATCTCGGCTACGTCTATGTCCCGCTCGGCCACGGCGCCGTCATTCAGCCCTCGTGCGCGGCACTCGGCGGCATGCTGCTGGCGCGGTTGGTATTGAAGGAGCCCTTGCCGGCGCGCCGCATTGCCGGCGGGCTCGCCATGGTCGCCGGCCTCTGCATCATCGGCACCGAAGCATTGCGCACCATCGGTGCCCACGGTATCGGCGGCGACCTCCTGTTCGTGGCGGCCGGTGGATTTTTTGCCACCTTCGGCATGCTGGTGCGGCTGTGGCGGGTGCCGGCAATGCGATCGGTGGCGATTACCAGCGTGCTCTCGCTCGTCGCGGTGCCGTTTCTGCTGTTCAGGTTCGACAATCTGCTGGCTGCGGGATTTGCTGAAAATCTGTTGCAGGCCGTGATCCAGGGCGCGCTCGCCGGTGCCGCCGCGACCTATCTGTTCACGCGCGCCGTCGTGCTGCTCGGCGCCTCGCGCGCCGTCTTGTTTCCGTCGCTCGTTCCGCCATTTGTGCTGCTGCTCGGTTTTATCGCGCTCGGCGAGGTGCCGACCCTCTCGCAGTTCGCGGGCCTCGTTATCGTCCTTATCGGCTTCCGGCTGACGCAGAAGGGGTAAGGTCCGTCATTCCGGGGCCAAGCGAAGTGAGGTGCCCGGAATCCATACCACTGTCAGCGAATATGGATTCCGCACTCGCCGCCAACCAAGTCGGCTGTTTCCGGCTTGCGCCTGAAAGTGTCGATCTCGGGAACACCCGAGATCGATGGCAATCCGGAATGACTTGAACGTCGCTTACGCCGCTTTGCGGCTCGTCAAAAATTTACCGATGCGATCAAGCGCGCGCAAAATGTTCTCGGTCGAATTGGCGTAGGATACGCGCATATAGCCCTCACCGAGCACACCGAAGTCGGGCCCGCCGATCAGTGCGACGCCGGCGTCTTCCAATAGCGCCGAGGCAAGCGGCTTCGCTTTCCAGCCGGTGCGCTTGATGTTGGGGAAGGCGTAGAAGGCGCCCTTCGGAGTCGCGCACGAAATATTGGGCAGGCGGTTGAGGCCCTCGACCACGACCCTGCGCCTGTTGTCGAACTCCGCGACCATTGTCGCCACTTCGTCCTGTGGACCGGTGAGTGCGGCAAGTCCAGCATATTGCGCCGGCGCATTGACGCAGGAATGCAGATTGACCGAGAGCTTGCGCGCAAAGTCGTAAAGCTTACCCGGCCATACCGCATAGCCGAGCCGCCATCCGGTCATGGCGTACGTCTTCGACCAGCCGTTGAGAAGAATGAGCCGGTCGCGAATCGACGGATATTGCAGCAGGCAAACATGCGCTTCGCCGTCGTAGAGCATGTGGTCGTAGATCTCGTCCGACATGACGGCGACATCGGGATAGCGCTCGAGACCGGTGACGAGCTTGTCGACTTCAACTCTTGGCGTCACGCCGCCGGTCGGGTTGGCGGGCGAGTTGAGGATCAGGAGCCGCGTCTGCGGCGTGATCAGGCTGAGCGTCTCCGCCGCCGAGAAGGCGAAGTTGTTTTCTTCGCGGATCGGCACCGGCACGGGCCGCGCCCCGGTAAATTCGATCATCGATCGATAAATCGGGAAGCCCGGATCGGGATAGAGAATATCGGCACCGGGTTCGCCGAACATCATGATCGACATGAACATCGTTGGCTTGCCGCCCGGGAAGATCATCACCGAGTCCGGCGCGACATCGACATTGAACCTCTTGTGCAGATCGGCCGCGACCGCTTCGCGCAGCGGCAGGATGCCGACCGACGGGGTGTAACCATGATGGCCGTCGCGCAGCGCCTTCACCGCCGCCTCGACAATGAAATCGGGCGTGCGAAAATCCGGCTGACCGATTCCGAGATTGACGATGTCCCGGCCCTGCGCCGCAAGCTGGGTGGCGCGAGCCAGAACGGCGAACGCGTTTTCCTCGCCGATACGATCGAATGCAGCGATGGTTCTCAACATGGGCGGCACTTGAACCTAATTGCTTCGCAAAGGCAAACGTTCGCGCCCATGCTGCGTTGCAATATGACGAGGCCAGCGGGACCTGTATAAAACGGGTTCGCGCTCGCGCCGGATAGGCTTATCTATGAGCGGCGGTGAGGGCGTGCGGAGACGAGAATGACCAAGGGTACCGGTTCACAAAAGCCGCGTCTGCGTTCGCAATTGTGGTTCGATAATCCGGACAATCCGGGCATGACCGCGCTCTATCTCGAGCGCTACCTCAATTACGGATTGACGCGCGAGGAGCTGACATCGGGTAAACCGATCATCGGGATTGCGCAAACCGGCTCGGACCTCAGTCCCTGCAACCGGCACCACCTGGAACTCGCCAAACGCGTCCGTGAGGGCATCCGCGAGGCGGGCGGTATCGCCTTCGAATTTCCCGTCCATCCGATCCAGGAAACCGGCAAGCGGCCGACCGCGGCGCTTGACCGCAACCTCGCCTATCTCGGCCTGGTCGAGGTGCTATACGGCTATCCGCTCGACGGCGCGGTGCTGACCACCGGCTGCGACAAGACCACACCCGCCTGCCTGATGGCGGCGGCCACCGTCAACATTCCGGCCATCGTGCTCTCCGGTGGACCGATGCTCGATGGCTACGGCACGGACGGCAGGCTTCTGGGCTCCGGCACCGTCGTGTGGCAGGCGCGCGAGGACATCGCCGCCGGCAAGATCGACTACAAGGAATTCATCGATATCGTCGCCGCCTCGGCGCCGTCGGTCGGGCATTGCAATACGATGGGCACGGCGTCGACCATGAACGCCTTGGCCGAGGCGCTCGGCATGTCGCTGCCCGGCTGTGCCGCCATTCCGGCGCCCTATCGCGAGCGCGGGCAGATCGCCTACGAAACCGGCCGGCGCGCGGTCGAGATCGTGCACGAGGATTTGAAGCCTTCCGATATTCTCACCCGGGCCGCATTCGAGAACGCGATCGTCGCTTGTTCAGCGATCGGCGGCTCGACCAATGCGCCGATCCATCTCGTCGCGATCGCGCGGCATGTCGGCGTTGCGCTGTCCACGGAAGACTGGGAGACCATCGGCTACGACGTCCCGCTCTTGGTGAACATGCAGCCGGCGGGAGAATATCTCGGCGAGGAGTATTATCGCGCCGGCGGATTGCCGGCGGTGATGAACGAGCTCCTTGCCGCTGGCCGCCTGCATGGCGGGGCGCGCACCATCAACGGCAAGACCATCGCCGAAAATGCCGGCAGCGCGAAGGCGACCAACCTCCGCGTCATACTGCCGTATGATCAGCCGCTGAAGGCCCACGCGGGCTTCAAGGTGCTGCACGGCAACCTGTTCGATTCCGCGATCATGAAAACCAGCGTGATCTCCGACGAATTCCGCCGGCGTTATCTCAGCGACCCGAAAGATCCGAACGCGTTCGAAGGCCGTGCGGCGGTGTTTGATGGGCCGGAGGACTATCACCAGCGCATCGACGATCCGGCGCTCGGCATCGACGAACATACCATCTTGTTCATGCGCGGCGCGGGCGCGATCGGCTATCCGGGCTCCGCCGAGGTGGTCAACATGCAGCCGCCCGCGGCGCTGATCAAACGCGGCGTGACGGCGCTACCTTGCGTCGGCGATGGCCGCCAATCCGGCACGTCGGGCTCGCCGTCGATCCTCAATGCGTCGCCCGAAGCGGCCGACGGCGGCGGACTCGCGCTGTTGCGCTCCGGCGATCGCGTGCGCATCGATCTCAACAAAGGCACTGTCGATATGCTCGTATCGTCCGCCGAGTTGGCGGAACGCCGCACGGCGCTCAAGCAAAATGGCGGCTACGACTATCCGGCCAGTCAGACGCCATGGCAGGAAATCCAGCGCGCCATGGTTGATCAGCTTGCCGGCGGCATGGTGCTGGTGCCCGCCGTCAAGTATCAACGGGTGGCGCAGACCTCCGTGCCGCGCGACAATCACTAGGTTCCGTGTTCACCAGGTTCAGAGTTCCGGGGAAAACGTCGTGAGCAACTCGCGCCCGACAACTGCCGAAAAGCGCCAAGCCTTCCGCAAGCTGCATGAAGCCGGCTGCTTCGTCATTCCCAACCCGTGGAATGTCGGCACGGCGCGCTATCTGCAAGGTCTCGGCTTCAAAGCGCTGGCGACGACCAGCGCCGGCCATGCCCATTCGCTCGGGTTTCCGGACGGCGGGCAAAGCGTTGACGCCGTCCTTGCCCATTACCGGGAGCTCGCAGAGGCGACCGACGTTCCGCTCAACGCCGACTTCGAGAATGGCTTTGCCGACGACCCCGAAGGCGTCGCCGTGAACGTGACGCACTGCATCGCGACCGGCGTTGCCGGGCTATCAGTCGAGGATTCGCCGAAAGACGCGCGGCCGCTCTACGAGCTCGACGCAGCGGTGGCACGCGTTAAGGCCGCGCGGGCGGCCGTCGACCGCGCCGGCGGTGAGGTGGTGTTCACCGCGCGCGCGGAGAACTTCATCCGCGGCGTGCCCGATCTCGATGATGTAATCCGCAGGCTCAAAGCCTATGCGGCCGCCGGCGCGGACTGCCTCTATGCACCCGGCATCAGGACGCGCGAACAGATCGAGGCTGTGGTCAAAGCGGTAGCGCCGAAGCCGGTGAACTTTCTTGCCGGCTGGGCGATGGAGTTCAAGGTGAACGATATCGCCGCCATGGGCGTCCGCCGCATCAGTGTCGGCGGCTCGCTGGCGCGCGCCGCCATGCATGCATTCGTCAAGACCGCCACCGAAATCGCCAACGCAGGCAAATTCGACGGCTTCGACGGCCTCATTTCCAACGCCGAGCTGAACAAGTTTTTCAGCGAGGACCGCAAGTCGCTGGCGTGATGGATCCGAAGCAACCCGTCGGACCGCCGGTCGATACGACGCCGGCGCGGCCGCCTGAGCCGGTGACACTGTGCGGGCGTTACGGCTCCGTGGCGCGGCTTGATCCTGAGCGCGATGCCGCGGACCTGTGGCGCGTCTTCAAAGGCCACGACCATATTTGGACTTACATCTCGCGCCACGGTCCATTCTCCGACGAGGCAACCTTTGCGGATTGGCTCGCCGAGCGGGCGACGCTGAACGATCCTTACGCGTTCACGGTACGCGACCCCGACGGCCGGGCGCGTGGACTTTTGGCGCTTCTGGAAATCCGCCCGGCGATGCGCGTCATCGAAGTGGGCTTCATTGTCTATAGCCCGGCGCTACAGCGCACGGCGCTCGCCACCGAAACCCAATATCTGTTGGCGCGTTATGTTTTCGAAACGCTGGGCTACCGGCGCTATGAATGGAAGTGCGATGCGCTCAATGCGCCCTCGCGCCGCGCGGCTTTGCGCTTTGGCTTCGTCTTCGAAGGCATTCTCCGCCAGCACATGGTCACCAAGGGCCGCAGTCGCGACACGGCGTACTTTTCCATGCTCGATCGCGAGTGGCCGGCGCGCAAGCTCAACTTCGAGCGCTGGCTGGCGCCGGAGAATTTCGATGCCGAAGGACGGCAGAAGCAGAGCTTAGCGACATTGAACGGGCAAGACGCATGAACAGGCTGGAAGGAAAGGTGGCGCTGGTGACCGCGGCAGGTCAGGGCATTGGCCGCGCCATCGCCGAACGGTTTGCCGCCGAGGGCGCCAAGCTGATCGCAACCGACCTCGACCCCAACAAGCTGCAAGGCCTGCGCGGAAAATTGCGCAAGCTCGACGTGCTGACGCTGGACGATATCGAGGCTTTCAGCCGCGACATCGGGCGCGAATACGGCGCGCTCGACGTGCTGGTCAACTGCGCCGGCTACGTGCACCAGGGTTCGGTGCTCGATTGCTCCGACAAGGACTGGGATTTTTCGTTCAACCTGAACGTCAAATCCATGCACCATGTGATCAAGACTTTCCTGCCGGGGATGCTGCAGAAGAGGGCGGGATCGATCGTCAATATTTCATCGACGGTGTCTTCGATCCGGGGCGTTCCCAACCGCTATGCTTATGGTGCGACCAAAGCCGCGGTGATCGGGCTGACCAAGGCGGTCGCCGCCGATTTCATCAAGCAGGGCATTCGTTGCAACGCCGTCTGTCCGGGGACGATCGAATCGCCGTCGCTTGGCGAACGCATCAGCGCGGTATCGCACGACAGCGGCCGTTCGCTAGATCAGGTCCGCCAGGATTTTGTCGCGCGCCAGCCGATGGGGCGGCTCGGGACACCCGAAGAAGTCGCCTGGCTGACACTGTTCTTGGCGAGCGACGAATCGAGCTACATTACCGGCCAGGCACATCTCGTCGACGGCGGCATGGCCCTCTAAGGGCGAGGCGCTGTAGGATCGTCCTGTGCCCGAGGGGTGCGGCACAGGATGACAGACCAGCATGCACATTCTCATGACCGGCGCTGCCGGGATGATCGGGCGTAAGCTCACCGCGCGCCTGATCGCGAACAAAAAGCTCAACGGCAAATCGATCGAGCGGCTGACGCTGCTGGATGTGACTGCGCCGGAGCGTCCGGAAAATTTCTCCGCTCACGTCACGATGTTCGCGGCCGATCTTGCCGAGCCGGCGACCGCCCGCGCGGCAGTGGCGGGCCGGCCTGACGTGATCTTTCATCTGGCGGCCGTCGTCTCCGGCGAAGCCGAGCTCGACTTCGAGAAGGGCGTGCATGTCAATTTCGACGGGTCTCGCGCGCTGCTCGAGGCTGTTCGCGCTGCGGATAACGGTTATCGGCCGCGCTTCGTTTTCACGTCGTCTATCGCCGTGTTCGGCGCGCCGTTTCCGGAATCCATTCCCGACGACTTCGCATTGACGCCGCTGACCTCCTACGGGACGCAGAAAGCGATGGTCGAGCTGATGCTCGCCGACTATACGCGCCGTGGCTTTGTCGACGGCATCGGCATCCGGCTGCCGAATATCGTGGTGCGGCCCGGAATGCCGAACAAAGCTGCCTCCGGTTTTTTCTCCTCGATCATCCGCGAGCCGCTCAACGGCGAAGAGGCCACGCTGCCGGTGGACGAGAGCGTACGCAATTGGCACGCAAGTCCGCGCGCGGCCGTTGGCTTTCTGATCCACGGCGCCGAGCTCGCTGGCAAAGAACTCGGTCCACGCATCAATCTGACCATGCCGGGCGTTTGCTGCACCGTCGCCGAACAGATCGCCGCGCTGCGCCGCATCGCCGGCGACAAGGTCGTGGCGCGCATCCGGCGCGCGCCGGACCCGCTCGTGCAGCGGATTGTCAGCGGCTGGCCGAGCCGGTTCGATCCGACGCGTGCGCGCGCGCTCGGCTTTAAGGTCGAGACCTCGTTCGACGAGATCATAAAAGCGCATATCGACGACGAACTGGGCGGCCGGATCGCGTCCTAGAGCGCAGTCGCTTGAATGTGAAGCGATTGTGCTCTAACTTTTTGGTGGCGCATGATCTTTCCGTAAAACCGGCTTCCGCTTTTTCGGATCATGCTTTGGATCAAACAAAAACTCTTTCCGCTGCACGCGCCAAGGTCTAAGTGAGCGCATGCTGTTCGATTCGGCCCTCATCCCGGCAACGCTCGCGCGCCGCTACAAGCGTTTCCTTGCCGATGTGGTGCTGGAAAACGGCGATGTGACTACCGTCCATGTGGCCAACCCAGGCGCGATGACGGGGCTAGACCGGCCGCTGTCGCGGATTTGGTTGTCCGATTCAGGCAATCCGCTGCGGAAATATCCCTGCACCTGGGAATTGCTCGAAGTCGATCTCGGCAGTGGCCTCGAACTCGTCGGCGTGAATACCAGTCAGCCGCACGAGCTTACCGCTGAGGCAATTGCCGCCGGACTGATCCCGGAATTGCGCAACTACGCCTCCGTCCGCCAAGAAGTGAAATACGGACAGAAATCGCGAGTCGATTTTCTGCTCGAAGACTCCGCGCGGCCGACGTGCTATCTTGAGGTCAAGAATGTGCATCTGATGCGCAAGCCGCGGCTCGCCGAATTTCCCGACAGCGTGACCGAGCGCGGCACCAAGCATTTGCGCGAGCTTGCGGGCATGCGAGCCGATGGTGCGCGGGCCGCAATGCTATATGTGATTCAGATTCCCTCAGCCGATCGCTTTGCGATTGCCCGCGACATCGACCCCGCCTATGGCGCGGCTTTCGACCAGGCGCGCAAGGCCGGTGTCGAGATGCTCGCCTGGCGCTGCAGCGTGAACCTCGCCGGTATTCGGATCGCGGCAGCGGTTCCCATCGTCGAAAGTTAGTCGCCGGCCGCCTCGCTTCATTAGGCCTTGGCTG
Organism: uncultured Alphaproteobacteria bacterium; assembly: GCA_963720115.1. Classification (GTDB taxonomy): domain Bacteria; phylum Pseudomonadota; class Alphaproteobacteria; order Rhizobiales; family Xanthobacteraceae; genus BOG-931. The sequence goes on from CAVREN010000081.1 coordinate 99,967, forward strand.
GCAGTTTACGGAGTTGAGCACCCCGTGAGCGAGACGTTTCCATAGGGTTACCGCGGCCGTCAGAAATCAGCGGATTCACCAGTATGGAAGGCCCTTCGCCAGTTCCGGTCGATGGGCCGAGCCATGACCGAAAGGCTGCGGATTGCTTGCGTTAGGCGCGCTTATGCTTACATTCTACGGTAACTTGCTAGGATGACTTGCGGCCCTGGCCGCTTTCACCGCGGCCAACATAATATCCCATGACCTACGTCGATGCGGCGGTCACACCGCTGCGCAAAACCGGACAGATCAAGATTTACGGCCCGACGGCCTTTGCCGGGATGCGCAAGGCTGGACGGCTGGCGGCCGAGTGTCTCGACATGCTCGCCGCCGAAGTCACCCCGGGGGCAACGACCGACCACATCGACCGGATGGTCTACGAATTCGGCATGGATCATGGGGCGATCCCCGCGACGTTGATGTATCGGGGCTATCGCAAATCGACCTGCACGTCGGTGAACCATGTCGTCTGCCACGGAATACCGGGCGACAAGCCGCTGCGCGAAGGCGACATCGTCAACGTGGACGTCACGCTCATCCTCGACGGCTGGCACGGCGATTCAAGCCGCATGTATGCGGTCGGCGAAATCCCGCGACGCGCCGAGCGGCTGATCGACGTCACCTACGAGGCGATGATGCGCGGCATCGCCGTGATCAAGCCGGGCGCCACAACGGGCGACGTCGGCCATGCCATCCAGACGTTCGTCGAAGCGCAGCACATGAGCGTGGTGCGCGATTTCTGCGGGCATGGCCTCGGCCGGCTGTTCCACGACGAGCCGAACATCGTGCATGTCGGCCGCCCTGGCGAGGGCATCCTGCTCAAGCCCGGCATGTTCTTCACGGTCGAGCCGATGATCAATCTCGGCCGACCGCACGTGAAGGTGCTGTCGGACGGCTGGACAGCCGTCACCCGCGACCGCTCGCTGTCCGCCCAATTCGAACATTCGGTCGGCGTGACAGATAACGGCGTTGAGATATTTACGCTGTCGCCGAAGGGCTTCACCAAGCCGCCCTATCCGGTGTGATCCGCTCCCGCGTGAACTGCAATCTGCACGCGCAGCGCCCGGTTTTCTGCCTCAAGTTCGGCGATGCGATTGGTCAGCGACGCCGCCGCGCCTGCGATATCGGATTCGGTGTAACGCGGCGTGATGTGCTGCGGACAATTCCAGTCGAACGTTTCGAGGTGCAACACAAACGCCCGTTCGACTTTCGCCTTGTAGCCGGGTAGCGCCAGCCGGGCTGTGAGCTCGGGATCGGCGGCGAGATCCCGCACTTCCATGTGCGCCAGAACCTTCAGCCGCGCGCGGTTCGGATAGTCCACCATGATCAGAGCGGCGCGATCGTCGGCCGCGACATTGCCGAGGCTGATATATTGCAGATTGCCGCGAAAGTCGGGGAACGCGAGCGTTTTATCGTTGAGGACCTTGACGAAGCCTGATGGGCCGCCGCGATGCTGCACATAGGGCCAGCCGCTCTCGGACACCGAGGCCATGTAGAAGCTATCGCGCGCTTCAATGAAAGCGACCTCGTTCTCCGTGAAACGATCGAACGTCCGGCGGCCTTTGAAATGCTCCCATATCTGGCGGCTGCCGTTCGCCGCTTGGGCCGCTTGCACGCTCGGCGTCGCGACGATGTCGAGGAATTTGTAGGCCATGGCGATGTGCTCCCTTCTCCACCCCAGAAATAGGCTCGTTCGCCGTCGGCGATAATCCGAGGAGTTGACAAGTCTTTATTGCTGTTTAAGCAATAATCCCATGGACCGTCTCGGCGCGATGCGCATCTTTGTGTCCGTCGCCAAGCTCGGCAGCTTCACCGAGGCGGCGCGGCGTCTGCAGCTTTCACCCTCGGTCGTCACCCGATCGATCGGGCAGCTCGAGGATCAACTCGGACTGACATTGCTCCTGCGAACCACGCGATCGCTGCGCCTGACCGAGCGCGGCGAGCTCTATCTGGAAAGCTGTCAGCAGATCCTGCAGGACGTCGACAACGCCGAACGACAAGTGCGTGGCGAGGATGCCGAGCCGCGCGGCACCCTTAAAGTCGCGGCTCCCATTGTGTTCGGCCGGCTGCACGTGTTGCCGGTCGTCAACCGCGTGCTGCGCGACTATCGCGATGTAGCCGTCGAATTGACCCCGTCGGACCGCAACGTCCGTCTGGTAGAGGAAGGAGTGGATGTCGCCGTCCGCATCGGCGAACTGGCCGACAGCAGTCTGATCGCGGTCAAATTAGGCATGGTAAGTCGCGTTGTGGTCGCGGGCCCTGCCTATCTAAAAGAGCGGGGCGTTCCGAAATCGCCCGCCGAGCTTGCCAAGCACGACATCATCGCGTTCGAAGGGCTCACCGCCACCGACGAGTGGCGGTTTCACGGCGGCGGGAAACCGGTGCGCCTGGAGCCGCGACTGACGGTCAACAGCGTCGACGCATCGATTGCGGCGGCGGAAGCGGGTATCGGGATCACGCGCACCCTGTCCTATCAGGTCCAAGCCTCCGTCATCGCCGGCCGTCTCACGCCGATCCTGCAGCAATTCGCGCCACCGCCATTGCCGGTGAATGCAATCTATCCACCGCGGCGCATCGCGTCGGCCAACATCGCCGTCTTTATGAAAGCCGCCCGGGCTTATTTCAAAGCCCATCCGCTCGTTCCGCTGGAGGAATGGCGGCGGCGGACAAAAGGCTGAATGGTGCCGCTCGCGCGACCACATTGAGCGCGGAGGCGGCTCCGTACGCCGATTGCAAAATGCCGCAGTTCAGTCATCCTAGAACGGATCGGCGGCGGCCATAGCTCGGACGCCTTGGATTGCCTGCGAATTCCATGCTCGAAAAGAAGCGCGAAAATCAAAGCGGTCTTGCCGAAGCGCCGCCGCATTATCACGGCCATCGCGAGCGCCTGCGCGAGCGTTTTCGCGAGGCCGGCGCCGATGCGCTGTCGGACTATGAGTTGTTGGAGGCCGTGCTGTTCCGCGCGCAGCCCCGGCGCGATGTCAAGCCGCTGGCCAAGACGCTGATCGCGACGTTCGGTTCATTTGCCGAAGTGATCGCCGCGCCGGTCGCCCGGCTTGCCGAAGTCAAAGGCCTCGGCCAGGCCGGCATCACCGAAATCAAGATCGTGCAGGCGGCGGCAAACCGGCTGTTGCGCGGCGAAGTGAAAAAGCGGCCGGCGCTCTCGTCCTGGTCGGCCGTGCTCGATTATTGCCGCAGCGCCCAAGCCTTCGCCGAGAAGGAGCAATTCCGGATCCTTTTTCTCGACAAGCGCAACCAGCTCATCGCCGACGAAATGCAGCAGATCGGCACGGTCGATCACACGCCGGTCTATCCGCGCGAGGTGGTCAAACGGGCGCTCGAGCTTTCGGCGACAGCCGTGATCCTCGTCCACAATCACCCATCCGGCGATCCGACGCCGTCGCGTGCGGACATCCAGATGACGCAGCAGATCATCGCGGTGGCAGGACCACTCGGCATTGCCGTGCACGACCACATCATCGTCGGCAAAGACGGCCATGTGAGTCTGAAAGGGCTCAAGTTGATTTAGCCCTCGGCTGCACCTGCCGATGCGCGTGCGCCGTCTCACCTCGTACTGAGAAACGCGCTTAGGATCTTCCGCACACACGGATCGCAATGAAGGACGATATCTGCGATGTCCAGCCCAAGCGACCGATAGCTCTCGAATTGCGATTCGGTGAACCATTGGTCCACGGTCGATTCATGCGGAAACTCTTCATGGGCCATCGCGTAGCTTCGGATTCCGGCGCTCGTCTCAGTGCCGTGATAGGCCGGCTTGATGTAAATGACGTGGCCATCCTCACAGCCTTCTCCATCGGCGTCCCGGTAATGGATGATGCCGATTGCATGGTATGGAATCGCGCAGCTATTTTTGGGCTGCGCATCGCTCGCCTCGATTGGACGATTGCGGAGTGCCTGCAGATTTTTGAAAGTGATTCGGACGCCCAGATCGATGTAGATTTTCCGCACGGCATTGCCGAGATCCTCGAACGTGAATTTGGGATCGCAGCCGGCATCAACGACAATGATCAGGCGACAGCGCCGTCGCACCATTTCGTAGAGTCCGAGATTTTCGAAGTGGCCACCGTCGGACAAATACAGATAAGGGCTGCTATCGGTGGTCTGGCCGAACGCCTCGGCTATTAGTGGCTTGGCCGCCCATTTGGGTCCTTCGTTTTGATAGGATTCCTTGCCGGCCTCGCCGGGATTGCCGAGCCACCAGCCAAGCCGCACGTTGAACAGGGCAAGCAACAACGCGACCGATGGTGAAGAGTGGTATCCCATGTTGGGGCTGACGGCCGCGCCTGAGATTGCCATGGCGGTGCCAAGGGTAATGCCGAATGGGCCCCTGCCGCCGGCAGCGCCGCCCATCTGTGGCTGGCGTCCAACCGCGTCGTCGTTGTCGCCCGCGTCTTTGCCTTTGTGCGGACCGTCGCCATAGGTCTTGCTTGAACGATATCCCAGATAGGCACAGCCGCTGTGCAGCGGGCTAACGGTGAACGAAGCGGCTTTGCGCTCCTGCCAGGCCAGCCGTTTCGTCACCACGGCATTGAGCGCGATATTGATGACGTGAAACAGGCTCTTTGCGTTTGTATCACCGGCCTTTGGCGGCCACAATTCGTGCATGCGAACGTTATCCTTGAGATCGAAACCGGTGAAGAGATCCGGATGACGTTCCTGGCGCGAGGCGCCCAGATAGGCGCGGATCAGACGATTGCGATAGAGGGCGTGCAAGGAGAACCGGTTGATGTTGACGCAGTAAGACGCGAGCAAAGCGACCGCGCCTGCAATCACACCACCAATGACGAGTGGCAACGCAATCCATGCGATAGGGCGCGCGTTGTTTCGCAACAACTCCACGAGAGAGTCCTTGAGCAGTGCTCTATCAAGAGCGACCGAAAGCGTAATGATGAGCACCGCGACGAAGATTGGGCCGACCACAGCTAGTCCAATGTTGAAGACCAGAGCCGTAATCCCGCCCCGATCGGCGCTAGCTGCCGTTGCCGCGGTCTTGGCGCTGCTGCCGAGCAGCGCCGTGGCGACGCCCGTAATGCCTCCGGCCGTCAGAAGCTGTTTTATGGTGATATAGGAAAACTTAACCGCATAGTCGCCCACAAAGACGAGAATTGCCGTCACGCCCCAAGCGACGGCACCGATGATCAACCAGCCCGCCGCACGTCCCAGCCATTCCCGGTCGGAATCGGATTCGACTTCATAGCTCACCAATCCGACGAAAATGATCTCGGCCGCCAGTTGCGCGCCCAGCACCCAAGGGACGCCGAATATCACCGGGACCAGCAAACACAAATGCGAACACGCAGACGCACAAACCGGAGGACAAGGATGGACCAGCGTAAACAAAAAAGCGCCAAGACTCACCAAGACGCCGTAGACAAGCCCCGATCCGGCCCAGGCGATAAAATCGCGCCAGCTTCGGATCATGGGTCGCCCAAACACCCAGCCCGCGGCGTAGACCACAAGCGCGGCTGCAGCCGTCAAACCCATGACTTCGAATACTTTGCCGTGGTCGAACCAACGCACGCCAACCCACGACGCAAATGTGATGGTGACGAATATGGCCGACAAGAAGGTCCATGCGAGATCGCACCTGAAGAAAACGAGGTCGTTCACTTTGTTTGTTTGCGCCGACGGATCCGCGCCGGGTGGTTGCCGCCGCGTTGGCCGGTTATGGGTCGTGAAAGCCTGAGCGGCTATCAGAAAGACTGCGCTGATCGCGGCGATTACGACAATCCCATAGATGTCCGCGTGTCGCGCGACCCAGTCCGATAATGCCGCGATAAACTTCAGGCCAAGCAACACGATGCAAACGATCGGAATGAGTATGATCCAATTGAGTACGAGATTCCGCGTGAAGATTGCCACCGCCGCCCAAGTATCGGCCGAACCGATGCCGATACGCGGCGTCAGATAGTTGCTGTAGGCGCGCAGCCAGGAGATTTCCGGCGGTTCGACGTCCGCGCCATCGGGTCTGGCCGTCAAGTTACGAATGACGGTCGCAAAATCATCGCGCATCCGCCACGATGATAGCCACGAACCGATGTAGCCGCCGCCGGAGACTGTCGACAAAAAGTCGATCCGGCCGAGCAAAGAATTTCTCGGATCGATCGCGGGCTTCTTTTCGGTGCTTGGCGGTGAGGCGTCAGCCGGAGCCGCGCTCGATGGCGCGGCATGAGCATGCTGATCGGCGCAGGCTTCCGCCGTCGCGCCACGTGCTCCTCGTTCCGGATTTGTCACGTCATAGTCGGCCAGGGCCTGGAGCACACCGAGGCAAAAAGTTGCGCTGCGAATGCCGCCGCCGGAAAAACACAGCGCAGCGCGATTCAAATGATTGAGCGAGTGATAGAAGTCTTGCCGGCGTTTGACCTCTTCGCCGGGGAGGTCCCGACCGTCTCGCCGGTCCGCGTTGAGCAGCTTACGCTGTTCTTGCGCATCCTGCTTGGCTGGTGCGAGGCGGGCGCGCCGATCCGGCCCGTGGATGGCTTCGACTTCCGCGGCCAACACTTCTTCAATCGATAGCAATGCCCCCATCGTTGCCTCCCGCTCGCGACATCCGAAAACGTGCGCGGTAGCATCTTTGCATCATATCATCCATAGGTTGTCGTGAGAAGAGCCAAAGGGAAGCCCGCCAAGGGACGGCCATGAGAGGCAAGCGGGCGCGGATTGTGCGGTATGGATCTCCGCTCGCCCTAGGATTCCTCGATTTCATCCTCCTTGCGCATCTCGTGCGAGAAGGCCGCGGTGGCGATCAAGCCGCCGACGCTGACGGCAGCCATCAAGGTCAGGACGCCCACCAGTCCCCAAGCTGCTTGAATTTGGGGAACTAAAAACGTGCCGAAGGTCGCGCCGACTTTCGCACTCGCAGCCGCAAAGCCGCTTGCCGATGCGCGTATTCCGGTCGGGAAAAGGATCGGCGCCAGCGTGAACGTGGTCGCGTTTGGCCCCGCGTTCATCGCGAAGTTGAAGATCACGAAGCCGGCGATGACGAGCCAAAGATGCGCACCGGGCCCATCGCCGGCCAGCGCCGCGAGCGTCAGCAACAACATGCCGATCGCCATGCCGGCGAAGCCCCCGACCTGCATCGGGATTCGGCCGACGCGTGGCACCGCCCAGATGCCCGCAATGAATCCGACCAACAGGAATAGATCGATCAACCCGCTGCCTTGCGCATCGGCGAACACGGCCGCCACCGTGCCGGCGCCCGAGGATGCGAAATGCAGCGCGCCGAGTATGACGGGTGTGAACAGGCCGACGCCGTAGGTCGCCACATCCATCATCAGCCAGGGAAGGGACACCAGTAGTGTGCGCGTCCGGTAGCGTTGACTGAAGAGCGTGCGCAGCGTCGACGTTTTGTCGTTCGCCAACGCGGCAGAGAAAGCGCCTGTCTCGGCAGCCGTCTCCATGCGAGCGGCGGAGACGGGGACGCCCGGCGGCGGCCTCGGCGATCCTGCCCTTTTCCGCCAGCCAACGCGGACTCTCCGGCAAGCCTAACCGCGCAATGATGTAAAGGACAGCGAGAGTGCCGCCGGCACCCAACAGGATGCGCCAGTCGGTCATCGCCGGATGGACGCGCAAGACGGCGATGCCGACCAGGGCTGCCGCGATCATGCCGACCGATTGCAAAGCGATCGTGGCAACCGTCATGCGGCTGCGTTCTGCTTTCGGCGTGATCTCGGAGACATAGGAGCCGCTGGTCGGAAAATCTATTCCGATGCCGATGCCCAGCACGAACTGGCCAGCAAGGATGAACCATGGGTTTGGCGCAATCACACAAAGCGCCGAGCCCGCGGCCAGGATCGCCATGTCGACTAAAAATGCGCGCTTGCGGCCGATCCGGTCGGCCGCCATGCCGCCGACTGCCGCCCCGAGCACCGCTCCGAGAACAAGAGCCGAGCCGATGAAGCCGAGCATCGCTGGCGCAATCGCGAAGTCACGCTTGAGCAGCGGCAACGCGATGCCCAGCGACACGACGGAAAAACCGTCGAGCAAAGTGCCGCCGCTCGCCAACAGCCAATAGAGATAGTGGGCGAACGTCATTGGCGCGTCGTCGAGGACGCTGAAAACGTGAGCCTTTGACGAAACGGTTTTTGGAAGAGCTTGGGTCATAAGCTGGATAACGGAGCGTATCGTCGGCCGCGGGCGAAGCCTCTATTTGCCCCCGCCCTTGGCCGCAGCCTTTCCGTTCCCCTGCGCCGCGGCGTCCTTGTGATAGAGGCGTCGAATTTCCTTAAGATCGACCGTCGGCTTCGGCAGCTTCAGGTTCATATCATCCATGGCGTCGGCGACGATCTGCGACACGGCGAGATTGCGAAACCACTTGTGATTGGCCGGAATGACAAACCAGGGCGCGTATTTGGTCGAACATCGAGACAGCGCGGTCTCGAACGCATCGATATAGTCGCCCCACAAATTGCGCTCGGTGTAATCGCTGTTGCTGATCTTCCACTGTCGCCCCGGATCGTCGAGGCGTTCCTTGAACCGCGCTAGCTGCTCTTCCTTGGAAATATAAAGAAAGAATTTCAGAATGGTCGTGTTGTTCTCGAGTGCGACCAGTTTTTCCCACTCATTGATGAAATCGTAGCGCGGCTTCCACACCTCCTTCGCGACGAGCTTGTGGACGCGCACAACCAGCACATCTTCGTAGTGCGAGCGATTGAAGATCGCGACCCGCCCGCGCCCAGGAGCGTGCGGGTGAACCCGCCATAGAAAGTCGTGGTCGCGTTCCTCCGCCGTCGGCTGTTTGAAGCCTTGGACGTTGACGCCCTCGGGATCCATGGCGCTGATCACGTGCCAGCACGTGCCATCCTTGCCGGCGCCATCGATACCCTGCAGCACGACGAGAAGACTGTGGCCGCGATCGGCATAGAGCTTGCGCTGCAACGCGGTGATGCGGGAAAGATTGCGATCGAGCTCGGGCTTGGCGTCGTCGGCGTCCTTCCATTTGCCGTGGAAGGACGGATCGATGCTCGAAAGTTTGACCTGCGAACCCGGCGTTACCTTCAGCCGCTTTGTCAAATTCATCGCCGGAATTTCCCCCGTTCTTCCAATCAGCCGGAAAGGCTTGAGCGCTGCCGCGCCATGCCGCGGTCGCGCGCGGCGATGATGCGGAGAAACGCGAGCTTGAGAAGGTCGAGCACCGCCATCCAGATCAGGCAATAAACCCAGACCGCGACGATCGCCGACGGCGGAATCGCTTGCACACCGACGCCCAGCACGCAGATGGCGACGGCGACGATCTGCGTCGCCACGATGGCCCAGAACAGCCGGGCGCTCGGATAAGGCGGCTCGAACAGCGAGCGTTTGGTGCGGACAACGAACAGAAGCAGATGTCCGCCGACGGCGAGCTGCAGGAACATGACGGTTTGCAGCTGAGCGTGATCGAGCTTGATCATGTCCTGAAGCTGCGGATCGGCAACCCAGCGCAAGCCGATCAGCAGCAGGCCGAATGTCTCGACGACGGACAACAGGCCCATGATCGACGCGAACAGCAGGATGCCCGGCATGTTCCAGCGCACCGGTTGGGGCGGCGCCGGAACGTTGTCGTAGGCGATGGTCATGATCGGGATGTCGTCGAGCAGCGCCAGCGCGACGATCATGATGGCGGTGATGGGCTGGAACTGAAACAGCACGATCGAGGCGACCACCAACACCATGATGTCGAGCGTCATCGCCACGCGGTAATGGATATAGCTCTCAATCCGCTCGAAGATCTGGCGCGCAACGCCAATGGCGTTGACGATGGTCGACAAGCCGGGCGCAGTCAGGATCAGGGCGGCCGCGCTCCGCGCTGCATCTGTGGCGCCGCTGACGGCGATGCCGCAATCCGCCTGCTTGAGGGCCGGCGCATCATTGACGCCGTCGCCGGTCATGCCGACGATGTGGCCGCGCGCCTGCAGGGTTTTCACGATCTCGTATTTGTGCTGCGGAAATACCCGGCCGAAGCCGTCGGCGCGCTCAACCGCGTCCATGACGGCTGCGCTTACGGTGCCTGAGCCTGAGTCATCCTTGAAAACATCGCTCGCGACCAGGAGATGATCGCCGAGATCGAGCTGAGCGGCGATCTGGTCGCCGATCGCGACATCGTCGCCGGTGACCATTTTCACGTTGACCCCAAGCGCCTTGGCCGCATCGATGGTCGTCTTCGCATCCGGGCGCGGCGGATCCATCAGCGAGATGAGCCCGACAATGCTCCAGGTCTTGCCGTCATCCGACTGGCCGACGCCGAGCGCGCGATAGCCTTTGCCGGCCAGTCCCGCGACTGTGTTTTGATAGCGAGACAGCAAGTCGGCATCCGGCTTGGCCAATGCCGTGATGGCCTGCGGCGCGCCCTTGGCGTAGTGGCGCGTCTTGCCCGGGGCATCGACGATGGTCGCCACCGTACGCTTGTTGACCGGATCGAACGGCACGAAGTCGCTCTGCTTGACGTGCGCGAAATCCACCCGCGACCCTGCGGCCGAAAGGACCGCGACATCGATGGCGTCGTCGCTGCTTTTTTGCGTCGCCAGCGCCGCGTCCCGCAACACGTCGGCGGCGGTGAACGAACCGAATGGAATCTGCTTCTCGACCGTCAGCTGGTTCATGGTCAGCGTTCCGGTCTTGTCGCTGCACAGCACGTCGACGCCGGCGAGCTCCTCGATCGCCGAGAGCCGCGACACGATTGCCCTTTGCAGTGACAGCGTGTAGGCGCCGATCGCCATCGTTACGGACATGACCGCCGGCAAGGCGACCGGAATGGATGCGATCAAGAGAACGAGAACGTACTGCGCGATCTTGCCGAATTCGTCCCAACTCCAGACATCGGCGACGATCAGCGCGCGATAGCACTGCACCCCGACCAGGATCGCAGCGAGAACGAAGGCGAGCAGCAGCAGAAAGTCGCCGACCTGCGTCACTGCGCGCTGCGAATGGGAAACCGAGCCCGCCGCGCCGACAAGTTTCGCGGTGCGGCCGAAGAAGGTCTTGCCGCCGGTCGCCGTGACCACGCCCGTCATCGCCCCTTGTTTGGCGATGCTGCCCGAATAGGCCTCGTCGCCGATCTTCTTCGCAACCGGCAGCGACTCGCCGGTCAGCGACGCCTGATCGCAGCTCAGATACTTGCCATCGATCAGGATAAGATCGGCCGGAACGATTTGACCAGCCGTAACGCTGACGACATCGCCCGGTACAAGCTCGGCGGCATCGACCGTAACCCATTGGTTGTCGCGCAGTCCGCGGGCGCGCGGCGCCAAACCTTTCTTCAACGCCGCAAGCGCATTCGCCGCCTTGTTGTCCTGCCAAAAGCCAACGGCGGCGTTATAGAGCAGCAATCCGGTAACGACGGCAAAGTCCGGCCAATCGCTGCGCAGCGCGGAGATAACGGCGGCGGCTTCGATGAGGAAGGGGAGCGGTCCCCAGAAGTAGGAAAGAAGCTTGTGCCACTTGCTTTCCGTCCGGTCTTCCAGAGCGTTGCGGCCATATTGCGCCAGTCGCCGTTTTGCCTCCGCCGAGCTCAAGCCATTCTTGGAGGAATTGGTCGCGTGGAATGCGGAAGCGATCTTAGCGGCGGGATCGCCCGTCGCTTGTTGTGGCCCCCCTGCAGCAGCTTGGCTCTCGGCGACAGTATCCGGCATTAGTCGCTCATTCTAAGTTCACTGCGCGGCGAACCGCGATCAACGGCTTATTTGCAAAAGACGCATCTGCTTTCCGCGCCAATGGTGACGCTTGATCTGCATCAAAACACTAACGGCCTTCGATGGTAATTGAGATACCATGTAGGGCAATTCGGAAACCAACAAATACCGCACAAAATCCAGACCGCGGCAAATCCAACGCCAAATCGAAGGTCATGACCGCCAAACGAATTCTACTAGCATGCATGATAGTCGTCCTGGCGATCGTGGCCGTGATCGCCTGGGTAGCTTGGACCAACGGCAGTTTCGGTACGGCGCATGTGATCGGCTTGGGCGCCAGCGTTCTGCTCCTCGTTTTGATCTGGTTTTGGCCTGGAAATCGGCAGCCGACCCAGCCCCCGCCTTGAGGCCGCCCGTAACGTCTAACTATCGCCACTGCCCCAACCCCGAGCGTCGCGCGCGCGATGAACGTCTTGAGGCATGGACAGATTCTTCCTTGCGGTGCAGCATAAGCCGTGCAGCATCGGTCGGCGCACCAAGCGAAACAAACCTCAAAGCTTGGCGCCAAGCGCACCGCTGACGCGACGGTGACGAGGACATTCATGGCGCGCGACATTGCAAGACGAAATTCCGGATCTGCGCGCAGCCTGCTTGCGCTGGCCGCAGGAGCAGTCGCGGCGGGCGCGTTGGCTGTCGGAGCGGTGGCAATTGGCCAGATGGTTATCGGCCGGCTGGCGATCGGCAAGGCGCGCTTCAAATCGCTGGAAGTCGATGAGCTGACAGTGCGCAAGCTGCGCGTGATCGAGCGCCTCGATGGAGACTCGTAGCGCCATCGGGTCCACCGATCTTCGCCACCTTGAACAGCTGTTTTTTGCTCGCGGGCCAGCGCCGCTGTGCGGTCGCCAAAAGGCAGCCGACTTCAATGGAACCTCCTGGGCTGCCGGCTGTTGTGAGGGTGCCGAACGGAACCCTTTCATGTCCGACCAAAGCACTCTGCCAGCAGGCTTGACGCACGGCGCGACGCGGCTGCCCTCGGTGATCGTCGAAAGCTACAATGTCGAGGTGAAAGACGAGGACGGCTTCATCGGCGACCGCGCCAACAAAAGCGCGTTCCGCGATCTGCTGGAAAAATGGCGCGACGTGATGAGCAAAGGGGGCGCCGACCCCTTCGGCGACCAGGACACCGACGCCATCGCCAAGAAGCACCTCGAAGAATTGTTGGTGGAGGGCGACCCCGAAGCGGCGGGCGTTGTGCAAAGCGCGATCGAGGAATTCGCGCAAGAGCTCGCGGCCGTCATCAGGCGATTCCTCAAGCTGAAAGCCTGGCGGGATACCGAACGTCTGGTCGTCGGCGGCGGCTTTCGCGGTGGACGTGTCGGCGAGTTGGCTGTCGGCCGCGCCGCCGTCTTATTGAAAACCGAGTATCCCGATCTCGGGCTGACGCTCATTCGTAACGACCCCGACCATGCGGGTCTCATTGGCGCGGTTCACCTGGCGCCGTCATGGATATTCAAAGGCCACGACGCGATTTTGGCCGCGGACATCGGCGGAACGAACATTCGCGCCGGCGTGGTGGAATTCGATGTCAAAAGTGATCCGACACTGGCGAAGGCTTCGGTCTGGAAGCGCGAGCGCTGGCGCCACGCCGAGGAAAAGAACTTAAGCCGAAGCGAGGCCGTCAAGAAACTCGTGAACATGCTCACGGACTTGATCGAGCGGGCGCGCAAACAGAAACTGCATCTCGCGCCTTTCATCGGGATTGGCTGTCCGGGAATCATCGAGCCGGACGGCAGCATCGACCGTGGCGCCGACAACTTGCCTGGGAAATGGGACGGCAAGAAATTCAATCTGCCGCTGGCGCTGTTCGAGGCGATCCCGCAGATTCTCGATCACGACACCGTCATCATCATGCACAACGACGCGGTGGTGCAGGGTTTGAGCGAGCGGCCTTTTATGGACGACGTCGAACACTGGGGCGTGCTGACGATTGGGACCGGGCTTGGCAACGCGCGGTTCAGCAACCGTCTCAGCAACGAAGACTGATGTGAGCTCTGTTCGGCTTCTTGCGCCGATGGGCTTCGTCTAAGCGCTCGCCGGCGTGCTTTGCTTCACCAAAGCCGCCGCAGCCCGCCCTGCAATGCGGCCAAGCACAGTTGCGGTCAGTAAGCCGTTTCCCGACAAATAGCCGTTCGCGCGCGGGCCGGAAACGCCCGCGGCGGCGCCGCCGGCGGCAAAGATGTTCGGCAACGGTTTGCCGTCGGTATCGAGAACGCGCGCCTCGCGATCGACCGCGAGACCGCCTTGCGTGTGAAACAGCGCGCCCGTCACTTTGACGGCTTTGAACGGCGGCGCCAATGGGGCGGCCCCGACGAAGTTCCGGCCGAAGCGATCGGGACCGCCGGTGCGCTTTGCTTCTTCGATCTCGGCAAAGCTTTGCGCCAGCGCCGGCGGCGGCACATTCAGGCGCGCGGCGAGAAGCGCAAGCGTCGGCGCGTCGATGATCGCGCCCGATGCCTCCGCTTGACGGAAATCTGCGAATTGCCGGGCGATCGCCGCGATGCGCTCGTCAAAGATATCAAAGGCGATGCCGTCCGGCTGTGCCAGGACGATTGCGGCCTGCTCGGAATAACCAAGGTTCTCATCGGAAAAACGTTCGCCGTTTCTGTTGACCTGGAAGCCGCCCTGCATGATCACCGCCCAGCTGATCAGGATCCCATGCGGATGTGCGACCGAACCATGCCCCAGATATCCCGACATGTGTTCGAGCTTTGCGCCGAGCTCGCCGCCCCACAAAACGGCGTCGCCGCGATTGCCCGGGTGTCCGAAATACGAGGCGTGGCGCATGTCAGGAATATGCCTGGCGACGAGATCGGGAGCGCCGCCATAACCGTTGCACGCCAGTATTAATGCATCGCAGCCGAGCGTGTCGCGCGTTCCGTCCGGCCGCGTGATCTCGACACCGCGAACCGCGTGCCCCGCGTCCGCATAAAGCGCGCTGACCGTCGCATTGACGACGAGAGGAATCCCGCGCTCGTCCGCCGCCTGACGCAATCGGTCGATCAGCTCAACGCCCGAGCGGCTCGGTAGGCCGTGCATCCGGCGGGCGGAGTGGCCCGGATAGTCGAAGTCGTGAACGATCGAAAATGGCAGTCCATACCGGTCCGCAAGCCATTCGACGGTCGGTCCAGCTTGCTGCGATACCAGATCGACAAGCGCAGGGTCCGCTTGGTCATGCGCCTTGCGCTTGAGGTCGGCTGCGAATAGCGCCGGATTATCGCCAATTCCAATCGCGGTCTGAAAGCGCGTGCCGGCAGCCGGAATGAGACCGGCTGACAGCGCAGTCGAGCCGCGCGGGATCGAATCGCGCTCTAGAACAACAACCTCAACGCCACGCTCGCAAACAGCCAAAGCTGCGCAAAAGCCGGCCGCGCCCGCCCCGATCACAACGACCGGAGCGCTCGCTTCAAATCCGTCCTTGGGCGGCGTTTTGATGCTCACGGGAACTCAAAGCCGGTCGTTCAAGGTGTGTCCGCTTCTGGGAAAAGTGAGCGGTACGGATCTTTTGAAAATACGATCGTCCCGGTGGCGATGCCTGGCGGCACCGCCGCCCAGTTATTGCTGCCGCAACAGGATAACCGGATCGGTGCTTTCCGGCACGCGTGTCCAGATGTTCGGATCGCCTTCTTCGAACCGCCAGGTCTGGCCGCGCGCTGATACCAAGACCAACTCGCCACGATCGACGCGCCAGGAAACCGGCCCGAAACGGACAACGAAAGCATCGCAGCCCGGCTTCACTTTCAGCGGCAAGTTGTCGGCGCTGGCGGGATTGTTCGCAAGCGTCAGCAAGCAGATCGGCTTGCCGGTGCCGCGCGCGATCCCCCAATCGCCGACCAATTCTTCGGGTGTTCGTGGTGGGGCCGCGGCCGCGCTCTGCAGCACATAGCGCCCCTCGCCGGGCTGAAAGCCGTCGAAAATGCCGTTCTCGGCCTCGGTGAGTTCGATAACGCCATTGCCGGCTTTGTCGAGCAGGCGCAGCGTGCCGAAGCTGTCGAGTGTCCAGCCGGCGACGTCCTTGGTCGACGGAAAGAGCGTTGCGCAATTTCTGTCGATGTCGACCTTGTATCCGCCGGGCGCGGTATCGGGCCGGAATACAAAGCGGCAAACCTTGTCGCGATCGGCGTTGGAAAATTCCCAGTTGCCGATCATGGCAGTCAAAGCGTCAGCCGACGCTGGCGCCTCTTGTGCGGCGGCGCCACCGCTGCACAAAACGACCGCGATCACGGCCATGATAACGCCGCGTATCAAGGCGAACTTGCCATAAATCATGACGGCATGACGCTAGCACGCGCACGATCCGTCGTCATGGCTATCTGCCGTCAGGGCCATCCTGCTACAATGGACATCAGCAACACGGACATCGGCAACGGACATCGGGCTCCTTGGACATGGGCCACAATGTTGCCGTTCCGTCATCAATGCGCGAAGCCCAAACGGGCGGAACCGGGATTTTGCTGGTTCATTCAGCTTCGGCGGTTATCCTAGGGAGCAGGCGCCAGCCGGCGCCGTTGAGCGAGCAACGATCATGAGCGCAGCATCTGAAGCGTCCAACAGTAACGACCGCTATTTCCTTGCTCTTGGCGCCGCGGCGCTCGACCTCTGGAGCCATCTGCCCCAAACGTTCCAGGAATCCCTATTTGAACGTGCCGTTGTCCTCGGTCACAAAAGCGAGCGCGACGAAAGCCTGCGGGAGCAATTGGCGAAATTCCTGCACGACCACCATCCTCGGACCCTCGGCTAGGACAGCGACAAGGCGCCACTTGGTAATGGTGCGCGCAACCATTAAATAGCCTGCGTTTCGCTCTACCCTGCTCCTCTGTGAAGGCAGTTTGCCAAAAGCGGTTCACCATGGCGCACTATTCAGATCGGCCGGAACGTCCACGACTGGAACCGGAAATCATTCCTCCCGCGCATGGCCGGCGCGAGCCCGGCTGGCAGTACGACGTTTGGGAGCCCTACGCGCCGAGCGGAGGCGCAACCCACCGGCTCTACATGGCCAAAATCGGTCCTTTTGGCCTCGCCATGCTGATGTTGATCATTGGCTTCGTGGCCGCCGTGATCCTCCTGGCGGTGGTGGGAGCGATCCTGATCTGGATACCGATTTTGGCGCTGCTGGTGAGCGCCGGCGTGATCTACCGCTTGCTGCGCCGATAGCCGGGTTTGGCGCGGCAGAGCCGCCCCCCGCTACGCGGCGAGAACGGCGCCGGTGAGCTTGGCCCGGCTCTGTTTGAGCGCTTCGAGACCTTCTTGCAGCTGGTCGCGCCGTGTATGGCCGCTTTCCACGACCATAATGACGTTGTCCAAAAAGCGCGGGGAGCCGAGCAGAACCAATTCAGTCGAAGACAGGCCGTCGTCGATCACGATCAAATCGAACTCGTCGGCCATATCCGCAATCACATCGCGTAGCCGCTCGAGCATCTGCCGGTCGTAACCCCCAGCCGGTGGAAGCCGCAGGAATTCGACGCCATGCCATGGCGTCTGGACGATACGATCGGCAAAATTCGTGTGCCTGCGATGCTCGGACTCGCGGCCAGCAACCGGCCGCGTCGCGCCTTGCTGGTGGGAATCGCTGATCACCAGAAGCACGTGCGCACCCTCTTCGCCAGCGCAGACCGCAAGATTGAGCGCGATGATCGACCGGATGTCGGGACTGCCGGGCGGGGAAGTAACAAGGGTCACGTCGGCGCCTGTCGCGGTGCTGCGCGACCGCAGGACACCCAGCAGGCGGTGCATCGCCGCCGCCTGTGGTGATTCTGATCCAAAAACCGGCGAGGGCGCGTCGGCGTAGTCCGACAGCTCCGCCAGCACCCGCATCCTGAAATCGGTCGCAAGCTCCCGCGCGGAAATAATGGTCGAGTTAAACTGCTCGCGGAGCAATCCGATCATACCGCCGCCAATGAGCCCCAGCATGAAAGAGCCAGCGACAATCAGCGTGCGGGGCGGACTGCTTTTTGCCGTCGGTGGCACGGCGCGCGTGATGATGCGTGAATTGGTGTCGTTGAGGTCTTGCTGCTCGCCGACTTCCTTGGCGCGATTAAGGAACGCGATGTAGACCGCGCGATCGGATTCGGCTTCGCTTTCGAGTTCGCGCAATCGAACCTGTTGCTGATTCGTTTTCGTCACATCGCCCTTGAGAGTGTCGACCGAACGATCGATTTCTTCTTCACTGGCGCGCGCCCGGTTGTAGTCGCTAAGAGCCGTTTCCGCGATGCGCGACAATTCTTCGTCGATTCGGCGCCGGCTCTGTGCCACCTGCGCGGCGGCGGCAATGACCTGGGGATGCCGTGGTCCGAGAATCGCGGTTTTGTTCGCTTCGGCTTGCTTGGCCTCGGCATACTGGCTGCGCAGCGCGGTGATCGTCGGGGACTCGATCGCCTCGGCGATCGAGTCAGGTTCGCTGGAGCCGCGCTGCAGGCGACGAACATCTTCGTAGCGGGCGCGTCTTTCAGCGGTGGCGGCCCGCGCTTGCATCAGCTGTTTGTTCAGCGTGCTGAGCTGCTGCTCGGTGACCAGTTCGCCGCTCGCGCCCACGATTTTATTCTGCTCTTTGAAATCCTCGACGCGGCGTGCGCTGCGTGCCGCGCGTTCCCTCAGCTCGGCCAGGCGCGATTGCAGAGTGCCGGTGGTCCGCTTGCTTGCCTCGGTCCTCGCTTCGAGTTCCCGATCGAGGTAGACAGTCGCGATGGCATTGGCGAGGCGCGCGGCCTTTGCCGGGTCTTTCGACGACACCGAGATGTCGATCACGAAGGATTTGTCGGGCCGCCGCGTGCTCATCCGGGTTTGCAAAATACGCGTCGCTTTCAGGACGCGGTCTTCTTGCCCCGAACTGCCGAAGAGTAACGACAACAAGCCGGGCGGAGCCGCGCCGAATTCCGGATCGTCCTGCAGCTTTTCACGTTCGACGACCGACATCAGCACGCTGCCGGAGGAAACGACTTGCAACTGGCTTTCGGCATCCGCGAGGAGCGCGTCGCTTGCCCGGTCCACGCGCGGGGTCAGATCGCCTTGCATTACTTGCAGGCCATGGACGTCGAGCAAGATTTGCGCCGTTGCCGTGTAGCGCGTCGGCAGCGCGAAAGCGACGATCGTCCCTATGAGCGTGCAAATCAGGGCCGACCAGAAAACCCACTTGGCTTGCCGTTTTAAGATGACGAAGATGTCGCGCAGATCGATGACTGCGGCCGGAGCTGGTTTCTGCTCATCGACCGGTCGCGCGGGCGAAGGTCCGGTCAGTGCCATGCCTTCTCCCTCATGTCACTTTGCACGCGGGACGCGATGACCTCACCGTCGCCGAAATGCGCCGATGTCTTTGCCTGACCGGCGATGGCGACGCGGGTCGTCGCGGTGTCGTCGGCGAGCTCCCCCGCGAGGATGATTTGGCAGGTCGCTGCGAGGTGGCCAAATCGCCGAGAGTGTACGGTCTCCGCGATCTCGGCGACGAAGCCCCGCGGTGGCGCAACTCGGCACAAAACACCGCGCCGCCCGCTGACTACGACATCGCCGCCGTCCAGCGCAATCGAAACCCTGGGGTCGCAAAGCAACCGCAGCGCAACGGGCAAGGGCCGCGTGTTATCGACCAGCCGGTCGTCGATCAAGAAGCCTGTCTCCACGCGCCTGATGCGCCGGACATGACGAACGCCGAAGCCTTTGCGATAGCCATCGTGCTCGCCCGCCACCGACCATGCCGGCCCGTGCGTGGCTTCAATCAAACGCGCGCTCGCGCTTGTCTTCCAACTGAAGGCCGTTGCGGCGCGGCTGGGTGTCACTCGGTCGATCACGAGCGAATTGTGAGCCAAGCCTTCGCGCAGCGCAGATCGGGTCTCGCCGCCGGAGAAATAACGATACGTGCCGGCATCGATGAATACCGGCTCGCCGTCGATCGTGAGCCAGATTGCGAGCGCATCGGCATGGCCATGCGCGGCAAGCGGCAGTAAGCCAAGTGGGCCATGATCGAACACGAGATGGACGCTGCGACCGAAAAGAGTTTCGTTGGCAACGGAAACCCCACCCTGCTCGAAGATCCGCAATCCGCGGTGATGGACCGATGACCGGTGCGGGCTATCGAAAATGACGTCACGCAAATGCGGATCGCGTGCCGGAATAGAAAGAACCTTGTGCTTGGTGAGCCCCGCGACTGCCGCAATGACTGAGGCGACATAGCGCGGCTCGCGATCCGGCGGCCTAGCGATGACGCGGCCTTCATCATCGTCGCCGATCGCCGGCACGAAGCCATTCTCGTCGCTGAGCCACGAGAGAAACTCGGCGCCGCGAACAAGCCGCTCGATCACCTTCGGATCGAGCGGCATGCCCAGATCGTTTGCGAGTTGCGCCGCGAGCGCAATCATCTCCATACTGAAAGCTTGATAGGTTGGAGATTGCTCGGCGCCGACGCCGTCCGAAAGAATCTGGCGTTTCGCTTCCGTTTCAATGATGTGACGGCCCTCGTCGAGCCAAGCGCGCGCTTCGCTCAAATCCGGCAGCAAAGCGCCGGCAAGGAACAGACCGAGTCCTTCGGCGATCCGATGGTTGTTGGCTGACGAATAAAGCGAGGGAAACGCCGCGAGGTATCGTGCGTGCGCGACGACAATGGCGCGGAGCATCGCGCGCTGCTCGGGGCTCAGTGTTGCCGGCCCGGCCGCCGCCACAAGTAACGTGAGGCTGACGAGCCGCAGCGCAAGTTCGATACCCGATTTCCAATTCACGCCCCGATACGGCGAATTCGCCGCCGCCCAACTCGAGACAATGGCGAAGGCGACCTGACGAGCGTTCTGGTCCTGTGTTCCGGCGATAGCGGCTGCGAGCGGATGCAGCATCTGGAGACGGTTCGGCTCCCAGACATATTTGACGTCGCCCATATCTACTTCGCCCGTGTCCGTGCCGGTCGCGCGCACGTTAACGTCGAAACTCGACGTCGCCGCATCCGGCCAGGATTTCCCGGTGATCGGGTCGTAGAACCAAAACGTCGGCGGAATCCGAAGCGGCTCGTCCCCCACGGACCCAATGGGCGGCCAATCTTCGCCCAGAAAGCTCAAACGCCCATCGCAAATCAGCCGAGCGCTTTCGCATACAGCCTGCCCGGCTTCGATAGTGGTGAATTGCGCCAATCGTCCGCGTAGCGCAGCGAGATCAGCGATCTTGCCATTGCCGATGCTCTCGAACGCTTGCCACCCTGACGTCTTCCGGCGCCAAGCCATGCGCCGCCTTGCCTCGGCGATGCGATGCGGAATTTCCACCGGCGGCATGGCCGCCAGCCGCGCCGCGTACCATCGAGCGCGGCGAAGCACCGTAGCGGGCCTCGTCATTCGCAACCCGCTGCACGCGGCGGCAATCCTGCGGATTTGGGCCATACCTGCATGGGTAAATATATGCGTGGTTTAGATCGGCATTTTCATGGTTACCGCAAATTAAGGTTATCAATCAAAACGTTAATCAAAAATGAATTTTAAGAAGATCTTAACGCAATATTTTAACGACCCCCCGCTCCTGCCTGTGCTTTAGCACCTCTCAAGTCGAAGCTGTTCTCAACGCACGTATTCGAGAGATCTTAAAACTAGACAAGAAGTAGTGGAATTCAAAATATAATGCGAGTTCTCTCAGTATTCGGTACGCGTCCGGAAGCCATCAAGATGGCACCGGTCGTCCGCGCACTCGCTCAGCAAAAAGAAGTCCTGTCGCGCGTCTGTGTCACCGCTCAGCACCGCGAGATGCTCGATCAGGTGATGGCTACGTTTGCGCTGAAGGCCGACTACGATCTCAACATCATGCAACCCGGACAGGCGCTGGGCGATGTCTTTGCGCGCGTCCTGAGCGGTCTGGGACCGATCCTCACCCAGTTTCAACCCGACTATGTGTTGGTCCAGGGCGACACTGCGTCGAGCACGGCCGCCGCGGTTGCCTCATTCTATTCTGGCGTCGCGGTCGGCCATGTCGAAGCCGGCCTGCGCACTGGCGACCTGAAAAGTCCGTGGCCGGAAGAGGCGAACCGCCGACTCACGGCCGTTGTGGCATCTCGCCACTATGCGCCGACCTCGCGCGCGCGCGATGCGTTGCTGGAGGAGGGTTGCCCGACCGGAAGCATTGTTCTGACGGGCAATACCGTCATCGACGCCTTGCTGCAGGTTGCCAGCGCGCTGACCGCGCCGGGCCCGTTAAGGCAACGTCTTGATCAGACCTTTTCCTGGCTCGATCCGCAAAAGCGCATCGTGCTCGTCACCGGACACCGGCGCGAAAGCTTCGGTGCCGGTTTCGCCCGCATCTGCGACGCCCTGGGCAAGATCGCGCGCCGCGGCGACGTCGAAATCGTTTATCCGGTTCATCTCAATCCGAACGTGCGCGGCCCTGTGACCGAACGGCTCTCGGGATTCGACAACATCAAATTGATCGAGCCGCTCGATTATCAAAGCTTCGTCTACCTGATGACGCGCTGCCATCTCATTTTGACCGATTCAGGCGGCGTGCAGGAGGAAGCCCCGTCACTGAGCAAGCCCGTTCTGGTAATGCGCGACACCAGCGAGCGCATCGAAGCGGTCGAGGCCGGCGTGGCGCGGTTGGTGGGCACGCACGTCGCCACGATCGTAGCCGCGGTCGACGAGATGCTCGATCGCAAAGACTCCTATGCGGCCATGGCAATTGGAGCGAATCCTTTCGGCGATGGCCACGCCAGCGAACGCATTGTGAAGGACTTGTTGATATGCAGCAAACAAAAATTCAATCCGTCTGCATCGTCGGCCTCGGCTATGTCGGCCTCCCAACGGCGGCGACATTTGCCGCTCGAGGCTTTGACGTCGTAGGCGTCGACATCAACCGCGAAGCGGTTGACCGTATCAATTCAGGCCGCGCTCATATCGTCGAGCCCGACCTCGATATGGTGCTCGGTGCGGCGGTAAAATCCGGCAAGCTTCGCGCCGTCACGACGCCCGAGACGGCGGACGCTTTTGTCGTTGCGGTGCCGACGCCGATCACCCACGATCACAAGGCAGACATTTCCGCGGTGGAAGCCGCGCTCAAATCGATCGCCGCGGTGCTCAAGCGCGGCGATCTGATCGTCATCGAGTCGATCTCGCCGGTGGGGACGACCGAGCGCGCGGCGGCGCTGCTGCGCAAGCTGCGCCCGGAATTCACCTTCCCGGATACGCACCCCGAGCAATCCGATATTCTTATCGCCTATTGCCCGGAGCGGATCCTGCCCGGCCGCACGCTGCGCGAGCTCACCGACAATGCGCGCGTCCTCGGCGGCCTCGACCGGCGGAGCGCCGTGCGCGCGAAGGAAATGTATGCATCTTTTGCCGTCGGACCGATGCGGCTGACGACCGCCCGCGTCGCCGAGCTGTCGAAACTAGTCGAGAATGCATTTCGCGACGTCAATGTGGCTTTCGCCAACGAGCTGTCGCTGGTCTGCGATACGCTCGGCCTCGATGTTTGGTCGGTCATCAAAATCGCGAATCTGCATCCGCGGGTGAACATCCTCTCGCCCGGCCCCGGCGTCGGCGGGCATTGCATTCCGATCGACCCGTGGTTCATCCACCAGGCGGCACCCGACCGGACGCCGTTGATCAAGGCGGCGCGCGAAGTCAACGACGGCAAGCCGCATTTTGTTGCTGACCGCATCATCAAGCTTGCCAAGCGCTTTCGGCAGCCGGTCATCGGGCTTCTCGGACTTTCTTACAAGCCGAATGTCGACGATCTGCGCGAGAGCCCGGCGCTCGAGATCGCGCGCAAGATAGCGTCGCGGCGTATCGGCACGGTGCTGGCTGTCGAACCGCATCTGAACGAATTGCCGGAACAGCTGGCCAATTATCCAGGCGTCCAACTCACCGACCTGACAACGGCGGTCAAGCGGGCCGACATCATCGGCATTCTTGTCGGACACAACAAATTCCGCTCACTCGACCGCGGCGCGGTGGCGTCAAAGATTGTCGTCGACACCGTTGGGCTGTTGGCTGGATTGGACGATCCGGTCGAGCACGCGGCGTAACAGTCATTCCAGAGCAGACGCGATGCGTGTCACGTTGTTTGGCCTTCCGGTCGACATCTTGTCGTACGACGAGACGATTGAGCGCATCCTGGCGGCGATCGCCAACGGCCAGCGCTGCCAGCACGTTGCCCTCAACGTTGCCAAGCTCGTCAATGCGCGCACCGATGCCGAACTCGATCGCGACGTCCGCGCGAGCGATATTGTAGGCGTGGACGGCATGGGCATCGTTTACGCCTTGCGGCTGCTTGGCCATCGCGTTTCCCAACGCGTCGCAGGCGCCGATCTGTTCGAAAGCTTGATAGCGGAGTGCGCGGCTCGCGGTCTTCGCCCCTACCTGCTCGGGGCTACCCCCGAGGTGCTGGCGTCGGCCAGACTGAAATTGGCGGAGCGATATCCGAACCTGGTTCTCGCCGGCAGTCATCACGGTTATTTCAAGCCCGAACAGGAAAAGTCCGTCTGTGACCTTATTCGCGCCAGTGGCGCTCATTGCCTGTTCATCGCCATGCCGACGCCGCGCAAAGAGCGCTTCATGGCTCGGCACCGCGACAGTCTCGGCGTGCCATTCGTCATGGGGGTCGGCGGCACGCTCGATGTCGTGGCCGGCCACGTGAAGCGCGCGCCGGCGCTTGTGCAAAGCCTCGGCCTCGAATGGGCCTATCGCATGATGCAGGAGCCGCGCCGGCTCGCCACAAGATATCTCCGCACCAATCTGATCTTCGCTGTGTTGCTCGCCCGCGAATTGCTGGTGCAACTCACCACAGGCGCGCGGCATGCCCGAGTGATTTCGGAGTAACGCGCTCATGAATTTTGCCTGGTCCTCCGGCCGGCAGAGAAGCGCGGTTGCAGCCTCGTGCGAGCCTGCGGCGGCGGGCCGCGGCTATCCGAACCAGGATCAGCACGCTCGGTCGGACCACGAGCATGCGCGCGGCGTTTACCCGCTGTATTTCCTCGCCAATATCGCCTCCCGCGCGGCCATGCTGGTCGTTCTCATTGTTCTGACGCGCCTCCTGCCGACCGCGGAATATGGTCTGTTTGCGCTCGTCGTCACGGTCGGCGAGATGCTCGAAATGGGATCGAGCAACTGGGTCCGCGTCTATCTTCTGCGCACAGAGGCAGGCGCTCGCAAAATGCGGCCACGGCAGCTCGGCCGGGCGCTGGTGCTGAGCGCGGCCGGCACGGCCGCGGCCCTGGCGACGTCGATGCTCGTTGCGCCGTTCATCAGCGCCGGCCGCATGGGCGGGATGATGCTGGCGGTCGCGGTCTATATCGCCGCGTTCGCGCTGCTGCGGACGACACTGACGTTCGCCCAGCTCTCGCGCAGTCATATTCCCTATGCGGCGATCGAAACCGGACGAGCGCTCCTTATCGTCACATTGACGATCATCGCCGCCGTCATCTACCCCAATTCATTCCTTCCGGCGTCGCTGGCGCTTTCGCTTGCGACTGGAACATGCGCGGTACTGGGACTCCTGGCGGCCAGTCGCCTGCGGGTGCACCTCGTCCTTCCGCGCGGCGGATATCTCGCGGCGCTGGCTTTTGGCGTACCTTTCCTGTTGGCGAATTGCCTAGCCTACGCGATCGGCTGGTCTGACCGGTTCGTGCTCAACTACTTTCTCGGGCCGGCCGCCGTCGGCGTCTATGTCGCCGCCTACTCGATCGCACGACAGCCTGTCGAGCTTTTCGTCGGCGCGCTGAATGCGTTTACATTTCCGCTGCTGGTGCGGGCCTACGCCATCGACGGATCACGCAAAGCAGGTCCCATTCAGAGCGGTCTGATGGTCACCATCGCAACGCTCGGCTTAGGCATCGTGGCCGGTTTGGCGCTGCTCGCCGAGCCGCTGGCGACGCTATTGTTCCCGCCCGACTACCGCGCCGACGTGGTCATCCTGATTCCCTGGATCGCGATGGCGACTTTCATCCTCTCCATGAAACAATTCATCTTCGACAACGGGCTACATGTGACGCAGCAGAACTGGCCGCATCTCTTCACTATGTTGCCGCCGGTTCTCATCAGTATTGGACTCGGCATTTTTCTGGTCCGCAGCCACGGCATATTCGGTGCCGCGATCAACTACATCGTGGTGGCGACGGTGGCCACGTTGGTCAGTGCGATCTTTTCGTTCCGCGTTCTGTCTTTCGCGATTCCCTGGGGCAATCTCGCCAAGGCGGCGTTGAGCGCGCTGATCGCCACATCGGCGACGTGGTGGCTGATCCATCACTTCGCATGGGGCGCCGTCGGGACTCTGATCGCCGGGGCGATCGTCTTCTGCACCATCTACGCTGCGCTTTTGACGCTATTCGGCTTTTCTTTGTGGCGAATGATCGAAACGCCCTGGGTACCTTTGCGAAAGCGCTCTCAGGCGGACAGAATATTTTCAAATAGCGTCACGTAGTGCGCTGTAATTGTCGGCGCCGTGAAATCGCGTGCGCGCGCCAGGCGCGGCCCGGGATCGCCGGGCTGATCTAGCGCGTGCGCAATGGCGGCGCTCAAAGCGACAGAATCGCCGATCGGAACAAGCGTTCCGAACCGGCCGTCATCAAGAATCTCCGTGGGTCCGCCGCACGCGGTCGACACCACCGGAAGCCCGGATGCGAGCGCCTCGACGACAACATTGCCGAAGGCCTCATTGTGCGACGACAGGACGAAGCAGCGCGCGGCCGCATAGGCGTTCCATGGGTCGCTGACATAGCCACACCAGTCGATGCGGCTCAAAACGCCGAGGCGCTCCGCGAGCTGCTTGAGCGCCGGCAATTCGGGGCCCTCGCCGTAGATGGCCAGCCGCACATCGGTGCGCGGCAGAAGCGCTATCGCCTTGATCAGGGTGTCGTAATCCTTTTGGGCGACGAGACGTCCGACAGCGATCACAATCGCCGGGCGCGCCGCCAGCGCCTTTTCATCGGCGACAGGTTTGGCGCGATCGACCGCTATCGGATTGTAGATTCGTACGATTCGTTCACGTGCACCGCGCCAATCCTGCACGATATGACGAACGAGGTCGTCGGACACGCAGATTGTTCGCGAGGCGTAGCGCGTCAGCAATGATGCCAGAAGGTAGCCCGCCCATCCGAGCCGGCCGCTGCCGTGTGACGATGGCCCGTGATAGGACAAAACAATTCGCGTCGATGTACGGCCCGTCAATTTTGCGATCATGTGGGCGGCGACGAGTTTGATGTTGGTCGCGGCACCGATTGCAAGCGCGATTTCCGGCTGACGTTCTTTAAGGAAATCGGCCAGTCGCAGGACATCGCTGCCGTGCGCCCCGGCAAGCGTTACGCGCTCGACACCGGCATCGACAAAGCTCTCGTTGTGCGGCGCTTCGAAATCGACGACCAGGGTAACGTGATGCCCGGCGGCGCTCAGCGCCGACGCGAGCAGAGCGGCGACCCGTTCGGCGCCACCGCCGATCAACGCCGGGACATAAATCGCGATGCGTCTGCGGCCGGGCATGCGCATTTTATCGCCTGCAGCAGAGGCCAGCTCAGTGCGGCCTTGTCGTTTGGTACCAACAAACACGCTCATTGACCCGTTCAGAACCGGCTTCGCGCCCGCGAAACGGTCCCAGATTTGAAGCGGCAGCTCGTTTTTGGTCGGTTATGGAGAATTCCGCGGGGGATTGACATCGGCAACGAGCAATTAACGCTAACGCACTCGGAGGCTGGAGAAGTTTACCGTCATTTGCTCGTTCCGCCTTTTTCGCAACCCAGGGGCTAGTTAAATGCCCAGCGGCGCGCTTTTCAGGATGGGAGTTTTTCACAATTCTCGGCCACAATCGGACCCAAACGCTGGTCACACTGAAAGGAACAAAGCAAGTGCAGGTTGCTCTCATTCTTCCACAACGCCGGCTTGGAACTTGGCACAAAAGCTTGGCGGAGAGCATTTCCGGAACGCACGACGTCGAGGTGTTCATTGATGATGGTATGCCGCCTTACCCATCACCGATACGTGCTTGGCTGAGCGTCGAGCGTCTTCTCTACCGTGAGCAGCGCAGCGCCTCATCGGATTTCGCCGGCAAAGACTTCTCGCCTTCGCATGAGATCGAGGATACTAAGTTCGACGTTGTCATCGATCTATCCGAGCGACCGCAGCCGCGACACAACGCCCTTGCCATCCGTTATGACGGCTCGACAGACAGCATGGTACTGGTCGATCGACTGCTTGGGCGGCAAACCCCAGATCTCACGGTAACCAAGCAAGGTACGGACGGGATACTCGCCGAGTCATTGCCGGCGATCGACGACAAATTTCGCCTAACCCGCGGTTTGCAGCTCGCTTTCGGACGTTGCATTTCGCTCGTCGAAAGGGCGCTCCGGAGCCAGCGCGAACGACCCGCCATCCAGTCGGCAGTGTCGCCGGCGACGTCGCAGGGGTTGCCAGCTTTTATTGGCCGCTTCGTCGCCCAGAAAATGGCGAACGTGCTGGTCGGCCGCTTCATGCCGGTGCCGCAATGGTCCGTTGCACTCCGCAATGCATCCGGTCCGTTCGTGCCGGTCGAAAGCGAGCGGCAGCGGTTTTATGCAGACCCGTTTCTATACGCCCGGTCGGGCAAGACGTTCTTGTTCGTGGAGGATTACAGCGATGCGACGAAAAAGGCGGTGATCTCGGCCGCTGAAGTCGTCGGCGACCGACTTGCCAGTGCTCCGGTTTCGATTCTGGAGCGCATATCATTTGTCGTATCCCTTGGTTTTCGCGGAAGGCGAAGAGATCTTCATGCTTCCGGAAACCGTGGGGAATAGTGCGCTCGAGCTCTATCGTGCGGTGGCGTTTCCGTGGAAATGGCAGCTTGAGAGCGTACTGATCGAAGGCTTGGCATTGGCGGATGCGACGCCGGTCTTCCATCAAGACCGCTGGTGGCTGTTTGCAAGCATGGCGCAGCACGGGACGACCGATCAGGACGAGCTTTTCATTTTTTACAGTGACAAGCTTGCCGGACCTTGGCGGCCGCATCCGGAGAACCCCGTGAAATCCGATTGCCGCTCGGCGCGTCCCGCCGGGCGGATCGTGCGCCGTGGCAGTCGGCTGTTTCGTCCGGCCCAGGATTGCGAGCGAGCGTATGGTTCGGGCATCGTTTGGCACGAGATCACCGAGCTTTCGCCATCCCGTTTTCAGGAGAGGGAAATCGCCCGCGTCAGGCCGCCGTACGACTTAGGCTTTGACGGCCTCCACCACTTCGACGACATCGGTGAGCTTCAGGCCATCGATGTCAGAACGATCCGCGGTTTAGGCCCGAGTCGCCCGCGGGAGCGCAAGGCGATGTCATGCCTTGGGAGCGGCTTGGACCGTACCTTCCAGGCCGCGGTATCTTGTAGCCCCTTGTGACTCTGACAGCGGCCGCTTTCGACTGGCGGCCACGTCGCGCCATAGATTCACCAGCCGCGCGGCATAACCTCTAATGTCGTAAGCCCGCGTATGATCGTCGCGCGCCGTACGGCCGAGACGCAGGCGCAGATCCGGATCGTCGATCAATCGGCGCAGCGCCTCTGCCAGCGCTTCGATGTCGCCGACCGGGACAAGCAGGCCATTGCGCTCATGCTCGACTACCTCGGTGATCGCGGCGACCGGCGTGGTGATCACCGGAACGCCACACGCAAAGCCTTCGAGAATGATCATCGGAAGATTTTCGATGAAGGTCGGCAGCACCAGAACATCACTCCGGCGCAGAACCTGAGCGGTCGCATCGGAATCGAGCCATCCCGGTATGTTGACCCGTTCGGCGATCGCCAATCTCCGTGCGGAAGTGCGCGTCTCCTCAACATCGCCGTTGCCGGCGATCGTCGCCGTCCAGTCGTCGCGGTCAGCCAGACGCCCAAGCGCCTCCATGAGTTGAGGCGTGCCTTTTCTCCGGCCGAGCTCGCCAAGGAATGTCAGACGGACGCGCCGGTCGCCGGCGGGCTCGTTTTCACCCGTCGAGCTGTAGGTGGCGTTGGGAAACACCTCGATCTTGTCGCGTGTCTGCGGGAGCCAGCCCGCAACAACATCGATCCAGTACCGGCCGAGCACGACGATCTTGTCGCTTTCGACGAACATGCGATCGACCGCTCGCCGCAATCGTGTCCCGGCAGTGAGCCAAAAAAATTCGAAGCCGCCGCCGTGAAGATGAACAACGTATGGCACGCCGCAATATCGCGCGAACGATGCGACAATGATCTTTCGGTACGCGCTGCCTTTCAGCGAAAGACAGATGTGCAACACATCCACCTCACGCCGCCGTGCCGCACGCCAAAGCCGGAACAGCGCAAGGCCGAGCACAATCGGCGGCGCAAAAACGATGCTGCCATTGCCGCGGGTGACCAACCGTTCGACGGCGACGTTCATTTCCGGCGAAGCCGACATCACTTCGATCAGCATGTCGTTCATGCGATCAATGCCGCCGCGCCCGCCGAGGCCGTTCGGTGTGGCGATGAATACCCGCAAGGGTGTTTGATTTCCTGCCATTTTCGATTTCTAGCGCCTCAATGCCAAGTTACTCCGCCCAGGCTGACCGCGAGCCGCCAAGAGCGGCCATGGGCCGGTGCAATACATCCGTTACGTTGCCGCTTTTCGCCCAGGCTTACTCAAAAGAGAAACGGCACGAATCTTTTGGTGTGCTGCATATATTCGCGGTAATCGCCGCGGTGAATTTGCAGAAGGGCCTGCTCTTCCACATGCACCCGATACACGTACATGACGATCATCCCGACGACCATGAATGCGATGCTGTTCCAGTTCGTCAGCGCCAGCCCGAGGCCGAGATTGAACAACATGCCGCCGGTGTAAGACGGGTGACGCACCCACCGGTAAATTCCGCGCTTGATGATCTGACTCTTCTCCGAGACCCTCACGTCGTAGGTGAAGTGATCTCCGAGCATCTTGAGGCAATGTTGCCGCAACAAAGCTCCGGATACCATCAATGCCAGGCTGAAGAGGAACAGAGCGTTGCGCGTGGCCCCTGCCGCCAACGGAGGCGTGAGAAACGCCACCACAACTGCCGAAAGCCGAACCAGCCTCCAGCCATGGTTGATGAGCGGCCAGGACCCTTTGTCGAGACCCGCAGCAGCATCGTTCAAGGGTTGCGAGCGCGAAAGAATTTGTCGTTCGCGCGTCCGCGCCCACAGAAATATCAGCCAAAACGGAATCGCCATCGGTATTGGCCAAAGTGCTAAGGGTAGCGGCCAGTAGACGGCAGAACTCAAATGTTCAAACATTGCTGGGAGTGGGATGCCTGTTACGCTGCTCATACTGCTCGCTCTACTTCATTTCAGACCAAGTGCCCGATAAGGCACGGTCCGTGCTCCGATCTCGATTGGAGCGCTGCGAGATGAACACGCCAAGCTGCCTGGTCGACCTGGACTCTGGCAGCCGAATGACGCGGGCCCTGACGTAGTTTTGTTAGTAACGAGTTCGCTTTTTCTGCTCATTTTACATATATTCGGAATGGACCAGCGGCGGCAAGCAACGCTCCCTCTTTGTTGATCGATGGCGCCGGGAGTGGTTAATCGACTGTTAATCACGACGAGAGATTTTCGACGCAAGTTTTCAGTTGGTGGCAGATCGAGCGCGCGCGGGACACCAGAGACCCTGCGCACTAAGATGCAAAGGTCAACTCTGGGCGACCCTTGTCAGCGCGATCCTTGAACGTCATGCGAGCTAGAAGCGCTTATCCGGTCACCGAATGGGCCTATGACAGCCGCGCCGTGCTGCGTTACTGGTTTGCGTTGTTTTGGGCGCTCGTTTTGTTGCGCTTCGTTCTTAACGCCAATCTTCTCGATAAGATCGTCAACTATTCCGCGGATGGCGGCTTCATCGTCGCCAAGATTCATCCGAGCACTTACGGGATCTTGGCCGTCCTGATCGCCACGCTGCTGTCGACGCGCATCGAGCTCGGGACGTGGGAGCTCAAGGCGCTGCGCAGCCTGATGACGTTCGTGGCCGTCATGGCCGCAATCTCGATCTTCGCCGTGCTGATGGGGCACAGCGGCTCGATCGGCTATCTCGTCGATTCCTATCTCGCCGCCTGCGCCAGCGCAGCGTTGATGCTGTTCTTCCCGCAGGCGTGGCGGGAATGGCTCGGCTCAAGCCTGCTCATTTTCATCGCCGCGAGCGCCTGCGTCGCATTGGTCGAATTCGCGTTGCACGTGCGCTTCCTGCCCTACCCGTTTGAGGAACTGTCGTTTCGCCCCACGGGGCTCACCGAACATCCTTTGGTGCTCGGCCTGTTCAGCGCGGTCGGCATCAGTTTCGTCGCCGCGTCGCGCTGGAGCGGTGCCGCCAAAGCCCTCGCCATCATGATCATGCTGCTCGGCGCGTTCGCCTCGGGCGCCCGGGTCGCTTCGATTGTCGCCGCCGCGAGCGCGCTCTCTGCGATCGCGCTCCATGACTGGCCTTCGACGTCGCCGCAAGCGCGTTTTCGCATGAAAGCGATTTTGCTACTCGCCGTCGCTCTCGCCATTCCGACGGCGTTGATCGTGTTACCCTCTCTCGGCTTGTTCGAGCGTTTTCAGAACGGCTTGATCGACGAAAGCGCCTTGGCGCGGGTGAATATTTACCGGCTTTTCGAACTGGTCAGTTGGAAGGAAATCTTGTTCGGCACCGACATCGGCAACATTCGGCGCCTGGCGCGTTATCATTTCGATCTGGAATTTATCGAAAGCTCGTTGGTGATGTTCGTCTTTCAGTTCGGACTCATCGGCACGGTCGTTTTTCTGCTATTTCTGGCGCGCACGCTCATGGTGTTGCTTTCGGGCGCCGGCCGCTGCGTCTTCATCGGGACCGCGGCGTTTTTCGTCATTGCCTTCGGCAACAATTCGCTGTCGACGAAAACGCCAAACATTCTGATGATCATGCTTCTGATCGTCGCCTTTCACGGCGGACGCGACGTTATTCGCAACTCTAGAGGCCGGGGTTAAGACCGAGCGCACGCAGCGAGATCGGATCGAGCCTGTCGCCCCCATCTCTTTCGACCAGCGACATTCCGCCATAACCGGTGAGCGCCCACAGCGCCCAACGGAAACCATGGAGCTCCGCTTCGCTGCGCACGTCGTGCATCCAAGCCTCCTGCGAGATCGGATCGGAGGCGCGATACATGCCGTATGTCCGCGTCACGCTGAATTCGCCGAGCAGGATCGCATGCGGGCCGATGCCGTGAAGCTCAGCCCAGGCGCGCACCGAGTCGAAATCGCTCGCGATCTGTCTGCGACTGAAGCCGCTCGCGATATAGCTTGAAACGCGCTCGCGGACTTGCTGGACGGCGAGGCGCCGCTGGTCGGGAAGGGTAATGCTCGGGTCGCTCAGAATATTTTGTTGGATCTTTTGCCAGACGCGATCCGGATCGGCGCTTTGCGCGGGATACGGCAGGCCGCTTATGTAGCGCCATGGCCAGGCGCTCGGCGTCGTCGATTTGACGCCTTGATGCGTGAAATCGTGCGGCTCGTAGTAGTGAAAGCTGTAGAGCACGCGGCTGCCCGCGAACGGCTCGAGATTCAGAGCAAGCAAACCCTTGATGTCGCCGCCGCGCGCGCCGGTGAGAACTAAGAGCAGATCCGGCGCCTCCACCCTTGCTTCCCGATGAAGGCGTTCCAGGAGGCGCTGCCAGCGTTGAGTCGTGGCAGGGTCCCAACCGTATTGCGGCTCGTTCATGAGCTCGAGCGCAACGCGATTGGTGTGGAGCGTCGCCAGAAGATGCGCAGTTCGCTTGATCACACCCGCATAAGCGATGAACAGCGGATCGTCTTCCGCTTGAACGAGCTTCTCAGGCGCGTACTTCGGAACCTGACTGGTTGGGTGGAAGTCGACGAGGACGCAGAAGCCGCTCCTGAGCAATCGCTCGACCACCCCCTTCAGGTGCTGGTCGAGCGCCTCGCGTTTTGTGCCGGTAAATTGCAGGAACGGGCCCGGGTCGATGGTCAGCCGCACGAAATCGAAGCCGGCCGCCGCGACATTTCGCAACAGCGCGTCGGACGTTTCATAGGTCGGGCCGACGAAGACCGGAAACACGTATCGGCCGGGATCCGAAGGTTCGACCGCCGCCCAGTTCATCATGTTGTGAATGGCGACGCCGCGATGGAAGCAAGGAATATCTTTGGTCGCGGCGACGTCTTGGGTCGCGGCAAACAGCGGCAGCGTCGAGAGCAACTGCGCCAGAAGTACGATGGTCAACTGAAATGCGCGACGCCGCAGCAAAGCCGCCACGCTGCCGAAACGCCAAACTGACAAAGCTGTCAACTGGCCACCTCTTGTATTGGACAAGCCAAAATGTCGCGACGTCGGCGTCAGCGCCAAGCGTCGGCTTGGTCCCGGGCCCGTGCGGCTACATTCGTTTTAATCGTGGGTGATCGCCGGCCGCAGAGCAAATGAGCGAGCACATCGTCGCATCTTAAGCTTAATGGCGATCTGCGCATGCGCGGGCTTTATTTGTAACGTATTTGGCACGTAGCTGGCGGCCGCCGTGAGATCGAACTCATCGCGGCGGAACCGTGTGTCCATGAACCAATTTCTCGATGTCGCCCGCGGCGCCTATTCTCGTCTTCCTCCGCAGACGCGGTCGACACTCGCTTCATTTCTGCGTTTCGTCCCCGAAAACCTGAAATGGGGCTCAAGCTATCGCGAATGGCGCGCGCTTTTGAATGCCGCGCGAAACAACCCTGCTCTTGTTCGGGAGCATCAAGATCGCGCACGCCTCGCCATTGTCACGACGGCCGTGCGACATAGCCGTTATTACCGCGCCTTGTTCGGAGACATATTCGGCGCCGGATTTGAGCGGGAGCATGTGCTCGACGACGCCAACTGGAATTGCATTCCGATCCTGACGTCGGCATCGGTGGTCGCGCAGGCGCGCGACATATGCACGCGCCCGCCCGAGGAGCTCGACACCGGCTCGACCGGTGGTTCGTCCGGCAAGCCGGTGAAATTCTATCTCGACCGAAACCGCAGTCCGATCGAATACGCGTTCGTTCACGATGCCTGGTCTCGGGCGGGATTTCGCGCCGGCGATCCGCGTTGCGTGTTTCGAGGCGTTGAATTGAGCAACGCGGACAAGACGCACATGCAGTACGACCCGGCGCTTGCGGAATTGCGCTGCTCGGTGTTTCACCTGACCGACGAAACCATGCGGAGCTACTACGACGAAATCGTCGACCGCGGCATCCGCTTCATCCACGGCTATCCGTCGGCGATTGCAATTTTTGCTGCGTTTCTCGTCCGTGCTGGCCTCGCGCCCTTGTCGCAGATCAGCGGCGTTTTTCTGACGTCCGAGCGCTTTGGTGCGGATCAGTGTGACATCGTCCGGCAGGCATTCGACCGCGCAACCCTCGTGGCGTTCTATGGCCTCAGCGAGAAGGTGGCATTCGCCTCCGCACTGCCCGATGATCCGGATGTGTTCGCGTTCGATCCGCTTTACGGCTACACCGAGCTTCTCGATGAGAATGACGCCCCGGTCGTGACACCCGGCGCTTCCGGCCGAGTTGTTTCGACCGGTCTTCTGTTCCCGGGAATGCCATTCATACGCTACGACACCGGCGACAGCGCCGAGCTCGTCGCGCGGCCGAATGCAACAAATGGCTATCGTTTGACGGTCCGTGGCATTACGCCCAAACACGGCACCGAATACCTCATGGGCCGGTCCGGCATCCTTATCGCCATCAAGGGGATCATCTCCAATCTGCAGGGAACCGCTTACGGCATTCGGGAATATCAATTCTATCAGGACACGCCCGGCGAAGCCGTCGTCCGCCTTGTCCCACTGTCCAGCGGTGCGACTGATTTCTCAAACTATCGGGATCTTCTGAATCGCAAACTCGCCGGCGAAATGCGCGTAGTGGTCGAGGTTGTCGACAACATTGCAACGACGCCGCGCGGCAAGCGAAAATTCATCGATCAACGCCTCGACCTGGCGCGTGCGCTTGCCAATCTGCAAGGAATTCAAGCGCCGTTGCCAACTTCGGAAGTCGCACAGGCTTTAATAGTCGCTTCGCCAACATGACGACGCCGTGCGGGTCTTCGCCGACCGGAAAACCTTAGACACCGAACGTCAGACGCCCAACATCGCATATTCCGTATAGGCGATGTCGCCGAGGCGCGGACGTTTCGGACCTTTAAAATATTTCGGCATTTTGCCCCGGCGAAACGTGCCAATGAGCCCGGCAATCGGGCCATTCGCGTCGACGGCGACGAGCACCCGGCCGTGCCGCGCGAGGTGTCGGCCGATCGGTCCTGCGAAACGGACGAAGTCGGCACTGTCGGCACAGTAAATCAAATGCGCGCTGGGTATGAAAAATTTCGCCCAGCTTGGTCGGAACACGAAACCATAGGCGCGCTCTGATGTCGCACACCAGAAGCTGATGCAGCCGTACGCCCTATGCTGAAGGAGCAACTCCTGCTCGAAAGGATCGAATGCAACGCCGGGCTGCCGATGCGGCTCTAGGATCTTAACTTCGGCGGCATCGAATAGTCCGTTCAACAGCGGCACCGCAAAGAAGATGCCCTCGCAATAGCGCGAGAATCCTTGCGCTTCGATGATCGGCCGCGTGTGAGGCGCCGGCGAGATATTGATATAGGTGACGTTCTTATCGCGCAGTGCTTGCGACACCAGCATCGCCGCATAAGGCCGAAAGCGCGGTTCGACATACCAACTCGAAAGGTTGCAACGGGTCGTGACGGCGCCGTCCGCCGGTAAGGTCGAACAAATGAGCAGGATCGCACCGACGACGACACGATCGCTCTCCAACAGATAGCCGTATTTCGGAAAACTTGGCGGCGGCTCGTGCTTTGTCAACCGCGCGAAGGCGTCTAGCCAGA
Organism: uncultured Alphaproteobacteria bacterium; assembly: GCA_963720115.1. Classification (GTDB taxonomy): domain Bacteria; phylum Pseudomonadota; class Alphaproteobacteria; order Rhizobiales; family Xanthobacteraceae; genus BOG-931. Next base: position 136,433 of record CAVREN010000081.1, read on the forward strand.
ATCCGCGATCATGGGCCGGAAACCCATGCGCCAAGACCGACGCTACGGCTTCGATATCGGCTTCATCAATTTGACGGCAGCGCGGTCCCCCTGTCGGCAGGATGTTTCTATTGAGAAGGACCATTCAGGTGAGCGCGACCATTTTTTCAGCTTGACCAAGCCTGACCATGAGTGTTGCGCCAATATACCGAGAGCAGTCCAAACGGGCCATAACTCCAATGAGTTAAAGTAAATTAACCATGCGGCAGGCCGCAGTGCCGCTCAGCCCCGGAAGAGCGAGCGGTTTGACTTTTCGCGGCAAGGACCTAAGACGCCGATATTGCAATAGACCCGGTGCGCTACCGACCGAAGCTCGAGCATCGGCCGTTTGCGGCAAAGCCTCAGATGAGGGGGCACGAATTGTGCCTGGGACGGGGGTTGTCACCATCGGACCGATCCGGCCTTCCACGACCATCACCGCGCCGTGCGTCGGACGTCTGGGCTTGCACTCTGGGCGTGGCCCCTGCCTTAGTTCGGCATAGGTAGCGTCCGGGGTAGGTAGACAGGGCGAGCTTATTCTTCCGTTCCGCCCCGGAAGCCCTCGGCCAAGCGCTGTCGTGGGCTATCGGCTGTCAACTTAGGCCCACAATGCGCGGGCCCGCATGGGCAGTGACGGCGCATCGCAGCAAAGTGCCTAATTCTTCATTCGACTGTCACAGAGCTTGAGCAGATTCAACGCCTTCCGTCGGAACGAGGGGCATCATGAGTGATCTCGCTTTACCCGGTTCGATCGAGCCGGCAGCTCGTAAGGGACCGGACCTTACGGGCGCTATCAATCCAATCACCGGCATCATCTTCGGCGGCGTCATTGCCGCGGTGCTGCTGTTCGTGGCCTACAGCATCTATAGCGACGTCGACGCAACCGGCACCAAGCTCACGAGTTTGGCGCCTTTCCTCCTCCTCTTCGTCGCGCTCCTGATCGCGCTCGGCTTTGAGTTCGTCAACGGCTTCCACGATACCGCGAACGCGGTCGCGACCGTCATCTACACCCGCTCGCTGCCGGCGAATTTCGCCGTCGTGTGGTCGGGCTTGTTCAATCTCGCCGGCGTGCTCACGTCCTCGGGCGCGGTCGCCTTCGGAATCATTTCGCTGTTGCCCGTGGAATTGATCCTCCAGGTCGGCAGCAGCGCGGGATTTGCCATGGTGTTCGCGCTGTTGATCGCCGCCATCCTGTGGAATCTCGGCACCTGGGCCTTCGGCTTGCCGGCATCGAGCTCGCACACCCTGATCGGCTCGATCATCGGCGTGGGCGTGATGAACGCCATCATGCGCGGCCGCGACGGAACCTCGGGCGTCGACTGGACGAAAGCCAAGGAGGTCGGTGAAGCGTTGCTGCTCTCGCCGCTGTTCGGTTTTGCGATGGCTGCAGCGTTGCTGCTGCTGCTCAAAGCCATCGTCCGCGTGCCGGCGCTCTACGCCGAGCCCCAAGGCAATCAGCCGCCGCCCTGGTGGATTCGCGGCATTCTGATCCTGACCTGCACGCTGGTGAGCTTCTTCCACGGCTCCAACGACGGTCAGAAGGGCATGGGCCTCATCATGCTGATCTTGATTGGCACGGTGCCCACGGCCTATGCGCTCAATCGCGCCCTGCCCGAAAGCCAAATGCAGGTCTTCGCTCAGGCCTCGCAGGCGGCAAGCGCGGTGATCAACCAAAAAGCGGCCGGCTACAATGTGCATGGCAATCCGCGGCCGGCGGTGACGGCCTATGTCACCTCGCGCACCATCAACGAGGGAACCTTCCCGTCGCTGGCCGCGCTGGTGAAGGATATCTCCGAGCAGATCGGCAAGTACGGCTCGCTGGCCAAGATGCCCAACGATCTCGTCGGCAACACGCGCAATGACATGTATCTCGCGTCGGAAGCCATCCGCTTCCTGATGAAGGATAAGGAAAGCGACCTGTCGGCCGACGATATCAAGACCCTGAATGCCTATAAGGCATCGCTCGACAAAGCGACCAAGTTCATCCCGACCTGGGTCAAGATCGCCGTGGCGATCGCGCTCGGCCTCGGCACCATGGTGGGTTGGAAGCGCATTGTCGTGACGGTCGGCGAAAAGATCGGCAAGACGCATCTGACCTACGCGCAGGGCGCTTGCGCCGAGATTACGGCGGCGGCGACGATCGCCGCCGCGGACGTGTATGGCCTTCCGGTCTCGACCACGCACGTGCTGTCGTCGGGCATTGCCGGAACGATGGCCGCCAACGGTTCGGGCTTGCAGCTCTCGACCGTACGGAACATCGCTCTCGCCTGGGTGCTCACGCTCCCCGCCGCGATGGTGATTTCCGGAACGTTGTATTGGGCGTTCGCGTCGATCTTCTGATCGCGCCTAAGCTTTCTCTCAGCGGGCGCCGGATTGTTTCCGGCGCCCTTTTTGTTTGCTCGCCGCTCGTCCTTTCGCTTCGAGAGAAGTACCGCGGGACGATGTGAAATCGGCGCGCCGTGGTGCCGATGTGGATGTTCCATCACGTTTGCGCGCACACGCTAACAAACAATTCGGAACGGCCAGCTGCGCCGATGCGTTTTCGTAACGTGACGAAACGAGAGAAAAAGGAGATCCCATGAAGAAGCTCGCACTTGGAGCCATTGCCGCGGGCGCGCTTGTTGCCGCGACGGCGGTTCCGGCGCTCGCGCAAGTGGATGTTTACGCAGGGCCCGGAGGCGTCGGCGTAGATATCGGCGCGCCGGGTCACCGCTACGGGCCCGGTCCGTATCACCGCGGCTACTACAACCATGCGCCGGGATGGAACGGCGATGTGAGGGTCTATCGCCACCATGATCGGCACGGATACCGCGATGACCGGTAGGCATCAGCGTTAATACGACGCGGAGAGAAGGCCCCCGTCTGCGGGGCCTTTTCTTTTGTCTTTCGTTCTATCGCTGCACTGCACAAACGAGTGCGCGCACACTCGTTTGTGAACTCCGGCAGACCGCTTTGTTTGTGGCGGATCGGCCAAGCCGGCGCAATGATGCGCAGAGGGCAGGAGGGAGAACAAGCAAGGAGGCGCTCGTATGTCTTCTTCACATCTTCTCGTCGGCGCCGACGCGCCGGCCCAACTCGAAGTCAGACACATAAAGCCGGGCGACGTATTGCGGGCGCTGGCGCGCGGCCTCGACGATTTTGCGGCCATGCCGAGCCACGCCTTGTTCCTCTGCGTCTTCTATCCGCTCATCGGGCTGTGCCTGATCGCATTCGTCTCCGGCTATGCGATGCTGCCGCTTGCCTTCCCCATTGCCGCGGGCTTCGCGCTGGTCGGCCCTTTCGCGGCGATCGGCCTCTACGAATTGAGCCGGCGGCGCGAGGCCGGCCTCGATATATCGTCGAGCCACGCGCTGGACGTACTGCATTCACGCTCGATCGGCGCGATCCTTGCACTCGGCATCCTGCTGATGCTCATCTTCCTGGTCTGGGTCGCGGTAGCTGACGCGATCTACGTTGCCAATTTCGGCTACAACGCGCCGGCTTCCGTCGGCAAATTCGTCAGCGACATTTTTACGACCTCGGCCGGATGGAATGTGATCGTCGTCGGCACGATCGTCGGATTTTTGTTTGCTGTGGCGGTGCTGACAATCAGCGCCATCTCATTCCCCTTGTTGCTCGATCGGGATGTAGGTGCTGCAGTTGCGGTTTTCACCTCGATCCGCGTCGTGCTCGCCAACCCGGTGACGATGGCATTGTGGGGCCTGATCGTCGCCTTCCTGCTGGTCGCGGGCTCTCTGCCGTTCTTCCTCGGCCTGACGGTCGTCATGCCGGTCCTCGGTCATGCGACGTGGCATCTCTATCGCAAGGCCGTCGCGTCCGACGCCGTGCCGAGTGCCGAGTATCGGGAGGACGAGCGGCCGCGGCCGCAACGCTACGCGGCGGACTTCCCCGCCGCGCTGTTTCCGACGCGGCGTTAGACGCACCACCCAGCAGCGCTTGCCGACACTGCGGCTGCCGGGACAATCCCGGCGGCCGCTGGGACGAAAACGGCTGCGCTTGGATTGGATGATTTCGCTTATTTGTTTGTCTGAGCAGCACAAATCCCTATCATATCTCCGGCCGATGACGGCTCTGCGCTGCGCGCGAAGCAAACAAAAAGCGCGATAACGCTTGCGGCGGGCAGCGCCGCAAGGTCGACAAAAGGGCGACGAAGGGGGAAGCCGCTCGATGCTGGGCGACCTGTTGCAGCGCAAGCCATATAACGCTGTCACGGATTTCGTCGATGCGCCCGTCGCTCGCGGTCTTGCCGAAAAGATCGCTTTCATCGACGCGAAACGTTCGCTGAGCTACGGCGACTTGCAAAAGCATACGTGCCGTTTCGCGACCGCACTGGCCGATCTCGGACTCAAACCTGAGGAACGGCTGGCGCTCCTGCTCTACGATACTATCGATTTTCCGGTTGCTTTTTGGGGCGCGCTGCGCGCCGGCATTGTGGCGCTGCCGCTCAACACGCTGCTGACGGCCGAGCAATACGCCTACATTCTCGCCGACAGCCGCGCGTCCGCGATCGTTGCCGCCGCGCCGCTGGTCAAGGCCCTCGTTCCTATTCTCGACCGCTTGCCGCGGCTGCGCACAATCGTTCTCGTCGAGGGCGACCCGAGCACCCGCGGAGCGCTTGCGCCGCGCGGGGTGTGTGATTTTGCAGATCTCGTTGGCCGCGGAACAGCAAAAGTATTTGCCGCGCCGACACTGTCGGACGAAGTCGCGTTCTGGATGTACACCTCCGGTTCGACCGGCGAACCGAAAGGCGTCAAGCACGTCCACATGACGCCGATGGCCGCTGCCCGCCTGATGGGGCAGCGCGTGATCGGCATTCGCGAAGACGACGTCGTGTTCTCGGCGGCGAAGCTCTTCTTCTCCTACGGCATGGGTAACGCCATGGCGTTCCCGATGTCTGTCGGCGCGACGACGGTGTTGCTACCGCAAAGGCCGACGCCCGAAGCGGTGTTCGAGGTGCTAGGCCGGCATCGGCCGACCGTGTTCTTCGGCGTACCCACGCTGTTCGCCATGCTGCTCGCGCACAAGAACATGCGCCGCGGCGCCGGCTCCGACCGGCTGCGGCTTGCCGTTTCCGCCGGCGAAGCGCTGCCTGCGCCGCTCGGCGAGCGCTGGCGCGCCACGGCAGGCGTCGATGTCCTCGACGGCATCGGCTCGACCGAGATGTTCCAAACTTTCCTCAGCAATCAGCCCGGCGACATCCGCTTCGGCACGACCGGCAAGCCGGTGCCGGGCTATGAACTCAAGATCGTCGACGAGCATGGCAATGCCGTTGCCGACGGCGAAATCGGCGAGCTCATCGTGCGCGGGCCGACTGCAGGCGAGGGTTACTGGAACCAGCGCGCCAAGAGCCGGCGCACCTTCGCCGGCGAGTGGACTTACACCGGAGACAAATTCTTCCGCGATGCTGATGGTTACTATCACTATTGCGGCCGCACCGACGACATGTTCAAGGTCAGCGGCATGTGGGTGTCGCCGTTCGAAGTGGAAGCGGCGCTCGCCTCGCATGAAGCGGTGCTCGAAGCCGCCGTCATCGGCAAGGAAGATTCCGACGGCCTAATCAAGCCCAAGGCGTTCATCGTGCTGCGCAATGGCTATGCCGAGAGCGAGCAATTGATCGAGAAACTGCGCGTGCACGTGAAGGCATCCGCCGGCCCGTGGAAATATCCGCGCTGGATCGATATTCGGTCCGACCTGCCGCGCACCGCGACCGGCAAAATTCAGCGATTCAAGCTACGTGAGTTGGAAAACTAAAGTCGTCGTCCTGAGGAATGCTCTCTCAGGCCTCAAACAGCCGCCGCACCAGGCGGCGCGCCAGCACGCCGGCGACGCGGCGGCGGTAATGGCCAGGCGTAAACGTCGTCTTCATCGCCATGATCTGATCGCGCACCAGTGCATCGAGCCCAGCAAGTACCCGTGCATCGAGCGGACGGCCGCACAGCTCCTGCGCGCCTGATAGCCGCACCGGCCGCGGATTGGTGCCGGTGAACGCAACGCGCAAGTCGGCAAGCGTGTCGCCGTCGCGGCGCAGCGCGACGGCAACGCCCGCGACCGGATATTCGATCGAGCGGCGGATACGGATCTTATCGTAGGCGGAGCGTAACCCCGGCGTGTTCCGCACACGCGCCGCGGCGATGATCTCGCCGGGCCGCAGCGCCAGGAAATACTTGCCATCGCCGCGCGTCTCCGTCACCGGCTCATCCTGCCGCGCATAGCCGATGTAAAGATCGGCGAGCGGCATCGTTCGCTGGCCGGCCGGCCCGGCAATATCGATCTCGGCATCGCAGACGAGCAGCGCTGGCGCAAGATCGCCGCTGAAGGTGGCAAAGCATACGCCGCGGCTCTTCGGCGCCACGTGGCAGATGTCGCCGGTCGTCTTCAGACAATGACGATTGGCCTCACGCCACCATTCGCTCTGATTGTAGAAGATGCAGCGGGTGTCGAGCGCAAGGTTGCCGCCGACGGTGCCCATGTTGCGATGCGTCGGCCCGGCAATGTGGCCGGCCGCCTGCGCCACCGCCGGATAATGCCGCGCGACATCCGGATGCGCCGCCAGCTCCGAGAGCGTCACCGCCGCGCCGATCTCGAGGCCGCGCGCGTCAGCTCTGATCCCGCGCAGCTCGGACACGTCATTGATCTCGATTAGCACCGGCGGCGCGACAATGCCGCGCCGGATATTCACCATCAGATCGGTGCCGCCGCCGAGCATGCGGCTCTCGGGATAAGCTGCGCGCGCGGCCATCAATTCCGCAAGCGTGCGCGGCCGGATCAGATCAAAGGACGGCAGCGCGTCCATCAAGCGTTTCCATTGGTCTTGCGCCCCCGAGCCCGTTTCTCGAGCGCGGCAAAGACGCGATCGGGCGTCACCGGCAGGTCGTTGAAGCGAAGCCCGGTCGCATCCGCGATCGCGTTCGTAAGCGCCGGCAGGAATGCCGCGAGCGAGCCCTCGCCCGCTTCCTTGGCGCCGAACGGCCCATGCGGATCGTTGCTCTCGACGATGCCGACTTCGATCGGCGGCGAATCTTGGATGGTCGGCACGCGATAATCGAGCATGTTGGCGGTGAGCAGGAGGCCATCGTAGTAACCGGTTTCCTCGCTCATCGCCTGGCCCATGCCCATCCAGACCGAGCCTTGCACCTGGCCCTCGACCGAGAGCCGGTTGAGCGCCTTGCCGCAATCGTGCGCGACCCAAACCTTGTCGACGGTGACGACGCCGGTTTCTTCATCGACGCTGACTTCGACCACTTGCGCCGAATAGCTGTACCCCATGGTGCCGCCAATGGCGGCGCCACGATATTTCTTGCCACCGTGCGATTCCGGAATGGTCGAGTAGTTGCCGGTGACGGTGATCGTGCCGCTGTCCTTGAGCGCTTCGGTGACGACCTCGCCGAAGGTCAAACCCTTGTCCTGCGCGCCGGCGCGATAGAGTTCGCCAAGGCACTCGATCTCGTCCGGCTTGGCTTCAAGTTTCCGCGCCGCCGCAGCGATCAGCACTGCTTTCAGATTGTTGGCCGCTTCAATCGCAGCGTTGCCGACCAAAAACGTAACGCGCGACGAGTAAGATCCGTTGTCCTTCGGCACCAAATCGCTGTCGCCGGTGACAATGCGGATGCGGGAGAGATCGAGCCCCAGCACTTCGGCAACGCTCTGGACCAGCACGGTCGAAGAGCCCTGCCCGATGTCGGCGGCGCCGGTCAGCAGAACGATCGAGCCGTCGAAATCGAGTTTCAGCTTGACGGTCGCATGCGGCTCGCCGGTCCAGTTCACCGGCTTCGAGGCGCCGCTGATATAGTGCGAGCACGCCATGCCCAAACCCTTGCTGACGCCGTTCCGCTTCGGCAGCTTGCCCTTGCGCTCCTTCCAACCGCTTTCGCGCTCGACCCAATCGAGGCATTCGGGCAGGCCGTAGCTGTTCACCATCAAATCGTTGTCGGTAAAAGTCGGCGCGGCCGGCATCAAATTGGCGCGACGAACGGCAAATGGATCGAGACCAAGTGCGCTCGCCATATCGTCCAGCAAGCTTTCGAAGGCGAAGCGAACATCCACGGTGCCGTGGCCGCGAAAGGCGCCGCATGGCGGCGTATTGGTCAGCACGCGCTTGCCGATATATTTGACATTGTGCAGGTCGTAGATCGCATACAGCATCGAGCCGGAATAAAGGATAGTGACGACACCGTAGCCTGAATGCGCGCCGCCGCGCTGGATGCATTCGCACTCGACCGCAGTGATGCGGCCGTCCTTGCGCATCCCAAGTTTGAGTCGGACATCAGTCTCCGGCCGGCCTCGATGGGTGATGAATGTTTCCTCGCGGTTGACCACCGTGCGCACGCAGCCGCGCGCCTTGCGCGCGAGCAGCGCGGTGATCAGCTCGACATTGAGCGTTTCGGTACGGCAGCCGAAGCCGCCGCCGACATAGGGCTTGACCACGCGGATCCGCGACATGTCCATGCCGAGGGTCTGCGACAGCATGAGGTGCACGTAGTACGGGACCTGCGTCGAGGCGTGCACCGTAATGCGCTCGCGCTCGGCATCGTAGTCGGCGACGGCCGCGTGCATCTCCATCTGGTTCTGGCAAACTTCCGGGCAGTTGTAGATGCCCCCGCGCACCAGATCGGCTTCGGCAAAAGCCGCGTTGACGTCGCCGAGCTCGAAATAAACGTCGCGTTCGATATTCTTCGGCCGGTGTTTGTGCAGATCGACAGCGTCAAGCGCCATCGCCGCCCGCGCGGTGTGATAAGCTGGCAGCTCGCGGACTTTCAGCTTGATGCGCTTGAGCGCTTCCCTGGCGTTGGCGTCGTCGATCGCCGCCACGGCGGCGACCGGCTCGCCGCAATAACGCACACGCTCGCGCGCCAGCGGATGCTCAGTGCGCGCGATCGGCAAAACGCCGAAGCCTTTGTCGCAATCGGCACCGGTGACGATCGCCTTCACGCCCGGCAGCTTTTCGGCTTCCGATACATCGACTTCGAGGATTTCAGCGTGCGAATAGGGGCTGCGGAAGATGCGTCCGGCAAGCATCCCGAGCCCGACAAAGTCGGCGGTGTATTTGGCGCGCCCGGAGACTTTTTCCGGCCCATCCACCAGCGGCACGTAATCGCCGATCGTATGCGCCGGCACGACCTCGTTCATGGCGAGGTTCCTGCGGCGTGCAGATCGGCTGCATATTTCACCGCTTCGATGATTTTCACATAGCCGGTGCAGCGGCAGATATTGCTGCCGAGCGCTTCGCGGATTTCGTCGTCGGTCGGCCGCGGATTGCGCCGCAACAGTCCGGCCGACGCCATGATGAATCCCGGCGTGCAATAGCCGCATTGCGAGCCGAGCTTTTCGTGAAAGCCGCGCTGCACCGCCGAGAGCCGGCCGCCGCTCATGAGCGATTCGATCGTGTCGACGCGCCGGCCCTCAACGCTCGCGGCCAATGTCAGACAGGAAAGGCGCGGCTGATCGTTGACCAGAACAGTGCAAGCGCCACACTCGCCGCCGTCACAACCGGTTTTCGTTCCGGTGAGGCCGACGAATTCCCTCAAATAGTCCAGCAGCAAGATGTTTTCAGATATCGCGTCGCTGCGTGCGCGGCCGTTGAGCGTGAATTGGAGAATGCGCGCCATACGGCTCCAATACAGCGTTTCCCACGAAGCGTTTTTTATTGCGCCGATTCCATATCAGCATCCGCCATCCGGTTCAAACCGGTCGCCGCGACGAACGTGCACCGCGACCCATTGCGCCTTGCTCGGGAACTCGCAACCACTCGCGAGGCACCGTCGGACGTTCAAGAAGACAGACTGACGGCGGCCTTGGCGGCTCGAGTGTAGACAAGCCCGGTCAGCCCATGCTCGCGATAGCCCGGCAACGGCCGGCTGATCGTGCCGCATCGCGACGCGCACGTTCAATCCAAAATTGTCGTCAGCCCTCGACCTCTCCCAATGGCGGCAGGTCACGAGGCGAAAATTGAAGCAGCTTCCGGCGAAATCTTCGCAAATCCGCTTGCCCAAAATTTCGGCATCGCTTCCCGACGAATTTTTGTGACAACGCCCACGGAATAGGCACAGCCGGTGGTGGAATCGGATTCAAATTGGGCGCAATCGCTCCGCGCAGCTCGGCGGTTCACAGAAATAGCACAGGCCAATCAATAGCTTATATCACGCAACTGATTGGCACGCTCCTTGCGATTTCTCGCGTACGCGACGGCACCGGGCCGTACGCGCGCGTCTAACAGAGGACATCGCGATGCTTAAATCCATTGGCGCGGTCGGAGAACGACCGCGGGGCCGCCGCTGGCTTGCCGCTGCGGCGGGTCTTGCCCTCGGCCTAACCGCGGCACTGCCCGCAAAGGCCGAAGAGACGATCAAAATTGGAATTCTCCATTCCCTGTCCGGCACCATGGCCATCAGCGAGACGACGCTGAAGGATGTGATGCTCATGCTGATCGAAGAGCAGAACAAAAAGGGCGGCGTGCTCGGCAAGAAGCTCGAAGCCGTCGTTGTCGACCCGGCGTCCAACTGGCCACTGTTCGCCGAAAAGGCTCGCGAATTGATCAGCAAGGACAAGGTCTCGGTGGTGTTCGGCTGCTGGACATCGGTGTCGCGCAAGTCCGTGCTGCCGGTCTTCAAGGAGCTCAACAGCATCCTGTTCTACCCGGTGCAGTACGAGGGTGAAGAGAGCGAGCGCAACGTGTTCTATACCGGCGCCGCGCCGAACCAGCAGGCCATTCCCGCCGTCGACTACTTGATGAGCGCGGACGGCGGCTCGGTGAAGCGCTGGGTGCTGGAAGGTACCGACTACGTCTATCCGCGCACCACCAACAAGATCCTCGAAGCCTACCTCAAGCAAAAAGGGGTGAAGGACGAGGACATCTTGATCAACTACACGCCGTTCGGCTTCGCCGACTGGCAGACCGAAGTCTCGAAGATCAAGGCCTTCGGTTCGGCCGGCAAGAAGACGGCGGTGGTGTCCACCATCAACGGCGACGCCAACGTGCCGTTCTATAAGGAGCTGGGCAACCAAGGCATCAAGGCGACCGACATTCCGGTCGTGGCGTTCTCGGTCGGCGAAGAAGAGCTCGCCGGCCTCGACACCAAGCCGCTGGTCGGCCATCTCGCCGCGTGGAATTACTTCGAGTCGATCAAGACGCCGGCCAACGAAGCCTTCATCAAAGAGTGGCACGACTTCATCAAGAATCCGAAGCGCACCACCAATGACCCGATGGAAGCCCACTATATCGGCTTCAACATGTGGGTGAAGGCGGTCGAGAAGGTGGGCAGCACCGACCCCGACAAGGTGATCGATGCGCTGCCCGGCACCGAAGCGCCGAATCTCACCGGCGGTGTGTCGAAGTTGCTGCCGAACCATCACATCACCAAGCCGGTCTTCATTGGCGAAATCCGCCCGGACGGCATGTTCGATGTGGTGTGGAAGACCAAGGATCTCGTTCCCGGCGCCGCCTGGTCGGCGTACCTGCCGGGCTCGAAGGATCTCGAAGCCGACTGGGTGACGCTCAAGTGCGGCAACTACAATACCGTCACCAAAAAATGCGGTGGCGCCTCATAATATCGGCTATGAAGTGAGCCTTGCGGGAAGGCGGCGTACCGCCTTCCCGCATCAATCTGCTGCCGGGCCCTGGACACGATGCGGTTTTGCCGAGCTAGCCTCGTCGCTTTGCTATTCGCGCTCAGCGCGATCCTGACCTGTACGGTCGCACGCGCAGCAAGCCTCGAAGAGGCGCTGACGCATTTCACCGCCGACGATTTCAGCGAGACGTCAACCGGCATCAAAGACGTGGCCGCCAGCGGCAGCCCACGCGCCGAAGCCATTCTGCGCGCCTTGCAGGACGGCCAGTTGCTGTACAGCGCCCAAACGAAGGCGGTGTACATCAAAAGCAGTTCCGGCAAGCTGCTTGACGCGGCCAGCGGACAGCCGATTGCCGGCGATGTGCCGGCCGATGCCGACAACGTGCGCATCAACAACCGGCTGCGCGGCGCGATCGAAGCCGCGCTCGGCGGCCTCACCTTACTCGCCAGCGATGCGGGCGTGCGTCTTGACGCCGCGCAAGCGGTGTTCAAATCGCGCCAGGTCGGCGCGCTACCGACGATCGAGACGGCTTTAGCCAAGGAGCAGGATACACGGGTCAAGCGCGCCCTCACCGAGGCGCGCGCGGCGATCATCCTGTCCAGCGACAAAGGCAGTGAGGATGACAAGCTCGCGGCCGTCGAGGTTATCCGTCAACGCGGCGATCAGGATGCTCTTGGGCTGCTCTCCAGCCTGCCAGCCGACGTGCCCCCGCCGGTCGCGAAAAGCGCCGCGGCCGCGGTCGGGGCCATCAAGAACAGCCTCGTTGTGTGGGAAGCGGTGCAGAATGCCTGGTACGGCATATCGCTCGGCTCCGTGCTGCTTCTCGCCGCCATCGGGCTTGCCATCACCTTCGGGGTGATGGGCGTGATCAACATGGCGCACGGCGAAATGGTGATGATCGGCGCCTATGTCACCTTTGTCGTACAGGAGGTGATCCGCGCACGTAATCCGGCGCTCTTCGATTACTCGCTCGCCATCGCGATACCGGCTTCTTTTCTCGTGGCCGGCTGCATCGGCATTTTGATCGAACGCTGCATCATCCGTTTCCTCTATGGCCGGCCGCTGGAAACTTTGCTGGCGACTTGGGGCCTTTCGCTGATCCTGCAGCAAGCCGTGCGCACCGTGTTCGGACCAAACAACCGCGACGTCGGCAATCCGTCCTGGATGAGCGGCGCGTTCGATCTCGGCGGCATCACTATCACCTACAATCGCCTGTGGATCATCTGCGTTGCGCTCGCCGTGTTCATCGCGCTGCTGGCGCTCCTGCGCTACACGCGCTTCGGCCTAGAGATGCGCGCCGTCACACAAAACCGCCCGATGGCGGCGTCGATGGGCATCCGCACTTCTAGGGTCGATGCGCTCACCTTCGGGCTCGGCTCCGGCATCGCCGGCATGGCCGGCGTGGCGCTCTCGCAGATCGACAACGTCAGCCCCAATCTCGGCCAGGGCTACATCATCGACAGCTTCATGGTCGTGGTGTTCGGCGGCGTCGGCAATCTGTGGGGTACGCTGGTTGGCTCGTTCGTGCTCGGAATCGCCAACAAGTTCCTCGAACCCTTTGCTGGCGCGGTACTCGGTAAGATCGCGATCCTCGTGCTCATCATCCTGTTCATCCAGAAGCGGCCGCGCGGCATGTTCGCGCTCAAGGGGCGGGCGGTGGAGGCATGACCCCGCATATTCTCATCCGCTCGCTGGATCGTGGCGCCACCGCGTTCCTGATTGCCATTGCGGCGATCGCAATCCTGATCCCGGTGCTGCATCTTTCGCTGCCACCAACCTCGCCTTTTCACGTGCCGACCTATCTGATCTCGCTGTTCGGAAAATATGCCTGTTACGCGCTGTTGGCTCTTTCGATCGACCTGATCTGGGGCTTTTGCGGCATTCTTTCGCTCGGGCACGGCGCCTTCTTCGCGCTCGGCGGATATGCCATGGGCATGTATCTCATGCGGCAGATCGGCACCCGCGGCGTCTATGCCGATCCGATCCTGCCCGATTTCATGGTGTTCCTGAACTGGAAGGAGCTGCCGGTCTATTGGTACGGCTTCCAGTATTTTCCCTATGCGGCGCTGATGGTGGTGCTAGTGCCGGGCGCGCTCGCCTTCGTGTTCGGCTGGTTTGCGTTTCGCAGCCGCGTCACCGGCGTCTATCTGTCGATCATCACGCAGGCGCTGACCTTTGCGCTCATGCTTGGCTTCTTCCGCAACAATTTCGGCTTTGGCGGCAATAACGGCCTGACCGATTTCAAGGACATTCTCGGCTTCAACGTGCAGGCTGAGACGACGCGCACGGCGCTGTTCTCGATCACCTGCGCGGCGCTGATGCTGGCGTTTTTGCTGTGCCGCGCCCTGATCACCTCGAAGTTCGGCAAAGTGCTCATCGCCATCCGCGATGCCGAAGCGCGCGCGCGATTCCTCGGCTATCGCGTGGAATCCTACAAGCTCTTCGTCTTTACGCTCTCGGCCTGCATGGCCGGCGTCGCCGGCGCGCTGTATGTGCCGCAGGTCGGCATCATCAATCCGAGCGAATTCGCACCGGCCAATTCCATCGAGGCTGTGATCTGGGTCGCGGTCGGCGGCCGCGGCACGCTCACCGGCGCCGTCATCGGCGCGGTTCTAGTGAATTACGCCAAGACGTATTTCACTTCCGGATTCCTCGCGCCCTATTGGCTGTTCATGCTCGGCGCGCTGTTCGTCCTTGTCACGCTGTTGTTGCCGCGCGGCATCGTCGGCACCATGCGGCATTGGAATGCGCTGCGCCGCGATCGCGCTTCGGCCGCTGCCGAGGACGGCGTGAGAGAGCCGCTGCCGGCGGAATAGTCAAGAGAAAGCCGATGGAAGCGCTCACCAGTTCGCTCCTTTATCTGAACGGCGTCACCGTCTCCTTCGACGGCTTCAAGGCGCTCAACAATCTCTCGTTTGCGATCGAGGCCGGCGAGATGCGCGCCATCATCGGCCCCAACGGCGCCGGCAAGACAACCATGATGGATGTAGTCACCGGCAAGACGCGGCCGGATCTCGGCGATGTCATGTTCGACGGCTCCTACGATCTCACACGCCTCGACGAGGCCGAAATCGCAGAGCTCGGCATCGGACGGAAATTCCAGAAGCCGACCGTTTTCGAAAGCCAGACGGTCAACGACAATTTGGAACTGGCGCTCAAATCCGACCGCCGTGCCCGCGCCGCCTTGCTGTGGCGCGAAAGCCCGCAAGAGCGCAAGCGCATCGATCAACTCCTCGAAATCATCCGCCTGACCGCTGTACGGCATCGGCTCGCCGGCAGCCTCTCGCATGGCCAGCGGCAGTGGCTCGAAATCGGCATGCTGCTCGCTCAGGAGCCCAAGCTTCTTCTGGTCGACGAGCCGGTCGCCGGCATGACCGACGTGGAAACGCAGCAGACGGCGGAACTGCTCAAGGAGATCAACCGCGACCGTACGGTAGTGGTGGTCGAACACGACATGGCCTTCGTGCGCGAGCTCGGCGTGAAGGTCACCTGCTTGCACGAAGGCTCGGTGCTCGCCGAGGGCACCATCGATCAGGTCTCGGCGAACGAGCGGGTGGTCGAAGTCTATTTGGGGCGGTAGCGATTATGCTCGAGGTCAACGCCATCGATCTGCACTACGGCGCCGCGCAGGCTCTGCGCGCCGTCTCTCTTAAGGCCGAGCCCGGCAAGGTCACCTGCGTACTGGGCCGCAACGGCGTCGGCAAGACGAGCCTGCTCGACGCCCTCGCCGGTCAACACTCGGTCACGCGCGGCACCATCACCTGGGAAGGCCACGACATTACCGCGCTGCGGCCGCCCGAGCGGGCCCGGCGCGGCATTTCCTACGTGCCGCAGGGCCGCGAAATCTTCCCGCTGCTGACGGTTGAGGAAAACCTGCGCACCGGCTTTGCGCCGCTCAAGCGCGATGAGCGCACCATCCCGGACGACGTTTTCTCGTTGTTCCCCGTGCTCAAGGACATGCTGCGCCGGCGCGGCGGCGACCTCTCCGGCGGCCAGCAGCAGCAGCTTGCGATTGGCCGCGCACTCGTTATGCGGCCGCGCCTTCTGTTGCTCGACGAGCCGACCGAAGGTATTCAGCCGTCAATCATCAAGGATATCGGCCGCGCCATTTCCTATCTGCGCTCGCTCGGCAAGATCGCGATCGTGCTGGTCGAACAATATCTCGACTTTGCGCAGGAACTCGGCGACTATTTCGCGGTCATGGAACGCGGCGCCGTCGTCTATGCGTCCGCTCGCGCGGAACTCAACGAAGGCGCCTTGAAGCGCGCCCTGGCCATTTGACCGGATTTTTGGCGTAGCTTTGATTTTTGCCGTGGGGTTCAAGACTTGCTTGCGGGCACGCCGGCACAAAGTGAGATTTTCGCCGGCAATCGGGCCATCGGCCGTATCGCGCTTTCCGTAGCGGCCGGCGCCGACGGCAGCCGCCGGCAACGCGTGCACGAGGAAGGCGCGCTGCGGGTGCGCTTTCCCAATGTCTCCAAAACGGACGCGCTCGAAGCCGTCATCGTCAATACCGCCGGCGGCATGGCGAGCGGCGATCGTTTCGATTTGGATATCGCGGTCGGACCCGGCGCAAAGCTTACCCTCACCACGGCAGCGGCGGAAAAAATCTACCGGTCGCTTGGACCGAACACCGAAATTCGCGTGACGCTCGAGATTGGTTGCGGCGGCACGCTCGCCTGGCTGCCACAGGAGACGATCCTCTTCGACCAAATCCGGCTACGCCGCTCGATCGAAGCCGACCTAGCGCCCGACGCAAGCCTGCTTTTGGCCGAAGCTGTTGTCTTCGGCCGTTCGGCGATGGGCGAGACGCTGGCCCATGGCCATTTCTTCGACCGCTGGCGGGTGCGGCGCGGCGGCGCGCTCATTTTTGCCGAAAGTCTGCTCCTGGACGATGCAATCGCGGAGCGTCTCGCCCAACGCGCCGTCGCCGCCGGCGCGGTCGCGATCGCAAGCGTGCTCAAGGTCCCCGGCGATGACGCGGCGGTTGCGGCTGTGCGCACGAAAGAGAAGGATTTCGCCGGCGAAGTCGGCGTTTCGGCCTGGAACGGACTCGCGCTTGCACGGCTTGTCGCGCCCGACGGCGCCGCGTTGCATCGCGACCTGATTGCCGTTTTGACCGCATTCGGCAATATGCCGCTGCCGCGACTATGGTTGAACTAGAGCATGATCCCGAAAAGTGGAAACCGGTTTTCGGAAAAGATCATGCGCCAACATATGTCTAGACCATGAGCTGAAGGGCGACTTATGAATCTCACACCGCGCGAAAAGGATAAGCTTCTGATCGCCATGGCGGCGATGGTGGCGCGGCGCCGGCTCGAGCGCGGCGTCAAGCTCAACCATCCAGAAGCCATCGCGCTCATTTCCGATTTCATTCTTGAAGGCGCCCGCGACGGCCGCACCGTGGCCGAGCTCATGGAAAAAGGCGCGCACGTCATCTCGCGCGGCCAGGTGATGGACGGCATCGCCGAAATGATTCCGGAGATTCAGGTGGAAGCCACCTTTCCGGATGGCACCAAGCTCGTCACCGTGCACGAGCCGATACGATGAATTTTTTCCGTCATTCCGGGGCGCCACCAACGGGTCCGGATGACAAAGACAGAGGCCACCACATGATCCCCGGCGAATATTTCATCAAGGACGGCGAGATCGAACTCAACAAAGGCCGTAAAGGCCTCACGCTCACTGTCTCAAATACAGGCGACCGGCCGATCCAGGTCGGATCCCATTACCACTTCTTTGAAACCAACCCGGCGCTGCAATTCGACCGCAAGAAGGCGCGCGGCATGCGGCTCGATATTCCGGCCGGGACGGCGGTTCGCTTCGAGCCTGGCCAGACGCGCGACGTGAATCTTGTGGCGCTTGCCGGCACGCGCACCGTCTACGGCTTTCGCCAGGATGTCATGGGAAAGTTGGAAAAAGGGAAGTCGCAAAAATCATGACGAGCGGACTTGCGCAAGCCCGCCCGTCACGTTCTCAGCGCTGCTACCGCGGCTGGGACCAGGACCAAATTAGCTTTTGGTGCGACGCTGGTAGCGGCTTCAGCACCAGGCCAACTTGACCTTGGCGATCTCTCTCATTCGGTGGAACCAAACGCGAGCGATCTGGAAATCATGATACTGCAGAAGCGGCGCGAAGCAAGCAAAAGCGTGTAGGGGCGCGCTGGTGCAACGCGGTGGGGATAACGTTGGGGATTTGTTGAAACCGGAGGATCCCGCATGACCGGTGCAGCGAATACGGCGGCTCCAACAAGGATGGAGATCGGCTTGGTTTTGCAGGGCGGCGGCGCGCTCGGCGCTTACGAATGGGGCGGAATACTTGCCTTGTTTGATCTGATGGATGAAGCCGAGAAAGCCGGGCTGCATGTTGCACTGCGGGCTGTTACCGGGGTTTCGATCGGCGCCATCAATGCGGCCTGCATTGTCGGCGCCCGCGACCGCAATGACGCGCGCGATCGGCTCGGCAAACTGTGGAACGGTTTTATGATCCGCGCGCCGTTTTTGAGCAGCGACGTTGCACTCTACAAAGTTCCGAATTTCTATACTTTTCGTTCCGATCTGCTGACGATGCCGCGTTGGACGTATCTCTACGACACTCATTGGCTTTTGCAGACCTTGTCAGAACATGTCGACTTCGACCTTCTCAATCGCAACGAAACGGCCCTTGTCATTACCGCGGTCGACGTCAAAACAGGCACGCTTACGTGGTTTGCAAACCAAACCGTCGGCTTAGTTCCGCCGACGACGATCGAACCAAGGCACGTCCTCGCCAGCGGAAGCTTGGCGCCGCAGTTTCCCTGGACGGACATTCGCGCCAGCGACGGTGAAGTGCATCACTATTGGGACGGCGGCCTTATAGACAATACGCCGCTCGGCGCCGCCATCGACGCGTTCGATCCACATCCGAATGTTTGTAAGCTGCTTGTCGTTATGAACCTGTTTCCTTTGGAGGCCGACCTGCCGCAAACATTTATCGAAGTCAACGAACGCGTCGATCAGCTTCGATTCGGCAATCGCCTGCGCCAGGACACCAGTACGGCACAGCAGTTCAACAAGTTGCTATCGACTATCAAGCGCCTTGCCGCACTCGTTCCTCAAATGCCGGCTGACCTGCAAGAGATCGTGGAAAAGTACAAGATCGTAGAGCCCGTCGAAATCACGCTGGGGCCGGAAAAGTCCTTGAAAGACCCCTATGGTTTTCGCGATTTCTCGCAGCAAGGCATTGAGCAACGGCGCGACCTTGCCAAAACAATCACCCACCGCAGGCTGAGGCAGCTTTTCGCCAGCCAACTCGCCGCCTGACAAGGAGCCTTCGATGCCGTCACACATTTCGCGTTCGGTCTATGCCGATATGTTCGGACCGACGACAGGCGACCGCGTGCGGCTTGCCGACACCGACCTCATCATCGAGGTGGAAAAGGACTTTTGCAGCTACGGCGAGGAAGTGAAATTCGGCGGCGGCAAGGTGATCCGCGACGGCATGGGCCAGAGCCAGATCACCAACAAGCAAGGCGCGGTCGATACCGTCATCACCAACGCGCTGATTGTCGATCACTGGGGCGTCGTCAAAGCCGATGTCGGCATCAAGGACGGAAATATCTTCGCCATCGGCAAGGCCGGCAATCCGGACATTCAGCCCGGCGTCACCATCGTCATCGGCCCCGGCACCGAGGTGATCGCCGGCGAAGGCAAGATCCTCACCGCCGGCGGCTTCGACACGCATATTCATTTCATCTGCCCGCAGCAGATCGACGAAGCGCTGATGTCGGGCGTCACCTCGATGCTCGGCGGCGGCACCGGTCCCGCGCATGGCACATTCGCCACCACCTGCACGCCCGGTCCCTGGCATATCGCGCGCATGATCCAGGCCGCGGACGATTTTCCGGTGAACCTCGGGTTCGCCGGCAAAGGCAATGCGTCGCGGCCGGCAGCGCTCGAGGAAATGATCAAGGCCGGCGCGTGCGCGCTCAAGCTGCACGAGGACTGGGGCACGACGCCCGCGGCCATCGATTGCTGCCTGTCGGTCGCGGACGATTACGACATCCAGGTGATGATCCACACCGACACGCTCAACGAATCCGGCTTCGTCGAGGACACGATCAAGGCCTTCAAGGGCCGCACCATTCACGCCTTCCATACCGAAGGCGCCGGCGGCGGACACGCGCCCGACATCATCAAGGTCGCCGGCCTGAAGAACGTGCTGCCGTCCTCGACCAATCCGACACGGCCCTATACGCGCAACACCATCGACGAGCATCTCGACATGCTGATGGTGTGCCACCATCTCGATCCGTCGATCGCCGAGGATCTCGCCTTCGCCGAGAGCCGCATCCGTAAGGAAACGATCGCCGCGGAGGACATCCTCCACGACATCGGCGCGCTGTCGATGATGTCGTCGGATTCGCAGGCCATGGGCCGGCTCGGCGAAGTCATCATCCGCACTTGGCAGACCGCCGACAAAATGAAGAAGCAGCGCGGGCGACTGAAGGAAGAGAAGGGCGACAACGATAATGTGCGGGTCAAGCGCTACATCGCCAAATACACCATCAATCCGGCGATCGCGCACGGCGTATCTAAAATCATCGGCTCGATCGAGAAAGGCAAGCTCGCCGATCTCGTCTTGTGGTCGCCCGCGTTTTTCGGCGTGAAACCGGATTGCATCATCAAGGGCGGCTCGATCGTCGCCGCGCAGATGGGCGATCCGAACGCCTCGATCCCGACGCCGCAACCGGTGCACTACCGACCGATG
The DNA here is from genome assembly GCA_963720115.1 of uncultured Alphaproteobacteria bacterium. Taxonomy (GTDB): domain Bacteria; phylum Pseudomonadota; class Alphaproteobacteria; order Rhizobiales; family Xanthobacteraceae; genus BOG-931. The sequence goes on from CAVREN010000081.1 coordinate 156,764, forward strand.
TTTGGCGCTTATGGCCGGGCGCGCACCGCGTCTTCCGTTGTGTTCGCATCGAAAGTGGCGGTCAAAGCCGGGCTGGGCAAGAAGCTCGGCATTCAGAAGGAGCTTGTCGCCGTGCAGAACACGCGCGGCAAGATCTCCAAGAAGAGCATGATTCACAACGATGCCACGCCGCAAATCGAAGTCGATGCGGAGACTTACGAGGTGCGCGCCGACGGCGAATTGCTCACCTGCGCGCCGGCCGAAACGCTGCCGATGGCGCAGCGCTACTTTTTGTTCTAGCCTTCGCGGCTCGTTGGCGGCCCGGCTGTCACCGGGTCGTGGACCAGCCTGACTAGCTACAATTCAAAACGGGATAGCGCTGTGATGATGGGTTACGCGAAGCGCATTGCGTTGGGCGCTGCGTTGTCTGGGATCGTTCTCAATCCATTTTCTGCAATCGCGGAAGACGAGGATTCGTTTAGGTGCAACATCGGCCCGGTCACCAAGACATATGGTCAGGGGCAATGGCTGGTTTATAGCTGCAACGACGATAAAACTTTGCTGGTCGTCTCTGCACCAGACAACCCAGCTACGCCGTACTATTTCACGTTGCTCCCTACTGATGCTGGCCATCGCCTGTTTGGCGACGGCACGGGCAAGAAGGAAGCGACTGCTGCCGCCTCTGAGCAACTCAAATCGCTGTCGGAAGAAGACATCGCGAATGTGATCAAAGAGACGAAAGCAGCGAAAGCGTCGAAGTAGCGCCCTGCGGATTGAGCGCCGGGAATTGTCGGAGCTCTGAGTGAACTTCGGCTCTGTCGCCTGTGAGTGCGATTGGGATCAACATGAAAGACAGCAGCTTGTTGCGATGACGCGTCTAGATCAGATGCCTCCGCGGGCAGCCGTGTAGTTTCGTTAAAGCGGGCGGAAAGCGCAGGAGCGCACAATGCTCGAAGGCTTGATGCTGCTGTGGTTCATATTGGCCGCGCTGGCGCTGCTGTTCGTCGCAATCGACATCCGCTCGACGCCGGAATCTCCCGTGCTGAAATGGGGATTCGTGCCTATACCGGCGTGTTCGGCGCGTTCCTCTATGTCCTTGGCTGTCGCGAGCCCTTGCCCGGACTGCACGAACGCTACACTGCCGCGCGCTGGCGTCAGACGCTGGGCTCGACCATGCATTGCGTCGCCGGCGATGGTCTCGGCATTCTCGCCGGCGCGGTGATTTCGAGCGTTATCGGCATTGCCGGATTGGCCGAGGTGGCCGTCGAATATGTTCTGGGTTTCGGCTTCGGCTGGACGATTTTTCAGGCGTTGTTCATGCGCGACTCGGCCCGCAGCTCATATCGGACCGCGCTCGCCAATACGTTCGTGCCCGAACTCTTGTCGATGAACGTCCTGATGGCCGGAATGGTGCCGACCGTGATGACACTCAGGACCATCATCAAATCGGCAAACGATCCGACCACCCCGAATTTCTGGTTCGTCATGTCGATGGGGCTCCTTGTCGGCTTTATCATCGCCTATCCGATGAATTGGTGGCTGGTCGCCAATCATCTCAAGCACGGCATGATGACGGTGCGCCCGACCGCTCAGCTTGCCGGCATGGCGGGTCACGGCGCGCATACCGGCATGGAAGGCACGGCGGAAGGGACAGGTGGCATGGCGCACGGCGGGGCTGGCATGTCCATGGGTAGCAGCCAGCCTACCCGACCTCCGATACCGGTGATGACGCTGCTGTCATTCCTGGTGCTGGCAGGAGGCGTGGCACTCGGCTTTCTAGTGCGGCTCATGTGAGCGCTGGAAGGCGGTTCGGCGGCGGCGGAGCACGATGGTGCAGGCCGCCGGATACCACCAAACATCGTCCTTACAACTTTGCCGATCCGGCTTACCCCTTTTCAAGAAACGCGCATTGTAATGGCCCTCGAAACATGCCGGACCGGCGGCATTCTCTCCAGGGCCGTTGGAGGTCGGACATGCCCGACACAGATCATGCGCAAGCTCCGACCGACGCACGTGACAGTCAGCGTGCGCTGGTGCGCCGTTGCGGCTGGTATGTGAGCTCAATCGGCCAGCAATTGCGCGAGTGCACGGTGTGGGACGAATCCGAAACCGGCGCGCGTTTGCTGGTCGATGCGCCGGAAACGATCCCCGATATTTTCCACATCTACATGACGCTGGACTTCAGCTCCCGCCGGCGCTGCCGCGTGGTGTGGCGCTCGAAGACCCAGGTCGGCGTTGAATTTCTGCGCTGAAGGCCGCGCGTTCGCTAGACGGGCTTGATCTTCTCTCATCCGGCGGCTTCTCGATGCCCCCAGAAGCCGCTTAGGGACCGCCGCGATCGCACACCAATTGTCAATTTTGATGCAAACGGACCGCCACCCAGCGCTTTCGCCCAGCCGGGTTCCCGGGCAAGCTGGACCAACGCGACACTACGCGCGCAGGAGGGGGCGATTGGCATGGCTGCCGGCACTGATTTCGTTTTGGATGCTCTCATCCGCGAGGGCCTCGATCACTTGTTCATGGTCCCCGGCGGATTGGTCGATCCCTTTCTGCCGGCGCTTGCCCGGCATCCCGGCCTGAAGCCGATTGTCGCCACCCATGAGGGCGGCGCCGCCTACATGGCGGACGGCTATGCGCGCGCCAGCGGCCGCTTTGGCGCAGCCCTGGGCATCGGCGGACCGGGGCTGTGCAACATGACGACCGCTGTGGCGGCGGCCAAGACGGATTCATCTACGGTGCTCATCCTCAGCGGCGAAATACCCGTCGACATGGAAGGCCTCGGCGAATTCCAGGATGCGAGCCAGGCAACACTCGATGATACGGCCGTGATGAAGCCGCTGACCCGGCTCTCGACGACCGTCGCGAGCGCACGCAATCTCAATCACTGGCTGCGCCACGGCCTCACCACCATGCTGGCGCAACCGAGCGGGCCGGTGCATCTGTCCCTGACCCACGATGCGCTCATAGCGGACTGCGCGGCGGAGTATGTGCCGGTCTCCGATTTCTTCACGCGCGTCGAGCCGCTCAGCCAACAGGCGGCCATGCATGCTTTGGACCTGCTCGCAGGCGCAAAGCGCATTGCGATCCTGGCCGGCGCCGGCGTCGAGCACGATTCAGCCGCCGGCGAATTGAAGGCCGCCGCCGAGCGCTGGTCGATCCCGGTCGCGACGACCTTGCGTGCGAAGGGCGTTTTTCCGGAAGACCACGAACTCTCGCTCGGCGTGTTCGGCTATGCCGGCACCCGGCATGCGACCGCGGCATTGTTCGATCCGGACCTTGAGTTCTTGCTGATCCTCGGCTCAGGCCTCAACGAGCGCGACACCATGCATTGGACGCTGCGCCAGAAATCGAAATCGCGGAGAATTCACGTCAATACCGACATGTGGGAGATCATCTCGCACGGCAAGGCCGACCATGCGGTGTCCGGGAGTTGCCGTGCCTTCCTGGAACTTCTCGGCAACGCGGCCGGCGCGCCGGCGGCGGCGCTTTCAGAAAGCGCGGCCAAACGGCAATCTTTCCTCGCGAAGCTCAAGGCTGGACCGCGATTCTACGACCTCGAGAATTGCCAGCGGCCGACCAAGCCTGTTCATCCCGCTGCGGCGATTGCGGCGTTGCGCGCGGTCTTTCCGCGCGACGGCATTGTGCTCGTCGATTCCGGCGCGCATCGCGCTTTCGCCGGCCACTATTGGACGGCGTACGAGCCACGCACCTATATCTCGGCCACCAATCTCGGACCGATGGGCTGGGCCATCCCCGCGGCGGTTGGCGTACAATGCGCCCAGCCCAAGCGCCGCGTCGCCGTGATCACCGGCGACGGCTGCATGCACATGCATGGCATTGAGGTGCAGACCGCAGCGCGCTACGGTCTGCCGATCATCTATGTCGTGCTCAACAACCAGGCGCTCGGCAATGTCTGGCTGCGCGCGCATCAACACGGCGCCCTGCCGGCGGAATTGACCACCATCCCCGATCACGATTGGGCTGGCTTCGCGCGCTCGCTCGGCGCCAAGGGCATGACGGTCGACGATCCGGCGGCGCTTGCGGCGGCTTTCACGCAAGCGCTCGCGACGGACACGACCGTACTGATCGATGTGAAGGCCGACAAGGATTGCCCGACGCCGGTCTACGACTTCACCGCAGGCGCGCGCGCCTGGTCCTATCACGAATAGGAGGCGGCGATGACCGTGCTCGAGATGGATCCGGCCAAATTCTCCGCGCCCGCCAAGGCGCTCTATGAACGCATCGCCGCGCGGCGCCGCGCCAAGGGCGAAGGCTTCGGCGGGCCTTATCTGGCGCTGCTCAACCATCCGGCCTTGGCCGAGCGGGTCGAGGCGCTCGGCTTCTATCTGAAATTCGAAGGCGTGCTGCCGCGCGTCCACTATCAGTTCATCGTGCTCAGCGTCGCGCGCGCAGCCGGTGCCGCCTTGGAATGGCAGGATCATGTGCAGCACGCGCTGGCCGCCGGTCTGCCGCAGGACATTATCGACGGTATTGCCGGCGATGCGGACGCTAGCCTGCCGCACCCGTTTGGGCTGTTGCGCGAAATTCTCGCCAAGACGGTGGCCTGGCAGCCCGTCCCCGACGCGTTGCAGGCACGAGCCGCTGCGGAATGGGGCAAGGACGGCTTGGTCGAGATTGTGGTGGTTTCCGGCTTCTATCAGATGTTCGCCGCGATCAATCAGGGCTTCGACATTGCGTCGCTGACGTCAGCGGCGGAAGGTGTGGCGGGGTCGAAAACCTGAGCGCGTGCCGTTTGCGCGATCGAAGTCGAATCCGTCGTTTCTTTGCGGCGGAATTTTAGAATCCATGCCTATAATGGAAACGTATTGGTAGGTGACGGGGCCCCTGATGCTGAGCAAATCGACGGCTGCCGATAACGCGATTGGCGCAAACAAATTGACCGCTGCAAGTATCGTGCTTTGCGCAGCGCTAATCTGGTCTTCCGGCGCAGGCGCGCAGTCCGCCGTCGACATTTCTGCGGCCGGCCGCGCCGCGATCTGGCGGAGCCTCGGCAAAGACGCGACGGTTACGCAGGTGGCGGCCGGTTTGCAGGTGGGGCAACCGGTGCCCGATCCCATGCGCGTGCTGCCGTTCAGCAGGCACCTTCGCAAGAAGGTGCCGGCCATCAGCTCCTATTCCTACGCGCTCGTGAACGGCCAAGTGCTGATCGTCGACGCGCGGACCAGGAAGATCGTAGCAATCATTTCCAAGTAGCCGCCAGCGGCCCGCAACAGGCGCGGTCGCGAGTCGTCGGATCTGCGACTCGAGAAAATGCAGCAGCGGGGGCCGGTGGCCCTCGCCCTCGTGTTAAGGCCCGGTACCCCTCAGCCGTTGGGAGCAGGAGCCGCAGCATTCACAGTCTTCCCCGGCCACTTGCAGAGATCGGCGATCAGGCATTTTTCGCACAGCGGCCGCCGCGCGACGCAGACATAGCGGCCGTGCAGAATGAGCCAGTGATGCGCATGCAGCCGATAGCGCTCGGGCACGACTTGCATCAGCTTCATCTCCACATCGAGCGGCGTTTTGCCGACTGCCAGGCCCGTGCGGTTGCCGACACGGAAGATGTGGGTATCGACAGCGATCGTCGGTTCGCCGAAGGCGACGTTGAGCACCACATTGGCGGTCTTGCGGCCCACGCCCGGCAAGGCTTCGAGCGCGTCGCGGTCATGCGGAACCTTGCCGCCATGCTCGGCGACGAGGATGCGCGACAGCGCGATCACATTCTTTGCTTTGGTGCGGTAAAGGCCGATGGTTTTGATCAGCGGGCGCACGCGCGCTTCGCCGAGCTTGACCATTTTCTCCGGCGTATCGGCAAGCTTGAACAACGCCGGGGTCGCCTTGTTGACGCCGGCATCGGTCGCTTGCGCCGACAGCACCACGGCGATCAGCAAAGTAAACGGATTGATGTGCTGCAGTTCGCCGCGCGGCGTCGGGTTGGCCGCCGCAAAGCGGCGGAACGCTTCCTCGATCTCGGCATTCGTCCATTGCGGCATCTCGCCATGGGCCGCCTCGCGGTCGGCCTTGGCTTGCGCTTCGGGGCTCCTGAGATGGGCGGTTTTGCCCTTGCCGAGGGCTTTGCGGCTTGGCCGCGCGATTTTGTGTCGGGTGGTTTGTTTGGCCATCATTTTTCGTATAATCGGCGTCATGAACGGCGACAACAGCGCACCTCTCGAGCCCAAGATATTCGCAGCGGTCATCACGCCGCACCGCTCGCTCGGCTCGACCGGCTTCCTCATCCTGATGCTGTGCATCGGCGCGTTGAGCTTTGCCTGCGGGATCATGTTCTTGCTGATCGGCGCCTGGCCGGTTTTCGGCTTTCTCGGGCTCGACGTGCTGCTGATCTACATCGCGTTCCGCGCTAATTTCCGCGCCGCGCGCGCCTACGAGGAGGTAACGGTGACAGCCTCCGAACTCACCGTGCGCAAGGTCAGCCAGCACGGCAAAGTGCGGGAATGGACGCTCAATCCGCTCTGGGTGCGGCTCGACCGCATTGTGCACGAGGAATTCGGCATCGAGCGGTTGTTTCTGGTCTCGCGCGGCCGCCGGCTGTCGATCGCGGGCTTCCTGAGCCCGCATGAGAAGGCAAGTTTCGCGCAGGCGCTTTCGGCCGCTTTGGGCGAGGCCAAGCGCGGGCCGACCATGACGTCATTGGAATAGCTACGCCCGTTATTCCGGAGCGGCCAAATACGGCCCGGCCGGAATGACGAGGGGGCAGAAATCGGGTGGTTGGCGGCCCTTCGCGGGCCTAGATGGGAGCAAATGATGGAGGCACCCATGCTATCGCCCGACCGTATCGCTTACACAGGCGAGTTCGATGAAGCCGCCGCCGACTACGAGGTGGTCCGCCGCGCTATCGGCTATATCCGCAACCACTGGCGCGAGCAGCCGGAGATCGAGGCCATCGCTGACGCCGCCGGCGTCACACCGACCGAACTGCATCATCTGTTCCGCCGCTGGGCGGGATTGACCCCGAAGGCGTTTTTGCAAGCGCTCACCCTCGACGGCGCGCGCCAATTGCTGCGCGACTCCGCAAGCGTGCTCGACGCGAGCTACGAGGTTGGCCTCTCGGGCCCCGGCCGCCTGCACGACCTGTTCGTCACCCATGAGGCGATGTCGCCGGGCGAATGGAAATCCGGCGGCGAAGGCCTGGCCGTCAGTTTCGGCTTTCACCCTTCGCCCTTCGGCAAGGCGCTGATCATGGCGACCGAACGCGGGCTCGCCGGTGTCGCCTTCGCCGATGCCGGCGACGAAGAGACGGCGCTTTCCGACATGCGCCGCCGCTGGCCGAAGGCGACCTATGTGGCGGATGAGGCGCGCACAGCACCGCTCGCGCGCCGCATCTTCGACCCGTCGCAGTGGAAAGAGGATAGGCCGCTGCGTGTGGTGTTGATCGGCACCGATTGGGAGGTGCGGGTCTGGGAAGCGCTCTTGAAGATACCGATGGGCCGGGTCGCGACCTATTCGGGGATCGCCAAAAAGGTCTGCACGCCGGCGGCCGCCCGCGCAGTCGGCGCCGCGGTCGGAAAGAACCCGGTCGCCTTCGTGGTGCCGTGTCACCGGGTCATCGGCAAATCCGGCGAGCTCACCGGCTATCACTGGGGCATCACCCGCAAGCAGGCGATGCTGGGCTGGGAAGCCGGGCAGGTCGAGAGGGCGGCGTAAGCTTTCCTCCCTCTCCCCGCCTGCGGGGAGAGGGTCGGGTGAGGGGGCTTAGCCGCTCGGCTGAGAAGCGTGGATAAACCCCTTACCGCCCGCTAGCTTTCTCCGCACGCGGGAAGAGGTCGTCACGCTGCCAGCTCCGCTTTTTGCGCCACGGTCGAATTGGCATTGAGCCGGTAGATCAGCGGCACGCCGGTCGCAATCTCGCGGCTGACGATTTCCTTTGGCGACAGACGCTCCAGCACCATGACGAGTGCGCGCAACGAATTGCCGTGCGCCGCGACGATCACATTGTCGCCCCTCAACACGCGCGGCAGGATTTCCTGGATGTAATAAGGCAGCACGCGGGCCGCGGTGTCCTTCAGGCTCTCGCCGCCGGGCGGCGCCACGTCGTAGGAGCGCCGCCAGACGTGCACCTGCTCCTCGCCCCATTTCTTGCGTGCCTCGTCTTTGTTCAAGCCAGACAGATCGCCATAGTCGCGTTCGTTGAGCGCCTGATCCTTGAAAACGGTGATGTTCGTCTCGCCCATTTCCTCGAGCACGAGATCAAGCGTGCGCTGGGCGCGCGCCAGCACCGAGGTGAAGGCGACATCGAAATGCAGCCCTTGCGCTTTGAGCTTTTTGCCGGCGGCATGCGCCTCGGCGACGCCTTTCTCGGTAAGACCGACATCGCGCCAGCCGGTGAACAGATTTTTCAGATTCCAATCGCTCTGGCCGTGGCGCACGAGCACGAGAAGCCGGTCACTCATTCATTTTTTCCTTTCCGTCTCATTGCTGGTCATAGCCTTCGGAGAACGGCGTCGCTTCGCTCGCCTATGATCCGGCAATCCATGAGACAACGCCGAACGTTCGGCGAGCCAGCATGGACCCGCGGGTCAAGCTCGCGGGTGACGCCTCAGATATCCCGCAGCCCCAGAACGTCGGCCATTGAGTAAAGCCCCGGCTTCTTGCCCCGCGCCCAGAGCGCCGCATGCAGCGCTCCGCGCGCAAAGATCATGCGGTCTTCGGCACGATGCGTGAGCTCGATGCGCTCGGCGGGACCGGCGAAGATCACCGAATGATCGCCCACCACTGTGCCGCCGCGCAGCGACGCAAAACCGATGTCGCCGGCAGCGCGCGGGCCGGTCATGCCGTCGCGGCCGCGCGCCGAGCGTTGCGCAAGATTGACGCCGCGCCCTTCCGCCGCCGCGCGGCCGAACATCAACGCCGTGCCGGACGGCGCGTCGATCTTCTTGTTGTGGTGCATTTCCACAATCTCGATGTCGTATTCCTCACCGAGTGTCTGCGCTACGCGCTTGACGAGCGCAGCAAGCAGATTGACGCCCAAACTCATATTGCCGGATTTGACGATCGGGGCGCGGCTCGCTGCTTTGGCAATCGCAGCCTCTTGCTCCGCCGAATGGCCGGTGGTGCCCATGATGTGCGCGACGCCGGCGGCGGCAGAGAGCTCCGCCAGGGCGAGCGAAGCCGCAGGGACGGTGAATTCGATCAAGCCCTCGGCGTCCTTCAACAGCGGCGCGACATCGCTCGAAACTTCGATGCCGTTGGCGCCCAGGCCTGCGAGCTCGCCGGCATCGCGGCCGATCACGGCCGAACCCGCCGCCTCAACCGCGCCCGCAAGGGTGACGCCCTGGCTCACCGCGATGGCGCTGATCAGCGTGCGCCCCATACGCCCGCCGGCGCCGGCAATCACCAGCCGCATGTCGGAATTCTTATCGGCCATCAGGCACCACTCCAGTGGCGCGGATATAGCGGGGGCGGGCGAAGGCAGCAACTTTGCCCTCTCGTCGCCTGCGGGGAGGCCGGATTGCAAAGCAATTCGGGTGAGAGGCGTTTCCGAAATGAAGTGTCTCGCCGATAGGCCCCCTCAGCCCGACCGTCTCCCCGCAGGTGGGGAGAGGGGGAAATTACGGCTGCGGGCCGTCGTAGCCTTCGACAATGACGAGGTCGGCGATCGCGTGCGGCTGGCGCACTTTGATGTTGGCCTGGTATTCGGGCGAGCGGTAGCAGGCAACTGCGGATTCATAATCGGGAAACTCGATCACGACGTTGCGCGAACGGCTCCCGCCCTCGACGCACTCGAACTTGCCACCGCGCACGACAAAGCGGCCGCCGTATTTGCGGAAGATCGCCGGGTTGGCCGCCGCGTAAGGCTTGTAGCCTTCCTCGTTGTGCACATCGACGCGCCCGATCCAGTAGGCCTTCGGCATGCTCATGTCTCCTTGCGTGCTTGGTGCGCGATCTCGGCAACGATCGCCTCCGCCGCGGCGCGCGGATCCGAAGCGGCAACAATCGGCCGGCCGACCACGAGATAATCGGCGCCCGCCGCGATCGCGGCCGCCGGCGTCATGATGCGCTTCTGGTCGCCGGCTTCGGCGCCGGCGGGGCGGATGCCGGGTGTCACCAGCGCCATGCCGGCGCCGGCGATGGCGCGCACGTTGGCTGCCTCTTCCGGCGAGCAGACCAAGCCGTCGACCCCAAGCGCGCGCGCCTGCTCGGCGCGGCGGGCGACCAGCGCCTTGACCGGAATGTCGTAGCCGGCCGCTTTGAGGTCGTTGTCGTCATAGGAGGTGAGGACCGTGACGCCGAGAATGCGCAAAGCCCCTCCCCGTGACTCGACCGCCGCCTGCATGGTCTGCGGATAAGCGTGAACCGTGAGGAATGTTGCACCCAGCCGCGCGACACTCTTCACGCCTTGCGCAACCGTGTTGCCGATATCATGCAGCTTGAGGTCGAGAAAGACCTGCTTGCCGGCGCCGGCGAGCTTCTGCGCATAGGGCAGCCCGCCAGCAAAGGCGAGCTGATAGCCGATCTTGTAGAACGACACCGCTTCTCCGAGCCGCGCCACTAACGCTTCCGCGGCCTCGACCGACGAAAGGTCGAGCGCCACGATCAGGCGCTCACGCGGCGCAATCGGCATTCCGGTCGTTCACTCCGTCGCTTTTGGCATCACGCTCGCCAAGTCGATAAGCCTTCGCACCATTTCCTTCAAGGCGGTTGTGAGATCTTCGTCGTTGAGGTTGTCCATATCGTCGAAAGCGTCTTCGGCGCGGCCGACATTGATCTGTTCGGGCAGAACCAGCGCGCCACAGCCGACTTCCAGAATTTGCCGCAGCGCCAACAATGCATGCAGGCCGCCGTCGGCACTGGCGGAGGCCGAGCCCAAGGCAAACACCCGGTCCTTGAACGCGGCGTAAGGCTCGTCGTTGCGCGCGCGCACGCGCGTGATCCAGTCGATGGCGTTCTTCAGGAGCGGAGTCACCGAGGCGGTGTATTCGGGGCTGGCGATGAACACGCCCTGATGCGCGGACAGCATCTGCTTGAGCTTGACCGCGTTATCGGGCGGACCCGAATCGGCGAGGAGATCGGCATCGAGAAGCGGCAGCGGATAATCGGCAAGCGAGATGCGGGTGACGTCGGCTTCGGCTAGCGCGAGCTCCTTGGCGACCAAGGCCGCGAGCCGCCCGTTGTGCGAGCCTGCGCGCAGCGAGCCGGCCATCACCAGGATCTTCGGGCCATACATGCCGAAGGCGTCAGTTTTTCCGGTAGACCCATACCCGCGCGGGCGGGATGTTCATCCAGATGCGCTCGGACGCCTCCACCGAGAAGCCGCTCAGCCGGCGCGGCAGCGGCGAGGCCACCGAATAGGTGAACTGCACGAAGGGCGCGCCCGGCAGCATGAGGTCGAAAGCGTCGCGGATAAGCCGCAGCCGCTGGCGCATGGGCTTGGTTACGAGCGGCAGGCCGGAGACGACCGCGGCAGCCGGCTGCAGCAACAGCGTCTCGAGCAGGCGGCGCATGCTGTAGGCATCGCCCTGCACCAGCGTCGCTCCGGGATAGCGCGTACGCAAAATTCGGCAGAAAGTCGGGTTGAACTCCACCAGCACCAGCCGCGAGGGGTCGACGCCTGCTTCGACCAGCGCAGCGGTCACCGGCCCGGTCCCCGGGCCAAGCTCGACCACCGGTCCGTCGCTATGCGGATCGACATAGCGCGCCATGGCGCGCGCGAGCATCTTGCTCGAAGGCGTCACCGCGCCGATGGACAGAGGCCGCTCGATCCAGGAGCGGATGAAGCGCACCTCGTCGTCGAGGCGGATACCGCGCTTGCGCTCGAATTGCCGGATCTGATCTTCGATTTTTTTGCCGATATCGTCGCGCCGACGCTCAAACAGCCGGATGTGCCGTCCGATATTGCGCTCGATAATAGTCTTCTTCAGCTCGAGGAGCCGCAATTGCCGCTCGATCCTCTCTTCGAAAGTACGCAGGGCCGTAAGCGGCATGGCAATCACACGCGACGAAACGCCGCCCTTTTAGAACATTCACTGCCTAAAGACTAGCCACCCGGCTGCCCGGGGCGGTTTACGCAGAATTGGCGCGGCCGGCCCCGAGCCCGTCAAGGAAGTCCTTGACCTTGCCGAAGAATCCGGACGACTCGGGCTGCGTCTCGGTCGAAGAAAGCCGGTCAAATTCGAGCAAAAGTTCGCGCTGGCGTTTGGTCAGTTTCTGCGGCGTCTCGACGACCACCTGAACATACATGTCGCCGAACTGGCGGCTGCGCAGCACCGGCATGCCCTTGCCTTGCAGGCGGAAGCGCCGGCCGGTTTGCATGCCTTCCGGTACCTTCACGCGCGTTTTGCCGCCGTCGATGGTGGGGACTTCGAATTCGCCGCCAAGCGTCGCCGTCACGAGAGATACCGGCACGCGGCAGTGCAGATCGGCGCCTTCGCGCTGGAAGAACGGATGGTTGCCGAGCGACAGGAAAATGTAGAGGTCGCCAGAAGGCCCGCCGCGGACGCCGGCTTCGCCTTCACCGGCGAGGCGAATGCGCGTGCCGTCTTCGACGCCGGCCGGAATATTCACCGACAATGTGCGCTCGCGCATCACCCGGCCCGAGCCCGAGCATGACGTGCAGGGACTCTCGATCACCTGGCCGCGGCCCTGGCAGTTGGGACAAGTGCGTTCGAGCGTGAAGAAGCCTTGCGCATGTCGGACCTTGCCTTGGCCCGCGCACATCGGACAGGCCTTCGGCTTGGTGCCGGGCTTTGCGCCGCTGCCGGAGCAGGCTTCGCAGGTCACCGACGTCGGAATGCGGATCTGCGCGGTCTTGCCCGAAAACGCTTCGAGCAGCGAGATTTCCATATTGTAGCGCAAGTCGGCGCCGCGCTCGCGGCCCGAGCCGCGGCCGCGCCGCGCGCTCATCCCAAACAGATCGTCGAAGATGTCCGAGAAGGTGGTGGCGAAATCGGCGCCGAAGCCGTGGGCACCGTTCATGCCATTACCGTGCTCGAAGGCGGCATGGCCGTAGCGGTCATAGGCCGCCCGCTTGTCGGGATCCTTGAGGACCTCGTAGGCCTCATTGACCTCCTTGAAGCGATGCTCAGCCTGGTTGTCTCCGGGATTGCGATCCGGGTGACATTGCATCGCCTGCTTGCGGAAGGCGACCTTGATATCCGACTCCGTCGCGGTGCGTTCGACGGACAGTGTCTCGTAGTAGCAGCGCTTGGCCATCATTCCCCACCCGATGACGTCCAATCATTCCACGTCGGGATGGCGCGCGTCAAAAGCATGCACCCCCGCTTTGCATCCGGGGGTGCAAATTTGACTGCGTGCAGTGGCATCGACCTGCCCCGCGGTTAGGCGGATTTCTTGTTCTTTTTGTCGTCGTCGACTTCGGTGAACTCCGCATCGACGACGTCATCCTGTTTGCCTTCGGCCGCGCCGGCCGCGCCGGGCTGCTCGGCGGATTGTTTGTACATCGCTTCGCCAAGCTTCATCGAAGCCTGCGCCAGCGCATTCGTCTTTGCCGTGATCGCGTCCGCATCGCTGCCCTTGAGGGCTTCCTTCAGGTCGGCGATGGCGTTCTCGATCGCGCGGCGGTCGGCGTCGCCGACCTTGGAGCCGTGCTCGGCCAGCGTTTTCTCGGTCGAATGGACCAGCGCCTCGGCGTGGTTCTTGGCCTCGACCTGCGCTTTGCGCTTCTTGTCTTCTTCGGCGTGCGCCTCGGCGTCCTTGACCATCTTCTGGATGTCGGTCTCGGACAGGCCGCCGGAAGCCTGGATGCGGATCTGCTGTTCCTTGCCGGTGCCTTTATCCTTGGCGGACACGTTGACGATGCCGTTGGCGTCGATGTCGAACGTTACCTCGATCTGCGGCACGCCACGCGGCGCCGGCGGAATGCCGATAAGATCGAACTGACCGAGCATCTTGTTGTCGGCCGCCATCTCGCGCTCGCCCTGGAACACCCGGATTGTCACCGCGGTCTGACCATCCTCGGCTGTGGAGAACACCTGGCTCTTCTTGGTCGGGATTGTCGTGTTGCGATCGATCAGGCGGGTGAACACGCCACCGAGCGTTTCAATGCCGAGCGACAGCGGCGTGACGTCGAGCAACAGCACGTCCTTGACGTCGCCTTGCAGCACGCCGGCTTGGATCGCGGCGCCCACCGCGACGACTTCGTCCGGATTGACGCCTTTGTGCGGCTCCTTGCCGAACAACTGCTTCACGACCTCCTGGACCTTCGGCATGCGGGTCATGCCGCCGACCAGAACGACCTCGTTGATCTCGGCCGCGGTCAGGCCGGCGTCTTTGAGCGCCTGCCGGCACGGCTCGATCGTCTTCTGCACCAGATCGTCGACCAGTGCCTCGAATTTGGCGCGGGTGAGCTTCATCGTCAGATGCTTCGGTCCCGAGGCATCGGCGGTGATGAAGGGCAGGTTGATTTCCGTCTGCGTGGTGGACGAGAGCTCGATCTTGGCTTTCTCGGCGGCTTCCTTCAGCCGCTGCAGCGCGAGCTTATCGCGGCGCAGATCGATGCCTTGCTCCTTCTGGAATTCGTCGGCCAGATAGTTAACCAGCCGCATGTCGAAATCTTCGCCGCCGAGGAAGGTGTCGCCGTTGGTCGACTTCACCTCGAACACGCCGTCGCCGATTTCCAGAATCGAAATATCGAACGTGCCGCCGCCGAGGTCATAGACCGCGATCGTGCCGGTCTTGTTCTTGTCTAGCCCGTAGGCGAGCGCGGCAGCGGTCGGCTCGTTGATGATGCGCAGCACTTCAAGGCCGGCGATCTTGCCGGCATCCTTGGTGGCCTGGCGTTGGGCATCGTTGAAATAGGCGGGAACAGTGATGACCGCCTGCTCGACCTTGGAGCCGAGATAGGCTTCCGCCGTCTCCTTCATCTTTTGCAGAATGAAGGCGGAGATTTGCGAGGGCGAATATGTCTTGCCTTCGATCTCGACCCAGGCGTCGCCATTGGAGGCGCGCGTGATCTTGTAGGGGACGAGCTTCTTGTCCTTCTCCACCATCGGGTCGTCGTAGCGACGGCCGATGAGGCGCTTGACTGCGAAAATGGTGCGCTCCGGATTGGTGACCGCCTGGCGCTTTGCCGGCTGGCCCACGAGCCGCTCGCCCTCGTCCGTAAAAGCGACGATCGACGGCGTGGTGCGCATTCCCTCGGCGTTTTCGATAACCTTCGGCGACTTGCCTTCCATCACGGCGACGCAGGAATTGGTCGTCCCGAGATCGATACCGATGACCTTGGCCATGGAGTTAATCCTCTCTTTATCGGCAGGTCGGGCAGGCCCGAAAGGCGCCCTTTGTCCGACCCCCTTGATAGTCCTTGATAGTCTTAAACCAATCGACCCGGCTGATTACCGGGCGATTTCCCTTGGCTCATATAGGAGGGCAGTATCCACCCGCAAGACAGGATTGCATGCCGGAAGGGTATCCGGGTTGACGCCTAAGGCGGACAAGCGACACGACTATTCGCGATGAACTCGCAATCGGACATGCAATCAGACTTGGCCGGCGCCCTGGCCGGCTTCCGCCTCTATCCGGGCCACTTAGACCGCACCGGCCAAATGGAATTGCTCGCGGCCGTGCGCGAGGTTCTGCAAACGGCCCCGCTCTTCACGCCACGCATGCCGAAGTCGGGCCGCCCCTTCAGCGTGCGCATGTCGAATTGCGGACCGCTCGGCTGGGTCTCCGATGAAAACGGTTATCGCTATCAACCCTCACATCCGGAGACCGGCAGGCCCTGGCCGCCGATACCGCACGCGTTGATGGCATTGTGGAACGCGCTGGCGCGTTTTCGCGACCCGCCCGAAGCCTGCCTGATCAACTTTTATTGTCGGCATGCAAAAATGGGGCTGCATCAGGATCGCGACGAATTGGAGTTCGATGCGCCGGTTATCTCGATTTCACTCGGCGATTCCTGTTTGTTTCGGGTCGGTGGACGCAAGCGCAGCGATCCTACCCGGTCTGTCCGCTTAAGTTCCGGTGACGTTCTGGTGCTCGGCGGCGCCTCGCGCCTTGCCTTTCACGGTGTCGACCGGATCTATCCGGGCACATCAAGCTTGCTCCCGGAGGGCGGACGGATCAATCTAACGCTGCGCCGAGTCACACGCAGCGGCCCCGACCTGCGGACGGACCAGATGCCGTCTGCCTAAAGCATGATCCCGAAAAGTGGGAACCGGTTTTCGGAAAAGATCATGCTCAAACAAAATGCTAGAGCGGATGACCATTCGACCAAAAATCATCCCGCTCTAGGCGCTATCAGAGAATACGCATGATTTGCACTAGCTTCAGCTCTGCCCGAGCTTTGGTCGTTTTTGCAACATTGACGCTCGCGATCCAAGCGGCGCCGGCGCGAACCGAAGAGGTGATTTTTCCGCTCGGCTCGCGCGTCGGATTGGTGCCGCCGCCCGGAATGGTCGCGAGCAAGACCTTCGACGGGTTTGCCGACCCGGCCAAGGATGCCGCGATTCTGATCGCGGTCTTGCCAGCCGAAGCCTACGCGCAGATCGAGAAAGTGATCGAGAGCGACGCCCTGAAAAAACAGGGCGTGACCGTGGACAAGCGCGAGCCGATGCAGCTCAGCTTCGGCAAGGGCATTCTTCTCGTCGGGCGGCAAGTCGCAGAAAAAACGCACTTCAAAAAGTGGCTGTTGGTGGCCTCCGCCAGCGATCTGACCGCGATGGTGACCATTCAAGTCCCCGATCCGGACAACGCTTATTCAGACCGCGCGTTGCGGGCCGCGCTTGCGACGCTCGCGGTCCGCGCCAAGGTGCCGGAAGAGGAGGAGCTGAGCCTCCTGCCCTTCTCGGTCGGAGAGCTTGCTGGATTTCATGTCGACGACGTGCTGCGCGGCCGCGCTCTGATGTTGCGGGACACACCCGCGGTACCCGATGCCAGCAAGGAGACACCCGCGCGCGGCTTCGATGCGCGCATGCTGATCGCGGCAGTGCCGGGCGGCCCTTCCGAGGCGGATCAGCGCGCGGATTTCGCGCGGCTGATGTTCAACGAGATCGGCGGCATCCGTCAGGTCAGGATCACGATGTCGGAGCCGTTGCGGATCGGCGGCCAGTCCGGTTTTCAGACCATGGCTGAGGCGCAGGATGTGCGCAGCGGCGCCGACGTGCGCGTCATTCAATGGCTGCGCTTCGGCGGTGGCGGTTATCTGCAAATGGTCGGCATCGGCGGCGCCGACGGCTGGACCAACGTGCTCTCGCGCTTGCGCACGGTGCGCGACAGCGTCGAACTGAAATAGCGACGCGCAGCAGAGACTCAGGAATCCTTGCCGGCGTCAGCCGTCGCGTTGTCGTTGACTGCGCGCGAGGCTGGCGCGGTTTTGGGGCCGCCTTTCGACACGCCCACCATGGCCGGACGCAAGACGCGCTCGCCGATCATGTAGCCGGGCGCGACAACCTCGACCACGCTGCCGGCCGGCACCGACGGATTGGGCACCTCGAACATCGCCTGGTGCACGTTGGGATCGAATTTTTCGCCGCGCGGGCTGAACTGCCGCACGCCGTTCTTTTCCAGCGCCTTGAGCAGTTCGCGTTCGGTCAATTCGACGCCGTCGATGAGCGCCTTGACACCAGCTTCGGCGCTCGCACGCAGCTCCGGCGATACAGCGTCGAGCGCGCGGCGCATATTGTCGGCGACACCCAGCACGTCGCGGGCGAAGGATGCCACGCCGTAAAGGCGCGCGTCGGTGACTTCACGCTCGGTGCGCTTGCGCAGATTTTCCATCTCGGCGAGCGTCCGCAGCAACCGGTCCTTCAATTCGGCGGCAAGCGCCGCGGGATCGGGCAGCTGTTGAGCCGACGGGTTGGCCGAAGCGGTGGCCTCCGGAGGGGCCGCTGCGTCCTCAGCACGCGCGGTCTTTTCCGTCATATCCATACCTATCCTGTTTGCTGCCCCGGCATATCAGGGTTCACGGGATAAAAATCAAGCAGTCTCGTCTACCCCGGGTGCCCCCAGGGACTGTCCAGGACACGCGCCGGAGACAGGCGGTTCCGCGCTGAAACTTCAGCCCGCCAGCAACTTGCTCACGACCTTGGCCGTGTAGTCCACCATCGGAACGATGCGGGCGTAGTTCAGCCGGGTCGGCCCAATCACGCCGAGGACACCGACGATTCGGCCCGAGGCGTCGTGGTAGGGCGCGACAATGGTGGAGGAGCCCGACAGCGAGAACAGCTTGTTCTCCGAGCCAATGAAGATGCGCACGCCTTCGGCCTGTTCAGCGCGCCCGAGTAAATCGACCACCTCCCGGCGGGTCTCGAGGTCGTCGAACAGCAGCCGCACCCGCTCCAGGTCGGCGAGCGCTTTGAGGTCCTCCAGGAGATGGGCTTGGCCGCGCACAATTAGCTTGCGCTCGTCGCGCTCGCCGCCCGACCAGCTCGCAAGGCCCGCGGCGATGATTTTCTGGGTCAGCTCGTCGAGCTCGGCCTGGCCCTCTTTGAGCCGCCGCTCGATCTCGATCTTGACCTCGGCAAGCGTGCGGCCGCGGATGCGCGCATTGAGGAAATTCGATGCTTCGACCATCGCCGAGGTGGGCAACCCGACAGGAATATTGAGCACGCGGTTTTCGATCTGGCCGTCCTCGGCTACCAGCACCACGAGCGCGCGCTCGGGCTCGAGCCGAACGAACTCGATATGCTTGAGCCTTTGGTTGGATTTCGCGGTCAGCACCACGCCGGCGGCGCGACTTAGCCCGGAGAGAAGGCCAGACGCCTCGGTCAGCACCGCTTCGATGGTCGTCGATTGACCGCGGCCGGCCACCTGAGCCTCGATCGCCTTGCGATCGTTTTCTGTGAGGTCGCCAATCTGCATCAGCGCGTCGACAAAGAAGCGCAGCCCGATTTCGGTAGGCAGCCGGCCCGCCGAGGTATGTGGCGCATAGACGAGGCCGAGTTGCTCGAGATCCGACATCACGTTGCGCACGGACGCGGGCGACAGCGTCATCGGCAGGATGCGCGACAGATTGCGCGAGCCGACCGGCTCGCCGGTTGCGAGGTAGCTCTCGACGATCAGGCGAAAGATCTCGCGCGAGCGCTCATTGAGCTGAGCGAGGCTCGCTTGGCTGGCGGCAACCGGATGATCGTGACTGGCCAAAGACTAAGCTCCGATAAGGCTCGGCTCCGATGCTAGCGCAAAAACGTGTTCGCTCACCGCGGCTCTTTCAAGCCAAAGGTCAAACGAACCAAAGTTAAACAACCCAAGCGCGTCAAGGCTAGCGGCAAGGCGGCCGCCGAAGCAAGGCGGCATTCCTCCCAGGGTTTCCGGCTATGGATTTCGGGCCGTTTGCGCCCTTGTCGCTGCCGTTTCGCCCCCCTAAAAGACTGAGCCAAATCTAGCGCCCAAATCCGGCGCACAAGTCTAGCGTCCCGAGGAGACCTGCATGCGGCCGAGCCGCCGACAGCCCGATGAATTGCGGCCCGTATCGCTCGAGCGGGGCGTCGTAAAATACGCGGAAGGCTCGTGCTTCGTGCGTTTCGGCGACACCCATGTCTTGGTCACGGCGACACTGGAGGACCGCCTGCCGCCTTGGCTCAAGGGCCAGGCGCGCGGCTGGATCACAGCCGAATACGGCATGCTGCCGCGCGCGACGCTCGAGCGCACCCGCCGTGAAGCATCGACCGGCAAGCAGAATGGACGCACGGTCGAGATCCAGCGCCTGATCGGTCGCAGCCTGCGCTCGGTCGTTAATCTTAAGGCGCTCGGCGAGCGTCAGATCACCATCGATTGCGATGTGATCCAAGCCGACGGCGGAACGCGCACCGCTTCGATCACCGGCGCCTGGATCGCGCTCTATGACTGCATCGCCTGGATGAAGACGCGCGACATGATCTCGGATGAGGTCCTGCGCGACCATATCGCGGCGATCTCCTGCGGGGTGTGCTCGGGCGTGGCGGTGCTCGATCTCGATTATGCGGAGGATTCGCAGGCCGAAACCGACGCGAATTTTGTGCTCACCGGCTCGGGCAATATCGTCGAGGTGCAGGCCACTGCGGAGAAGGTGCCGTTTTCAGAAGAGCAATTGACGACCTTGCTGGCGCTGGCGCGCAAGGGCGTGGCCAAATTGATCGATTTGCAGAAAATGGCGGTGATGTGAGGGCGCCCGCACATCGCCGCATCACTGGTCGCCTCGTCATCGCGACCCATAATCCCGGCAAGCTCGCGGAAATGCGCGAACTGCTGGCGCCGTACAAAATCGAGGCCATATCAGCAGGCGAGATGGGCTTGCACGAACCCGACGAAAGTGGAACGAGCTTTCGCGCCAACGCACGGATCAAGGCCGAAGCGGCGGCAAAGGCGGCCGGCTTGCCGGCCTTTGCCGACGATTCCGGCCTGGTGGTCGACGCGCTCGATGGCGCACCCGGCATTTTCTCGGCGCGCTGGGCCGGACCTGACAAGAACTTTCAGGTGGCGATGGAAACGGTCGAGCGGAAGCTCCGCGAGGCGGGCGCAACGGCAGAAGCGCAACGCAAGGCCCATTTCGTATCGGCGCTGTGCGTCGCCTGGCCGGACGGGCATGTGGAAGAATTCGAAGCCCGCGTCGACGGCGCGCTCGTCTGGCCGCCGCGCGGCGACAAGGGCTTTGGCTACGATCCGATTTTCTTGCCTGACGCGCATACGCGCACCTTCGGCGAAATGCCGAGCGAGGAGAAACATGGGCTTCCTCCGGGAGGCAAAGGGCTGTCGCACCGTGCCCGTGCGTTCTTGAAACTCGCGGAGGCGTGTCTTGGATAATCGAGATTCGCGTGGCGGTCTTTCAGCTCACGAAGGCAATGCATCGCAATTCGGCGTCTACATTCACTGGCCGTTTTGTTTGTCGAAATGTCCCTATTGCGACTTCAACAGCCATGTGCGCCGCGCCGAGATCGATGAATCCCGCTTTGTGCGCGCCTTCACGGCCGAAATCGCAACGACGGCCGCGCGCGCACCGGGCCGCACCGTGTCCACGATCTTTTTCGGCGGCGGCACGCCGTCGCTGATGCAGCCGGCGACCGTCGGCGCCATTCTGGATGCGATCGCGCGCCACTGGCCGATGGCACCCGATGTCGAGATCACGCTCGAAGCCAATCCGACCAGCGTGGAAGCGGGCCGCTTTCGCGGCTATCGCACGGCCGGGGTGAACCGCGTCTCGCTCGGCGTGCAGGCGCTCGACGACCGCGTGCTCAAAGAGCTCGGCCGGCTGCATTCGGCGCGCGAAGCAATCGAAGCGGTGCATGTCGCACGCAGCGTATTCGAGCGTTACTCGTTCGATCTGATTTACGCGCGGCCGCAGCAGACACCGCGGGAATGGGCGGACGAGCTGAAGCAGGCGCTGGGCGAAGCCGGCGAGCATCTTTCGCTTTATCAACTCACCATCGAGTTGGACACACCGTTCGCTGCCCTCTACGCAGCCGGCAAGCTCACGGTGCCCGACGACGACACCGCCCGTGCGCTCTACGACACGACGCAAGACATCTGCGCGGCGCGTGGCTTGCCGGCCTATGAGATTTCCAATCACGCGCGGCCGGGCGCCGAGTGTCGGCATAATCTCGTTTATTGGCGCATGCACGAATATGCCGGCGTCGGGCCGGGCGCGCACGGCCGGCTCGACATCGACGGCGACCGCCACGCCACCGCGACGGAAAAGCGCCCGGAAGGCTGGCTCACGCGCGTCGAGCAGGACGGCCATGGTCTCGTCACCGACGAGGTGCTCACGCGCGAGGAAACGGCCGACGAGTTTTTGTTGATGGGGCTGCGGCTCACCGAAGGCATCGATCCGCAACGCTATGCGGCTTTGTCGGGGCGCCCGCTCGACGCCATGCGCATCGCGGCTTTACGCGAAAACGGACTTGTGGAAACAACGCCCGCCGGGCGATTGCGCGTCAGCTTGCCGGGTTTCCCCGTGCTCGATGCGGTGGTCGCCGATCTCGCGGCCTGAGCGCCTATTCTGCAAGCGGTAGCCTGCCGGACACGCCCTCTCCCCCTGCGGGAGAGGCTCCTCGGCGGTTCGATCACGAAGAATGGGTGAGGGGCCGCTTACCCCTATTCGCAGGCGACTTGCATGTGTTCGCTACCCCGCCGCCGGACCAAAACTGCGCGGCGCCGCCTGGATGATTTGCGGCCCCGAAGGGGTCACCCGCATGATCGCAAGCCCGCGCTCGCAGGTGCCGTCTTGGCGAAAGCGGAACAACCCGTCGATGCCTGAAAATCCCGACGGATTGGTCAGGACCTCGGGCGAGAAGCGCTGCGGCCCTTGCGTCTTCACCAGCGCCGCGACGAGCGCGACCGCGTCATAGGCAAGCGTGGCGGTGCGCACCGGTTGCTGCTTGAAGCGCGCGGCGTAACGATTGGCGAAATTGCGATAACCGGCGCCGTCCGGCGCCGCGAACCAGCCGCCATCGAGTGCCGGCGTCTGAAAGACGCGCGGATCGTCCCAAAGTCCGGTGCCCAGTAATTGAATGCGCTTGGTGTTGACGCCGTTCGCGGCCAAAGCCTGCGCGACATCCGGCAATGCGTCGCCGCCATCCGGAATGAACAATGCATCGGCGCGGCCGAGCACTTGCGCGACATTCCTGATCGGCGCCGCCATCGCGGCTTTGTCATGCGAGTAGCGCTCCAGCGCGATCAACTGACCGCCGCGGCGGCCGACATCCTGCCGAAACGCCGCCTCGACAACCGTTCCATATGGATTGTCGGGAATGAGCGCCGCGTAGGAACGCTTCCCGACCGAGGCGGCATATTGCACGATGCGCGCAACATCGGTCTCGGGAAGGAAGCTGAGCAAATAAATGCCGCGCGACGCCACGTTGGAGTCGGTGGAAAAGGCGATCACCGGAATGTTGCGTGAGCGCGCCACCTGACCGACGATGCTGACGGCCTGCGCGAACAGCGGGCCGAGGATCAGTTCGCAGCCTTCGTCGACCGCTTGCTGCGCCGCAATCCGCGCACCGTCGGCCGAGCCGGCGTCATCCTTCACCAGAAGCTGGATGTTTGGCGAATTGAATTCCGCCAGCGCCATTTCGGCTGCATTGCGCATCGCTTGGCCGGCGACCCCGGCATTGCCGCCGGCCGAGAGCGGCAAAATGAGCGCAATGCGCACCTGGCCGGTGCCGAGCGTTGACTCCGGCACCGGCGGCCCGGCGGGCGCCGGCGGCGACGATGAGAGTGACGGCAGCGAGGAAAAGCCCGAACATCCGGCCAACACCGCGCCGGTCGCCGCCAGCAGACCTGCGAGCGAGCGGCGCCGGGTGAGCACGACCACCGACCCCTTAACCGGCAACTCCGCGGACAAAGCGGTTCTCCTCACGGCGTTTACGCGCCGGAACCATAGGGTAGCGCCAATCTGTCATTCTGGCGGCGAATCATTAACCAAGCCAAAAAGATACGCAATTCGCTGCGAACGTGACCTGCGGAAGTCTTCCCACTACGGTGACGGTAATGAGCCGAGCGCACACCAGCCCGCCGCGGCGCACCGATCGCCCGCATCGAAGCTATAGCCTCGACGGCCACCGCGTGGAGGCCGCACCCATTGCGCCTGGGCTTCATATTGTGTCCACCCCCATCGGCAATCTCAGCGACATCTCGCTACGCGCGCTCTCGACCCTCGCGGCGGCCGACCTGATCGCCTGCGAGGATACGCGGGTGACCCGCAAGTTGCTCGACCGGTACGCTATCGGTGCCCCCGTCACACCCTATCACGACCACAACGCCACGACAGCACGGCCTAAGCTTTTGCAGAAGCTAGCGGAAGGGGCGGCCATTGCCTTGGTATCCGATGCCGGCACGCCACTCATTTCCGACCCCGGCTACAAGCTCGTCCGGGCGGCGCAGGAGGCGGGCTACGCCGTCACCGCCGTCCCAGGCGCTTCATCCATTCTCGCCGCTCTGACCGTCTCGGGCTTGCCGACCGATCAATTCATCTTTGGCGGTTTCCTGCCGCCGAAGCAGGCCGCGCGCCGCGCCCGCATCGCCGAACTGGCGCGCATTCCGGCCACGCTGATCGTGTTCGAAACCGGACCGCGGCTTGCTGAAACGCTGGCCGATCTCACGGCTGCGCTGGGCGAGCGCGAGGCGGCGGTGTGCCGCGAGCTCACGAAGCTTCATGAGGAGGTGAGACGCGGCCCGCTCGCAGGGCTTGCCCACGCGAGCGCGGACCAGGAGACCCGCGGCGAATTTGTTCTGGTCATCGCGCCGCCCGCGGCCGCCGCGCAGCCGAGCGAGGACGATGCAGATGTGCTCCTGCGCGCCGCGCTTGCGCGTACCTCGCTCAAGGATGCGGTCGGCGAAGTCGCGGTCGCGACCGGACTACCGCGCCGAGCGCTATATCAGCGCGCGCTCGCGCTGGCGGACGAAAAAGGCCGGGAGGCCGAGTGATGGCACGCCGTGCCCAGCCGCTTCGACCGCCCGGCACGCGCAAACCGGAGCGCGTGGCTGCATTCAAGCTCGGGCTTTCAGCCGAAAGCCGCGCCGCGATGTTTCTGATCGCCAAGGGCTATCGCATTCTCGCGCGCCGCTTCAAAACGCCGTTTGGCGAAATCGACATCGTCGCGCGCCGCCGTCGGGCGCTGGTTTTCGTCGAGGTGAAAGCGCGCGAACGCGCCGATGAAGCAGCCGAGTCCGTGACCGGACGCGGAAAGCAACGGATCGTCGCCGCCGCCGAGCTATGGCTCGCCCGCAATCCGGCCGACACGCAACAAGAGATTCGCTTTGACGTGATGCTGGTAACTCCCGGCAAACTTCCGCAGCACATCCCCAACGCGTTTGATGCGACTCGCTGAATTGCAGGGATTGAGAGGAGACCGGGCTAATGCGCTATCGCGACGGACAAGAAATGCACCTCGGCGATCGCATGGTGCTATGGGATGGAAGCGAAGGAACTATCGTCTGTTCGATGGACACGCACGAATATTCGCCCGACTATCCGAGAGAGCACTGGGCGTACCTCGTTCAAGGTGTTCTGATCTTGTCAGAAAATCCGGACCTTGTTCGTTGCATCGGGACTGAAGGGGAGATGCGGCTGTTGGCGAGAGGCAAAATAATGATCCTTGCCGAAATGATCCCACCCAAGAAGCCGATGCGGGGCGTTCAGTGAGCGCCATAACAGCGCGGTAGCAACCGGCGCGGAAATTTGCTTAGAGGGTTATCCCCTCGCCTCGCGGATCGCCTCATGCGCCTGAACGTTGCCGTACAAATGGACCCGATCGAGCGGATCAATATCCGCGGCGATTCGACTTTCGCGTTGCTGCTGGAGGCGCAGCGCCGCGCTCATGCGCTGTCCTATTACACGCCCGATCGCCTCGCGCTGGCCGACGGCAAGGTATCGGCGGCGGTACGGCCGCTGGTGGTCCGCGACGCGGCCGGCGACCATTTCACGCTCGGCGAGCCGCGCGTCGCCGATCTCTCCGACTTCGACGTCGTGCTGTTGCGCCAGGACCCGCCGTTTGACCTCGCCTATATCTCGACCACGCATATGCTCGAGCGCATTCACCCGAAG
Source organism: uncultured Alphaproteobacteria bacterium (assembly GCA_963720115.1). Taxonomy (GTDB): domain Bacteria; phylum Pseudomonadota; class Alphaproteobacteria; order Rhizobiales; family Xanthobacteraceae; genus BOG-931. The sequence continues at coordinate 182,175 of CAVREN010000081.1, forward strand.
ACACTGGTGGTCAACGATCCGGCGCATGTGCGCAACGCGCCGGAAAAAGTCTTCGTCACCGAATTTCCCGAACTGATGCCGCCAACGCTGATCACGCGCGACCTCGACGCCATCAAGGCGTTTCGCACCGAGCACGGCGACATCGTCATGAAGCCGCTCTACGGCAAAGGCGGCGAGGCGGTGTTCCGGCTCGCGCGCGAGGATCTCAATTTCGGCTCGCTCTACGATCTTTTCGCCACCATGTTGCGCGAGCCCTGGGTGGTGCAGAAATTCCTGCCGGCGGTGAAGGACGGCGACAAGCGCATCATTCTGGTCGACGGCGAATTCGCCGGCGCCGTCAACCGCGTGCCGGCGCCCGACGATCTGCGCTCGAACATGGTGCGCGGCGGCGTGCCGAAAGCGACCGACCTCACCGAGCGCGAACGCCAAATCTGCGCGCGCCTCGGGCCCGCGCTACGCGAGCGCGGCCTGCTTTTTGTCGGCATCGACGTGATCGACGGCTTTCTCACCGAGATCAACGTCACTTCGCCCACCGGCATCCGCGCCATCAAAAATCTCGGCGGGCCGGACGTGGCGGCGCTGATCTGGGACAAGATCGAGGAGAAGCGCGCGAAGCGTTAGCGGTCGGCGCGCTCACTCACTCTTTTGCTTCAAGCGCGCGAGCGCCGCGCGGATTGGAGCAAACGGGCCGTATTTGTGCTGCGTCTCGCTAAGGCCGTCGAGGTAGGGTCCATACGGCGTATCGACCGGCTTTTGCGCGAGATCGGGGAAATCCTTTTCGAGCCCAGCTTTGTGCGGCCGCGGCTGCGACACGACGAAAGCGGCGACATCCCAAGCGTCGACCGTTGACAGCACGGGATTCAAGTAATCCGCGCCTTGCGGCATGTTGGAGTGAACGAAGTTCGCCGCGGTGATGAGACGGTCCATGCCGGCGCCGTCGTTGAACGAATCCGGCCCCCAGAGCGGAGGCACCAGATAGCCGAGATCGGTCGTCGGCAAACTGCGGCGGATGCCTGATCCATCGGTGTTGTGGCAACCCGCGCATTTCGCGACATAGATTGTGCGGCCGCGCTTGGGATTGGCGGCGCGATCAAGCTCGGGAATGTTGCCGGCGCCGAGGCCGGGAATGCGCTGGTCCGGCGGCACGCCGGAGGACAGGAATTTGACGTAGGCGACAAAGGCCGCCATTTCCGGCGCGTCGTTCGGGATGGCGCGGCCGTTCATGCTGCGCGTCATGCAGGAATTCACCCGCTCCTCGATCGTGATCTCGGCGCCCGCCCGCGCGCTGTAGCGTGGAAACGCATCGTAGAGGCCGAAGATCGGCAGCCCAAATCGCTTCGTCCCAGCCTCGAGGTGGCAATTGCCGCAGGCCAGATTATTGCCGGCAAAGCGCTTCGACGGATCGCTGACGTCCGGCCCGATATGAGCGTAGGTCGCCGTGATGAGATCGCGACCGTTCCGCACAAGGCGGCCGTAAGCGTCATCCGGCAAGGCGCCGACCTCGGGCACCGTCCAAAATGTATCGAACGTACTTTTAGGTGGCGCCGCGGTTTGGCTGTGACCCTGCACCGATAGCAGCGTCAGGATCGCAATGGCCGCCGGCAGCAGAGCCACCCGGCGATATCGGCCGACAAGGTTTTTCATGAATTGGGACACTGGCGATCGGTTGCGTCGCGATCATACGACGTTTCGACCGCCAGCGCCTGCTGGATCTCAATCTAGCTGCGCGCGGGCGCCGGTGCGGCGGCCAATCCCGCGCCCTTGGGCTTGGCGATGGTCAGCACCAGGATGGCCGCAATCATGCAGAGCGCGCCGGCGGCAAAGAAGGCCGGCAGATAGCTCGCGAACGCTGTGCGGGAGAAGCCGGCACCGAGCGCCGCCGTCGCCGCGCCGATCTGATGGCCGGCGAACACCCAGCCGAACACAATGCCGGCGCGTTCGCGGCCGAAGCGGTCGGCGGTGAGCTTCACCGTCGGCGGCACGGTGGCAATCCAGTCGAGGCCGTAGAAGACGGCGAACAGCGACAGGCCGTAGAACGTAAACGTCGTGAACGGCAGGAACAGCAACGAAAACCCACGCAGGCCGTAATACCAGAACAAGAGCCAGCGATTGTCGACGCGATCCGACAGCCAGCCCGACCCAATCGTGCCGACGAAATCGAATACGCCCATCATCGCCAGCACGCCCGCCGCGGTGACCGCCGGCAAGCCATAGTCGCCGCAGAAGGTGATGAAATGAGTCTGGATCAGACCGTTGGTGCTGCAGCCACAAATAAAGAACGTCGCGAACAGCACCCAGAACAGGGGCACGCGCGCTGCATCGCGCAGCGCCTCGATCGGCGCTGACAAAAGCGAAAGGAGGCCGACGCCGGCCGGCGGCGGCGGCACGATGTCGCGCTCGCCATAGGGCGGCAGATTGAGATCGCTCGGCCGGTCGCGCATCAGCGCAGAGGCGAGCAGGGCGGCGAGCCCGAGCAGGCCGCAAACAAAAACCAGCGCCAGCCGCCAGCCGAGATGATCGGTCAGCGATGCAATCAGCGGCAAGAAGACGAGCTGGCCGGTAGCCGAACTCGCCGACAAAAGACCAACCACCAGGCCGCGGCGCGCGGTGAACCAGCGCGTCGCTACCGTGGCCGCAAGAACGATGGCGGTCAGCCCGGTGCCGATGCCGACCACGAGACCCCACAACACGATGAGCTGCCAGACTTGCGTCATGGCCAGCGACGCGAGCAGCCCGCCCGCGATCAGCACCGCGGCGCACACGACGACCCGCCGCAGCCCGAAGCGGTTCATGAAAGCGGCGGCGAACGGCCCGAACAATCCGAACAACAATAGCCGCAGCGCCAGCGCCGACGAGATCTGCGCATTGTCCCAGCCGAACTCGCGCTCGAGCGGAACGATCAGCACGCCGGGCGCGCCCATGGCGCCGGCCGTCACCAGCATGGTCAGGAAGGTGACGCCGACGACCACCCAGCCGTAATGGATGTTGCGGCGGGCGAGAACGGCGGCGAGCGGGGATGAAATCATGACGCCTGTGAACGTACCTGCCTGCCCGGCCCAGTGAAGGGCGTAACTGTGAAAGCGTTAGATGACGACCATCATTATTCTTGTCGATTGATGACGGTCGTCATATAATTTGTCAAGCATATGGCGCGTGGACGCAGAGCTGGAATGCAGGCATGCGAGTAAGCCGGGAACAAGCGGCGGCGAACCGCGAGCGCATCATCGATGCGGCGGCTTCGTTATTTCGCGCCAAGGGTTTCAGCGGCATCGGCGTCGCCGACATTATGAAGGCCGCCGACCTCACGCATGGCGGCTTCTACGGACACTTCACCTCGAAGGATGATCTTGTCGCCCAAGCAAGCCGCCGCACCATGGCGCGCTCGGCAGTGAACTGGGCACGCGTCGTGGCCGAGGCACCCGACCATCCCTATGCGGCGCTGCTGCAGCACTATTTGACGCCACACCATCGCGACCATCCCGGCCGCGGCTGCGGTTTTGCTGCGCTTAGCAACGACGCCGCGCGCAGCGGCAAAACTGTGCGCAATGCCTTCGCCGAAGGACTGGAGCCCCTGATCGATATTCTGGCGCAGTCCGTGCCGGGCCGCACCAAAGCGATCCGCCGGCGCAAAGCGGTCGCCGCCATGGCTGGGCTCGTGGGCGCGTTGTCGCTCGCCCGCGCCGTCGGCGACCCGGCCTTGTCGGACGAAATCATCGCCGCCGTGAAGCACGAGTTGTTGGCGGCGGCGGAGCGGTAAACGCCACGCGCCGCCTGGCCGCGGCACAGCCTTTGTTCCCTAAATGTTCTTGATATGCGGAAAAAGTTCCGCTACTCTCCCGCACAAGCGGGGGTGGACATGGTCCAGCGGGTCACCACGGTCGCGTTCGAAGGCATCGAGGTCAGGCCCGTCGATGTGCAGGTGCAGGTCGCGCCCGGCATGCCGGCTTTCACCATCGTTTGTCGTCAATGCCAACAGCACGTCCACCGGGTTGTGGTTTGAGATTTCCACAAGAGACACACAACCGTCACACTCCCGGACCAGAGACGGAATGTGGGCGGAGATGTCCATCTCTCGCCCTCACCTGTACTGGTCCCAGCGGACTAACCCCCCGCTGGGACTTTTTTTACTTGAAGACGTTACTAAGGGTCATGACCGCCGAGGAGTGCCAACGCCTTGCAGAGAAAGCCAAAGCGCTTGCTGCGCAGACGCAAGACCTTTGGGAGCGCGAGACGCTCCTGCGGATCGCTTACGCAGTGGCAGCGTATTGGCGTCACACAGGGCGGTGAAGGAAGGCAAACGCGCTTCGTAGTGCCTTTACAGTTTTTGCACGCTATTGGGGCGACGATTTTGAGCTTGGACAGCCGTTGCCCAGTGAGACGACGATCGTCAGCGTCACGGTCGAACCAGGACCTAGTTCTTTCTCGACTGCGGCTACCGCCTTTTCCTTGATGGTTGCGGAAGCCCAAGTGACTCGATTTGATCGTCCCTCTTCGCCTGGACGACGTAAATACCCGCGCAACCTTGCCCATATCGCCTTTCATGGTCGTCGGCTGATGACGTCGATTCATCATGAGGTCGCTGCGGCGACTGGCCGTAATCGCGAGCCCGCCGCTGTCGCCCTTGTAGCAACATATCAAAGATGTCGCCCGCCTCCTCGGCCGTGCTGCCCGCGTCCGCAGCGCACCGGGTCCCATCCTGCCGCCGAAATCTCAGGTGTCGAGGCCCCGCCACACACTTCAAAAAGCTGGGTCTAAAGCCGCCAGGGCCGTATGATGGAGCCGTGCGGTGTCACTTCTCTCCTGAAAGCCCCGCTGTACCGGGCGTAACCTATTGATCCCGCGAGCCAAATCTGCACATGCACCGTCTTCTCCCCCCAGTATGACACTGACGAATGATCCTCCGAACCGCCAGTTCTCCCAATGATTTCAGGATGTCAGGTAAAGGCTCGTTCTCTCCCGTCGACCTATACAATCTGCACCCTACCTATACAATCAGCCTATCCTTCTTGCACCCCCATCCTCCGAAGGCTCTCCAGCGCCCCAGCCGTGGTTCCTGGCGGGTCCTTCGGGTCCCTCGGGGTTTCCCCCCCCAAGCACTTTATCAGTGGCCGTCAGGACTGTGTCTATGTGGTCGGCACCGCCCTCAGTGCCCGTAGCCTTCCACGCCGCTATGAGTTTCTTGGGCAGTTCGGGGTCATAGAGGCAAAGCGCCCGCGCGGTGGTCTGCGCATCTCTTGAGAGCAGATCGTCAAGCCGCGCCCGGATGCGTCTCGCCAGTCTTTCCGCTCGTTCTTCGTCGTCTATCTTCTCCGGTTCCAGTCCGAGCGCTGCGAGCTTCGCCGAGTACCAGCTAGTGTCCATTAGCCCCTCGCGCCCTCCGATCCTTCTCCTGAACTGTGCGCCTTCCTCGCTGTTCTCTTGCGCCAGCCGCTTGAGGCGCCGCATCTGCGCCACCGTGCTCTCGCTCACGCCGCACATCTTGGCGACTTTGGCCTTGCTGCCCCAGCCGAGCAGTGTGCGTTTCCATGCGTGCTCCGCTTTGTCTGCGAGGGGGACGTTCAGGCGGTCCTTCGCGTTCGCCCGCATGCTCTCGTCAATGGCCTCATGGACGGAGCCTGGAAACCACATACACTTGAGCGGCTGCATCCACTGCGCGCTCTTGTACGCCGCCAAACGGTGGTGTCCTTCGACGATGACGAATTTCGTTCCGAGCTTGATGATGGTGATCGGGTCAAGCTCCCCGTGGATGCCGATGTTGTGCGTGAGGGTCTTAACGTGGTCAGGATCAGTCTCGCGCATCCCGAACGAGAACTCACGCACCTGAAACAACTCAGGCCGTGTCTTTATCTCGCTCGGCATGAGCAGCACCGTCTCGTTCGGCCCCTTCGGTCGCTTGAGTTGCGTTTCGGCCTTCGCCACAGCTAGTTCAAGCTCCCGAGCGCTGTGTGCTCCCGCCCGCATTTGCCCTTTACGTTTCTTCATCTTGTTTCAGTCGCTGTTGCCTGTGTGTCCGCGTCGTCAAAGATTGTGATGTGGCGCGAGTAGAAAGAGACCGGCTCCGTTTCATCTTCTGAATGGTGCCAGTGGATTGTCAGTTTCGCTTGCTTCGGATCGACAACGATTTTCCGCACCGCCTGCCGTAGTGCGCCGTTGACTTCGCCAATGTCAAACGGCTCTCGCAACAGTGCTGTCTGGAGTTTCTCAAGTCGCGTGCGGACGCTTGCGGGCGTCAGTGTATCCTTGCGTACCCGAAGCTCCCGAAGCTCTTTTCGGCCCCGTTCAAGTTCCCGCTCCTTTTCTCGGAAGCGTTTGGTTGCCGTTGGGCTACGGTCGTGTGCCGCTAGGTCCGCTAGGTCCTGTACGTCGTCCGCGAGCACATCCAAGTAGGCGTCCAAGTTGTGTATCTCGTCTTCGATAGCTGTTGTGTCCTTTCCTCCTGGCGCATCGGCGATAATGGCTTTTGCATTGACCGTCAGCGCCGCTACTACGTCCTGATAGCGCACGGCTAGATACTCGCAGCCCTTGGCTTTCTCATGCGCCCTTGAGCACAGCAGGTAGATATTGTCGCTGCCCTTCGACACGCGGACCATGCTGGCGCCGCAAGTGCATTTTGCTACTCCTGCGACAATCGACGCAGGCTTGAGGAACGCATTGCGCCCTCGCGGTGCCGTCGTGTCGAACCGGCGCCTCACTCGCCAGTAGACTTCCGCATCATTAAGTGCGGCCGGGAAAAGCTCTACAGGATCGAGTGGCACATCGCGCCTTGCGCGTGTGTCCTCGTCGCGTGTTGTCTTGGTAGGGGTGAACTGGCCGATTGGCGCCGTGCTATGCACGATCTTGCGGATGTACGAGCCCCGCCAGTGTGTCGCCTTGCGTCTGCCCTCACCCCATGTGTCCACTTCGCGGCGGTTGAGTTCTCGGGCAATACGATCAAGGCCCCAGCCCTGGTCCGCCAATAGAAAAATCTCGCGAATAACTTCGGCTCTCTCAGGGATCAGTTCATACTCACGGTTCTCATCGGACCATCTGATCCAACCCGGCGTCTGTTTGGTGTAGGGCCGTACTCCCTTCATCGCTCCTTGTGCGAGGCGCGCTCTGTTGCGCTCCTTCGCGTCCGCCACGCGCTGCCCTTTATAGAAACTCTCCTGATTAGCGCGGATGAGTTCGTTGATGATCCCATAGATCGTGTATTGGTCCTTGCTCAGGCGCTCTTTCGAGTAGGCTTCTCGGTTCGTGAGCGTCACGACGGTGATGCCTGCGGTGAGTAGCTCAAAGAAGAGCGGGAGGCTTTCGGTTATTTCGTCACGCGATACGCGGTCCAAGTTCTCCACTAACAAGTAACTGCCCTTCGGCACCGTCTTGTCTTTGACCGCTTTCAGGAACGCCCCCAGCGCTCCGGTCTTTACGTTCCTGCCCCTGTAGCCGGATACGCCGAGGTCAGCGAACTTCAGCTCTGTGTCGAGTGACAGCCCGCGTTCAGCGGCGTATTGGGCCGCCTTGTCCGTCTGTCGTGCGTGACTGTCGCCGCGCGCCTGAGCGGGGGTCGAGAAACGGACATAAGAATATGCCCTTGGTGCTGCGCCGTGGTCGTTTGTGGTCACGCAGTCACACTATGCAATGACGATCGTAGGCTTGCCCGACAAGGCCGTGTCGGAAGCGCGCGAGCGGGTGCGTTCGGCCATGATCGCCTCCGGGCTGGCGTTGCCCGCCCGGCGCATCACCATCAATCTGGCGCCGGCTGACCTGCCAAAAGAAGGCAGCCACTACGATTTGCCGATCGCACTGGGGCTGATGGCTGCGATCGGCGCTATTCCGCATGACGCGCTATCCGGCTTTGCGGTTCTGGGCGAACTCGGCCTCGATGGCTCGATCGCTCCGGTGGCGGGCGTGCTGCCGGCTGCGATCGGCGCCAATGCCCGCGGCGAAGGGTTGATCTGCCCCGCCAAATGCGGGCCCGAGGCCGCCTGGGCGAGCCCGGAGATCGAGATCATCGCAGCCGCCTGGCTGATCCAACTCGCCAACCACTTCAAGGGCACGCAAGTGCTGTCGCGGCCGCAGCCGAAGATCCTGGAGGTCAAAGGCGCGACCCTCGATCTCGCCGACATCAAGGGCCAGGAAAGCGCCAAACGCGCGCTCGAAGTGGCCGCCGCCGGCGGCCACAATCTTCTAATGGTATTGCTTCAATGGCCCAACGATGCCATTGAGGTCCTCCATGAGCGTGACAGTGACAGATCAGACCGTTTCGCCTGGACCAGCTAAAGACCCACCAGCACCCAAGGCGTACAGCTACACTCGGTTCTCCACACCTGAACAGGGTGCCGGGGACAGCTTGCGTCGGCAGACCGCCGCCGCTCGCGAATACGCTGCAAAGTGCGGCTTGAACCTCGACGAAGAACTCACCTTCCACGACCCGGGTATGTCTGCGTACCGGGGCCGGAATGCGGAAGCCGGGGCACTCGGCACGTTTCTGGAAGCAGTTCGGGCACGGATCATAGGCCCTGGTTCCTACCTCCTGGTGGAGAGCCTGGACCGCGTCAGCAGACAAACGGTCCGCCTAGCCGTGCGCACGATGGAGGACATCGTCGCTGCAGGCGTGAAACTGGTGGACCTGTCAGACAACGGAAGGCTCTACAGTCAGGAGACCCTCGACAACGACCAGATGTCCTTTCTCATGATGGCTATCCGGTTCATGAGAGCCCATGAAGAAAGCGCGGTAAAATCCCGCAGGCTCCTAGCGGCCTACGAACACAAGCGCACCGTCGCGAAGAGCGGGGGCTGCGGGGAACCTTTCACAAGAATGCTCCCGGCGTGGTTACGATGGGACGAGCAGGCTGGAAAGCACGCCGCCATTGCCGAGAGGGCTGAAGTCATCAACACCATCTTTGAGAAAGCAGACCAAGGCTGGGGACAGCATCGCATTGCGCAGTGGCTCAACGAGAGCCGCATTCCGACGTGGGGAGGGAACGGCGAGAAACAAAGGGCAGAGCACTGGCACCGCTCCTATGTGAGGAAACTGCTGACCAACAGCGCGGTCACGGGGACCTTCACGCCCCACCAGAGGATCATGGACGCGGACGGCAAACGCAGACGTAAGTCGCTCGATCCAATCCAGGGCTATTTTCCTGTAGTCGTTCCCGAGGACCTTTTTGAACGCGTCGCGGCACGAGCGCGTGCCATTGCCGCACGGGGACGGAATGCGGCTGTTGCGCCTGCGTCAATCTTCGCGGGTCTGCTGCGGTGCGCACGTTGCGGGGGCGTTGCCACCCGAGTATCGAAGGGACAGCAAGTGTATCTGGTGTGCTCGCGAGCTAACAGAAAAGGCACGCGGGCGTGCAAGTACCAAGCGGTTCGATATAGCCACGTCGAAGACGCGCTGCTGCAGAACGCAGACGTCATCATCAGCGAGGCGCCTCTTGGGCCGGAGACGGAAAAGCTAGAAGATGAAATCGCGAACCTCGATGTGGTAATCGACGTCATTAGTGATGAGGCCCGAGACATCGCCGACGAACTGCTTCAGGAAAAGAGCAGTTTGTTGCGCGCTCGGTTACGAGAGAAAGAAGCTGAGTTAGAAGCAGCGCGGGCGAAACTAATTAAGCTCAACACAGAACGGGAGAAGCTGGCACGACCTTACGTGCGGCAGAGGCTTTCGGCACTCTTGCAAGCGCTTCAGCGCAAGCCTTTCAACGTAACCGACGTCAACAGGGCGCTCAAGGCAGTAGTGAGCAAGATTGTTCTTGATCCAGAAGCGGGGCGGCTAACGCTGCACTGGCACCATTCCAGCGTGACAACAGACGACGTGCCGTTCTTCTCGAGGCACTCCAAGGTCTTCGATAAGGTTCTTGATGACGACAGCTACACAATCAACAAAGGGCACTAAGAGGCGTGAAGCACTTGCAGAAGACGGCGGCGGGAAAGCAAACAAAGCGGAAGGCGCGGAAGCCACGTTCACGAGCGAAACAGCGGAAGTGGCGTGAGGCGCTTAATCCCCTGAAGAAGGACCTTACCTATGAGGGCCTAACGAACATCGAAAAGGCGTCAAAGCCCGCGAAGGCCCCAGATGGGCGCCAACGTGTTCCAATCAAGGAACTGATCGTCGCTGAGAAAGTCTTTCAGTGGCGGGGAGAGCATTCGGACCTTCACGCCGAAGAGCGTCACATGCGTGAGTTGATACGCACGCTGGAACTTGGCCGAGACCTTGCCCCCATCGTCATCATGAAGCTCGGGAAGAAGCTGTTTGTCGTCGATGGACACCACCGGCTGGCGGCATACGCAGCGCAGGGCAAGACAACGGTTCCGGTGCAACATTTCAATGGCTCGCTTGAGGAGGCCTACTTCAAATCGCTTGATCTAAACATTCGGGACAAGCTCCCCATTGTGCGCAAGGACAAGTGGGAGGCGGCGTATCGCCTGGTGAAGCACAAGATGCGTTATGAGCACTCGTTGACTTGGGAAGAAATCGCACAGCGAGCCGTCGTAAGTGAGCGGCTGGTCTACAAGATGCAGGCGACACTACGGGAGAACCCGAAGGCCTTTGAGTGGTCCTGGGGTGAAACCCTGGGGAAAGCCAGAGAAGAAGGCACGGACTATCAACCTGGAAGCGACGACTTTCGGGATGAGCACGCCCGCAAGTTAGCTGACCAAATTATGTCCAAGGTCCACATCAACCTCATTGCTAACCCGGATATTACGGCGAGAGCCCTTGCTATGATTAGCGAGGAGTTGCCACGCGCTCTCATTGAGGAGTGGGAAGAGGAAGTCATGGAGGTCCTTCTTCAAAGGGCGAGGGACATTGACAATGAGGATGCGCAGCGAGCCTTGTCGGAGGCTTTCGGGCACTTGAGCAGCTACAACTTTGGCGATGCGGCAGATCTGTAACTTTTACTGCACGCACCGTAACCTGCACGGTGCAGTCTCGGGGCCATGACCAGTCCGAGCTTCACGCGGCTCCGAATTATACAGCACAGTCGCCCTTTAGACCGAGTTTTTGAAGATGGAGGGGATGGTTATCGTCTTGGTTTCCGGGGCGAAGGAGGCCCCGTTAGTCACTATCGGGATTAGGCGAAGTCATCGTCAACGCGAACAGCTTAAACACGGCTCCGTCTAGCCAAGGCGAAGGCTTTAGGCCCCGATTTTGAAGTCAGGGTCCTGTATCACCGGTATCGCCGCCTTCTCCACCAGGCGGGCGGCCGCCAGCGCCTCCCCCAGGCTGAGGCGGGCGTTCCTGCGGGCATATAGGTTCCTGATGGACCCCGATCCCGTAATCCGGCTCCACAAGGCACTCCACCTTCGCGAGGAAGTAACTGACCCGCTGAGCCGGTTGTTGCGCAGCCCATTGTTTCTTTAGGTATCTTTTTGCTGATGCGTGATCACGGAACGCGGGATGGTCCTCGGGGACCAAAACAAACGGATACTCGCAAGACGGTGTTGGGTGCATCGGATTTCCTCCCGTGGAACCAAAATATCATACCTCAGACGGGTCCGCCATTATTGCGAATTCAATGTTGTCGCGTCCGGCGAGACCACGTCCGAGCGGGACAGGAACCCGACCGCTAACGATTAATGTGCCGCACATGCGCCCATTCGCCTGAACGACCAACTTTGGCATTGACACCCAACGATGGTCATTGCGGGGCGACTAGCGAACTTGGTCATTGACGCAACAACATGGCCCGCCTGGAGCCGGCAAATCGATGCTGGCCGCGCGGCTTCCCTCCATCCTGCCGCCGCTGGCGCCGGCGGAGCTGCTCGAAGTCTCCATGGTGCAATCGGTCGCCGGCGTGATCGAGGGCGGCGCGCTGACCAACCGGCGACCGTTCCGGGCGCCGCACCATTCCGCCAGCATGCCGGCCTTGGTCGGCGGCGGCCTGCATGCGCGGCCGGGCGAAATCTCGCTGGCGCATCACGGCGTGCTTTTCCTCGACGAGCTGCCGGAATTCCAGGCGCAGGCCCTCGATTCGCTGCGCCAGCCGCTGGAAACCGGCGAGGTGTCGATCGTGCGCGCCAATCATCGCGCCACCTATCCGGCGCGCTTCATGCTGGTGGCCGCGATGAATCCGTGCCGCTGCGGGCACGCCAACGATGCCGGCTATACCTGCCGGCGCGGCGCCAATGCGCGCTGCGCCGCCGACTATCAGACGCGCATTTCCGGGCCGCTGATCGACCGTATCGACCTGCATATCGAGGTGCCGGCGGTCACTGCCGCCGATCTCCTCTTACCGCCGCCGGCCGAAGGAAGCCGCGAGATCGCCGAACGCGTGGCGCAGGCGCGTGAGCGCCAGGCCGCGCGCTACGCAGCGATCGGATTGCCGCATCTGCGCAGCAATGCCGCCGTTTCGGGCGCCGTGCTGGAGGATGTGGCACGGCCGGAACTCAAGCGGACTTGCGCTGCAGCGCGAAGCTGCCGACGCGATGCGGCTCTCGGCGCGCGGCTATCATCGGGTGCTCCGCGTCGCCCGCACCCTCGCCGACCTCGACGGCGCCGACAAAGTCAGCCGTGTCCATCTGGCGGAGGCGCTCTCCTATCGCGCGCTGACCGACGAGGTGCCGCCCCGCAAGCTGGCGTTCATTCTCGCTTCGACCGAACATGGCGCGATGATCGTCAATCGCTTTGACGAATATCGTCGGCCGGACAATTCCGGCTTCGGCGTCGGCTTCCAGTTGCTCGAGAACGCCGCCTACGATCCGGCCGACGTTACGCTGCTGCTCACGCTGCTCGACTTGCGACGCCGCTGCTATGGCGACGGCATCGTCGCCATCGATTGCGGCGCCAATATCGGCGTGCATAGCGTCGAATGGGCGAGGCACATGACCGGCTGGGGCATCGTTATCGCCATCGAAGCGCAAGAGCGCATCTATTACGCGCTCGCCGGCAATCTCGCGATCAACAATTGCTTCAACGCCCGCGCCATCCACGCTGCGGTGAGCGCCGCGCCCGGCACGATGAAGATTCCCAACCCGAACTATCTCGCCCCCGGAAGCTTCGGCAGCCTGGAGCTGAAGCACCGCGACGGCACCGAATTCATCGGGCAGCCGATCGATTATTCCGAAGCCCGTATGGTCGATGTGGGCGCGATCAGCCTCGATGCCTTCAACTTCCCTCGCCTCGATCTGATCAAGATGGACGTCGAGGGCATGGAGTTGGAAGCCTTGGCCGGCGCCACCAAGCATCCAGGTCCATCGCCCGATGATGCTGATCGAAGCGCTCAAGGTCGATGCCGGAAAGCTGCGCGCCTGGCTCGAGGAGCTCAACTACTCGGTCCTCCAGAGCGGGATCAATCTGCTCGCGATCCACAAAGAGGACGAGTGCCTCAAGCACCTGAAAATCGAGCCGCAAAAATCCGCCTAGCGAGCGGATATCTTTCCGCGAAATCGTCGCCGCTCGATCTTTTTGTTTGAGCTACTTTCTTAAGACGACCTGCCGGCTTCGAGCCGCGCCGGATGACATTTCCAGGTCGCGTTCTGAAAAAAGTCAGGCTCAGCCGCCATTGGCCGCGTGCACGCCACCGCGCATGCCGATCGCCGCCAAAAACTCTTGCCGGGTCTCGGCGTGATCGCGAAATACTCCGAGCATGCGGCTCGTGACCATGCTGACGCCGGTCTTGTGAATGCCGCGCGTGGTCATGCATTGGTGTGTGGCCTCGGTCACCACCGCGACGCCATGCGGCTTGAGCACCTCGTCCAGGCAGGTCGCGATCTCCGCGGTCATCTTTTCCTGGATCTGAAGGCGCTTGGCATAAACTTCCACGAGCCGCGCCAGTTTTGAAATGCCGACCACGCGATTGCGCGGCAAATAGCCGATGTGCACGCGGCCGATAATCGGCGCCATGTGGTGTTCGCAATGCGACTCGAAGCGGATGTCGCGCAGCACGACCACCTCGTCATAGCCACCTGTTTCCTCGAAGGTGCGCTTCAGATAATCGCGCGGATGGTCCTTGTAGCCGGCGAACCATTCCTCATAGGCACGCACCACCCGTGACGGGGTAGACCGCAGCCCTTCGCGATCGGGGTCGTCGCCCGCCCAGCGGATCAGCGTGCGGACGGCCGCCTCCGCCTCTTCGCGAGTGACACGCGCCGGGGCGGGCGATTTCGCTGCCGAACGCTTGGAATTTACAGGCTTATCCATCCACTCATCTCCCGGCCGGCCCGACCATGCCAGCGTCGGTTCCGCGCAACTAATGTTAACAAAGCGTCAACCCTTGCTCCAATCGTTGGTCTGGAAGGCAAGGGTTGCGCAAGGTTCATACGCCAAATTTCACGAGACTACATAGACAACTGCACCGATAGCGGCGCATGCCCCATATGGTTGGAGCGACGGCCGCTGGGACCCTGCCGAGCGGGATAGCGACAATGCGCCCTCGCGCACATCTTCGAAAACCCGCCATCGTGACCCGCCGTCTTTCCTCGTTCATCGTTCGCGCCGCGATCGTCACGTTCATGTCGTTTGCGGTCGCCTTCGGCTTCCTGGCGGGGGCGACGTCGCCCGCGGCCCATTACGACCCATATATGTTCGCCATCGGCGTTGCGTCACTGTTCGGCGCCGCCTGCGGCGCCATGGGTATCCTGATCGCGCGTATCCGGCGGATGAAGGCGGAGCTGCGCGATCTGGAAACGCGTCTTGACGAGGCGGCCGACCGGAACTGGGAAATTCGCGAGGCCCAGGAGCGCGCGGCAAGCTTCCTTGAGGCACAGGACGATGTGATCGTGCGGCGCGATGCCAAGGGCGCTATCAGTTATGCGAACGACGCCTATTGCGCGCTTGCCGGCCGCGGCCGCGAAAACCTGCTTGCCAGCCCCTTCACGCTTCCGGTGCTGGAACAAGGCGAAACCACCGTCATGGCTGACGGCGCGCGCGCCTATGATCAGAAAGTCGCCGCGATCGATGGCGCCCGCTGGATCGCGTGGCGTGAAGTGACCGTGCGCGTTGACGGCGCAAGCGAGATGCAGAGCGTCGGCCGCGACGTGACCGACCGTGTGCTCACCGAACGCGCGCTCGCGGTCGCGCGCGACCAGGCGGAAGCGGCCAATCGTGCCAAGTCGCGCTTTCTGGCAATGGTTTCGCACGAGATCCGCACCCCGCTGAACGGCATTCTCGGCATGGCCGATCTTCTCGGCGACACGGCGCTGACGCTGGAGCAGACCACCTATCTGAAAGCCGTGAAGACCTCGGGCGAAACGTTGCTCTCGCTGATCGAGGAGGTGCTCGATTTTTCCAAGATCGAAGCCGGCCGGCTCGATCTCGCCGCGCGACCATTTCCGCTCGCGGCCTTTGTCGAGGAGGTGGTCGAGCTACTCGGCCCGCGGGCGCAGGAAAAAGGGCTGGAGATCGGTTGCTATGTGGACGAGCGCTTGCCCGCGCGTGTGGTCGGCGACGCTGCGCGCCTGCGCCAGGTTCTGTTCAATCTCGCCGGCAATGCGATCAAATTTACCGAAAAGGGCGGCGTCTCCATCGTTGTCGAGCCGGTCGCGCAGGCGGATATGATTTCCATCGCCGTGAGCGACACCGGCATCGGCATTTCGCTGCAAGACCAAGCGCGCGTCTTCCTGGAATTCGAGCAGGCCGATGGCAGCCCGACCCGCAAATTCGGCGGCACCGGCCTTGGGCTGACGATTTCCAACCGGATCGTCGAGAGCATGGGCGGCTCGATCGCGGTCGAAAGCATGCCTGGGCAAGGTTCCACGTTTCGCATGACTGTCGCGCTACCGAGCGCCGATGAGGCCGACATACCGGCGCTCGCACTGCCGGATTTGAACGGCAGCGACATTCTGATTGTCGCGCCGGCTCTGACCGAGGCGTCGTTGATCGCCCGCCGCCTGCAGCGCTGGGGCGCCCACACCAAGATCGTTCCTGACGAAAAAGTCGCCGCCGCGATCCTGCCGGAACGGATCTGGAGCGCGCTCCTTGTCGATCACGTGCTGGGCACCGAAGCCGGCAGGGAACTCGTACGCGCCGCGGCGAGCGTGCCGCAGCGGATCGTGCTGGTGGCGCCGGCGATGCGCACCGAACTGGGCGCCCTCAAGGACGCGGGCTTCACCGGATATTTGATCAAGCCTGTGCGCGCGGCTTCGCTCGCGGCGCGTCTGTCGACCAACGACGGCTTCGAGTTCGGGCGGCATGAGCGAAGTTGCCGAGCCGCCGACCGCAGCCCAAGCCGGCGGTGGACTTTCAATTCTGGTGGCCGAGGACAACGACATTAACGCGCTACTGACGCGCGCGCTTCTGATCAAGCTCGGCCATCGTCCGACCGTTGCCGCAAACGGCGCGGCCGCGATCGACTGCTGGCTCGCGGCGCGCGCCGGCGACGCCCCTTACGATCGCATCCTCATGGACCTGCATATGCCGGGCATGGACGGCTTGGAGGCAGCGCGCCTCATTCGCGCCAACGAAGCGGAGATTGGAGCGCCGCGCACGCCGATCCTGGCACTGACCGCGAACGTTTCGGCCGAGGATCGCGAAGCCTGTCTCGCCGCGGGCATGGACGGCTTCCTGGTCAAGCCGCTCGACCGCGAACGGCTTGCGGCGGCGCTGGCGAATGCCGGCAAAGCGGCGCTCGCGGCCTAGCTCATTTCAATTTGCGTCCAGGCGCATGCGGCCGCGGCGCGGGCCGGATCGTGACAGTTTGATGAATGATCTAGCTCAATAACAACGTCACGCTCATCTGCTTTCGTCAATGCGCAAGCGAGCAGGTGGCGGCGCATGAAATCAGAAATCATCGAGCGGCTGGGTCAAGCCGATCTGCTGTTGCCGGCGCTGATCGCCGAAGGCTTGGGCGCCAACGATCGCGTCAAACTGCGCTTGAGCGTCTTGCAGGCGGCCGCCCGTCACGCCGGCGAGCCGACGGGCGCTCGCTTCGATCTGGCGCGCGAATGCCATGCCGCGGGCATCGACCACATCGCGCTGGAAACTTTGGTCAATCGCGCGGTCATGTCCACTGGCGAGCAGATTTCAGCGCCCGGACTGGGCGCATTGGGCGCCGCCATTTGGGACGACGTAGTGGCCATGATCCGCGCCGTGAAAGCGGGCGATGCGGTGGACGGCAAGAAAGCCGAAGAGCGGCTGGCGGCGATCCAAAAGCTCGCTGCTGTCGGCACCTCCGACATCGTCGAATTTCGCGATGTCATGCGGCTGACGGCGATCTCCGATACTGATGGCGACAGTCTGCACCGTCTGGTCATGGATTTGCACAAGGCGCTCAACCGGCTCGCCGCCGCGCATGCGGAGGAGACGCTGGCCGGCGCGCGCGTCTCGGGATTGCTGCCCGAGGACCGCGCGGCGGTCGAAGCTTTCATGAGCGGGCTGCACGCGACCGAAAAGCTCAAATTCGGTCATCCCGGATTGGCGACGACCGCCACACGCAGCGGCGAACGGCTGACCATCCAGAACGATATCGGCGAGACCGATGCCCATGTGGTGGTGATCGCCGTCGAGCACGACGTCGTGACGGTGACCTACACCGATGTGCATCTAGCGCGCGCCAAGTTCTTCATCGGGTTGTTCCGCAATTTCGCCGTGGATTGGAGCGGGCTGGAGCGCAAGAGCGCGGCCGGCCTCGGCGACGACGGCGCCTTTTATCTCGTCACCGGCCGCCTCGCTTACCAGAACGCCGAGAGCCGCGACGCGTTTTTGCAAAGCGTTGGCGCCTCGCTGGTGTTCCTGATCGACTGGAACAAAGCCCGCAAAGTGCTGCGCGGATGGATTTCCAAGAACGACGCGATCCGCGTCTTGTCCTGGGCGGCGCATCACCGCGTCGGCCATCGCGCCTTCCTCGAGCTCGGCGGTGGCGATCTTGTCGCCGCGGCGGTGCATCGTGCAACGCCGACCCGCATCGGCTTCGGCGAGCGCCTGGACAATGTGCTCGGGCGCGATGCCGCCGTCGATTTCGTCAAGACCGTGCTGCGCGTTTCGGCGGAGGCGCTGGCCGAGGGCGGCTCCACGCGCTTGGCACGCGACCGCATCGAAGCGGCGCTGGTCGCACATCTGCAACGGGTCGACCGCACCTTGATGGCGGTGATGATCAGGCAAGCGGGCCTCGCGCGCGAGATCGCTGCCGCCACCGCCCGCTTCGTTGCAGAGCGTCAAGCCGGCCGGCCGTTCGACACGACAGCGCTGGCGGAACGCGCACGCCGCATTGAGGAAAAGGCCGACCGGATCGCCGTCGATGCACGCAGCGCCATCGCACGCTTCAATGCCAACCGCAGCATCGAACGGCTGGTCAATCAGATGGAGGATACGGTTGACGAGCTTGAACAGGCCGCGTTCGTCGCCTCGGTCATTCCGGGCGAGATTCCGGCGGAACTGCTCGAGCCCCTGGCCGAACTCTGTACGGCGACGGTGTCCGGCACCGAAGCGGCGGCGGCCGGTGTTGCGGCGGCGGCCGACGTTCCGGAAGGCCATCGCGTCGATACCGAAGATGCGCTCGCCGCCATCGGGCGCCTGATCGACGTCGAGCACAAAGCCGATGCGGCGGAACGGGCGGTGACGGCGCGCATCCTGACCGGCGATTTCCAGTTCAAGGCCGCACTGTCGGTGCTCGAATTCGCCCGCGCGCTTGAGCGATCGACCGATCGGTTAGCGGCGTTCGGGCACCTGTTGCGCGAGCACGTGCTCGCGGATCTCTCGGCTTGAAGATCATCCTGAAAGTGGAACGCCGCTTTCGCGAAAGCGAATGCCCAACTGGAGAGGAACGACGTGAGCGTGCAGATTGCCCGGATCGGCGGTGAGGCCGCCGAGCAATATCCCGCCGAAATCGTGGGTGGCAAGGCCGCCAACCTGGCGCGCATGGCTGCCCTCGGCCTGCCGGTGCCGCCGGCCTTCGTGCTGCCGATCAGCCTTTGCGCGGCGAGCGCCAACGGCGAAGCAAGCGCTGCGCAAGATCTTGCCGCCGCGCTCGGCGAAGGCATTCAATTCCTCGAGCAGACGACCGGGAAAAAATTTAGCGACCGGCGGCGGCCGCTTCTGGTCTCGGTCCGCTCCGGCGCCGCGCGCTCCATGCCGGGGATGCTCGACACCGTGCTCAATGTCGGCTGCTCGTCGCCGGCTATACATGGCCTCGTGCGCATGACCGGCCATCCGCGCTTTGCCAACGATTGCCGGCGCCGGTTTCTCGAAAGCTACGGCACCGTCGTGCTCGGCATCGATCGCGCGGAGTTCGCCAACACGCGCGACGCGCTCGTCGCCGCTGAGCATGTCGGCAGCGAAGCCGCGCTCGATTGCGATGCGATCGAACATTTGGCCGCCGCTTACGAGCATGTCATCGAAGATGACGGCCAGGTGTTGAGCGACGATCCGATGGAACATCTGACGTCGGCCGCCCAGGCCGTCTTTCGCTCATGGATGAGCGGACGAGCGCGCACGTATCGCAAGCTGCAGCATCTGGAGGATTTGCAGGGCACCGCCGTCACCGTGCAGGCAATGGTTTTCGGCAATGCCGGCGGATCGTCGGGCGCCGGTGTGGCGTTTTCGCGCGATCCGTCCACCGGCTCCGCTGCGCCGGTGATCGAGGTCTTGTTCGACAGCCAGGGCGAAGACGTTGTGTCTGGCGATCACAATCCGGAGAACGAAGACGCCTTGGCGCGCTGGTTGCCGCAGGCGGCGAAGGCGCTTCGCACCGCCTTGCGCCGGCTCGAAGACGATTTTGCCGACGTGCAGGATGTCGAATTCACCATCGAGAACGGCAAGCTCTGGATGCTGCAAACGCGCGCTGCCAAGCGCACGCCGCGCGCTGCGCTCCGGCTGGCCATCGATTTTGTGAAGGAGGGACGAATCTCCGCCGCCGAAGGCTTGAGCCGGCTCGACGGCGTGGATCTGGGGGCGCTGGTCAACAAACGCCTGGTGGTCGCAGTGCAGCCGATCGGCCACGGCACGTGCGCATCGTCGGGCATTGCCGTCGGCCGCGCCGCGTTCGATTCCGACAGCGCGTCGCGCTTGGCCGATGGCGGCGAGCCGGTCATTCTGGTTCGTCCCGACACCACGACCGCGGACGTCGCGGGCTTCGCCGCGGCGGCTGGCATCGTCACAGCGGTCGGCGGACGCACCGCGCATGCCGCGCTGGTCGCGCGGCAGATGGGCAAGCCCTGTATCGTCGGCTGCACGGCGCTGTCGGTTGAGCCGGCCGCGCGCGCCGCGCGGCTTGCCGGAACAGCGATCGGCGAAGGCGATTGGCTTTCGATCGACGGCGAAGCCGGCACGATCTATCTCGGCCGCGGCGATGTGGTCACCGAGCGGCCGGAAGCGGAATTGGCAGAGGTCGAACGCTGGCGCGCGGTCGCGGCGTGATGGAGCACTGCAATCGGCGCGTCACAGGCGGCGCAGCGCCACTTCCTCGACCTGATGGCTTTCGCCCTTCCTCAAGATCAGATCGGCGCGCTGCCGCGTCGGCAGAATATTCTCGTGCAGATTGAGAAGATTGATACGAGTCCAGATCGACGTGGCAGTGGCGATCGCTTCCTGATCCGACAGCTTGGCGTAGCGGTGGAAATAAGATTTCGGATCGACGAAGGCCGTACCGCGCAAAGTCAAAAAACGGTTGACGTACCAGGACAACAACACCTCCTCGTCAGCATCGAGATAAATTGAGAAATCGAAGAAGTCGGAGACGAAGGGAACGGCCTTGCCGTCCTTGGGCCAGCGGCCGGCCTGGAGCACGTTGAGACCCTCGACGATCAGGATGTCCGGCCGCTCGATCTCGATCCAGTGGTTGGGAATGACATCATAGATCAGGTGCGAATAGACCGGCGCCCGCACCGGATGCAGCCCAGCCTTGATCTCGGAGAGAAAGCGCAGCAGTGCCGGCAGGTCGTAGCTTTCGGGAAAACCCTTTTTCTCCATCAGGCCTTCACGCTCGAGCACGGCATTGGGGTAGAGGAATCCGTCGGTGGTCACGAGACCGACCTTGGGCACATTCGGCCAGCGCGCCAACAGCGCCTGCAGCACGCGTGCCGTGGTCGACTTGCCGACGGCGACCGAGCCGGCGACGCCGATGATGTACGGAACCTTGGCGTCTTCCGTGCCGAGAAAGCCTTGCTGGGCGCGAAACAGGCGCTGGGTCGCCACCACGTAGAACGACAGCAGCCGGGACAGCGGCAGATAAATTTCCTCGACTTCGGAGATATCGAGCCGGTCGTGCATGGAGTGGAGCCGCGACACCTCATCGGGCTCGAGCGTCATCGGCGTGTCGGCGCGCAGCTTTGCCCATTCCGCGCGGGAGAAAACGCGATAGGGCGAAACTTCCGGCGCGTTACGCTGATCCATGCTCATCCGCCCTTGCGGGCTGCCTTCTCGTCGAGGCCGGTCTGCCGGGTGCGCTCGCCAAGCACCGCTTCCACTTCGGCCAGTGATACGCCGCGCACCTCCAGCACCACGAGTAAGTGATAAAGGAGGTCGGCAGTCTCGGCGACTAGCCGGGTGCGATCTTCGGCGATGGCGGCAATGGCCACTTCGACCGCTTCCTCGCCAAGCTTCTTGGCGCAATGGGCGACGCCCTTATCGACCAACGTGCGCGTGTAGGACCCCCCAGGGTCGGCCTTGGCCCGAGTCTGCACGCGCTTTTCCAGGTCGTAGACGGTGAATGGCTCCATGGCCGTTCCTTAGCATCTCCGCCCGCGGCCGGGGAGAGGCCGTACGCATAGATAGTTTGCTTGGATGACAGTTGCCTGGAGGGCTTCTTTGACAATTTTGATAGCTTCTTGGGCTCGCGACGGCGAAGAAACCCTAAAGGGGGAAGATCGTTCATGGCCGCACCGACCCTCGATTTCTGGTTCGAGTTTAGTTCGACCTACTCGTACCCGGCGGCCATGCGCATCGGCGCGCTGGCAGCCGAAGCCGGAGTTGAGGCACGTTTGCGTCCCTTTCTGCTCGGGCCGATTTTCCAGGCGCACGGCTGGAATACATCGCCATTCATTCTTTATCAGGCAAAGGGCCGTCATATGTGGCGCGATCTTGAGCGCATCTGCGCGGAGCTGTCGCTGCCGTTTCGCCGGCCCGAGCACTTTCCGCAATCGGGGCTGTTGGCGGCGCGCGTCGCGTTGGTCGGACTGGAGCGTCGTTCAGACAAGGCGGCTTGGACGGAAGACTTCTGCCACGCCGTCTATCGGGCGGAATTCGCCGAAGGGCGCCGCATCGATCAGCCGGAGACGATCAGCGATATTCTGTCAGAGCTGAAAGTCGATCCTGAAAAAACGCTGGCGGCGGCACAAACAAGCGGGATCAAAGATAAGCTCCGCGCGCAAACAGCCGAAGCGCAACGGCTCGAGATCTTCGGCGCGCCGACGTTCGTAACAGCGGATGGCGAATTGTTCTGGGGAAACGACCGCCTGGAAAGCGCAATCGCCTGGGCCAAGCGTGGATGCTGATACATCCTATAGCGACTGGAATCGTACTGTCCTCGTGCTTACCTGAACAACGATCCACACGGGGTCTTTCTAGCTAGTCATCCCGCGGTGTGGTGCGCTCGCAAACGGAGTGGACCATGTCGTATTTCATCATCGTTGTGCTGGTCATTTTCGGACTGGCAGGCATCCGCATAGCCGACCAATATGTGCGCGGCGTGGTGTTCCGGCTCGGCCGCTATCACGCCACCAGGGGGCCTGGCCTCTACTGGATCATTCCGCTGATCGAGTGGCAGCGCCGCGTCGACCTGCGCATCAATACGGCGGCGGTCGAGCAGCAGGAAACGATCACCAAGGACAACGTGCCGATCAAGGTGAATGCGGTCGTCTGGTACCGAATCGTTAATCCCATGGCGTCGGTCCTGGAAGTCAAGAACATCGACACCGCCGTGATTCAAGTGGCCCTCACCACGTTGCGCACCGGCATCGGCCAGCATTCGCTCGATGAAGTCCTCAAAGAGCAGGAGGCCGTTGCGAATATCATACAAGGGAAAATCGACGCAGTGACCGAGCCGTGGGGCGTCAAAGTCGTCCGTGTGGAGATGAAAAACGTCGAAATTCCGCAATCCATGCAGCGCGTGATGGCGCAGGAGGCAGAAGCCTTGCGCGAGAAGCGCGCCCGCATCATCAAGGCGCAAGCGGAGTTCGAGGCGGCCGAGCAGCTGCGCAAAGCCTCGGAGATCATCATGCAGAATCCCGCCGGCCTCGAATTGCGGCGCATGCAGATGATCACCGAGGTCGGCGCCGAGCAGAACACCATGACCATCATCATGATGCCGAGCGAGTTCGTCGAGATGGCGAAGAATCTTGGCGAGCTCAACAAGCGATCGAGTTAGTGGTTACGCGCGCGGTCCAGAGTCCGAGCAAGTTCCACCAGACTCCGCTCCGCTCATTCCCGCGAAGGCGGGAATCCAGAGGAGCGTGCCGAAGCTGGGTCCCCGCTTCCGCGGGGACGAGCGGATGGTGAGTCGACTTACGGATCAAGCCGCACCGGCAATCCGGCCTTGGCCATGAACGTCTTGGCGCCGCGCACGGAATATTCGCCGAAGTGAAAGATCGAAGCAGCCAGCACCGCGCTGGCATGGCCGTCGCGAATGCCGTCGACCAGGTGCTGGAGATTGCCGACGCCGCCGGAAGCGATCACCGGCACGGTCACCGCATCCGCCACCGCGCGGGTGAGCGCGATATCGAAGCCTTGCCGCGTGCCGTCGCGATCCATGGAGGTGAGCAGGATCTCGCCGGCCCCGAGCGACACCACCTCGCGCGCATACGCGATGGCATCGAGCCCGGTCGGCTTGCGGCCGCCATGGGTGAAGATCTCCCAGCGCTCGGTTTCGCCCGCCAGCGACACCTTCCTGGCGTCGATGGCGACGACGATGCATTGATCGCCGAATTTTTCCGCCGCCTCTTTCACGAAAGCGCGGCGCGCCACGGCCGCGGTGTTGATCGAGACCTTGTCGGCGCCCGAGGACAACAGCGCGCGGATGTCGTCGGTCGTGCGCACGCCGCCGCCCACGGTGAGCGGCATGAAACACGCCTCGGCGGTGCGCTGCACCACGTCGAGCATGATCTCGCGGTCTTCGTGGCTCGCGGTGATGTCGAGAAAGGTGAGCTCGTCGGCGCCGGCTTCGTCATAGGCGATCGCCGCTTCCACCGGATCGCCGGCGTCGCGCAAATTGACGAAATTGACGCCTTTGACGACCCGGCCGTCTTTGACGTCGAGGCAAGGAATGACGCGGACTTTGAACATGCTTTAAGCGGCTTCCGCAGAACGAATGAGCTTCAGGGCGGCGGCGGCGTCGAGCCTGCCGTCATAGAGCGCGCGGCCGGCGATGGCGCCGGCGAGCTTCTTGGCGCGCGGATGAAGCAGCGCGCGAATGTCGTCAAGCGAGGCAAGCCCGCCGGACGCGATCACCGGAATGGACACGGCATCCGCAAGCGCGATGGTGGCGTCGATATTGAGGCCCTTGAGCATGCCGTCGCGCGCGATGTCGGTATAGATGATGGCGGCAACGCCGGCGTCTTCAAAGCGCCGGGCGATGTCGAGCACGGACAGCTCGGAGCTTTCCGCCCAGCCTTGCACGGCGACCTTGCCGTCGCGCGCATCGAGGCCGACCGCGACGCGTCCGGGAAATCTCTTGGCGGCCGCCTTGACCAAAGCCGAGTCCCGCACGGCGGCCGTGCCGATGATGACGCGCGTGACGCCCTTGCCGAGCCAGCCTTCGATGGTCGCGTGATCGCGAATGCCGCCGCCGAGCTGAACCGGAAACCGCACCGCGTTTAGGATGCGCTCGACCGCCGCCGCATTCATCGGCTTGCCGGCAAAGGCGCCGTCGAGATCGACGATATGCAGATATTCGAAGCCTTGCGCCGCGAAGGTCCGCGCTTGCTCAGCCGGATCGCGATGAAAAACGGTGGCGCGCGCCATGTCGCCTTGTTCAAGCCGCACCGCTTCGCCGTTTTTCAGATCGATGGCGGGAAAAAGAATCACGGCTTCCACGTCAGGAAGTTGGCAATCAGCGCAAGCCCGAGCTTCTGGCTTTTCTCAGGATGAAATTGCGTACCGACGATGTTGTCGTGCCCGACGATCGCGGTGAGCGGCCCGCCATATTCGGCTTCCGCCACCAGATCGTTGCGCTGTGCGACGTTGAATGCGTAAGAATGCACGAAATAGGCGTGCCGGCCTTCGGGACCAAGCCCAAGACCCTCGACCAGTTTGTGCGGCCGCGTGACGGTGAGCGTATTCCAGCCCATGTGCGGAATCTTCAGGTGCGGATCGGCCGGCGTGATGCGATCCACTTCGCCGGCGATCCAGCCCAGGCCCCGCGTGACTTCGTATTCGCGCCCGCGATCGGCCAAAAGCTGCATGCCGACGCAGATGCCGAAGAACGGTCTCCCCTTGCGGTGCACCGCCTCTTCGAGCGCCGCCACCATGCCGTCGACCGCATCAAGGCCGCGGCGGCAATCGGCAAAGGCGCCGACGCCGGGTAGCACCACGCGATCGGCCCCGGCGACGATTTCAGGATCGCTTGTCACCACGATCGGCTGATCGATGCCGGCATCAAGCGCCGCACGCTCGAACGCTTTCGCAGCCGAGTGCAAATTGCCCGAGCCGTAATCGACGATCGCGACACTCATCGCGACGCGCCCGGCTCGGGAAACAGACCGACGATCGGCGGCGCGTGGAACGCGGGCGCGGGCGAAGACGGCAACCGGGGCGGCAGGCTGCCGCCCGGGCCGGATGATCTGCCCTGCCCGGCCGCGGCCCAGTCATTGAAGAAACGCCGCTCCGCCGCTTCCATGTTGGTACCGCTCACCAGGCCGACATTTCTCCAGCCGCGCCGCGTCAACGTGAAACGGCGCAGTGTGCTCGCCTCCAGTCCGATCAAGAACGAGATCAGCAACATGACAAGCGATCGTCCGGCCGCGGCAACGCCGGCATAATGCATTGCTTGCTCGACGCCGAAAATCACGACCAGATAGATCAACAAGACCAGCCAGAGCCGACGCCATAGCAGCCACAGCGGCGTCAGCAAAAAGGCCCAGAAATTAAAGCCGTCGCGCACGAACGCGAAGCGCTCCGGATCGGGAGCAACCGCGCCGTCGCGCAGCGGCGGTTCATGAACGGTATAGATCGGCATACGCTGTTCCTAACTCCATTCCTGGCGTTGTTCCTGCTGGCGCCGTTACGGCGCCCGTATAATCCTCGGCCGCCAGGATAGCGCGCTGGAGCGTGATCCCGAAAAGTGGAAACCGGCTTTCGGACAAGATCATGCTCAAAACGAAGAACCGAGACCAGGATCCGATTCCACTGAATTGGATCATGGTCTAGGCGCTGAGCGTGCCTTTGGTCGAGGGCACCTCATGCGCGGCGCGCGGATCGATGGCGACCGCCGCCCGCAACGCCCGCGCCAAACCTTTGAAGCACGATTCGGCAATATGATGGTCGTTCGTGCCGTAAAGCGTCGCCACGTGCAGCGTGATTGCGGCATTGATCGCAAAAGCCTGGAACCATTCCTGCACCAGTTCGGTGTCGAACGGCCCGACTTTGTCGCGGACGAAATCGGCCTTGAAAACCAGGAACGGCCGACCGGAAATGTCGATCGCCACCCGGGTGAGCGCCTCGTCCATCGGCAGATGCACGTCGGCATAGCGGGTGATGCCCTTCATGTCGCCGAGCGCCTGTTTCACCGCCTGCCCGAGCGCGATGCCGACATCTTCCGTGGTGTGGTGATGGTCGATATGCAGATCGCCCCTGGCCTTGATCTCCATATCGATGCGCGAATGGCGCGCCAAGAGATCGAGCATATGGTCGAGAAAGCCGATGCCGGTTGAGATCGACGAACGGCCCTCGCCGTCCAGGTCGACGACGACCTCGACGGCTGTTTCCTTGGTGGTCCGCTTGACGGACGCCTTTCGCATCGTGCTCTCCGGGGCGCGAAACGGCCTTTTATCAGGGCTTTGGTCGCGCCGCCAATCTTCCTGTGCCGCATTTGCATTGCCGCGGCTCAAATCCTAAATCATGCCGTAAACGAAGGCCTTCCAGCGCATGCAGCTCTCCGAATCCGGCCCGGCCGGGTCATCTGGCCCCTGGCACGGCACCACGATCCTGACCGTCCGTAAGGGCGGGCTCGTCGCCATCGGCGGCGACGGCCAAGTCTCGATCGGTCAAACCATCATCAAATCCAACGCCCGCAAGGTGCGCCGGCTGGGCGGCGGAGAGGTGATCGGCGGCTTTGCCGGGGCGACGGCGGATGCGTTCACGCTGTTCGAGCGGCTCGAATCGAAGCTCGAGCAATATCGCGGCCAGCTCATGCGCGCGGCGGTCGAGCTTGCCAAGGACTGGCGAACGGACCGTTACCTGCGCCGGCTCGAAGCCATGATGATCGTTGCCGACAAGGACGTGTCGCTCGTGCTCACCGGCACCGGCGACGTGCTCGAGCCGGAAGCCGGCATCGTCGGGATCGGTTCCGGCGGCAATTATGCGCTGGCCGCGGCGCGGGCGCTGGCGGACAGCCCGCTCGATGCCGAGGCAATCGTGCGCCGCTCGCTCGATATCGCGGCCGAGATCTGCGTTTACACCAACCGCAATGTCACGGTCGAAACGTTGAAGAGCGGCTGAATGGCATCACAGTCTTACGCGTTTCGACCGATGACGGCCCACGATTTGCCGACGGTGCGCCAATGGCTCGCAAAGCCCCACGTCGCCGAATGGTGGGGCGATCCGGCGGAGCAATTCGCGCTGGTAAGCCAAGACCTGACTTATCCGGCCGTCGATCAATTCATTGTCGAGTGCGGCCGCCGGCCCTTTGGCTATCTGCAGTGCTACGATCCGAGCGCTTGGCCCAGTCATGGTTTTGGCCCGCTGCCAACAGGCGCGCGCGGCATCGATCAGTTCATCGGCGAAGAAGATATGATCGAGCGCGGTCACGGCTCCGGTTTTGTTCGCGCCTTTGCCGACCGCTTGCTCGCAGCCGGCGTGTCGCAAGTCTTGACCGATCCCAGTCCCGCCAACGCACGCGCCATCAAGGCGTACGAGAAGGCCGGTTTTTGCAAGCAGCGGCCGGTCGACACCCCAAACGGCGCGGCGCTTTTAATGGTCCGTAATCCATGAGTGATTTTTCCCCTCGCGAAATCGTCTCCGAGCTCGACCGCTTTATTGTCGGACAGGCCGACGCCAAGCGCGCCGTCGCCATTGCGCTGCGCAACCGCTGGCGCCGGCTGCAACTCGAAGATCGCCTGCGCGAAGAAGTCCTGCCGAAGAATATCCTGATGATCGGGCCGACCGGCGTCGGCAAGACTGAAATCTCGCGGCGGCTCGCCAAGCTCGCCGGCGCGCCGTTCCTCAAGGTGGAGGCGACCAAGTTCACCGAGGTCGGTTATGTCGGCCGCGACGTCGAGCAGATCATCCGTGATCTTGTGGAGATCGCGATCACGCTGATACGCGACAAGAAACGCAAGGACGTGCGGGCGCGCGCGCAGCAGGCGGCGGAGAACCGCGTGCTCGATGCGCTGGTCGGCGCCAATGCCAGCGCCGCGACGAGAGAAGCCTTCCGCCGCAGGCTGCGCGGCGGCGAGCTCGACGACAAGGAGATCGAGATCGAGGTGCAATCCTCCAGCGGCATGCCGTTGTTCGAAATTCCCGGAATGCCGGGCGCCCAGGTCGGCGCCATTTCGATCGGCGATATTTTCGGCAAGCTCGGCGGCGGTCGCACCAAGACGCGGCGCGTTTCGGTGCACGATTCCTACGAAATCCTCATCAACGAAGAATCCGACAAGCTGCTTGACACCGAGCAGCTCACGCAGGAGGCCATCAAGGCGGTAGAGAATAACGGCATCGTTTTCCTCGACGAGGTCGACAAGATCTGCGCGCGCGATGGCCGCATCGGCGGCGACGTCTCCCGTGAGGGCGTGCAGCGCGATCTGTTGCCGCTGATCGAGGGCACCACGGTCGCGACCAAGCATGGCACGGTGAAGACCGATCACATTCTTTTCATCGCCTCGGGCGCGTTCCACACCGCAAAGCCGTCGGACCTTTTGCCCGAGTTGCAAGGCCGCCTGCCTATCAGGGTGGAGCTTAAAGCGCTGACGCGCGACGATCTCCGCCGCATCCTGACCGAACCGGAAGCCTCGCTGATCAAACAATATATCGCACTGATGGGCACCGAAGGCGTCACGCTCGAATTCTCCGAGGATGCGATCGATGCGGTGGCCGATACGGCGGTGGCGGTGAATGCGAGCGTCGAGAATATCGGCGCGCGGCGGCTGCAGACGGTGATGGAGCGCGTGCTCGACGAAGTTTCGTTCGCCGCGCCGGATCGCCATGGCGAAACCGTGCGGATCGATGCCGCCTATGTGCAAAAGCATATCGGCGATCTGGCCAAGAATGCCGATCTCAGCAGGTTCATTTTGTAGAGCATGATCGGGAAAAGTGGAACGGTTTACCGAAAAGATCATGCTCCACCAAAAAGTTAGAGCGCCGATCGATTCAATCTGAAGCGATTGCGCTCTAGCCGCGCCTGTCGGCTGCCGGACTCGCCGCGCTTACTCCGCGCGCTTGTGTTCCGGTTGCCGCTCCTGATCGATCTCGCGAATCATCGCCATCCACTTCTCGACCTGGGCGAAAGCCTGCTTGTCGGTGCGCTCATCGCGCTTCGTGCTCGGCTTGGACGACGCATCGGACATGCGCGTACTCCACTGGACAGCGCATGGTGACTCGCGAACTTGACGAATTCGTGTGCGCGCGCCGGCATTCCGGTGGTCGCGGTTAATCGCCCGATCGCTGCGCGCGCCGCAAGCGCACATACAATGCGCCGGCGCCGCCGTGACCGACATGCGCATCTTCGAATCCGACCACCAGCGAGCGGAACTCGGGCAGCGAGAGCCAGAGCGGAACTTGCCGCTTGAGCACGCCGCGTTCATGCGCCTCGCCGCCTTTGCTTGTTCCCTTGCCGGTGACGACAAGCACCATTCGCGCGCCTTCCGCTTGCGCACGCCGCAAGAAGCGAAGCAACGCGGCATGGGCTTGCGTCTGGGTGAAGCCGTGCAGATCAAGCCGCGCGTCGATCGGCTCGCGGCCGCGCGCGACCCTGTGCTTGAACTTTCGTCCAAGCGGCGCAAGCGCTGGCGTCTTTTTCTCCGGCACTTTCTCTGGCCGAGCCTCACGCGGCGCAGCGGCGCGCGGCCGCGGCGGCGTTGAGGTCTCGGTCTTCGTGGGAGACTTGGCGGGAACTTTGGCGAGTTGTGTCGGCTCCGAAACTTCGGCAGCGCGATGCAAAGGGCGAAGCGGCGTGATGGAGCGTGCAACCCCGGTCCACAAAGCGCGTTCTTCGTCGCTCAGGGACCGCCGGCGGCTCATCGCACGCGCCAGATTTTCGATGCCGCTTTGGCTTTCGGCTGAGGTGCCGGCCCCGCGGCTGCCAGCGCCGTCGCGGGCCTGGGCTCGGGCAGCGGCACCTCTTCGGCCGTCGGATCGATCATGTTGCCGGCGCCCAATTGCGCAATCAGGCCTCGTCGGTCCGGCGGCAAGCGTACGTTTTGACCGGCCTCGACCGGATCGAGCTCGCGCGGCATCAACATCACGAAGCGGCCGGGATTCTTGATGCGGCCGGCCATGCTGCCTGCCTCTGCGCCGGCGCCGAAATAGATGTCGGCGCGCGCCGGCCCGACGATCGCGGAGCCGGTATCCTGCCCCACCATCAGCCGGCGAAATTTTATTCCGTTTTTTTCGTTGGCGATCGGCAGATCCGCGGCGATGAAGAACGGCGTGCCGTAGGCATGCAGCGCACGGTCGATCGCGATCGAGCGGCCGGGCACGAGTGCCACGCCTTGGCCGCCGACCGCTTCGTCTTGCGGGCCAAGGGCCGTGATGCGGAAGAAGACATAAGATTTGTTCGTGCGCCTGACCTCTTTGGCCTCGTCCGGATTGGCTGTCATCCAATCGCGGATACGCTGCATCGACAGCTCGTCCTTGGTGAGGATCTTGCGCTCGATCAGCGCGCGCCCAACCGCCGTATAGGGCCAGCCATTATGCGAGTTGTAATTGACGCGCAGAATGGTGCCATCCTCCAATCTGATCCGGGCCGAGCCTTGGATTTGCGCGAACAGTACGTCGACTTCGCTGCGCAGCCAGCAGATTTCCAGGTGCCAGCCGTCGAGCGCACCATCCTCGATCTGGCCGCGGTCGTAATAAGGCACGAGCTTGCGGCGGCCGACACGCCGGCCGACCTTCACGCCTTTACTCGGAAAGGCGTCGCCAAGCTTGCGCCGGCCGGCAATGGCGAGGTTGGGCGGGCGGCGATAAAGCGGCGCGTTGAATTCGCCGGTCGGCACCCGCGAACCTTCGATGATCGGCTCGTAATAGCCGGTAAGAAAACCGTCGCTGTCGCCGAGCTTGGAGATGCGCAGCGGCCGGAAATTGTCCTCGAAGAATTTGCGCGCGCCGTCCTCTTCGAGCGGCACTGCCGCAACGGCGCGCACGCAGACGGCTCGCAGCGCGTCCGCGATCGTGGACGACTCAGCCGACGGTTGGCGACTGCCGTTCAGCGCGCGGCAGCTTTCGAGAAAGGTGGCAAAAGCGGTGGCGTGATCGTCGGTCGCCCAGCCGTCGAGGCTCGCCCACTCGACCGGCTCATATTGCGTGTCCGGGAATTTGATCGGCTCGCGCTCGGCGCAACGGCCGGCAGTCGCGAACCCGGCAAGCGCGAGGATAATGGCGACGGGGAGCCACGCTCGACCAAACGCCGCCATGCAAATTATTGTCCGGCTTCGGTTGCGACGACCTTCCAATTGGGATCGCGAGAAGAAACTTCGCGCGCGAAGGTCCAGACGTCGGTGACGTCGGTGACTTTCTCGGCGTTCCCGTCGATGACGTTGCCCGTGCGCCCGCGCGTGACGGAAATGAGCTTAGACACGAAACGCATCGTGATCTGCGCGGTGCGGGCGCGCAGTTCGGCGGCAGTGATGGTCGATCCGTCGATCGAGACGAAACGCGATTCGGCGGTTTCGCCGCGGCTCTCGCGTTCGCCG
Organism: uncultured Alphaproteobacteria bacterium; assembly: GCA_963720115.1. Classification (GTDB taxonomy): domain Bacteria; phylum Pseudomonadota; class Alphaproteobacteria; order Rhizobiales; family Xanthobacteraceae; genus BOG-931. The sequence continues at coordinate 214,086 of CAVREN010000081.1, forward strand.
ATGGCGGCGTCGAACCCGTCATAGACCTCGCGCGAGAGCAAGCTGCGCAGCTGGCGGCGATCGCCGTCGGCGAAAGCGGTCACGATCATCTCGTAGGCTGCGCGCGCGCCGGTGATGAAGTGCTTGGCGTCGAAGCTCGGATCCGCCCCCACAATGGCGTCGAGCCCGGCCGCCACGCTGGAACCGCTTTCGGCCACGTCCTTCCACCGATCCACGGGCGGCGGCACTGGCTCGGCCGGCCGGCCGACCGCCGGTTCCGCCGGTCGCTGCGGCAAGGTCACGATCTTGTCGTTCGCCGGGCTGCGCACCGCGTCGCGCGCCGAATAAGGATCGTAGGGCGGCCGCTCCCGCCCAGTCCGTTGTCCCAAGACGCTGCGAAGCCGAAAGAAGATAAATACGGCGAGCGCCAGGAAGATGATGGTGTAGATGTCGAACACGTCTCAATGTCTCTCGGCGTCGCGATTACGTACGATACACCCGAAGGCGGTTCGAGGTCGCGAACCCTAAGATGCCTGGGTCACAGCTCCCGGAGTTACAGCTTATGTAGGCACGCGCCGGGAACCATCCAGTGGCCGCGAGCCGCACAGGCGTGCTTAGCACGAAAGCTTAAACGATCACCGCCGGCACGCCAACATTTGTCGCCGGCCGCACCGCAGAGAGCCGGCCGAACGGCCGCCGCCTCGTGGTCACAATTGGCGCACTTTTCGGCACCTGAGCGCGATTCGCAGGAAATGGCGGCAGAAGTGTGCCGTAGCCGCTGTTGTTCACCCGCTTTGCCTGTGTTAGCCAACCTTTAACGCCGATCGGCGGCCGGAGATTAACAATATGTCAGAGGGTAACGGCGGTCCGCAGCCGCAAGCGATGCCGCAAATCGGCGTACTGGGGCAATACGTCAAGGATTTGTCGTTCGAAAATCCGAACGCGCCGCAATCGATCACCCCTACCCCGGCCGGCCAGCAGCCGAGCATCAACATTCAAGTCAATGTCGATGCGGCGCCGATGAGCCCGACCGATTTCGAGGTGACGTTGCGCCTGGAAGGCAAGGCCGAATCGCAGGGCATGCTGCTGTTCAATTTCGAACTGGTCTTTGCCGGGGCTTTTCGCATCCAGAACGTGCCGCCGGAAACGCTTCAGCCGATCGTCCTGATCGAGTGCCCGCGGCTATTGTTTCCATTTGCGCGCGAGATCGTCGCCACCGCCGTGCGCAACGGCGGATTCGCGCCGCTCCTGCTCGATCCGATCGATTTTGTCGGGCTCTATCGCCAGCGCATGGCAGCGGGACAAGCGGCGCCGATTCAGCCGGCTAGTTCGAACTGAGATAGTCGCGCCAAATCGCATTCTCGCCCAGCGTGGCGATGAACGCGCGATGCGCCGCGCGATCGTCTTCGGTTACCGTGCTCGTCAGCGGCATCGGGCGTTCGCGCACGATGATCGGTTCGCCAATGGCTTGGCTGGGCGCCGCGGCTTGCGAAAGCACAAGCTGCGCCTGGCGCGCACCGATCAGCTCGACATAGACCTCCGCAAGGAGTTCGGCATCCAACAGCGCGCCGTGCTTGGTGCGGCGCGAATTGTCGATCGCATAACGCGCGCACAAATCGTCGAGCCGGTTGGATCCGCCCGGATGCTTGCGGCGGGCGATCAGAAGCGTATCGACCAGCCGCTCGCGCGCGATCAGCGGCCGGCCGGCGCGCTCGAGCTCGGCATTGAGAAACCCCAGATCGAACGCCGCGTTGTGGATGACCAGCGGCGCGTCACCCAGAAAGGCGATCAGGTCGTCGGCCGATTCGGCAAAAAACGGCTTATCCTTGAGGAACTCTTCGCTTAGCCCGTGAACCGCCAAGGCCTCCGCCGGCATGCCGCGTTCCGGATTGAAGTAAGCGTGGAAGCTGTGACCGGACGGGATGCGATTGACGAGTTCGACGCAGCCGACCTCGACCAGGCGATGGCCGTCCAGCGGGTCGAGACCGGTTGTCTCGGTATCAAGTACGATTTCGCGCATCGAAACTCTGCTGCCGCGGCCTGCTTATTCCGCCGAATCACCGCGGCTCCGACGCATTTTAGCGACCGCCTGCAGGATGTCGCGCACCTGCGCCCGGGCATGATCGAACGACTGCGAACTGTCCACCACAAAGTCCGCACGCCGGCGCTTTTCCGCATCGGGCATCTGCTTGCCGACCAAGGCGGCAAATTTCTCCTCGGTCATTCCCGGGCGTTCGAAGGCGCGGCTGCGTTGCATGTCGAGCGGCGCGGATACCACTACCACCGCGTTGCAGTGACGCTCGCCGCCGGTCTCGAATAAGAGCGGCACGTCAAGCAGAACGACCGGCGCGCCGCGCGCTTGCGCCTCGGCGATAAATGCGTCCCTCGCCTTGGCGACCAAGGGATGCACGATGGCTTCGAGCCTCGCCAATGCCGCGCTATCGCCGACCACGCGCGCGGCAAGCTTGGTGCGATCGACTTTCCCGTCGGACGTGGTGCCAGGAAAAGCGCTTTCGATCATTGGCGCGGCTTCGCCGGCATAAAGCGTGTGTACGGCTGCGTCCGAATCGTAGACCGGCACGCCTTGCTCGGCGAAAAAGCTCGCGGTCCGCGATTTGCCCATGCCGAGCGATCCGGTCAGGCACAGGATGAAGGGGCGCTCGTTCGTCATCGCGCAAGACACCCGTGCCGGCGGAGAAAATCGAGCGCTTGCAACAGCGGCAGGCCGAGAATGGCAAAATAGTCGCCCTCGATGCGCTCGAAAAGCTGAACACCGAGCCCTTCGAGCTGATAACCGCCGACGCTCGCCAATACGGCGTCGCCCGCGATGTCGAGATAGTGATTGAGAAAATCGCCGGAGAATGCGCGCATGGTCAGCCGCGCGGTCTCGACATGCTCGAACACGACGGTTTCGTCCCGCACAAAGGCGATGGCGGCGTGAAGCTCATGGGTGCGGCCGCGCAGCGCCCGAAGCTGCGCGCGTGCGGAGGAACGATCAGCCGATTTGGAAAAGCGCTTGGTCCCGAGCGCCAAGGTCTGGTCGGCGCCAAGGACAAGCCGGCCGGGATGCGACTTTGCGACCACGGCCGCCTTTTCGCGCGCCAGCAAAGCGGCAACTGCGGACGGCTCCTGCGAGACGGCGTTTCCTTCGAGAGCGCGCTCGTCAAGATCGGCCGGGCACAGCTCGACCGGAACGCCGGCTGCTTCGAGCAACGCCCGGCGCGCGGCACTGCGCGACGCCAATACGAGGGGGGCGGGAGCAAGCCATAAGGCCATTGTTTATGAAGCCAAATGACGGCGGCGCTCAGTGAGAAGCGCGAGCACGGCGGCCGCTGTCTCCTCGATCGAACGGCGCGTTACATCGATCGCAGGCCAATTGTGCCGGGCGCAGAGCCGCCGCGAAGTGGAAACCTCCTCCGCCACCGATTGCTGATCGATATATTTGTCGTCGTCGCGATGCGCCCGCAGGCCGAGCAAACGATTCTGCCTGATCTGCACGATGCGTTCGGGTGTCGCGTAAAGCCCGACAACGAGCGGGTGCTTGAGCGCTTCCACATCGGCCGGCAGCGGCATACCGGGAACGAGCGGAATATTGGCGGTCTTCACGCCGCGATTGGCCAAATAGATCGATGTCGGGGTTTTCGACGTGCGCGACACGCCGATCAAGACCACATCGGCTTCCTCAAGATCGTCGTGCATCTGGCCGTCGTCATGCATCATCGTGTAGTTGAGTGCGTCGATACGGCGGAAATATTCGGCATTCAGCGTGTGCTGCGCACCGACCTTATGGGTCGATTCGGCCCCGAGATAGGCCTGAAAGAGGTGCAGAACCGGCCCCAGGATCGACAGACAGGGAAGCCCGAGCGCGCGGCATTTTTCTTCCAGGCGCGCCGCTAGGTTCTCCTGCAGCAGCGTGTAGAGCACGATACCGGGCATTTCTTCGATTTCGTTCAGCACTCGATCAAGCTGCTTTTGCGTGCGCACCAACGGGTGCACATGCTCGACCGGCATGATCCTGGAATACTGCGCGGCTGCCGCGCGCGCGACCGTGATCAATGTCTCTCCGGTCGAATCGGAGATCAGGTGCAAGTGAAAATAGCCGGGCGCAGATATCATCAGGGAACGGGATAACCTGTCGATGACTGGGGAGAAGGCCACGCCTCGACCGGCGAGGCAAGACGTATAGGCGGATAACCTCTCCCGCCATCCACATTCGGTTCCTTCGGGATGGCGAAACTAGGCAACGGGTCGAGCAGCGGTGAAATGTGGACAGGGCCGCTATAAGCCGGCAATTCCCGCGATAAAACGGCGCAAATGCCCAACTTTCGTCACCGTGCTATCCGCCCGCCGGGAATGAGAATATGTGGGTCGAGCGTGGATGACGTGTGCATTCAATTGTATGAGTCCAATCAACCGTCCAAGCACTACAACAAGATTCTCTAAGAATGATTTAGTTAGGATAAGAGAGTGACGGTATCCTCTGTGCGCAAACCATTGCTCCGCGTGCTTGCAGGTGAGCATGAGCCCGTTCCGCCGCTTTGGCTGATGCGGCAGGCCGGGCGATATCTTCCCGAATACCGAGCTTTACGCCAGAAGGCCGCTGGCTTTCTCGATCTCTGCTTTGACGCCAAACGCGCGGCGGAGATCACGTTGCAGCCGATCCACCGTTTCGGTTTCGATGCCGCGATCTTGTTTTCCGATATCCTGGTCGTGCCGCATGCACTCGGCCAGCGCGTGACCTTTGTCGAAGGCGAAGGACCGCGGCTTGATGCGCTGAAGGATCCGGCGGCATTGCAAATCCTACGGGCAGCAGTTGACCACGTGGCGCTTGAACCGGTCTATGAGACGATTGGGCGGGTGCGGCAGGATCTGCCGCCGGCGGTGACATTGCTTGGCTTTTGCGGAGCACCCTGGACGCTCGCGACCTACATGATCGCCGGACAGGGAACGCCTGACCAAGCACCGGCGCGGTTGTTTGCCTACCGACATCCCGAGGCCTTCGCCAAATTGATCGAGATCCTCATCGATGCTTCCGCCAGCTATCTTGCGCGCCAGTTTGCGGCCGGTGTCGATGCGGTTCAGATTTTCGACACTTGGGCGGGAATTCTTCCCGCTGACGAATTCGAAAGATGGTGCATCGAGCCGCATGGGCGGATTGTCGAAAAAGTTCGTGCCGAGATTCCGGAAGCGCGCATCATCGGCTTTCCACGCGGCGCCGGCACCGAGCTCGGCCGCTATCTCGACGCGGTTGCAGTCGATGCAGTCGGGCTTGATTGGATGATCGAGCTTGAGTTTGTGCGGTCGATGATCCAGAAACGGCGGCCGGTTCAAGGCAATCTTGATCCGCTGGCCTTGCTTGCTGGTGGTACAGCGCTGGACCGCTCGATCGATACAATTCTTGCCGCGTTCTCTCAGGGCCCATTTATTTTCAACCTCGGCCATGGCGTGCTGCCGGAAACGCCGGTAGGCCACGTCGAGCGGCTCGTCGAACGCGTGCGCCGCGCGCCGGCGTCGGGCTAGAGCAGGATTGCGAAAAGCGGGACCCGGTTTTCGGAAAAGATCATGCGCAAAGAAGCAAAGCCGCCGATCGGCAGCGCGGAGGAATGATCGTGGACGTCTATGGCTGGGTGAAAGCCTTCCACATCATCGCGGTGATCGCCTGGATGGCGGGAATGCTCTATCTGCCGCGCTTGTTTGTTTATCACTGCGCCGCCGAGAAGGGCTCCGTCCAATCGGAAACGTTCAAGGTGATGGAGCGGCGTCTCCTGCGGATGATCATCAACCCAGCGATGATCGCGACCTGGATTCTTGGGCTTTGGCTCGCCTGGCACGGCCCTGATTCTCACTACGGTTGGTTCAATTTCGGCTGGCTGCAGGCCAAGCTCGCGGCTGTAATTCTCCTCTCCGCCGTGCACGGATTATTCGCCCGTTGGGTGAGGGCTTTCGCCACCGACCGCAACCCGCATTCGCAAGGATTCTATAGGATAATCAATGAGGTACCGACGATCGCGATGATTATCATCGTCCTGCTTGTGGTGCTGAAACCGTTTTGAGCCAAGCGCGTTGCCAGTGCACAAAACGTTTGGCCTCTTGCCTGACGCGCTTTGTTTTCTTATCTTTGCGACATCCCACCGGAACGTAGGCGGATGCAATTGGGTTCTGGCTCCAGTCGATTGGAGCCGGCTGGTGCATCGGGACCGGAGCCCCAAAGCTCCTCGTAACCCAAGACCTACGGCACTTCTTCTTCTTTTCCTGTCGGCTGCGTTGCAATTCCCCACCCCGCCGCCGGCCCGATTTCCATAGGACATTCTGTATGCGGGAAATGAAACTCCAAGAGCTAAAGACCAAGACCCCGGCTGAGCTTGTCTCGTTCGCCGAGGAGCTCGAGGTCGAGAACGCGTCGACGATGCGCAAGCAGGAGCTGATGTTCGGCATCCTCAAGCAACTCTCGGCGCGCGAAACCGATATCGTCGGCGAGGGCGTGGTCGAGGTATTGCCGGACGGCTTCGGCTTCCTGCGCTCGCCGGAAGCGAATTATCTGCCGGGTCCTGACGACATCTACGTCTCGCCCTCGCAGATCCGCCGTTTCGGCCTGCGCACCGGTGACACCATCGACGGCCACATTCGCAGCCCGAAGGAAGGCGAGCGTTACTTCGCGCTGCTCAAAGTCAATTCGCTCAATTTTGAAGACCCCGAAAAGGCCCGTCACAAGGTCAATTTCGACAACCTGACGCCGCTCTATCCGGACGAGTGGCTGAAGATGGAATACGAAGATCCGACCAAGAAGGATCTCTCGGCACGCGTCATCGACATCGTGGCGCCGGTCGGCAAGGGCCAGCGCGCCTTGATCGTGTCGCCGCCGCGTACCGGTAAGACCGTGCTGTTGCAAAACATCGCCCATTCGATCACGCACAATCACCCGGAATGCTATCTGATCGTGCTTCTGATCGACGAGCGCCCCGAAGAAGTCACCGACATGCAGCGCTCGGTGAAGGGCGAGGTGATCTCCTCGACCTTCGACGAGCCCGCCGCGCGCCACGTCCAGGTCGCCGAGATGGTGATCGAGAAAGCCAAGCGCCTTGTCGAGCACGGCCGCGATGTCGTGATCTTGCTCGACTCGATCACCCGTCTCGGCCGCGCCTACAACACGGTCGTCCCCTCCTCCGGCAAAGTGCTGACCGGCGGTGTCGACGCCAACGCGTTGCAGCGCCCGAAGCGCTTCTTCGGCGCCGCTCGCAACATCGAGGAAGGCGGCTCGCTCACCATCATCGCCACCGCGCTGATCGATACCGGCAGCCGCATGGACGAAGTGATTTTCGAAGAGTTCAAGGGCACCGGCAATTCGGAACTCATTCTCGACCGTAAGGTCGCCGACAAGCGCACCTTCCCGGCGATGGACATCACCCGTTCCGGTACGCGCAAGGAAGAGCTTCTGGTTCCGCCCGATCAGCTCAAGAAAATGTACGTGCTGCGCCGCATCCTCAACCCGATGGGCACCATGGATGCGATGGACTTTCTGCTCGACAAGCTGCGCAACACCAAGAACAACGGCGAGTTCTTCGACTCGATGAATACCTAGTTCGTCGTTTGCGGCGAACGACGCGAAACAATCTAAGCAGGCAGGCAGTTCAGGATCTCCGTTGCACCACCGCGGAAACGTTGCAATCGCGTGGCCGTGACCGCGCTATTCAAACTCCGTCGTCTCGAGCGTGACCATCGCATCGCGATTGGCGGCAGGGGTGGCTCTCGAAGCTGCTCCAGTCTCCTTGCCGAGTGAGTCGACGATGAAGTCGATAAACTTCCTCACCTTCGCCGGCACGTAGTTCCGGGAAACGTAGTAGACGTAGAGCGGGAAACGCTCGTCCGACCAGTCGGGGAATAGGTTGATGAGCGCCCCGCTTCTGAAGTGATGTTCGAGCCCCAGGTCGATGACCTGCGCGACTCCGAAACCCGCAAGGCATGCGCCCAGCTTGGTTCCCGAATCCGTTACGGTCAGCCGCCCATTGACCGCCACCGAAATCAATTCTTTCGCGCGCCGGAACTCCCAGTCGAAGGGGCGCCCCGTCGATGGGTCGATCGCGCGGATGCATTGGTGCGTGTCGCTCGCCAAGTCTTGCGGGTGACCAGGTCTTCCGTGCCGATCGATGTAACTCGGCGAGGCAACCGTCAGAATACGGACGTCAAGGATGCGGCGGGCGATGAGCGCCGACGGCGTTGGCTCGCCGAAACGGACCGCCAGATCGAAGCCGTCACTTACCAAATCCCCGATGCGGTCCCTCGTTTCAATGCGAAGCTCCATTTGCGGGTTCTGCAGGAGGAACTCGCTCAGCTTCGGCGACAGGACGACTCGCGAGAACAGCGGATCGACATTGACCCGCAGCCTGCCGCGGACCGCGTCTCGCGATTTCGAGGTCTCCGCCGCGGCCTCGCCGATGCCTGCCAAGTGCTGGACGACGCGTTCATAAAGTGCGCGGCCCTCGTCGGTGAGCTCGACCGCGCGGCTTGTGCGGTGAATCAGTCTGGCGCCGAGGCGAGACTCAAGCTTCGCGATCGCCTTGCTGACGCCGGACTGCGTCATGCCCAGCCGTTCGGCAGCTCTGCCGAAGTTGCGTGCGTCAGCAATCGCAGCAAGAACGACCAAGCCACCAACCAGTCGAGCGTCAATTCCGTCCATAGCCGATGCCTCTCAGTCATCTAAGAGATGACACCCGAGCGGTAGCGTACCGCGTCTCCATGAGCCACTTTTGTCACAGCCGAGAACGCTGGTTCGATCTGGGTGGACCTGGCGTTCTTCGCATCACCCCTAATGGAGACTTGAATGGACCAGATCCAAACCATCGCGTCCGCGATCAATGGCTATTTCGACCTGATGTATGATGCGGACGATAGTCGTTTTCCCGAAGTGTTCCACGGCGCTTGTCTGGTCCACGGCATGCGGGACGGAAAGCTGACGGCGTGGTCGGCATCCGAATTCCGCGACGTGATGCGCGGTCGACCGTCGCCGGCGGCTATGAAATCCCCGCGTGAGCAGGAGATCCTAACTATCGAACACACCGCGCCCGACTTGGCGGCCGCCAAAGTGCGCGTGAGGATCGGCCAAACCGGCTTCATCGATCATCTTGTATTCCATCGTCGACGGGAAATGGCTCGTTACGTCGAAGGCTTTCCACGTGGCACGGATCTTCCCGGCCGGATCATAGCACTGTGCTTGGACGGCCGGGACGCGTGAGCGCCAAGATCGTCAAAAGTGCCAGCGGAAATGCCATCGTTTGATCTTTGGAAGCCTTCCGCTCAGATCTGGCGGCTGGCCTCGAGAGCGTGCGTGAGGCCGGCGGCGTCGGTCACCGGCAGCGAACAGGTTTCCGCGACACAGACAAAGGCCTGCGGCTCGAGAGACGCGCGAACTTGGGCGTGCGCCGGATGCGACGGCGGCAGTGCCTCGGCCGCGCGCGCGTGCAGCACGATGCGATCGAGCGGCGGAATGGCGCGCGCTGCGGCGAGCAACTCTTCGGCGCGTGCACCCTCCCCCGTCACCACGATCTCGGCGGCGCGCAGCCGTAGATCAATCGCATTCATCAGCGCCATATGCATGTAGAGATTGTCGACGGCGACCGGCGCGATCGCCGCGATGAGCCGGTCGGCCTTGGCGCGCCATTGATCGTCGCCGGAGAACAAAGACAGCCGGACGAGATTTTGCGCGGCGACCGCATTGTGGTTCGGCGTCGCCTCGTCGGCTGTGGACGCCGGGCGGATGACCAAGCCCTCGGCATCGGCGGCGGTGAGATAATAAGTCCCCTCCTCCGCATTGGCATAGTCGCGATCGAGCGCACGCTGCCAGGACAGTGCTTGCTCCAGGTAATTTTGCCGGCCCGTCGCTTCATAGAGCGCCAGCGCGGCCCGGATCATCGCGGCGAAGTCGGACGCCAGCCCTGGAAATTTGAGCTGGCCTTGCCGCCAGGAATGGCCGAGCCGATCGCTGCGCGTCATCGCACGCGCGATGAAGGCGAAGGCGCGCTCGGCGATCGCCAGCCAAGACGGCTCGGCGAGGATCTGGCTGGCATTGGCAAGCGCCGCGATCATCAGGCCGTTCCAGTCGGCCAACACCTTATCGTCAAGGCCGGGCCGCACGCGCGGTGCGCGGGCGGCAAACAGCTTCGCACGCAGTACCGCAAGCCGTTGCTCATCCTCCTCGCTGCGCGCAAGAGGCGTGAGACGATTGAGAATATTGTGGCCTTCGAAATTGCCGTCCGGCGTGACGTCGTAGTGGTGCGCGAAGAATTCGCCGTCTTCGGCGCCAAGCTCTTTGATCACGGCGTCATACGACCAGACGTAGAACTTGCCCTCCTCTCCTTCGGAATCAGCGTCGAGCGAAGCGGAGAATGCGCCCTCACCCGTTGTCATTTCGCGCGCGAGCCAACCGACGGTTTCGCGCGCGCGTTGGCGGTAGAGCGGCTTGTGGAAGCGCGCATAAGCGATGGCGAGCAGTTCGAGAAGCTGCGCGTTGTCGTAGAGCATCTTCTCGAAGTGCGGGACAAGCCAGCGCTCATCGACCGAATAGCGCGCGAAGCCGCCGCCGAGATGATCGTAGATGCCGCCCTCGCAGATGTGGTGAAGCGTAATGTCGACAGCGCCGAAATAGCGGGCCTCGCCGGTACGCAGACCCGCGCGCCATAACAGCTCAAACAATGCCGCCTGCGGAAATTTCGGCGCGCCGCGCGTGCCGCCATTGACCGGATCGATGATGCCGCCGAGCTGCTGCGCGGCGTTGTTGAGTTCGGTGGCGCCGATCGTCACCCTGCCCGGCTTGCGCGCCGCGCCTTCGAGCCGTGCCATCAGCGCCGCGCGGTTTTGCTCGATCTTCTCCGGCTCTTCGCGGAACAGCCGCGCGACCTCGCGCAGCACGTCGACAAGAGCCGGCCGGCCGTAACGCGACGTCGGCGGAAAATATGTACCGCCCCAGATCGGTTCGCCGGCGGGCGTGAGAAACATGGTCAGTGGCCAACCACCCTGCTCGCCGAGATGATGCAGCGCCGCCATGTAGATCTGGTCGATGTCCGGCCGCTCTTCGCGATCGACTTTGATGTTGACGAACAATTCGTTCATGACGCGCGCGGTAGCGTCGTCTTCGAAGCTCTCGTGCGCCATCACGTGGCACCAGTGGCAGGCCGCGTAGCCGATGGACAACAGGATCGGCCTTTCGGTGCGCTTTGCTTCCGCCAGCGCTTCCGGGCCCCACGCCCACCAGTCGACCGGATTGTGCTGGTGCTGCAGGAGATACGGGCTCGTTTCCTGGGCGAGCCGGTTTTCATGCCGGGCTTCATCGTGTGATGAGGTTGTCGTCGCGGTCATGCTCTGGCTCCGGCGTTGGTCCTTGAAGGGTGATCTATTCCGAAAATCGGCTTTCGCTCGGATCAAGCCAGGAGCAGGCTTTTTCGGATCACGTTCGGGTGCGACTTTCCGAAGCTCCTTCCTTACAACGTTTGGCGATCTGTGGCAGTTGCCGGGTTTTGACGGATTTGGCACGCCGCCATCCCGACGCAGCCGCGCTTAACCGAAACACTTGCCGGATTGAACCGTGACGAGCGATCGCCCCACCATCTTCGCCTTATCGTCCGGGCGCCCGCCGGCGGCGGTCGCGGTAGTGCGGATCTGCGGTCCGCAAGCCGGCGGGGCGCTCGGGAAGCTGATCGGCCGCGTGCCGCCGCCGCGCCGCGCGGCGCTCGCGCGGGTGCGCGATCCGGCCGATTGCGAAATCATCGACGAGGCGCTGGCGCTTTGGTTTCCCGGCCCGAACAGCGAGACCGGCGAGGACATGGCGGAGATTCAGGTCCATGGCGGCCAGGCGGTGATCGCCGCCTTGCTTGCCGCCCTGGGCGGGATCGAAGGCTGCCGCATGGCCGAGCCGGGTGAATTCACCCGGCGCGCCTTCATCAACGGGCGGCTTGATCTGACGGAGGTGGAGGGCCTTGCCGATCTGATTGCGGCGGAGACGCCGGCGCAACGCCGTCAGGCTTATCGCCAGCTCAAGGGCCTCATCGGCGATCAGGCGGAAGCTTGGAGGCGCCAAATCATCGAGGCGCTGGCGCTGGTCGAGGCGCGGATCGACTTCTCCGATGAGGCCGATGTGCCCGAGGACCTCCTTGGTCCGGCGCTTCATGCTGCGCAGCAATTGCGCAACATGATTGCAGCATCGTTGGCCGATCGGGGCCGGGGGGAGCGCTTGCGCGACGGGTTGGTGGTCGCCATCGCAGGTCCGGCAAACGCCGGCAAATCCACCCTGCTGAACCGTTTGGCGCGGCGCGAGGCCGCGATCGTGTCGCCTTATCCCGGCACGACCCGTGACGTGATCGAAGTCCATCTCGATTTGGCCGGGTACCCAGTGACCTTACTCGATACGGCGGGGATTCGCGTGAGCGACGATCCGATCGAACAGGAGGGCATCCGGCGGGCGGCCGCGCGTGCGTCGGCGGCCGATCTGGTCCTGTGGGTCATTGACTCACAGGCCATCGGACCATCGACCAATGGTGTCTTTGAAAACCGCGGGAAAACAGACTGTTGGCTAATACGAAACAAGGTCGATCTGGCTGGGGATAAGCTGTGGATAAATAGTGAATCTCAGTCCGCTTGTTACGCCAGGCAATTCGCGATTTCGGCGGTGACCGGGGCCGGAATCGAAGCCTTGATTGACGCGCTTTCGGCCTTTGCCCAAGGTTACTTTGCAACGACCGAAAGTGCGTTGGTCACGCGCGCGCGGCACCGCCAAGCCTTGGAGGAGACGGTCGCCGCGCTCGACCGCGCGCTCGCACAGCGCTCTTCCGGGCACGAGGAGCTGATCGCCGAGGAGTTGCGCGCGGCCGCCACGACGCTTGGGCGGCTGACTGGGCGCGTGGATGTCGAGGACATCCTCGATGTGATTTTCAGAGATTTTTGTATTGGTAAATGAGTTGTAAACCGGTCGTGCTATTTCGGGACTTGAGCAATATGACCGCTTTAGTCGGCCCGCGAAATTCAAGCTGGCATGTTTCACGTGAAACAATGGCCTAAATGCTTTTTTGACGCGCGATTGCGGCTTATCTAAAAGACGGCCGTTCCGGAGATTAGCGTGGACAATCGCTTCGACGTCATCGTTGTCGGTGGCGGGCATGCGGGCTGCGAAGCCGCCGCAGCCGCTGCGCGCATGGGCGCGCGCACGGCGTTGGTGACGCACCGCTTTGCGAGCATCGGCGCGATGTCCTGCAATCCCTCGATCGGTGGCCTCGGCAAGGGCCATTTGGTCCGGGAGATCGATGCGCTCGACGGCCTCATGGGCCGCGTCGCCGATGCCGGCGGCATCCAGTTTCGGATGCTCAACCGGCGCAAGGGGCCGGCGGTGCGGGGGCCGCGCGCGCAAGCCGATCGCAAGCTCTATGCGGCGTCCATGCAGGAGGCGCTTCGGCAGACGGCGAATTTGACCATCGTCGAAGGCGAGGCGGATGACCTCGCGCTCGACGAAGGACGTGTGGCTGGCGTGCGCCTGGTCGATGGCCGGGAGTTTGCGACTTGCGCGGTAGTCCTGACCACCGGCACCTTTCTCCGCGGTCTGATCCATATCGGCGAGCGGCAGACGCCGGCCGGCCGCGTCGGGGAGGCGCCGTCGCTCGGTCTTTCGGGGACGCTTGAACGCGCGGGCTTTACACTCGGGCGGCTGAAGACCGGCACGCCGCCGCGGCTCGATGGCACGACCATTGACTGGGCGGCGCTCGAAATGCAGCAGGGTGACGATCCGCCCGAGCCTTTCTCGATGCTGACAGAGCGCATCGCCAACCGCCAAGTGGAATGCGCCATCACCCGCACGACGCCGGCGACCCACGCGCTCATCCGCGCGAACGTGCATCGCTCGCCGATGTATTCCGGCCAGATCAAGAGCCGCGGTCCGCGCTACTGCCCTTCGATCGAAGACAAGATCGTCCGCTTCGGCGAGCGCGACGGGCATCAGATCTTCCTGGAGCCGGAAGGTCTCGACGACACCACCGTCTATCCGAACGGGATCTCCACCTCGTTGCCCGAGGACGTGCAACTCGCCATCGTGGCTTCCATCCCTGGCCTGGAGCAGACGCGGGTCGTCCGCCCCGGCTACGCTATCGAATACGACCATGTCGATCCGCGCGAACTTCATCCATCGCTGGAGACCAAGCGGCTGCCAGGGCTATTCCTTGCCGGCCAGATCAACGGCACGACCGGATACGAGGAAGCGGCTGCCCAGGGGTTGATCGCCGGCCTGAACGCCGCGTCTCGGGCAGGGGGCGGGGCGGTCGTCGTGTTCGATCGGGCGGAGGGCTATCTCGGCGTCATGGTCGACGATCTTGTCACCCGCGGGGTCACCGAGCCGTACCGGATGTTTACGTCCCGCGCCGAATATCGGCTGACGCTCCGTGCCGACAATGCCGACCAGCGTTTGACCGACAAGGGCATTGCGCTCGGCTGCATCGGTCCGCAACGCAGCCGCCGGCACCAAGCCAAGATGGCCGCGCTGAAGGATGCACGCGCACTGGCCGAGGCTCTGAACGTCACGCCGAACGAAGCGGCCCGTCACGGCCTCGAGCTGCGGCGCGACGGCCAACGCCGCTCGGCCTTCGATCTTCTGTCTTATCCGGATATCGGCGTCGCCGACATCGCCCGCATCTGGCCGCGCCTCGGCGAGCTCGATCCAAAGATCGCCGAGCAGCTCGAGGTCGATGCCAAGTACGCGGTCTATCTCGATCGCCAGGCGGCCGACGTGGAGTCCTATCGCCGCGACGAGGCGCTCACGCTCGGCGACGACATCGACTACGAAACCCTGCCGGGACTTTCCAACGAAGTCCGCCACAAGCTGCGGACCCACAAGCCGCGAACCATAGGTCATGCGAGCCGGCTCGATGGCATCACGCCGGCGGCGCTGACGCTGCTTGCGGCACATGTCCACCGGGAGCGCCGCAAGCGCGATCGCGGCGCTGCATGAGCACGGCGGGTGAGGGGGCGGCTTCGCGTGAAACGCTCGACCTGTCCGCCGACCGCGAACGGGCCCTGGCACTGACCCCTGTTTCACGTGAAACATCGGCGCGGCTCGATCGGCTCGTCGAGCGGCTGATCGCCTGGCAGGCTCACACCAACCTTATCGCTCGCTCGACGATTCCAGTGATCTGGACACGGCATATCGCTGACTCACTTCAGCTCCTGACTTTGGCTCCGGACGCGAAAGTGTGGGCCGATCTCGGATCAGGCGCCGGCTTTCCGGGCATCGTCATTGCGTGCGCGCTTGCCGACACCGAAGGTGCGAAGGTCCACTTGGTCGAGAGCATCGGAAAGAAGGCAAGGTTCCTCCGTGAGGCCGCGGCGGCGACCGGCGCGCCAGCCGTCGTCCACGCCAAGCGGATCGAAGACTTTGTGGACAAGGCCCCCGAATCCATCGACGTTGTCACGGCGCGGGCCTTGGCGCCGTTGCCCAAGCTGCTCGCGCTTGCATATCCGTTGTTGAAAAACGGCGCTTTAGGCCTGTTTCCAAAGGGACAAGATGTGGTGTCTGAATTGACTGAAGCCGCTAAATATTGGAAAATTGAATATGGTTTGATCAGAAGTCGAACCGACGAGAAAGCACAAGTCCTGGTTGTGCATCATCTTGAACCGGTGCGCGCGGTCGGGTCTTGCAACCCACAGAGCAAGGGGCATCGACGGCCATGAGCGACCTGTCGGATCCGGATAAGCCTGCGGCGAACCCGTTTGCGGGGCCCGCGCAGCTTCCTCGCATCGGCGTTCCGCGGCCGCCGCGCATTCTGGCCATCGCCAACCAAAAGGGCGGCGTCGGCAAAACGACGACGGCGATCAACCTCGGCACCGCGCTCGCTGCCATTGGCGAGGATGTACTGATCGTCGATCTCGATCCGCAGGGTAATGCTTCAACCGGGCTCGGCATCGACCGGCGCAGCCGCCGTTATTCGACCTATGACGTGCTCACTGGCGAGCGGCCATTACGCGATGCGATCGTGCAAACCGCCGTGCCGCGGCTGCATCTGGCGCCATCAACGCTCGATCTCTCCGGCCTCGAGCTTGAAATCGGCCAGGCGCGCGACCGCGCCTTTCGCCTGCGCAATGCTTTGACGCCGCTGAAGACGCCGGCGCCCGAGCAAACAAACTTCACCTACGTGCTGGTCGATTGTCCGCCGTCGCTCAATTTGCTCACCGTAAATGCGATGGCGGCCGCGCACGCCATTCTGGTGCCGCTGCAATGCGAGTTCTTCGCGCTCGAAGGTTTGTCGCAGCTCCTCAAGACCGTCGATCAGGTGCGCGAGCAGCTCAATCCGGGGCTCACGATCCACGGCATCGTGCTGACCATGTACGACGCGCGCAACAATCTCTCCGGCCAGGTCGTAGCGGACGTGCGCGAATTCATGGGGCCCAAGGTCTATGACACCATCATCCCGCGCAATGTGCGCGTGTCGGAAGCGCCGTCCTATGGCAAGCCCGTGCTGGTCTACGATCTCAAATGCAGCGGCAGCGAAGCCTACCTGCGGCTCGCGACCGAGGTGATCCAACGAGAGAAGGCCTTATGTGCCGCGTGACGAGCCGCACGCTTTTTTGAAAGCCAGCGATAACTTTTAGACACGCGGAGTGCGCATGAGCGAACGTGCAGGAGAGGCCGTGATGGCGGAGGAGGGGACGCGGTCGCGATTGGGACGCGGACTTGCCGCGCTGATCGGCGATGTCGGCGAGGAAAGCTCGGTCGAGCGCCCGCGCGCGCAGCGCCGGCTGCCGACCAGTGCGTTGCGGCCGAATGCACGCAATCCGCGCCGGTCATTTGCCGCCGCCGAGCTTGAAGAGCTCGCCGCGTCGCTGCGCGAACGCGGCATCATTCAGCCGATCGTCGTTCGCTCGCTGCGCGGCGTGCCCGACGGCTATGAGATCATCGCCGGCGAGCGGCGCTGGCGCGCGGCGCAGCGCGCCGGCTTGCACGAGGTGCCGGTCGTCGTCATCGAGGCGACCGATGCGGAAGCGCTGCAGCTCGCGATCATCGAAAACGTACAGCGCGCCGATCTCAATCCGCTCGAGGAAGCGGAAGGCTATCGCGCGCTGATGGAGGAGTTTCACAACAGCCAGGAAGAGATCGCCAGGATCGTCGGCAAGAGCCGAAGCTACATCGCCAACACGCTGCGGCTTCTGAAACTCCCCGACGCGGTGAAAGGCTACATTCAAGACGGCAAGCTCACCGCCGGTCACGCGCGGATGCTGATCGGCGAAGCGAACGCCGAGCAACTCGCGGAAGAAATCGTCGCGCGCGATCTCAACGTGCGCCAGGTGGAAGCGATGGCGCGCGAGCGCGCGCAAAAGAGCGGCAAGAAACAAACAAATGGCCGGCGCGCGCGTGGCGCGGCGGCCAAGGATGCTGACACGTTGGCGTTCGAGAAGCGCATATCCGATGCGACCGGCCTCGTCGTCACGATCAACGATCACGAGGGCGCGGGCACGCTCAGCATTCGCTATCAGAACTCTCGAACAGCTCGATGACCTTGTGCAGCGCCTCGTGCGCCAGCCTTGAGCGACGAATATCGCGGGACGCGTTCGAGCACGATCCGGAAAAGAGGAAGCTGGTTTTCAGATTAGCGCAGCGGTTTTCGACTGCGGTCCGCCATCAGAAAGGCCGCGCCCGCGGCAATTGCGGACGCAAGCATTAGATACCACGCGGGTGCCATATTGTTCCCGGTCGCGGCGATCAGCGCCACCGCGACCATCGGCGCCGTGCCGCCGGCGAGGCCGATCCCGAGATTGAAAGACACCGAATAGGCGCTCAGGCGGAATTCACTGCGGAACTGTTCGGCCAGTGTCGCCGGCTCGGCGGCCATGATGAGCGCCAAGAGGAACGCAAAGCCGAGCTGAGCCGCCCACACGCCGCCGACGCTACCGTGCCCGATCAGCGCGAAACTCCCCCAAGCGACAACAAATTCAGCAGCGAAGGCAACGATGAGCAATGACCGACGCGGTAACGCCCGGTCCGTTAGCCATGCTGCGAGCGGCACAACGAACAGCGCCAAAGCCTGTCCCGCCGTGTTGGCCTGGAGCGCCTGTTCCGCCGCGACGCCGCCGAATTCGGCCGCGTAGGTCGGAAGAAAGACCATGGTCAGGTAATTGGCCACGCCGTACCCGGAGGTGAAGAGCAGCGCCAGCAGCATCGCGCCGGGTGCTTGGGCGATGGCTTCGCGAAGCGGCAGAGAGCTTTGCGCCGACGGCTTTGGCACATAACCGGTCTCGCGCAGACGATGGCGCAGAATGTAGCCGGTAACCGCGATGGCACCGCCGACCAGGAAAGGAATGCGCCATGCCCAGCGCTGGACTTCCGGGGAGTGAGCGAGCATCGCGGTCGCCGCGGCAGCGCCGGAGGCAAGCAGCATGCCCGCGGTTGCGCCGATGTTGGCGACGCTGCCAGCCAATCCGCGTCGCTTGGCGGGTGCGGTCTCGACCAGGTAGGCGACTGAGCCGGTATACTCGCCCCCTACGGAAAAACCTTGCAGTACGCGTATGAGCAACAAAAGCACCGGTGCGCCAACGCCGATGGCGTCATATGTTGGCAAGATCGCCATCGCGGTTGTCGCTACTCCCATCAGCACGATCGATGAGACCAGGACGGCGCGCCGCCCAATGCGGTCACCCACATGGCCGAGCACGGCGCCGCCAAGCGGGCGTGCTGCGAACCCGATGGCAAAGCCTCCATAGGCGCCGATCAACGAGGCGATGCGGTCTTGCGCGGGAAAGAACAACGGCGCCAGGATCGGCGCGAACAGGCCGTAAAGGCCGAAATCATACCATTCCAACACGTTGCCCACGGCGCCCGCGAGCGCTGGGAGCACAGGCACGTGATGATCGCGCGGCCCAGACATGTCTCGTCACCGAACGGCGTTGCAGCTCAACTTGCGCAAGTCCAAACAACGAAACGACAACCTGCCACAACGTCGCAACGCTTGATTCGTTCTGTCGTCTTCAGAACTCATTGGAGGGGAGGCGAAGACGATCATCATCATCGGCATGATGAAAAATGACAGCGGTGGCGTCGCGTTACGGTCCGCGCTCCAAACAATGGAACGGCGATGAACAGAATTAGAAACCCAAACCAGATCGCCGGTAACACGCGTTTGTTAAGGAAAGTCATTCGCGACGAAATACGCCGCATGACGCGTCGCTCACTCCGCCGCGGTCTGCCTCGTAGCGCCGGTGCCGAAGCGCCGCTCGATATAGTCGATGACGACCTTCTGAAAGTCGGCAGCGACTGTTGCGCCGCGCAGCGTCATCGCCTTTTTGCCATCGATGAACACGGGCGCAGCGGGCGCCTCCCCGGTGCCGGGCAGCGAAATGCCGATGTCGGCGTGCTTGCTCTCGCCCGGTCCGTTGACGATGCAGCCCATCACCGCGACGTTGAGGCCTTCGACGCCCGGATAACGCGTCTTCCATTCCGGCATCAATTCGCGGATGAAGCTTTGGATGCTGGCGGCGAGCTCCTGGAACGTCGTCGAGGTGGTGCGGCCGCAGCCGGGGCATGCGGCCACGAGCGGCACGAAGGTGCGCAGCCCGAGCGTCTGCAGCAATTCCTGGCCGACTTTCACTTCCAGCGTACGGTCGCCGTTCGGCTCCGGCGTCAGCGAAACGCGGATCGTGTCGCCGATGCCATGCTGGAGCAGATAACCCATGGCCGCTGACGAAGCGACGATGCCCTTCGATCCCATGCCGGCTTCGGTCAGCCCGAGATGCAGCGCATAGTCGGAGCGCCGCGCGAGCTCCTTATAGACCGCGATCAGGTCCTGCACCGCCGAGACCTTGCCGGAGATGATGATCTTCGAGCGTGGCAGGCCGATCTCTTCCGCGCGCTCGGCTGACAGCAGCGCCGATTGCACCATCGCTTCGCGCGTCACGTCGCGCGCATCGGCCGGATTTTTGGAACGCGAATTCTCGTCCATCAGGTGCGTGAGCAATTCCTGATCGAGCGAGCCCCAATTGGCGCCGATGCGCACCGGCTTGTCGTGGCGGATCGCGGTCTCGACGATGGCGCCGAATTGCTTGTCCTTCTTTTCCTTGAAGCCGACATTGCCGGGATTGATGCGGTATTTGTCGAGCGCCTCGGCGCATGCCGGGTGATCGGCCAAAAGCTTGTGGCCGATATAGTGGAAGTCGCCGACGATCGGCACGTCGACATTCATGCGCAGCAGCCGCTCTTTGATGTGCGGCACGGCGGCGGCGGCTTCGTCGCGGTCCACGGTGATACGCACGAGTTCTGAGCCCGTGCGCGCCAGCGCCGCCACCTGGCGGGCGGTCGCCTCCGCATCGGCGGTGTCGGTGTTGGTCATCGATTGAACGACGACCGGCGCGCCGCCGCCGACCGTGACATTGCCGACCTTCACCGCGATCGTCTGGTGCCTGGGGGCCGGCCCGGAAAACGCGATCATCCTGTAGCCCTTTGACTTACCTTATGAATTCCATCATCCCGACGTCCGGCGCTTGCGTTGAATGCGGCGCCGGCGTCGTTCCGCCATCGATATAGCCTTATCGCGGCCGGTTTACGAGCACCAAGCCGAGGGCCACAAAGGCCATGGCTAACGCGAAAGCGGGGGTCAGCGGCTCGTTGAGAACGAGGTGCGGCGCGACCCCGAAAATCGGGGTCAAGAAAGTAAATGCCGATAGTCTGTTGGCGGAGTAGCGCACGATCAGCGCGAACCAGATCACGAAGCTCACGCTGACTACCCATAGGGCTTGGTAGGCGAAGGCCGCCGCCGCCGGCGCCGACGGCATCGCGCCCATGCGTTCGCCCAGGGCCAGCGCCCCGATTGCCAGGAGCGGCGCCGAAACCACCAACTGATACAACGCCGTTTTTTCGGCGCTGACACGGCTAAGCGGACTGGCCTTGATAACTAATGTGGTCGCGGCCCACGCGGCCCCGCCGCCCAGCAGCATGAGGTCGCCGAGCAGTTGACGCGGATCGGCTGCCGGCGTCGGCAGGCCGAAGGCGATGACAATGCCGACGAAGGACAGCGCCAGGCCGAACCACTGCGACGGATAAAAATGATCGCCGGGTATGAATAAACGCGAACCGATCACAACGATGAATGGGGCGGCGTAGAGGAACAACACGCCACGCGTCGCTGTCGTCCAGACGAGCCCGCGATAGACCAGCACAAACTCGATTGCGAAGAGCAGGCCGGCGGCGACGCCGGCCCATAACGTGCCGTCGCGCTTGAACAAGGGGATTCCGCGCGCTTGGGCATAGATTGCGACGCACAGCGCGGCGATCGCCGAACGCGCCGCCGACTGGATGAGCGGCGGAATGTCATGAAGCGCGAACTTGATCGCGACCTGGTTGAAGCCCCAAGTCAGACACAGCCCGACGGTTACGACGATCGCGAGCGCATCGAGCGGACGGGATTGCGGGGAATGCTGCAAGGGGAGGGTCAGTCCGATTGCGGGAGAGATTTCAGAAGGCGTGAGGGGCAGGAAGCATGACTTCGGTTTGAATGGGCTCTCCTCGTCTTTTTGTTTGATCATAATCTGCGCGAAACGCCGATCATGATCTTGTATTCAGCGGGCCGGCGACCGCCGGCCGTTTCGGCGAAACGTATCTTCGATCACTCGCGGCAATGCGAGCAGATGCCGGCGATTTCGATGACCGGGCTTTTCGGCACGAAACCCGCCGCGCGGCATGAATGCTTGAGCGCATCGGCGACGGCGCCGCCGGTCGCTTCGCCGACCGTTCCGCAGCGCTCGCAGATCAGAAATACGATCGGATCGCTGCCGGCGTGATGATGCACACAGGCGACAAATGCGTTGCGGCTCTCGATGCGGTGGACAAGACCGTTCTCGCGCAAGAAATCAAGCGCGCGATAGACCGTGATGGGCGCCAGGCGGCCGCGATGCGCCAATCGCTCGATGATTTCATAGGCGCCGAGTGGCTTGTGACTTGCCAATAACGCCTCCAGCACCTGCCGCCGCATCGGGGTCAGGCGCTGTCCGCGGGCCGCGCATAGCCTTTCCGCGTGCATGATGGCGGCGCTGGCGCAGCTATCATGATCGTGATCGGGCGCCGGAAAGACTGCCGATCTTGTCATTTCCTAGCCATCAACGAGCGACACCATTGCCGAAAGCTCCGCCATCGTAGCGATTTTGTAGCGATTTTCACGGTAACACCAAAGGCTGAGTAACTCCTGACTTTGATATTGCACTGCAGCACAAAGCGTCTCACATTGCCGCCGCTTTGCGCACGGACTTGATCGTACGCGCGTTCCGCGAGGGCGCATGGCCTTGAATTTGGGGATGAGCATGCTGAAAGGAAAGAATGCGCTGGTAACCGGCTCTACGTCCGGTATCGGATTGGGTTATGCGCGCGCTCTCGCCGAGCAGGGCGCAAACGTGACCATCAATGGCTTTGGTGAGGCCGCCGCGATCGAAAAGGAGCGGTCCAGCATCGAAAAGGACTTCGGCGTGAAGGCGGCCTATTCGCCCGCCGACATGACCAAGCCAGCCGAAATTGCCGACATGATCCATGTGGCCGAGAAGACCTACGGCTCGGTCGATATCCTCATCAACAATGCCGGCATTCAGTATGTCGCGCCGATCGAGGAATTCCCGATCGAGAAATGGGATCAGATCATCGCGATCAATTTGTCATCGGCGTTTCATACGATTCGCGCCGCTGTGCCCGGCATGAAGGCGCGCAAATGGGGTCGCATCGTTAACACCGCGTCCGCGCACTCGCTGGTCGCCTCGCCGTTCAAGTCGGCTTACGTCTCCGCCAAGCACGGCCTCGCCGGCCTCACCAAGACGGTGGCGCTCGAGGTCGCGACCTTCGGCATCACCGTCAATTGCATCAGCCCGGGTTATGTCTGGACTCCGCTGGTCGAGAAGCAAATTCCCGACACGATGAAAGCGCGCGGCCTGACCGCCGAACAGGTCAAGCACGATGTGCTGTTGGCCGCGCAACCGACCAAGGAATTCGTCACCGTCGACGAAGTTGCCGCGCTTGCGGTCTATCTCTGTTCGGATGCGGCCAAGGCGATCACCGGCGCGAATCTGTCGATCGACGGCGGCTGGACCGCAGAATGACGTTTCGTCTCGGCGCAAGCGCTGCGTCGTGAGCCGCGCATGCCGGTGAAGAAAATCATCAAGGCGATGCTCCCTGGCCGCGCCGGCGATGCGCCGGGCGGCCAAACCACCAAGCGTGTCAATCTCGCGCTGCAGGGCGGCGGCGCGCACGGCGCCTTCACCTGGGGCGTGCTCGAGCACTTACTAAGCGACGACCGCTTGGTGATCGAAGGCGTTTCCGGCACGTCCTCCGGCGCCATGAACGCGATCATGCTCACCGACGGATTGGCGCGCGGCGGCCGCCCGGAAGCGCAAAAGCGGCTCACCGATTTCTGGCGCTCGGTCAGCAGCACCGGCGATCTGCCGCCGATGCAGCGCGCCGTGGTGGAACGGCTGCTGTCGTTCACGCCGGTCGAAGGCTCGCCGGTGCAAGCCTGGTTCGACCTGATGGCGCGCTATTTTTCGCCCTACGACTTCAATCCGCTCAACATCAATCCGCTTAAGGATCTGGTCGAGCGTTTCGTCGACTTCAAAGCGGTGCAATCGTACGCCGACATTCAACTTTTCATTTCGGCGACGAATGTGCAGACCGGCCGGGTGCGGATCTTTCCGCGCGAGAAGGTCACCGCCGACGCGGTCATGGCGTCCGCCTGCCTGCCGGAGCTTTTTCATGCGGTTGAGATCGACGGCGTGCCCTATTGGGACGGCGGCTACCTCGGCAACCCGGTGATCTTTCCGTTCTTCGGCACCACCCAGACCGAAGATGTTCTGGTCGTGCAGATCAATCCGCTGGTGCGGCAAAAGACGCCGACCTCCGCCGGCGAAATCATGAACCGCCTCAACGAAATCACCTTCAACTCGCCGCTGATCGCGGAATATCGCGCCATGGAATTCGTCGCGCGCCTGATCGATCAGGGCCGCCTGCCGCGCGGCATTGGGCCTGGCCAATACCGCCGCATCAATGTGCATCGCATTGTGCTCGACCGCTTCGGCACCCAGCTCGACGCATCCTCGAAACTGGCGACCGATTACGATTTCTTCGAAATGCTGCGCACCAACGGCAAGCGGGCGGCGCGGCGCTTTCTCGACGAACACTTCGCCGATATCGGCGTGAAGAGCACCGTCGACCTGCGGACAGAGGCGCAAGCCGAGTGGGCGTGATAGCGTCCCGGCTATGCCGGATGTGAACCCGCTGCTCTCTGCCGAGGTCGGCGCCGCGCGCCTCGAGGTCTGCGTCGCCGATATCACGACGCTGGCGCTCGATGCGATCGTCAATGCGGCAAACCGCACGCTGCTCGGCGGCGGTGGCGTGGATGGCGCCATCCATCGCGCCGCCGGGCCGGACCTGCTGGCCGAATGCCGAACGCTCGGCGGTTGCGAGACCGGCGGCGCCAAGATCACCCGCGGCTACCGGCTGCCGGCCAGGCACGTGATCCACGCTGTCGGTCCGGTGTGGAGCGGAGGCGGCGAGGGCGAGGACGAATTGTTGTCCTCCTGCTATCGCACGTCGCTTGATCTAGCTGCCGCTCATCAACTGACGTCAGTTGGCTTTCCGGCCATATCGACCGGCATCTATCGCTTTCCGCCTGATCGCGCCGCGCGCATCGCCGTGGGCACCGTCGCTGCGGAATTGGCGGCCGCCCCGCGCGGCGTCACACGCGTCATCCTCTGCTGCTTCTCGGAAGCCGCCGCGGACCATCACGTCGCCGCTCTGAGCGACCTCGGCCTTGCTTAGCTCAACGCCCCTGAGGCTTTTGCAGGTCTGCCTTGTCCGATACTTCATGGCATTAATATAAGCTAGCTTATATTATGCTTACACATCGGTACAGGTTTATATTCATGCTCCAAGCGTCCAAGAATCGCGAATTCGGGTTTATTCTCAATGATGTAGCGCGTCTGCTGCGAACTTATGCCGATTATCGGGCGGCGCAGTTCGGCATGACGCGGGCGCAATGGGCGGTGCTGGTCCGGCTCGATCGTTCGGAGGGGCTCAACCAGTCCGAGCTCGCCGAAATGCTCGATCTGCAGCCCATTACGCTGACGCGGCTGCTCGACAAGCTTTGCGACAGCGGCCTGATCGAACGGCGCCCCGATCCCGACGACCGGCGCGTCAAGCGTCTGTTTCTCACGAGCGCGGCGCGACCGCTGCTCGAACAGCTCGGATCGTTGGGCGAAAACACGATGTCGAGCGCGCTTGAAGGCGTCGCGCCGGAAGATGTCGAGCGCATGGTTTCGCGTCTTGAGGTCGTGCGGGAAAATCTGCGCCGGCTCATTCACCGGCGCAATGCCCATACCGCGACGGGTGAACGCCACTATGGCTGAGCCCGTCCGCAAGACTGTTTCGAGCACGACAGTTTCACCGTTGCACGAAGAAACCGCCGAAAGCCCGCGGCCGCATGCGGTGCCGCAAACGGCTCCCGCCGGCAAGCGCCCCAAGGAACAAGCAAGCGGCGCCGATACCGTGCGGCGCTTGCGCCGGCGCGATCGCGTGCGCTGGACGCTGTTTGCATTGCTGCCGCTGGTTCTGCTCGTCGGCGGATATTCCTACGTGACCGGCGGTCAAATCATGTCGACCGACGACGCGTATGTGCAGGCCGATCGCGTCGGCATCTCGACCGACGTGTCCGGCATCGTGCAGGACGTTGCGGTCAAGGACAACGAACACGTCGAAGCCGGCCAAGTCCTCTACCGCCTCGATCCGCGTCAATTTCAGATCGCGCTCGAGAATGCCAAGGCCAATCTGGCCCAGACCGCGATGTCGATCGACGCCATGAAGCAGGATTATCAGCGCATGCTGAGTGATGTTGCCGCGCAGCAGGCGCAGGTTGATCTCGATCAGAAAAACTACGATCGCAACGCCATGTTGTTGAAGACCGCCACTGTCTCCCAGGCGGTGTTCGATCAAACCCGCTACGCGCTCGACAACGACAAGAGCAAGCTCGCCGCTTTCCAGCAACAGGTCAAAGTGCAGCTTGCCAAGCTCGGCGGCGATCCGGACATTCCGACCACCGAGCATCCGCAATACCGGCAGGCCAAGGCGCAGGTCGACGAAGCGCAACGGCAGCTCGATCATACCATCGTAAAGGCGCCCTTTGCCGGCACCGTTACCAGTGTGCCGTCGATCGCGCCCGGCAAATATCTCTCCGCATCGACCACGGCCTTCTTTCTGGTCGACACAGATCATGTGTGGATCGATGCGACGCCGAAGGAAACCGAGCTGACTTACGTCCGGCCCGGCCAGAAGGCTACGGTCACCGTCGACACCTATCCGGATGTCGAATGGCACGGTGTCGTCGAAAGCGTCAGCCCGGCCGCGGCGCAGGAATTCTCGTTGCTGCCGGCGCAGAACACCAGCGGCAACTGGGTCAAGGTCGTGCAGCGCGTGCCGATGCGCGTGCGCCTCGATACCACCGACCAGACGCTGCCGCCGCTGCGCGCCGGCATGAGCGTCGAAGTCGACGTCGATACCGGCCACGCGCGCGGCTTTCCTTCGTTCCTCAGGTCGCTGTTCGGCCGCCGGGGCTCGTGATGTCCGGCGGAACGGACAACGCATTCGCCGGCGGCAACCGTGCCGCCATTACCGCGTGTGCGATCGTCGCCACGCTGATGCAGGCGCTCGACACCACGATCGCCAATGTGGCGCTGCCCTACATGCAGGGCAGCGTGTCCGCCAGTCAGGATCAGATCGACTGGGTGCTGACCTCTTACATTGTCGCCGCCGCCATCATGACGCCGCCGACCGGCTTTCTGGCCGGCCGCTTCGGATTGAAGAATCTCTTTCTCGCATCGATCACCGGCTTCACTATCGCCTCGATGCTGTGCGGCATGGCGCAGTCGGTCACGCAGATCGTGTTGTTTCGCGTGCTGCAGGGTGCCTTCGGCGCCGCACTGGTGCCGTTGTCGCAAACGGTGCTGCTCAACACCTATCCGCGCGAGCGCCAGGGTTTCGCCATGGCGCTGTTCGGCATGGGTGTCATGGTCGGGCCGGTGCTCGGCCCGGTACTCGGCGGTTGGCTGACGGAAAATTACAGTTGGCGCTGGGTCTTCTATATCAATCTGCCGATCGGCATCCTTGCCTTGCTGGGGATGATTGCCTTCCTGCCGGAAACGCCGCGCAATAGTGGCGAGAAGCTCGATTGGTTCGGCTTCGGCACGCTCAGTGTCGCGATCGGCGCGCTGCAGGTCATGCTCGACCGCGGCGAGCAGAAAGACTGGTTCGCTTCCGGCGAGATCGTGATCGAAGCCATCGTCGCGGTTTCTGCGTTTTATTTGTTCCTGGTCCATACCTTCACGGCCGAGCGGCCTTTCGTCCGGCCGTCGTTGTTCCGCGACCGCAACTTCGCCGCCGGTGTGCTGTTCGTGTCAGTCGTCGGCCTCACCTATTATTCATCGATGGCGCTGCAGCCGCCCTATCTGCAGACGCTCATGGGCTATCCGGTGGTTACCGCCGGCATGATCATGGGACCGCGCGGCATGGGCACCATGGCCTCGATGCTGATCGTTGGGCGGCTGACCGGCCGCATGGATACGCGTCTCCTGCTCGCAATCGGACTTGGGCTTACCGCCTGGTCGTTCAACGAGATGACTGGCTGGACGCCGGACGTGTCGCAAGCAACGATTATCAGCGTCGGCGTGGTGCAGGGTGCCGGCCTCGGCTTTCTGTTCGTGCCGCTGAGCGCCGCCACGCTCTCGACGCTGCCGTTGCAAACCCGCACCGAAGGCGCCGGGCTTTACAACCTGTCACGCAATATCGGGTCGAGCGTGGGCATTTCGATCGTGAACAGTCTGCTGATCCAGAACACCCAGGCCAATCACGCTGCCATCGTTCCCAAAGTCTCCGCGGTCAATCGCGGCTTCGAGCATCCGGCGATCGCGCAAGCTTGGGATCCGCTCACCGCCGCCGGCCGCGCCGCGCTGGATGCCGTCATCACCAAGCAAGCGCAGATCATCGCCTATATCGACGACTACAAATTCCTGATGATCGCGACACTTGCCGTGCTGCCGCTCCTGATCGTGTTCCGCAAGCCGGCCGGGGCGCTTCCGGCGGAGCCGGTGGTGGTCGAGTGAGCGCGCAGTAGCGGCGTCATCGGCTGTGCCATCGCAACGACGCGGGGGCTATGGATTCCGGGCTCGCCACTTCGCGGCGCTCCGGAATGACCATAGGCGACGCCGAGCGGGCGTAAACCATTTTTTGGTTTCCTGAAAAACTCCTTTCAAGACCAGCCCATTAAAAATCCGCCTGTCGAACACATTTCCTCTTCGAAGAGGCCAGCTGTGTGTCTCGACCGTCGTCTGTGAGGGGCGGGGATCACGCCAAGGAGCGTGTATCCATGATCTTCTACGCCATATTTTGGACCACGTACGTTCCGTTCGTCGTTTTGACCCTGTCTCTCCTCGCTGACCGTCTCACCCACCACACCGAGAGCGATGCTGGCGCGCAGGCAAAGCCGGTTCCCGTCGCTACGAAGCCTTCACGCCGCGCACGCAAAGACGGCGGCGCGGCCAAATGACTTCAAGACACAAGGTTGACTTCAAGATAACGGGCTTGGGCTAAGCAGCGCGGTCGCGAGCAAGCGCCCTTACGAGGCGCACGCGGCAGGAACGCAAGAGGCGGCCTTACGGCCGCCTTTCGTCGTGTTTGACAAGCGCGCTGCGCGCGGAGTTATTCTGCGCCGCCAGCCGCCGCTTCGCGCGCTTCGCCGCCTTCGGCCTTTTGCTTCGCTTCGAGATCCTCGCCGGTTTCCTGATCGACGACCTTCATCGACAGCCGGACCTTACCGCGCTCGTCGAAGCCGAGGAGCTTCACCTTCACCTTGTCGCCTTCCTTGACGACATCGGATGTCTTCTGCACCCGGCGCGCGGCGAGCTGGCTGATATGAACGAGGCCGTCCTTGGCGCCGAAGAAGTTCACGAACGCGCCGAAGTCCATCACCTTGACGACGGTGCCTTCGTAGATGTGGCCGACCTCCGGCTCGGACGCGATCGACTTGATCCAGTTGATCGCCGCCTTGATCGACTCGCCGCTGGCGGAGGCGACCTTGACGGTGCCGTCGTCGGAGATGTCGATCTTGGCGCCGGTCTTTTCCACGATCTCGCGGATGACCTTGCCGCCCGAGCCGATGACCTCGCGGATCTTGTCGACCGGGATCGAGAACACCTCGATGCGCGGCGCATGCTCGCCGAGCTCGGCGCGCGCTTGCGTGAGCGCCTTGGCCATCTCACCGAGGATGTGTATGCGGCCGTCCTTCGCCTGCGCGAGCGCGACCCGCATGATCTCTTCGGTGATGCCCGCGATCTTGATGTCCATCTGCAGCGAGGTCACGCCGCGCTCGGTGCCGGCAACCTTGAAATCCATGTCGCCGAGATGGTCCTCGTCGCCGAGAATGTCGGAAAGGACGGCGAACCGCTCCTCTTCCTTGATCAGGCCCATGGCGATGCCCGCGGTCGGCCGCTTCAGCGGAACGCCCGCATCCATCAGCGACAGCGAGGTGCCGCAGACCGTCGCCATCGAGGATGAGCCGTTCGACTCGGTGATCTCGGAGACGACACGGATGGTGTAGGGAAACTCCGTGTGCGCCGGCAACACCGGGTGTATGGCGCGCCAGGCGAGCTTGCCGTGGCCGATTTCGCGCCGTCCCGGAGCGCCGAGCCGGCCGGTTTCGCCGACCGAGAAGGGCGGGAAGTTGTAGTGCAGCAGGAAAGTCTCCTTGTAGGTTCCCTGCAGCGCGTCGACGAATTGCTCGTCTTCGCCGGTGCCGAGCGTTGACACCACCAGAGCCTGCGTCTCACCGCGGGTGAACAGCGCCGAGCCGTGGGTGCGCGGCAGCACGCCGACTTCGCACACGATCGGGCGCACGGTTTTCACCTCGCGGCCGTCGATGCGCGTGCCGGTGTCGAGAATATTCCAGCGCACGATCTTGGCTTCGAGTTCCTTGAATACGCCGGCGACCTGGAGCTTCGGATATTTCGGATTCTCGACATCGGGCGGCGCGAAATGACCCATGACGCGGTCTTTCGCGGCGTCGACCGCCTTGTGGCGCTCCATCTTGTCGGGGATCGCATACGCGGCGCGCAGCTCCTTCTCGACCAGATCGAGCATTTCCTTTTCCAGCGCCGCATTGTCCGGCACGGTGAGTTCGCGCGGCTCTTTCGCCGCTTTCTCCGCGAGCCGGATGATGGCGTCGATCAGCGGTTGGAAATGGCGGTGGCCGAACATCACCGCGCCAAGCATGATGTCTTCGGACAGCTCTTTGGCCTCCGATTCCACCATCAGCACCGCGTCCTGCGTGCCGGCGACGACGAGATCGAGCCCGCTCTCGGGCATTTCGTCGACCTGCGGATTGAGCACATACTCGTTGTTGATGAAGCCGACGCGCGCCGCGCCGATCGGTCCCATGAACGGCGCCCCCGAAAGCGTCAGCGCGGCGGAGGCCGCCACCATCGCCAGAATGTCGGGATCGTTCTCGAGATCGTGCGACAGCACCGTCACGATGACCTGGGTGTCGCAGCGCCAGCCGTCGGCGAACAGCGGACGGATCGGCCGGTCGATCAGCCGGGAAACCAGCGTTTCCTTTTCGGTCGGCCGCGCTTCGCGCTTGAAGTAACCGCCGGGAATGCGGCCGGCGGCGTAGTATTTTTCCTGGTAGTTGCAGGTCAGCGGCAGGAAGTCGATGCCTTCCTTCGGCGTTTTCGCCGCGACGACGGTCGCGAGCACGGTGGTGTCGCCGTAGGAAGCGAACACCGCTCCGTCGGCCTGGCGCGCAAATCTGCCGGTCTCTAACGTGAGTTGGCGGCCACCCCAGTCAAGTTGCACACGATGAATATTGAACATTGCGATTGTCTCTCATGGTTTTCGCGAAAGCGCGAAAGCCATAAGCAAGACGGCGAGATACTGTCGGCGCAGCGAAACTGCCATGCCTTTACAGCGTCCGGCGATCCTGCCATGGCCTTCGGACCTTCTTCGATGGGACGGACCTTTTGTCCGTCGTTCAAATCGGCAGCTTAAGCTGCCGCACATGCGGCGGTCGCCTTTGCGCACCGCCAACAGCGCGCGGCATCAGCCGCGCGCAAGCCGTTCAACGGCGGATACCAAGCCGTTCAATCAACTCTTTGTAACGTCCTTCGTTGGTACGCCGCAGATAATCGAGAATCTGCCGGCGCTGCGAAACGAGCTTCAACAGCCCGCGCCGCGAATGATTGTCTTTGACATGGCTCTTGAAGTGCTCGGTCAGATTGTTGATCCGCTCCGAAAGAAGCGCAACCTGAACCTCCGGCGAACCCGTATCACCGGACTTTACGGCGTATGTCTTGATAACCTCCGCCTTGCGTGCGGTCGTAATCGACATCGTCACCAACCTTTTTGTCTGTCGGCGCGACCTGTCACGCCGGATAAGTTGAACACGCGCTTGGGGACGATTTCGCCGCGATCGATCTCGGCAATTGCCACGAGCTGTCCGCCCGAAGCGACCTGGACCGTGCCGCGGATGACGGCAGCGTCCCGTCCGCGCAACAAAACAGCTTGGCCCCTGTTGAGCCTCGCTGCGTCCGCCGGACTAACGGCCAGCGCCGGGATGTCGTCCAGCGCGGTCTCGACCGGCAGTAGCATATCGGCGAGATTTCCCTCGCCAGCGGCCGCTCTATGGCACAAAGCCTCGAGCCGTTCCAGCGAAATCATGTCGCTTTCAATGAACGGGCTGACGCGGCTGCGCCTTAAGGCGGAAACATGGCCGAAGACGCCGAGCAGGCGGCCGATATCGCGGGCGAGCGCCCGCACATAGGTGCCCTTGCCGCATTCGGCGGCAAACACCGCGTGATCGGCGCCCGGCATATCGACGAGCTCGAGCCGATCTATGGTTACCGGGCGCGCCGCAATTTCCACGGTTTCGCCCTCGCGCGCCAAATCGTAGGCCCGTTCGCCTTCGATCTTGATGGCGGAGAAGCGCGGCGGCACCTGCTCGATGGTGCCGGTGAAGCGCGGCAGCATCGCCGCGATGGCAGCGCGCTCCGGCCGGCTCGCGCTCGTATTCACCACGCGGCCCTCGGCATCGTCGGTGTCGCGCTCCTCGCCCCAGCGCACCGTAAAGATGTAGGTCTTGCGGCTGTCGACTACGAACGGCACGGTTTTGGTCGCCTCGCCGAGCGCGATCGGCAGGCAGCCGGAAGCGAGCGGATCGAGCGTGCCGGCATGGCCGGCGCGCTTGGCCGAGAACAGGCGCTTGATCACCGCGACCGCGTGCGTCGACGTCATGCCGATCGGCTTGTCGAGCACCAGCCAGCCGTGCACGTCGCGCTTCGCGCGCTTCTTGTTGGCGGCTTTTTCCGGCAACGCCACATGCGGTTCGTTCGCCGCGCCGACTAGCGATTCGCGGTCCACTTCGTCCGCGTGCGAATCGATCATGTTGTTTGCTGCCGACATCACTCGTCCTTCTTGCCCGCGAGGTCGCGCTGTACGTCGGGTGTTCGTAAAAGCTTCTCTATCCGTTCTGCTTCGTCGAATCGTTCGTCGATGCGAAAACGAATTTCAGGAGCAAATTTTAAGTTAACGCGGCGCGCGATCTCGCCGCGCATGTAACGCTTGTTGCGATCGAGCGCTTCCAGAACATCTTTCTCGTCGCGTCCGCCGAGCGGCATGATGTAAATCGTCGCGAGCCGCAGATCGGGCGACATGCGCACCTCCGGCACAGTGATCATGTGCGCTTCGATCACCGGGTCATGCACGTCGCCGCGCGACAGCATGGCCGCCAATTCGTGACGGATGAGTTCGCCGACGCGCAATTGGCGCTGCGAGCCGCCCGCAGGTTGGGCGCTGTGGTGGTGGCGGGACATCTTTCTTGCTGCCAGTCGTGCGCGGGCTTAAGCCCGCGCATCTCCATTCCATTGA
The DNA here is from genome assembly GCA_963720115.1 of uncultured Alphaproteobacteria bacterium. Taxonomy (GTDB): domain Bacteria; phylum Pseudomonadota; class Alphaproteobacteria; order Rhizobiales; family Xanthobacteraceae; genus BOG-931. The sequence goes on from CAVREN010000081.1 coordinate 247,012, forward strand.
CTATGAACGTGTTTATCGGGATTGCCGGCTCGCCGGCTTCAACGACCGCACGCGAACGTGAGACTTGAACTCACAGCGTCCGCTGCACGGTCTCCACGCGGTAGCACTCGATTACGTCGCCGACTTTCATGTCCTGGTAGTTCTCGAACGCCATGCCGCATTCCTGGCCGGCGGCGACTTCGCGTGCGTCGTCCTTGAAGCGCTTGAGCTGCGAGAGCTTGCCTTGATGGACCACGACATTGTCGCGAATGAGCCGCACGTTGGCGCCGCGCTCGACCACGCCGTCGGTCACGCGGCAACCGGCCACGTTGCCGACCTTGGAGACCTTGAAGACTTCGAGAACCGTCGCGTTGCCGAGCATGGTCTCGCGCAGCATCGGCGCCAGCAATCCCGACATCGCCTTCTTCACGTCGTCGACGAGATCGTAGATGATGTTGTAGTAGCGGATCTCGACGCCTGCCTGTTCCGCGGCTTCGCGCGCCTCTTTGTGCGCGCGCACATTGAAGCCGATGACCGCGGCGCCGGACGCGCCAGCGAGCGTCACGTCGGATTCGGTGATGCCGCCGGCTCCGGCGAAGATCACGCGGGCGGCTACTTCGTCGGTCGAGAGCTTCTCCAGCGCACCGACGATGGCTTCGATCGAGCCTTGCACGTCGGCCTTGATCACCAGCGGGAATTCCTTGCGGCCGGCGGTCTTGAGCTGATTCATCATCTGCTCGAGCGAGCCGCGCATGCCGGTTTGCCGGGCTGCCGCGATCTCGCGCTTCTGCCGCGCGCGATAATCGGCGATCTCGCGCGCCCGCGCTTCGGTCGCCACCGCCGCGAGGCGATCGCTCGCTTCGGGCGTGCCGTTGAAGCCCAGGATTTCCACCGGCATGGACGGGCCGGCGGCCACCACCGCATGTCCTGTGTCGGAGACCAGCGCGCGCACGCGGCCCCATTCCGAGCCGGCAACGACGATATCGCCGGGACGCAGCGTGCCGCGTTGCACCAGCACGGTCGCGACCGGACCACGGCCGCGGTCGAGCCGCGCCTCGATCACGGTGCCTTCCGCCGCACGGTTCGGGTTGGCCTTGAGCTCGAGCACTTCCGCTTGCAGCGCGATGACGTCGAGCAGCTTGTCGAGATTGGTCTTCTCTTTCGCCGACACGTCGACTTCGAGCACCTCGCCGCCGAGCAATTCGACCTGAATTTCGTGCTGCAACAGCTCGGTGCGTACGCGCTCCGGCTTGGCGTCCGGTTTGTCGATCTTGTTGATGGCAACAATGATCGGAACCTTCGCCGCCTTGGCGTGATGGATCGCCTCGATCGTTTGCGGCATGACGCCGTCGTCAGCCGCCACGACCAGCACGACGATGTCGGTGATCTTGGCTCCCCGCGCGCGCATGGCAGTGAAGGCCGCGTGGCCGGGCGTATCGATGAAGGTGATGCGCCCGCCCGACGGCGACGTCACTTGATAGGCGCCGATATGCTGGGTGATGCCGCCGGCTTCGCCGGCCGCCACTTCAGTCGAGCGGATGGCGTCAAGGAGCGAGGTCTTGCCGTGGTCGACGTGGCCCATGATGGTGACCACGGGCGCACGCGGCTGCAGGTTCGCCGGATCGTCGGGCGCGTCGAACATGCCTTCTTCGACGTCCGATTCGGCGACGCGCCGCACCGTGTGGCCGAGCTCTTCGGCAATCAGCTGGGCGGTATCGGCGTCGATCGTATCGGTGATCTTCGCCATGTGACCCTGCTGCATCAGAATGCGGATCACGTCGACCGCGCGCTCGGCCATACGGTTGGCCAGTTCCTGAATGGTGATCGTCTCCGGGATCGTCACCTCGCGCGCGATCTTTTCCTTCGGCTCGTCGCGGTGACCGGTCATGCGCTGGTTGCGGCGACGGAAGGAGGCGACCGAGCGTTCGCGGACCTCGTCGGCGGAGAGCGCCGTCACGACGGTGAGCCGGCCGCGCCGTTTCTCGCCGACGCTGCGCGGCGTTTTCGGAGCCGGAGCAGGGCGTGCAGCCACTCCACCGCGCCGCGCGCTGCGCGGCGCTTCCTCTTCGTCGGCTTCCTGCGTCGGTCGGGGCGTGGCCGCGGACTTGAGCGGCGTCGCGGCCTCGGCGCCGAACCGCTTCTTCGCAACTTCGTCGGCCTTGCGCTTGGTCTCTTCGTCGTGCTTGCGCCGTTCTTCTTCATCGCGCTTGCGCGCTTCGGCCTTTGCACGGTCGGCTTTCTCGATCTCTTCACGGGTCTGCCGAATCCGCGCTTCCTCTTCGGCGATCTTGCGCTCTTCCGCTTCGCGCAAACGCGCGTCGGCGAGCGCGTGTGCGCGCGCGCTGCGCTCTTCCTCGGTGAGCGTGCGCAATACGACGCCGGACGGCTTCGCCGGGGCGGCCGCAGACGCAGCCGGTGTCGGCCCGCTGGACGGGCTCCTGGCAGAGGTAACGTTGCGCTTCGGCGCGGGCGCTGCGCTGCGCTCGGCCGGTGTCGGCGCTTCGGGCTTCGCCTCGCCCGGACCGGCGCGACGCTTCACCTTCTCGACAACGACCGCCTTGCTGCGACCGTGGCTGAAGCTTTGCCGCACGACGCCTTGCTCGACGCCACCGCGCTTGAGCGTCAGCGTCTTGGTCGAAGTGACGCTCAGCTTCTCGCCGCTATTTTTGTTCGTCTCAGTCATACGCGTTCATATCTCCGGCCGGTGTTACCTCGGCGCAGCCTTTCCGGCCTGATGTTGCTGATCGCCGGTGCGAAACCGCTCTAGGCGCCGGCAACGCGCCAAAAAGGTTTCGCTCGCAGGTCCGGCGAGCAGGGCAGCATGTACCACATTTGGGCGGCTCAATGCCAAATCCAATTGCGCCGTGGTCAAAAATCCAATCTCCGCAGGCGGTACCCCCGACCGCTGGCGGTGGGCTTTGGCCTGAAGCTTGCGTATCCCATCGGCAGACGCTCCGGCGGCATGAAGGACGGCGATAACCCGTTCATGTTCCAGGGCGGCTTCCGTCTTGGCAAAGCCGGCCGCGACCGAGCCTTCCTTGCCGGCCATCGCCAAAGCATCGAGAACCGCTCGTTCCAGCAGCCGTTCCGTCTGCTCGGTAAGGTCCGGGGGGAGCCGGACCTCCCGCTTGAACCCGCGGCTAAAGACCTTGCGCTTGATCGCCTCGCCCAACGCCTCCCGGCTGGCCGTTATCCATAGGCCACGGCCGGGCAACTTGGTCTTGACGTCTGGGACGGCTGCGCCGTCGGGGCCGACCACAAAGCGGATCAGCTCGGATATGGGGCGGATCTCCCGGGTCACCGCACACATGCGCGTGCGTTCGCCGGCCCGGGGGCCGCGGTCAAGTTCGACGGCGCTTGCGACTTCTTGCGTTCCGGCGATCATGCGCTCGCTTCATTGCCACAGGCTTCGTCCGAGCATGATCCGGAAAAGTGGAAACCGGTTTAAAATCATGCTCAAACAAAAAGCTGGAGCGGGATGCTGATCCAAATACAACTCATCCCCTCTAGGCCTGAGCTTCGGCGACCGGGGTTTCCTCGGCGGCGGCCGGCGGAGCCAGATCCGCTTCGCTCACCCAGCCGGCCTTCAGGCGGGCCTGCATGACTATGGCTTCGGCCTCCTCGCGCGACAGATCGAAGCCGTCGAGAATGCCGGCTTCGCGCACGGTCTCGCCGTCCTTGCGCTCGCTCCAGCCGACGAGGTCGTCGGTTGCACAACCGGCGAGATCCTCGACGGTCTTGATGCTGTTCTCGCCGAAGCGGACCAGCATCGCGGTCGTGACGCCGGGCACCTCCTTGAGCTCGTCGGCGACGCCCAATTCCGTTCGTTTGGCGTCGAGCTCCGCCTCGATCTTGGCGAGATAGTCGCGCGCGCGTGTCTGCAATTCGGCCGCGGTGTCGTCGTCGAAGCCCTCGATGCCTGCGATCTCCTTGGTGTCCACGAACGCAAGCTCCTCGACCGAGGTGAAGCCTTCGGACGCGAGCAATTGGCCGATCACCTCATCGACATTGAGCGAGTCGATGAACATGCGTGTGCGATTTTCGAACTCGGCCTGACGGCGCTCCGATTCCTCTTGCTCGGTCAGGATGTCGATGTCCCAGCCGGTGAGCTGCGAAGCAAGCCGCACATTCTGGCCGCGGCGGCCGATCGCGAGCGAGAGCTGTTGATCGGGCACCACCACTTCGATGCGCTCGCGCTCTTCGTCGAGCACCACCTTGGCGACTTCGGCCGGCGCCAGCGCGTTCACCACGAAGGTCGCGATGTCTTGCGACCACGGAATAATGTCGATCTTCTCGCCCTGCAGCTCGTTGACCACCGCCTGCACGCGCGAGCCGCGCATGCCGACGCAGGCGCCGACCGGATCGACCGAGGAGTCGCGCGAGACCACCGCGATCTTGGCGCGCGAGCCGGGATCGCGTGCCACCGCCTTGACCTCGACGATGCCGTCGTAGATTTCCGGAACTTCCTGCGCGAACAGTTTCGACATGAATTGCGGATGCGTGCGTGAGAGGAAGATCTGCGGCCCGCGCTGCTCGCGGCGCACGTCGTAGATATAGGCGCGGATGCGGTCGCCGTTGCGGAACACCTCGCGCGGCAGCATCTCGTCGCGCCGCACGATCGCTTCGCCGCGGCCGAGATCGACCACCACGTTGCCGTATTCCACGCGCTTGACGATGCCGTTCACGATGTCGCCGATGCGATCCTTGTATTCCTCATATTGACGGTCGCGCTCGGCCTCGCGCACCTTCTGCACGATCACCTGCTTGGCCGATTGCGCGGCGATGCGGCCGTATTCCAGCGGCGGCAGCGGGTCGGCGATGGTGTCGCCGATCTGCGCGGCCGGATGGCGCCGGCGCGCATCTTCGAGGCTGATCTGGAACGACGGGTTTTCGACTGCGTCGACAACCAGCATGTGGCGCGACAGATGCAGCTCGCCGCTTTTCGGATCGATCTCCGCGCGCACCTCGGTCTCGCTGCCGTAGCGCGAGCGCGCCGCCTTGGCGATCGCGTCCTCCATGGCGCCGAGCACGATCTTGCGATCGATCGCCTTTTCGCGGGCGACTGCGTCCGCGATCTGCAACAGTTCGAGTTTGTTGGCGCTTATCGTCGCCATGGTCAGTCTCCTTTGCGTTGGTTGGCGCGCCGGTCTTTGCCGGGCGCGCCGCCCACATGTCCGTGTTGATGTTCCTGTCGTTCCCGATGCTTGTGCTGTCGCCCGCTTGCATGCGGACCGGCAGCGCGTTCTTCGAGCTTCTCGCCGTGTTTGCTCCGCCGCAGCGATTCGGCGATCAGCGCATCGGTGAGAACAAGTCTTGCCTCTGCCATATCGTCGATCGGCAGCAGAACCTCCGGATTGTCGCCCGCCGCCGGATCGGTACGGCGAAGCCGCACGTATTCTTCGTGCGTGCCCAGAAGCTCGCCGCGGAAACGCTTGCGGCCGTCGACCGGCGTCAGCATCTCGATATGCGCGACATGGCCGGCATAGCGGTCGAAATCCGAGCGCCGCACCAGCGGCCGGTCGATACCGGGCGACGATATTTCCAGCCGATAAGCGCCTTCGATCGGATCGGTGGCATCGAAAATCGGCGACAGCGCGCGCGAGGCCGCCTCGCAATCCTCGATCGCCATGCTACCGTCCGGCCGTTCGGCCATGATCTGCACGGTACAGCCAGCGGCGGCGGAAATGCGCACCCGCACCAGCCGATAGCCGAGATCGGCGAGCACCGGCTCGGCGACAGCAGCGACACGCGCCGCCCGTCCCGGCTCGGTGATCAGCCGCGGCTCTTCGGCAAAGGCTGTCGACCTGTCGTCCATGCTGCGAAACTTTGATCCTTACGCAATCGTCCGCAAACGGAACTGTCGGCCCCTAGGTAATAAAAAAGAGCGGGTCCCGGGGGGCCCACTCTCACAAACCGTTCGGATCAGCCGACCGTTATGAGGTATCCGTTATGATCGGATGCGCGGAATATAGCCTTTCCTCAAAACGTTGCAAGGGCCGTTCAGGGAACGGTAATCGGTCGCCGGTAATCAGAAACAGGCCAAAAGGCTTAACGAATCCTGATTGTCGGCATGGGTGACACCCTCTCGCTGATCCCTGAACTGGAAGACGTCGTCCAGCGCGGCACGCGCGCGAAGCGCCGCGAAATCCTGCAACGCATGACCGCGCTCTTCCTCGACGGCGCCGGCCACTATAACGATGCGCACGTCGATCTTTTCGACGACGTGTTCTCGCTGCTGATCGAAGAGATCGAAAGCAAGGCGCGCGCCGAGCTCTCGCGGCATCTTGCTCCACTGACCAATGCGCCGGTCAACGTCCTGCGCACGCTTGCCAACGACGACGACATCGCCGTCGCCGAGCCGGTCCTGAAGCTCTCGCCGCGGCTCGCCGAAACCGACCTGGTCGATATCGCAAGCACCAAGGGACAAGAGCACCTGCGCGCCATTTCCGAGCGGCGTGCGCTGGGCGAAGCGGTGACCGATGTGCTTGTCCGCCGCGGCGATCGCGAGGTCGCGCGCAGCGTCGCCGAAAATCGCGGTGCGCGCATTTCGCAAAAGAGCTTCTCCAACCTCGTCAAGCGCGCCGAGCACGACGGCGTTTTGGCCGAGAAGGTCGCGTCGCGGCCCGACATTCCGCTGCCGATGTTTCGCGCGTTGCTCGAAAAAGCGACTGCCGTCGTGCATGACCGTCTTATCGCCTCGGCGACGCCGGAAATGCGGGCGGCGATCGGCGACGTGCTCGCCAAGGTCTCCAAAGAGGTCGGCGCGCGCGTCGGTCCACGCGACTATCGCGCCGCGCAACGGGTCGTGCTCGGCCTTGGCCAGGCCGACCGGCTGAACGAGACAACGCTGCTTGGATTCTGCGGCGAACGCAAATTCGAGGAGGCGGTCGTTACGCTCGCGACGCTCGCCAAGGTACAGATCGAAATCGTTGACCGCCTGATGGACAACGACCGCTTCGATCCGGTGCTGATCTTGTGCAAGGCCGCGAACTTGAGCTGGCCGGCGGTGAAAGCAGTGATCTTGTTGCGCTCGGTCGCGAACGGAATGTCCGCGTTCCGACTTGATGCTGCCTTCACCAATTATGGGCGGCTTTCGGCGTCCACCGCGCAACGCGTTGTGCGCTTCTGGCAGGTGCGGCAGGCCAACGGAGCATGATCCCGAAGCAACTTACACCCGTCGGAAAATCAGGAAACAGGGTGGGCGCTGCTCGCGCGCGGCTTTGGCGTGATAGCGCGTGCCGGCGAAATCCGGCCAGCCTTTGCGCCAGTCGTCGGCGCGCTCCGCGGTCCAGGCGAAATCCGGTGACTGGACGAAATGCCGCAGCGTCCACGCGGCATAGTCGGCGATGTCGGTGACGAAGCGAACATCGCCGCCGCGCCGCAAGATGCGGGCGAATTGCGCGATGGTCGCGTCCTGAACGAAACGCCGCTTCCAGTGCCGCCGCTTCGGCCACGGATCGGGATGAATCAGATCGATACGGGCCAGCGACGCAGCCGGCAGCCAGGCGAGCAGCGCGATGGCGTCATCGAAATGCAGGCTGATATTGCGCAGCCCCGCCGTCTCGATGGCGGCGAGCGCCTTGGCCATGCCGTTGACGAAGGGCTCGACGCCGACAATTCCGGTGCGCGGCCGCGCGATCGCCTGCGCGATCATGTTTTCGCCGCCGCCGAAGCCGATCTCGAGTTGAATTTCATCCACCGGCAGCGGGAACAGTGTCGCGAGATCGGCCGGCGGCGGATGTGCGATATCGATCGCGAGCCGTGGCAACACCGTCTCGATGAGTTCGGCTTGCCGGGGGCGCAGCTTGTGGCCTTTGCGCCGGCCGAAAAAAGCGCGCGCCTGATGCGGTTCGCAATCCATCGTCATCGCGGGTCTAGAGCGCAATCGGCTCAGAGCGAATCGATTGGCGCTCTGACATTTTGGTTGAGCCTGGTCTTTTCGGAAAACCGGTGTCCACTTTTCCGCATCATGCTCTCGTGCGGCCCGAACAAACAAAGTTCGACGCGCTGAGCGTAGATTATTTTCAGCGCGCGTGCTCGGGCGCGGAATTCTGCATCGCCCGCCGCTTCGCCAAATGATGGCCGACTACGCAGCCGGCCGCCGCGCCCAGCACGCCATGATGACTGGCATAATGTCCGGCAATGCCGCCGATCAATGCGCCCTTGATGCAGCCCTTGGCGTCGGCCGGCATCGCCGTCGCCGCAAGCGCGAGCGTCAATGCGCATCCAAAGAACGTTGCTTTGAACTTGGCTTTCATGTTCGTTCGCTCCGGCGTCCGCTCCGTTCCGGTCGCGATGTGGGGGCCCGCGGCAGCAAAACAAGAGGCGGCGGATCGTTGCGATCCACCGCCTTGTTGGCGCAATGCGCAGGCCGCGCGTAGCGGCGAATTGGCTTTAGCGGAAGCTGCGCTGCAGCGCGTCCGCGAGGTCGGTCCGCTCCCACGAGAAGCCGCCGTCCTTTTCCGGCGCGCGGCCGAAGTGGCCGTAAGCGGCCGTGCGGCGATAGATCGGCCGGTTGAGCTTCAGCGCGCGCCGGATGTTGGTCGGCCGCAGCGGAAACAGTTCCGGCAGGATTTTTTGCAGCTTGGCTTCTTCCACCTGGCCGGTTCCATGCGTGTCGACATAGACCGACATCGGATCGGCCACGCCGATCGCGTATGCGATCTGGATGGTGCAGCTTTGCGCCAAGCCGGCCGCCACGACGTTCTTGGCGAGATAGCGCGCCGCATAAGCGGCGGAGCGATCGACCTTGGTCGGGTCTTTGCCCGAGAAAGCGCCGCCGCCGTGCGGCGCATAGCCGCCGTAAGTGTCGACGATGATCTTGCGGCCGGTCAGGCCGCAGTCGCCGTCCGGGCCGCCGATGACGAAATTGCCGGTCGGATTGACCAGGAAATCGCTCGGCTTCTTCGGCATCCACTCTTCAGGCAGCGCCTCCTCGACCGAATCGCTGATCATCTCCTTGACCATGCCCGGCGAATATTTCTTGCCGTTGCGGGTCTGGGCGTTGTGCTGGGTCGAGACCACGACCTTGGTGCAGCCGACCGGCTGGCCGTCGACATATTTCACCGTCACCTGACTCTTGGCGTCCGGCTGCAGATCGAACAGCGCGCCCGAGCGTCGCTTTTCCGACAGCACCTTGAGGATCTTGTGCGCAAAGTAGATCGGCGCCGGCATGAACGAGCCTTTTTCATAGACCTCGCTCTCCGTGCAGGCATAGCCGAACATCATGCCCTGGTCGCCGGCGCCCTCTTCTTCGCTGCCCTTCTTCTTCTTGGCATCCACGCCCATAGCGATGTCGGGCGATTGGCCGTGCAGCAGCACTTCGACATCGGCGCCGTAGTAGGAGAAGCCGTCCTGGTCGTAGCCGATGTCCTTGACCACGCCGCGGGCGATTTCAGTGATCATCTCGCGATCGACAACGGCTTTGTCGCCATGCTTACGGAACAGTGGCGCCTGGCCGCGCCCTTCGCCGGCGATCACGATCTTGTTCGTCGTGCAGAGCGTCTCGCAGCCGAGCCGGGTATTGACCTTGCTGTCGTCGGCGATACCGAGCTTGAGATCGTTTTCAAGAAACGCATCCAGGATTGCATCGGAAATCTGATCGCAAACCTTGTCGGGATGTCCTTCCGACACCGACTCGCTTGTGAACAAGTAGTTTGAACGTTCCACTGAGAAACACTCCCCTATGAGCCAGTCTCGTCGCCTCGGGCGTTATTCGGTTCGGGCGCCGACGAGACCCCGCGCTGACCGTGACAAAGTTGTTGCAGTGTCAGTCTGCGCGGTCAAGATGTGGGCTAAATGTGGGCGATTTGTTGGGTGCCCGCCGCGTTTCGCATGGTGGGTTTGAAGTTCCAACGACGCAACGCGCGGTGGGAAATTCAAATCCAAAAACGGCGCGGTTTAGATTTTATCGCTGACTGCGATTTGCTCGACGAGATCGACGATGCGCCGCCGCAACTTTGAGTCGGAAATGCGCATGAAGGCCTTGGTCAGCGCCAGGCCGTCGGACGTGGCGAGAAAATCCGAGACGTAAGCCGGGGAGGGCGCCTCGTTCATGCCGTCCGTGCGCGGCGCGTTGCCGTTGGTCGGGGCGCCTTCAAAGAAAAACGACACCGGCACTTGCAGGATTTGCGAGATTTGCTGAAGACGGCTGGCGCCGATACGATTAGTTCCCTTCTCGTACTTCTGCACCTGCTGAAATGTCAGGCCAAGATTATTTCCAAGCTTCTCCTGGCTCATCCCCAACATCATGCGGCGCATGCGCACGCGGCTGCCGACATGCTTGTCAATGGGGTTCGGTGCCTTCTTGGCCATCATTTAACCGGTCTCCTATCTCATACCTTTGTACAGTAATTGCTTTAAATATCAAACTTGAGCACGCGCATTATTGTGCCTGCGCTTGCTTCAACAAGGGTCTTTGGCTGTGAAATGTTTGGAAAATAAAATTCCAAAATAGATGATCAGTAGATTTGCTTTCTTTATTTTACTCGAAAGGGTTGAGTACATCGCCGGGATGCGCAACCTGGAGTTTGCGGTTGTGCCCGATCGGGCTTTCTTCCGCTTGATTGACCAATCAGTATCTCCGCTTACCGGCAGGTAGATTGGATTAACTATAATCGATCGACGGCGCGGCCTCGGCTTTCAGCACATTCGGCTGCAGGCGGCGGTGCAGCAACAACAACAGCGCGACCGCGACCATCAGGGCCGCGGGCGCGTCGCCGACGCGGGCATAGAGCGGCGCGGCAATCGGCTGCGGCAGTGGCGCATCGATCGCCCCTTCGGCGCCGAGCGGCAGCTTTTCGATGATGCGGCCGAGCGGATCGACAACGGCGGAAATGCCGGTATTGGCGGCGCGTACCAGCGGCAGGCCTTCTTCGATCGCGCGGACGCGCGCCTGTTGGAAATGCTGATACGGGCCGCTCGAAATGCCGAACCAGCCGTCGTTGGTGACATTGATCATCCAGCCGGGCCGGCCGCCGCGTCCGCCGGTTTGGCCGCTAGCTTGTCCACCATTTTGAGCGCCGACTTCGCCCGGAAAGATGATCTCGTAGCAGATCAACGGCACAGCCGGCGGCGCGCCGGGGACGATAAGAAGCCTGCGGCGGGCGCCGGCGGAAAAGCCACCGCGCTGCTTGGTGAGTTGTTGCAGCCCGAGGCTCTCCAGGAATTGTTGGAACGGCAAGTATTCGCCGAACGGCACGAGGTGGAGCTTGTCGTAGGTCGAGGCGATCAAGCCGTCGCGATCAAGCACGTAGATCGAATTGTAGACGGCGATATCGGGCGGTGTGACCGGCTCGGCCAGCCTGACCGCGCCGGTGATCAGCACCGTCGACCCGTGCAACAGCTTGGCGATTTGCCCAAGCGCATCTGGCTCCCGTGTGAGAAAAAACGGGAACGCCGATTCAGGCCAGATCAGATGCGTCACATCGCTGGTTCCCGCAGCCGGCGCGCCCGCGCGCTCGGACAGCGCGATGTAGCGGTCCAGCACTTGTTGCTTGGCGGCATAGTTGAAGCGCACGTCCTGCTGCAGGTTCGGCTGCATGATGCGCAAATGCACACCCTCGACAAACCGGGTCGGCGCGCGCGCGAGCCGCACGGTGCCGTATGCGGCAAGCGCCATAAGCACCGCCGCCGCCAGCAGCAGCGGCAACCGCGGCCAGCGGCTTTCGCTGCGGTCGTCGAATAGCGTCGCCGGGCTGGCGAAGATCGCGACCGCGAGAAACGTGAGACCCCAGATGCCGATCAGCGCGGCGCTCTGCGCCAGCACCAGCGGCGCGGTCAGTGCGTAGCCGAAGGCGTCCCATGGAAATCCGGTCAGGATGTGTCCGCGTAACCATTCCGATGCGGTGAGGGCAACCGCCAAAGCGAGGATGCGCAAGGCGCCGCGCGTCCATAACAGGCGTGCCAGCGCAATACCGAAGGCGGTGAAGATCGCAAGCCCGGCCGGCAGGCCGACAACGGCGATCGGCAGAAGCCAGCCGAATGTCGGCGCATCGACCAGAAAAGCAAAGCCGATCCAATACAGGCCGGCGAGAAAATAGCCGAAACCGAAAAACCAGCCGGTTGCAGCCGCGCCTGTCAGCCCGCGCCACTCTCCGGCGCCGGCGCCGTCGATCAGCCAGACCAGAACCGGGAAGGTCACAAACAGAACCGGCCAGAAGCTCAACGGCGCCATGGCGGCCGCCGACACGGCGCCCGCCGCAAAGGCGATCGCCAATCGCCGCCACCCGTAAGAGAGGACGATGATGTGAATGAGAGCCGTCGGCTTCACGGCGGCGGAGCGTTCGGAGAGGGCTTGCCCGCGTCGTCGCGTGGCGGTGTCGCGCGCGCTTGCGGCCGCAAAGCTTGCGGCAGATCGCGCGACCCGCCCGGGCGGCGGTCCTTGCTGCGATAGATTTTCACGCGCTTGACCCGGCGCGGATCGGCGTCGAGCACTTCGGCCTCGAACGTTGCCGGTCCGGGAACGAGCTCGCCGCGCACCGGCACATGGCCGGCGCGCATCACCAGATAGCCGCCGAGCGTGTCGACTTCCTGCGCGGCTTCGCCCACGTCGAATTCCTCGCCGATCACCGCGCGCACGTCGTCGAGGCTGGCGCGGCCGGTGGCGATGAACGATCCATCGCTCTGCCGCGTCACCGCCGCCGTCTCCGCTTCGTCGTGCTCATCGGCGATATCGCCGACGATCAGCTCGACCAGGTCTTCCATCGAGACGAGCCCGTCGCTGCCGCCATATTCGTCGATGATCAGGGCGAGATGGATGCGGGTGGCCTGCATCTTGGCGAGCAGGTCGAGCGCCGGCATGGACGGCGGCGCATAGAGAATGTCGCGGGCAATCTTGGTCGCCTTCAACGGCATGGTGAGGTCGATCTTGTCGAGATCGAGATCGGTCGCGGTCGGTTGGTCTTTGTCGGTGGCGGCCGCGGCCGGCTCGATTGCCGCGCGCGCCGCCATGAAGCCAAGAAGGTCGCGGATATGCACCATGCCGACCGGATCGTCGAGCGTGTCGTTATAGACCACGAGCCGCGAGTGAGCGGCGCCGGCAAACACCTTGACCAATTCGCCGATGGTGATGTCCTGCTGCACGGCGATGATGTCGGCGCGCGGCACCATCACGCTTTCGATCCGGCATTCGCGCAGCCCAAGAATATTCTTGAGCATGGTGGCTTCGGTCGGCGAGAAGCCGGATTCCGATTGCTCGGCGGTGAGCACGAGCTCGAGCTCGGCGCGCGTCGCCTGTGCCCTCCAGCCGAACAAAATGCGCATCACGCGCGAAAGCCAGCCCTCGTGCAGGTCGCCGCCGGTCTCAGGCAGGACCATCGGCAGCCCGCCGCGTTCGGTCTCGTTCGGTTCGGTGCGGATTGGAGATTGGGACATTGCTATCGCCACATTGGCGCTTATCGGCTCGGTCGGATTTAGGGGATCAGCCCTGGATGTGACGCCAGTATAGGCCTTCGGCGCCCTCAAAGCATGCGCTAGCGGTAGGGGTCCGGGATCCGAAGCCGCCGCAGAATGTCCCGTTCCGCCTCTTCCATGACCTCCGCATCCTTTTTGCGCACGTGATCATAGCCCAAAAGATGCAGGAAGCCGTGCACACAAAGATGGGCAAAGTGATGGGCAAATGGCTTGCGTTCCGCCTGGGCTTCGGCCGCAACCGTCTCATAGGCCAGGACAATATCGCCGATGAATGGCCGGTCGCCGGCGGCGCGCGGCGCCGGAAAGGATAAGACATTGGTCGGCGCGTCAACGCCGCGCCAATCACTATTGAGCACCCGGATGGACGGATCGTCGGTCAAGAGCACGGAAAGTTCGCACCTCGACCGCGCCATCACGGCGGCGGCTTTGGCGATCGCCCGCCGCGCGATCGTAGTGATCGCGCGTTCAGCCTTCCAGAGATCGGACTCGATGCGGATGTCGATCTTGACGCTTGCGCTTGCTTTGGACGCCGCGCGTGGCTCGCGCGCTGCCCGCGCCATCAGGTCCGCTCGCGCTTGCCCGCCGCCGCCCTATCGTAAGCTTCGACGATGCGCGCGACGAGCTCATGGCGGATCACGTCGGCGGAGCCGAACTTGACATGAGCGATCCCCTCGACGCCTTCGAGCAGACGCACCGCCTCGGCAAGCCCGGAGGTTTGCCCCGGCGGTAAGTCCACTTGGCTCGGATCGCCGGTCACCACCATGCGGCTATTCTCGCCGAGTCTGGTCAGCAGCATCTTCATCTGCATCGTGGTGGTGTTCTGCGCCTCGTCGAGAATGACCGCGGCATTCGAGAGCGTGCGGCCGCGCATGAAGGCAAGCGGCGCGATCTCGATCTCGGTGGTTTGCAGCGCGCGTTCGACGATGCGTGCGTCCATCAGATCATAGAGCGCGTCGTAGATCGGCCGCAGATAGGGATCGACCTTTTCGCGCATATCGCCCGGCAGAAAGCCGAGCCGCTCGCCGGCTTCGACGGCGGGACGCGACAGCACGATGCGATCGACTTCTTTGCGCTCGAACAACTGCACGGCTTGCGCCACCGCAAGCCAGGTCTTGCCGGTGCCGGCCGGCCCGGTGGCGAACACAAGCGCGTGGCGCTTGAGCGCGCGCACATAAGCATCCTGCGCGGCGGTGCGGGCGCGCACCCGGCGCTTGCGCAGATTGATCTCTTCGAAATTCTCCCGTGCCGCCGACGGATCGAAATCGAACAGCGAGCCTTGCGACAAGGTCATGCGGATGGTGCCTTCGACGTCGCCTTGCACCAACTCGTCGCCGCGCTTGAGCCGCTCGTAGAGGCTCTCGAGCACACGGCGCGCCTGCTCGCAGGCCTCGCGCGAAGCTTCCAGCGTGACATGATTGCCGCGCGACGTTGCCGCCACGCCGAGCCGCCGCTCGATCAGCGCCAGGTTCTGGCCGTATTGGCCGAACAAGACGGAGGCGAGGCGATTGTCGTCGAAAGTCAGAACGATTTGGGTCGGGGTTCCGGGTGCGGCGACCAGCGACTCCGCTCCCGTCGTCAGAGGATCAGCAGGGCCAGATGTGCGCATTCAGGCTCCGGCGCCGGCGAGCGCCGGCTGTTGTGTCAGTGCGCCGAACAGGCTGTTGCTTGCGACTTCGGTGATGCTCACCGGCGCGATTTTTCCAATCAATGACGCCGGCGCCTCGACTTGCACCGGTTGCAGATAGGGCGAGCGGCCGACGATCTGGCCGCTATGGCGGCCGGGCCGTTCAAACAGTACCGACACGGTGCGGCCGACGCAGCTGCGATTGAAATCCGCCTGGCTGCGGTCGATCGCGTGCTGCAATCGCTGCAAGCGCTCGGACTTCGCCGCTTCGTCGACCTGATCGTCCATCTCGGCGCCCGGCGTGCCGGGGCGCGGCGAATATTTGAAAGAGAACGCGCCGGAAAAGCCGATCTCGTCCACCAGGCTCAGCGTCTCGGCGAAATCCGCGTCCGTCTCGCCCGGGAAGCCGACGATGAAGTCCGACGTGAGTGCGAGGTCCGGCCGTGCCTCGAACAGCCGCGCGACCAGCGCGAGATAATCGGCGCGGGTGTGGCGGCGATTCATGGCCGCGAGAATGTGGTCGGAGCCGGATTGTATCGGCAGATGCAGTTGCGGCATCAACGCCGGCAAATCGCGATGCGCGGCGATCAGATCGTTGTTCATGTCGCGCGGATGACTGGTCGTGTAACGTAGCCGCTCGATGCCGGCATCGGCGAGGCGTTCAAGAAGCTGCGCCAGCGACCACGTTCGGCCATCCGGTCCTTCGCCGTGATAGGCGTTGACGTTCTGACCGATCAGCGTGATTTCGCGCACGCCGGCAGCCACGAGCCGCGCCACTTCGTCGACGATCTTGTGCGCGGGTCGCGAGATTTCTGCGCCGCGCGTGTAGGGCACTACACAGAACGTGCAGAACTTGTCGCAGCCTTCCTGCACGGTGACGAAGGCCGCCACGCCGCGCGCACGCGTCGCCGCGGCGCTCGGCGCGGCGAGATGATCGAATTTGTCGTCGAGCGGAAACGCGGTATCGACCGCCTTGCTGCCGCGCGCGAGCAGATCGGGCAGGCGATGATAGTTCTGCGAGCCGACCACGAGATCGACCGCCGGGGCGCGCCGGATGATTTCCTCGCCTTCGGCCTGCGCGACGCAGCCCGCAACAGCAATGCGAACATCACGGCCCTCCGCCTTGCCCGCCTCTTTCAGGCGGCGCATGCGGCCGAGCTCGGAATAGACCTTTTCCGCCGCCTTCTCGCGGATGTGGCAGGTGTTGAGAATGATGAGATCGGCGTCTTCGGCGCTGCCGGTCTCGACATAGCCTTCGGGCGCGAGTGTGTCCGCCATACGTTGTGAATCGTAGACGTTCATCTGGCAGCCAAACGATTTCACGTACAGCTTGCGGGAACCTGTCATTCCGGTCGAATCGAGCCCTTCTCTCCGCCTCACTGTGGCGGGTTTGTGTAACACCATCATATCGCTTTTTGGGCCATACCGTCAGCCGCGCCGCTCTCAGCCCCCTCAACCCAAATCGCGGCGTAGGATCAGCGCGGTGGCCCCGCCTTCATAATATCCCTGCCGGCGGCCGACGTCGTAAAAGCCGGCCCGACGGTAAAGCCGGCCGGCCGGCGCGTTCTTCTCGTCGACCTCGAGAAACACTGTCCGCGCACCCAGTCCGGCCAGCCGGCGCAGATGCAAGTCGAGGAGCGGACGGGACAATCCGCGGCCGCGCCAGCCGGGCGCGATGGCAACCGAGAGGATCTCCGCTTCCCCAGCCACGAGCCGCGACAGGATGAAGCCGATCAAGCTCCGGCCCATCAGGGAGCGGTGGCAAACCACATTGCGGTCGAGCAAGAGGCTGCGGAACTCATCTTCGCCCCAGCCGCGCTGAAACGAAACGGCCTGAACCGCTGCAATCGCGGCGGCGTCGCGTTCGCTCGCCTCGCTCAAACTTGGCTCGGCCCGGCCGATCAGACGCGCAACGAAGTTCATCATCGGCGCGGCAATTGCGCGGCGTTTTGCGGCTGCGCGTCTGGTGCCCGCAGATATTGCGGCCGGAGCGGCGCCTGTTCTTCCGGCACCACCGCGCCCATGCGGGCGACCCAGGCGATATCCGGTGCGGGGCTGGCATCGACCGAGACCGGCACGGCATCGTCGGCCGACAAGCCGGCGGCGACAAGTTTCGCCGCTGAGCCTGCGATGCAGGACGACGTTTCGGCCGCCGCTTTCACCGCCTCGCGCAACGGCGCCAGGCGTGGTGTCGTGAACAAACGGCCGCCCGGCGCAAACACCTGCAAATAAACATGGTTGTGGCGCGCATCGATGGCGGCCACGACCGGAAACCTTTCGTCGCTCGCGATATGCGGCGCGGCGTAAGCAGAGAGCGTCGACAATCCGACGGCCGGCTTGTCCGCCGCCAGCGCGATGCCGCGCGCGGCCGCGATGCCGACCCGAAGCCCCGTGAAACTGCCCGGGCCCGTCGTCACGGCGATGCGGTCGATGTCGGGAAAGCTCAACCGCGCCTGATGCATCACCCGCGCTAACAGCGGCAGCAACGCTTCGGCGTGGCCGCGCACCATGGGCAGGCTTTCGCTCGCGATGATGCCGCCATGCTCGGTATCGAGCACGGCGGCCGAACACGCCGCCAGCGCCGTATCAATGGCGAGTACGCGCATAATCGCTCATGCAGGCGCCTAGTATGGCGGATTTGAAGTTCCTCCCATGTTCGCCGCACGCTCTGAGAGGAACTTCAAATCCAAAAGCCACACTAGACTCATATGCTTGCTAGTGTCCCTTTTGATTCCGAAGTTCGCATAGAGCAAGCCGCACACTCTTGCGAACTTCGGAATCGGGACACTAGCCGGAAAAGCCGAACTACATCGGCCGCACTTCGGTGACGTCGGGAAGGAAATGACGCAGCAGATTCTGAATGCCGTGGCGCAACGTTGCGGTCGACGACGGGCAGCCCGAGCAAGCGCCCTTCATGTTCAGATAGACGACGCCGTCCTTGAAGCCCTTGAAGGTGATGTCGCCGCCGTCATTGGCGACGGCCGGCCGCACCCGCGTCTCGATCAGCTCCTTGATCGTGGCGACGGTCTCGGCATCGGCAGCGTCGAAAAACTCGTCGGCCTCATCGCTCTCGGCGCTCGCGCTGTTGAGCAGCGGCGCGCCCGACATGAAGTGTTCCATGATCCCGCCGAGGATCATCGGCTTGAGGTGTTGCCACTCGGCCGCCTCGTCCTTCGTCACCGCAATGAAGTCCGAGCCGAAGAACACCCCGCTGACGCCATCGACCGCGAACAGCCGCTCGGCCAGTGGCGATTGCGCCGCCTCGTCGCGGCCGCGCAGGTCGAGCGTGCCGCTGTCCAGCACGATCCGGCCGGGCAGGAATTTCAAGGTCGCCGGGTTGGGCGTCGCTTCGGTCTGGATGAACATCGCTGGCTTCCTTCAGTTGGCGCCGCCGCACGGTACACCGTGAGACACAAATCCGCACCCTGAGACATAAATCCATTGTAATACGTGGCGAATTTCACTGGAAGTTCAAGTGGCAAATGTCATTCCGGGGCGCCGCGAAGCGGCGAGCCCGGAATCCATAACCACGGGTCTCTCCGAACAGCGCTGCATGCCATTTCCGCTTAACCTCGGGTTATGGATTCCAGGCTTCTCGCTAACGTTCGGCCCCGGAATGACCCTTACCCCGATAACGCGTCGATCTCATCATCAGTCAGGTGGCCGGGCACGATGGCGACCGGAATGGGATAATCGCCGGCGGCGCGGCCGATGGTGGCAACCAGCGGACCCGGCCCTTCCGAGCCTGTACCGGCGCCGAGCACCAGGATGAAAACGTCTTCGTCCTCATCGATCAGCTTGAGGATCTCCTCCGCCGTATCGCCTTCGCGCACCACGCATTCGGGCGCGATGCCGGCGATCGCTTTGGCGCGGGCGGTGTATTTGGCGAGCTGCGCGTCGGCCTCCTCGCGTGCCTCCGCGCGCATGATGTCGGCGACCCCGAGCCATTGCTGGCTCTGATCGTGCGTTTCCATCACGCGCAGCATGATCACATTGCCGTCGATGCGCGCGGCACGCCGGCTGGCGAAATAGACGGCGCGGTCGCACTCTTCGGTGTCGTCGATCACGACCAGAAGCTTCGGCTTGTGGCCGGTTTCGTAGCTGCGGCGCTTGCGCGACATCGAATTCCCCCGGCGGCGAACGTCACACGCCACAAGCGCTTCATGCTGCCATGGCGGTGCGTCGTCCGACAAGCGGGTCTAGCTGCCGGCCTGCAGTGTCTCAGGTTGAATGTTCGGTATTTACGATCGTGGCTTCTCCGACCAGTTGGCCTTCCCACACATAAAATTTCTCGGCATTGCGGAGATAATGCACTGCCTCCTGGCCGGATAAGAATACGTATCCAACGCGCCGCGATTCGCCGGGAGACATGGGGCCATCAATGAGTAAAGGCCAGCCATCGCAACCGACCCATCCTGTCCCTTCCTCGCGCTGTATGGTGCAAGGAGAACCCCATCCCAGCATAATGGGTTGCTTTCTGCCGCCGACCTCGGTTGCGTAGAGCGTGAGATCGACCACCAAATCCGGCTTTGCCGTCTTGAGATAGTCGATCCGACTCACTGCCTTCAGCTCCGCACGAAGCCGACCACGTCCTTCACCGCCTTCATGGTTTCGCCGGCGATCTTGCGGGCGCGCGCGGAACCGTCCGCCAAGATGCCATCGATGGTGACCGGGTCGCGTAGGAGCCGCTTCATCTCGGCCGCGATCGGGCCAAGCTTGGCGACCGAAAGATCGACCAGCGCCGATTTGAAGGCCGAGAATTGCGCGTTGCCGTACTGGCCGAGCACGTTGGCGCGCGTAGTGTCGGCGAGCGCCGCATAAATGCCGACGAGATTGTCGGCTTCGGGTCTTGCTTTCAGGCCGGCCTCTTCGCTCGGCAGCGGCTCCGGATCGGTCTTGGCCTTGCGGATCTTCTGCGCGATGGCATCGGCATCGTCGGTGAGGTTGATGCGCGAATAGTCCGACGCGTCCGACTTCGACATTTTTTTGCTGCCATCGCGCAGCGACATCACGCGCGTCGCCTCGCCCGCGATCAGCGGCTCCGGCAGCGGAAAGAACTCTTCGCCGTAGCCGTGCTCGTGGATCGAATGGGCGAAATCGTTGTTGAACTTCTGCGCGATGTCGCGCGCCAGCTCGAGATGCTGTTTCTGATCGTCGCCGACCGGCACATGGGTCGCGCGATAAACAAGGATGTCGGCCGCCATCAGCGCCGGATAGGCATAGAGCCCAATCGACGCATTTTCACGGTCCTTGCCGGCCTTTTCCTTGAACTGGGTCATCCGGTTCAGCCAGCCGAGGCGGGCGACGCAATTGAAAATCCAGGCGAGTTCCGCGTGCTCGGCCACCTGGCTCTGATTGAACACGATGTGCTTTGCGGGATCGATCCCACAGGCGATGAAGGCCGCCGTGACCTCTCTGATGGTGCGCGGCAGCTCGGCGGGATCCTGCCACACCGTGATCGCGTGCATGTCGACGACGCAATAAATACAGTCGTAACGGTCCTGCAGCTCGACAAAGCGCTTGATGGCGCCGAGATAGTTGCCGAGATGCAAGTTTCCGGTGGGCTGCACCCCCGAGAAAACCCGCTCCTGAAATCCCATCGAAGCTCTCCAACACGCCGGCGCCGTCCCACCGAGAGCGGGCCGCCCGCAGCGTCAAATGCCGAACGCCGCTCGCGGCGTCAAATGCCGAACGCCGCTCGCGGCGTCAAATGCCACGTCCGCGCCTTGCCCTGCAAGTGCCGGCCGTTATAGTGCGCGTCCCTGCAGCGTTATTTCATGAGAGTTTCAGCTATGCCCTCTGCTCGTTTTGACGTTCTCGGCATCGGCAACGCGATCGTCGATGTGATCGCGCGCACCGAGGAAGATTTTCTGCTCAAACAGGGCATGCACAAAGGTACGATGGCGCTGATCGACGAGGCGCGCGCGCAGGCGATCTATGATGCGATGGGGCCGGCGATCGAAACGTCGGGCGGCTCGGCTGCCAACACCATCGTCGGTCTCGCTTCGCTCGGTTCGCGTTCGGCCTTCATCGGCAAGGTCAAGGACGACGAACTCGGCCGCACATTCGCCCACGACATCCGCGCCGCCGGCGCCACCTATTCGACGCCGCCGGCCGCCGACGGTCCTTCGACTGCGCGCTGCTACGTGCTGGTCACGCCCGACGGCGAGCGCACCATGAACACCTATCTCGGCGCGGCGCAGGATCTGCATCCGGCCGACATCGACGCCGATCTCGTCGCGGCGAGCGCGGTGCTCTATCTCGAAGGCTATTTGTGGGATCCGAAAAACGCCAAGGACGCGTTCGTCAAAGCCGCGAAGGTCGCGCATGAGGCCGAACGCACCGTGGCGCTGAGCTTGTCGGATGCGTTCTGCGTCGACCGCTGGCGCGCCGAGTTCTTGCAACTGATGCGCTCCGGCACGGTCGATCTCATTTTCGCCAACGAGACCGAGCTGCACAGTCTTTATCAGACCTCCGATTTCGATACCGCGGTCGCCGCCTTGCGCGCCGACGTGAGCGCGGCGGTGGTGACGCGCAGCGAAAAGGGCTGCATCGTCCTTGGCCCGGAGGGGACCGAAGCCGTGCCGGCTTTCGCGATCGAGCGGGTGGTCGACACCACCGGCGCCGGCGATCTTTTCGCCGCCGGCTTCCTGTCCGGGCTCGCGCGCGGCGCTGACGATCGCACCTGCGGCCGGCTCGGTGCGCTCGCCGCGGCCGAGGTTATCCAGCATATCGGCGCGCGGCCGGAGGCCTCGCTACGCGACCTCGCGCGCGAAAACGGGCTGGTGGATTGATACGCCTTCCAATGCGATAGAATCGCGTCATTGCGAGGAGCGAAGCGACGAAGCAATCCAGGACACCGCAAAAGCCTGGATTGCTTCGCTTCGCTCGCAATGACGAGATCGAATTGCTCTGGCCGCGCGCCACCAGTAACCAAATTCTAACCAAACCCGGCTACGGATCATCCACCATCCGGAGGATCCAAAAACCATGGACGAGAGCTCGAAAGACAGCTCGGGCGAGCGTCGATCGCAAGACCCCGAAGCCGCCAAGCTCACCAACGACAAGCTCACGAACGAAACGCCCGCCGGCGCGACACCCGCCGATAAAGCTGCTGCATCCGGTGGCGAGGCGCCGGAAGCGCAGGCGCATGGCGCGTCCGGCGAGAACATGCTGCCGGTCGTGTGGTCGCCGAAACTCGATGGCAATGCGGTCGGCGAGGTCGGCGCGGAAGAGATTCTGCACGGCGCGGCCGACGAGGACGCAGACGCCTGCGGTGAAACCGCCAAAGAAGAGGCCGCCGCGTCCGCGGGCCCCAATGGGGCGGCATCATCGCGCTCGGTGCGCGTCGCCATGGTGGCTGTGTCGCTTGCCGCTGCAGCTGCGGTCGGTTCGTTCATCGGCTCGCTTTCGGCAACGGGCGTGGAGCATTTTTGGCCCGCTCCTGCGACGAACGTGGTCAGCGCCCGCAACGTCCCGGCATCAAAGACCGAGCCGTCCGACGTGTCGGCGCTGAAAGCCAATCTCGATGCAGCGACGCGCGGGGCGAGCGGCCAGTTGACCAAACTCGCCGAGCGTCTCGACCGTCTGGAGCGCGCCCAGGCCGAACCAGCGGCAAAGCTCGCCCGCATCGCTGAAGCGCTCGATCGGCTCGAGAAGAAAAACGCGATGGCGGCCGCATCCGCGGCCGCTTCTCCGGAGACGACCGGCACGATCCCGAGCGCCGCACCGGCGGCGAGCGAACCGAAGTCCTCCGAAAAAGTGCTGCCGGACTGGGTCGTGCGCGAGGCCCGCGGCGGCCGCGCGCTGATCGAGAACCGCCAGGGCGGCATGTTCGACATAACGACCGGCAGCGTCCTTCCGGGTCTCGGCCGCGTCGAAAGCGTCAAGCGGCAGGACGGCCAATGGGTCGTCGTCACCGCGCGCGGACTAATTTACTCCGCACCGTGATTGTCTTCTTCGCTCGTCCCCGCGAAAGCGCGGACCCGGCTGGATGCGGCAGCTGCTCTTTAGATTCCCGCCTTCGCGGGAATGAGCGGGTTGCATTTGCGCCAATGCTCTTCGGCCTTATTCCCAGCTAATATCTCCGCTCCGCGCATGATCCGGAAAAGTGGATGCCGGTTTTCCGACAAGATCATGCGCTAGTTAAGTCGTGCCGGGGGCGCAGACTTTAAGGAGTTGGCGAAGTGGTGTGCCTGTCGCCTCGCGGCGCGCTGGGCTTATTGGCGCGCATTGCTTTCGCGGCCGTCTTTTCCGCCGCCCTTTACGGTATCGCCGTTCCGCGTGCCGCCCAGGCCCAGGCCTCCGAGACGCCGCCGGCACAGACCGAGCCGAAGCCCGAAATGCGTGAGGCTTGTCCCGGGCTGGTCGCCGGCGACCGGCCGCGCGTCCTGCCGGCGGTGCTCAGGATTGCCACGCTCAATGCCGACCAGGTGCGGCTCACATTCGTCGGCCATTCGACCTTCATGATCGAAAGCCCGGAAGGAGTGCGCATTGCCACGGACCACAACGATTATCTGAGACTGCCGGCGCTGGCGGACATCGTCACCATGAACCATGCGCACGACACCCATTTCAGCGATCATCCCAACCCGGCGATCCAATATGTGCTGCGCGGTTGGGGACCGAGTCCCGAGGAGCCGGCCATCTGGGATCTGAAATATCGCGACGTGCGGGTCCGCAATGTGCCGACCAACATCCGCAACTGGAGCGGCGGCACCGAACGTCATGGCAATTCGATCTTCGTGTTCGAGATCGCGAACCTGTGCATCGCCCATCTCGGCCATCTGCACCACACGCTGACCCAGCAGCAGCTCAACGAGATCGGCCGCGTCGACGTGGTGATGGCGCCGGTCGACGGCAACTACACGCTCGATCTCGACGGCATGATGGAAGTTCTAACCGCGCTGAAAGCGCAGATCATCATCCCGATGCATTTCTTCGGCTGGGCGACACTGGAACGCTTTCTCGAACGCGCGGGCCAGCAATGGCCGGTCGAGCGCTCGGAAGTCCCGACCTTGGTGGTCTCGAAAACGACGCTGCCAGGGAGCCCGAAAGTCCTGGTGCTGACTGGATTTTAGGAGCGTTTGCAGATGCTCGGTTGCCGGCCAATGGTTGGTTCGGTTGAGTGGGAGCATTCTTCGACGCGTCATTGGCGGGCTTGACCCGGCAATCCATGCAGCGTTTTCCCGCGCGCAAAGCTGGCAGCTACACTTTCCGAGCTATCCGCGACTCTGCATGGATGCGCGGGTCAAGCCCGCGCATGACGCGTGAGAGGAACGCGAATCTCCGTTGCCGCACATCAAATCATCTGATTCTGCAGCTCGGTCGCGAGTGCCGTTAGCTTCGGCAGAAACACCGAGCGCATCGTATCGAGGGTGCAACGGCGGCTGTGCGCACCGATATTGAGCGAGGCGATGACGCTGCCGTCGAGCCGGCGCAGCGGCACCGAGATCGAACGGAAGCCCAGTTCCACCTCCTGGTCCACGAGCGAATAGCCATCCTCACGCACCTTGCGGATTGTCAGGCGCAGCTGGGCGCGATCCACAATGGTCATCGGCGTCAGCTTTTGCAGCACGATCTGCGCGAGGCGGTTCTCCAATTGGCGTTCATTGAGCGGCGCCAGCAACACCCGGCCGAGCGAGCTTGCGATCGCCGGCAGCCGAAAGCCGATCTGCGCGGCGAGATTGAGGACGCGGTTCGGGGCGGCGTGCGCGATCATGATCACATCGTCGCCGTCGAGCACGGCGGCCGAGCAGGCCTCGCTAACCTCGGCAGCGAGGCGTTCGACCGCCGGCTGCAAAATGTCGGAGATGGAATTCGATGCCAGATAGGCGCTTGCCAGCGTCAGGATCCGCGGCGTGAGGCGGAACAATCGGCCGTCGGTTTCGGCGAACCCGAGATGCACCAGGGTGTGCAAGGTCCGCCGCACCGAGGCGCGCGGCAGATCGACAAGCCGGGCGATGTCGCTGAGCGTCAGCTGCCTCCGGTCGCTGTTGAAGACCTGCACGATGCGCAAACCGCGCGCCAGTGCTTCCAGGAATTCCGGCCCGGCGTCGTCGGCGAGGCGCTGCTCGGCGGGCGTTCGCTTCAGGCGCGGCATTGGTGCGTGACCTTTCGGCTAAGGGTGCCGCCGGTGCCGTCTTGGCCGCCGCGGCAGGTCATGATAATGTAATTTCGAACATATGTTCGGTCAACGAACGGCCCGGAAACAGGGAAAACCCCCATGCTGAGCGCGGAACAGAACAATCTCATCACCGGCACCAACCCCGGAACGGCCGCCGGCGTGCTGCTGCGGCGCTATTGGCAGCCGGCCGCTTTGGCCGACGAACTTGTCGGCAATCGCCCGGTCAAAGCCGTGCGGCTGATGGGCGAGGACCTGGTGATTTTTAGGGACGAGCAGGGCCGCTACGGCCTCGTCGGCCGGCATTGCCCGCACCGCGGCACCGACCTCGCCTACGGGCGGCTTGAAGAAGGCGGGCTGCGTTGCGCCTTTCACGGCTGGCTGTTCGACGTCAACGGCAAGTGCCTGCAGACCCCGGCCGAACCCGCCAACAGCAATCTGTGCGCCAATATCAGGCTCAAGTCTTATCCGGTGGTCGAAAAGAGCGGCATCCTGTTCGCCTATCTGGGCGGCGGCGAGTTGCCGGCGTTTCCGCAATTCGATTGTTTCATCGCTCCATCGACCCACACCTTCGCCTTCAAGGGCATGATCGATTGCAACTGGCTGCAGTCGCTCGAGGTCGGCATCGATCCGGTGCACACCTCGTTCCTGCACCGCTTCTTCGAGGACGAGGACCCGGACAAAGGTTACGGCAAGATGTTCCGGGATACCTCGAAGGACTCCGACATGCCGATGACGCAGATCATGCGCGAGTTTCCGCGGCCGCGTATCGAGGTGGAGCCGACCGATTTCGGCTTCCGGCTGGTCACGCTGCGCCAGATCAGCGACGAAAAGGCGCATGTGCGCGTCACCAATCTGATCTTCCCCAACGCCTTCATCATTCCGATGAGCCGCGAGATGACGATCTCGCAGTGGCACGTGCCGATCGACGACGTGAGGCATTACTGGTACGCGATCTTCACCTCGTTCGGCTCGGCCGTGGACAGGGACGAGATGCGCCGCCAGCGGCTCGCGCTCTACGAGCTGCCGGACTACGTGCCGCGCAAGAACAAGAGCAACGACTACGGCTTCGATCCGCACGAGCAGGAGCACGCGACCTATACCGGCATGGGCACCGATATCAACGTGCATGACCAATGGGCCTGCGAGTCGATGGGGCCGATCCAGGACCGCACCCAGGAGCATCTCGGCACCTCAGACAAGGCGATCGCCGCCTATCGCCGGCTGTTGCGGGGTGCGCTCGACCAATCCGGCCAGGGCGGCAAACCCATGATGGTGCTCGACACCGCCGAAGCCGCTACCATTACCGGCCCGGCCTGCGTCGATGGCATCGGGCCGGCCGGCGACTGGCAGGGCTATTGGCAGCGCACCTGCCGTGAGCGGCAAGCGACCAAGAGCTGGATGGATGCGAACTAAGGATTGCGAGTGGCGAATAGCGAATAGGGAAGGCAAGCTCTTCACCCCATTCGCCATTCGTTACTCACTATTCGCGTAACCAGATGCCTCGGTCTCGAACCCCAATAAGCTTCGTCCAGCGCCACGGCTTGTGGAGCGCGGAGCAGGCGCGCCGCGCCAAAGCGGTCGCGCAGGCGATCAAGAAAAAAAAGCTTGAGCTCATTCGCTTTTCGTTCGCTGATCAGCACGGCGTGCTGCGCGGCAAGACCGTGGTCGCCTCCGACGCGCCAGCGCTGATGCAAAGCGGCGTGACCATGACGACGACGCTCCTTGCCAAGGACACGGCGCACAAGACCGTCTATCCGGTTTTCACCGCCGGCGGCGGCTTCGCCATGGAGGAGATGCAGGGCGCCGGCGATTTCGTCATGGTCGCCGACCCGGACACCTTTCAGATCCTGCCATGGGCGCCGAACACCGGCTGGCTGCTCTGCGATATTTATTTCACCAACGGCAAGCGCGTGCCGTTCTCCACGCGCCAGGTGTTGCGCGATGCGCTCGCGCGGCTTGCGGCCGAGGGCCACGACTTCCGCGCCGGGCTTGAGGTCGAGTTTCATTTGTTCAAGCTGGAGAATCCGCGGCTTGACCTTGTCGATGCGACCTGGCCGCCGCAGGCGCCCGAAGTGAGCCTGCTCAATCAGGGCTATCAATATCTCACCGAATCGCGCTTCGATCAGCTCGATGCCGCGCTCGAGCCGATCCGGCGCGGCGTCGAGGCGCTCGGCATGCCGCTTCGCTCGCTCGAAGTCGAGCTCGGGCCGAGCCAGTGCGAATTCACGTTTCGTCCGCAGCGCGCCATGGCTGCCGCCGACACCATGATTTTGTTTCGCGCCGCCGCCAAGCAGATCGCGCGCCGGCACGGCCTGCTTGTCAGCTTCATGTGCCGGCCGGGATTGCCCAATCTGTTTTCCTCAGGCTGGCATCTGCACCAGTCGCTGATCGCGCGCAGAGGCGGCCGCAACGCTTTCGCCGGCGACGAGCGCGAAGGACTGTCGGCGACCGGCCTGCATTATCTCGGCGGGCTATTGGCGCATGCGCATGCGGCCGCCGTGTTTACTACGCCGACAGTCAACGGCTATAAGCGCTACCGGCCCTATGCGCTGGCGCCTGATCGCGCCATCTGGGCGCGCGACAATCGCGGCGTGATGGTGCGGGTGTTCGGCCAGCCGGGCGATCCCTCGACGCATCTGGAAAACCGCGTCGGCGAGCCCGCCGCCAATCCGTATCTCTATATCGCCTCGCAGATCTATGCCGGGCTTGATGGCGTCGCGCAGCGCCGCGATCCCGGTCCCTCGGCCGATACGCCTTACGAGACCAAGGCGCCGGCATTGCCGAAGAATCTCGGCGAAGCCGTCAGCGCGTTGCGGCGGAGCGACGTTTTCCGCCAAGGCTTTGGCGACGCCTTTGTCGACTATTTCGCGCACATCAAGGAGTCGGAATTCGCACGCTTCACCGTCGAAACCGGCGGCGAGGCCGACGTCACCGCCTGGGAGCACAACGAGTATTTCGATTTGTTTTGAAGCTAGCGATCCACAAAAACGGGATGGCCGGGACAAGCCCGGTCATGACGAATTGGAGGAACGCGGCTTCCTAAACATCCACGCCCGCCGCCGGCGCGGGCTTACTTCTTCGCCGCGAAGTGCGGGATCACGTGGTGCGCGAACATCTCCTGCGTCTTGATCGTCTTCCAGTGCTCGACGCCGCCCGGATTCACCGTGATCGCAATCTCGGTCAGTCCTTCGCACAGTTTTTGCACCGCTTCGATCCGTTCGATGACATCCGCCGGCGTGCCGACCCAGACGATGTCGTTCTTGATCATCTCGTCGTAGGGCATGTCGGAGAAATTCTCCATGATGCCTGAGGCGTAGAAGCCGTAACCGGATTTCTCCAGCGCCTCCTTCGACGGCATCTCGTCCTTGTTCTCCAACAGCACGGATGCGTTGCCCTTGAGGAATCCGCGCATCATCTTCTCGGCCTCGCGCTTGGCAGTGTCGCGATCGTGGTCGAGATGGCAGGCGTGGATCCAGACGATATCGGGTTTGTTGCCATGCTTGGCGCAAGACGCGCGGTAGATGTCGAGCTGCGCACGCAGCGCCTCGTAGGGCAGGAGCGGCGGCACCACCATGGCATAGCCGCGCTCGCCGGCGAGCTCATAGGTCGAGTCGCTGGTGCCGCCGAGGAAAATGCGGAATTTCCGCCCCGGCGTCGGCCGCGGCACGATGTGTGAGTCCTTGATCTTGTAATATTTGCCGTCGTGCGAGAAGCGCTCGTGGTCGAGCGCCGCGATGACGATCTCCAGCGCCTCTTCGTAGCGCTCGCGCGATTCTTCGACCGGCACGCCGCCCTTCAGCGGTATCCAGGCGTGTCCGCGTCCCAGGCCGAACTCGTAGCGGCCGTCGACCAGCATGTCGAACTGCGCGATCTGCGAAGCGAGCACCGCGGGGTTGTGGTAGGGCAGCACATGCAGCAGCGTGCGGAATTTGATGTTGCGCGCGCGCTCCGAGGCCTTGGCGAAGAACGCGAACGGATTCGGCGAGGCGCCGAATTTCGGAAAGAAAAAATGCTCGATGATCGAGTAGGTCGAATAGCCGAGCCGGTCGGCATTCACGACCTGCTCGAGCGCTTCGGCATAAACCTGCTGCTGCGTCTTGCCGGGCCAGGTCTGCAGCTCGGAATAAATGGAAAATTGCATGATGGCGGTCTCCTCCCCCCGGAAAACCGCCCATTTTATCCCGCGGCGCAGTGACAGTGTCAAAACAAAGCGCAAATCCGCATGCGCAAGGCAGGGGTCGGGAGCGAGATAATTTTCCTACCGCGCGCGATTGGGCTTATGCGGCGGCGGTTGAGAAACCGTCATTCCGGGGCCGAGCGAAGCGAGGAGCCCGGAATCCATAACCACGGTCAGCGAATACGGATTTCAGACTTGCCGCCAACCAAATCGGCAGTTGCCGACTTGGACTCGAAAGCATCGATCTGGGGAACACCCGAGATCGACGGCAATCCGGAATGACGGAATTACACGTCCACGCTCGCGGACAGCGCGTGCTCCTCGATGAACACGCGGCGCGGCTCGACCTTGTCGCCCATCAGTTCGTCGAAGATCGTGTTGGCGTCGTCGATCTCCTTGACGCTGACTTGCAGCAGCGAACGGGCATTGGTGTCGAGCGTGGTTTCCCAGAGTTGGTTGGGATTCATCTCGCCCAGCCCCTTGTAGCGCTGCAGCGACACGCCTTTGCGGCCGGCCGCGATCACCGCCTCGAACAGGCCGACCGGGCCGTGGATCGGCGTTTCTTCGTCCTTGCGGCGGAGCATCGCCGGCGGCGTCGGCCGCGGATAGATCGCCTGCAGCGACGGCGCGTATTCGTCGAGCTTGCGCGCGTCGGCCGAGCCAAGCAGCGCCTGGTCGATCACCGCGACTTCCTTCACGCCGCGCAATGTGCGCTCGAACACAAAGCCCTGGTGCTCGTCGAAGGTGCCGCTCCAGCCGCGCTCGGTCTCGTCGGCCAAGGCGTCGAGACGTCTCGCAATATAGGCTGCCGCTTGCGTGGCGCTCGCCGGATCTCCGGTCACCTGCGAGCGCAGCACGCCGGCAATGGCGGCCTGCTCGATTACCTTGCGGTTATAGCGGCTGTGCAGGCCGTTGAGTTCGTTGCGGATGATGCGCGCTTCTTCCACGAGCTTGCGCAGATCGTTACCCGCGCGCACCTCGCCCGACGACAGGCGCAGCGACGCCTCTTCGAGCCCGGTGTCGATCAGATAATCTTCGAGCGCGCGCTCGTCCTTCAGATACTGCTCGGATTTACCGCGCGTGATCTTGTAGAGCGGCGGCTGGGCGATGAACAAATGGCCGCGATCGATGATCTCGCGCATCTGCCGATAGAAAAAGGTCAACAGCAGCGTGCGGATATGGGCGCCGTCCACGTCGGCGTCCGTCATGATGATGATCTTGTGGTAGCGCAGCTTGTCGGCCGCGAACTCGTCGGTGCCGATGCCGGTGCCGAGCGCGGTGATCAGCGTGCCGATCTGCTCGGACGACAGCATCTTGTCCATTCGCGCGCGTTCGACATTGAGGATCTTGCCGCGCAGCGGCAAGACGGCCTGGAATGCCCGGTTGCGGCCCTGCTTGGCGCTGCCGCCGGCGGAATCGCCCTCGACGATGAACAATTCGGACTTCGCCGGATCGCGCTCCTGGCAGTCGGCAAGCTTGCCGGGGAGCGACGTGACGCCGATGGCGCTCTTGCGCGTCATCTCGCGCGCTTTGCGCGCCGCTTCGCGGGCGGCCGCCGCCTGGATCACCTTGCCGACAATGGTCTTGGCCTCGCCCGGATGTTCTTCGAGCCAGGATTTGAGCATGTCGTTGATGACACCCTCGACCGCGGGCCGCACCTCGGACGAGACAAGCTTGTCCTTTGTCTGCGAGGAGAATTTCGGGTCGGCTACCTTCACCGAGAGCACGGCGGTCAAGCCTTCGCGGCAGTCGTCGCCGGTGAGCGCCACTTTCTCCTTGCGGGCCACGCCGCCCGAGTCGGCATAAGCCGTGATCTGCCGCGTGAGCGCACCGCGGAAACCAGCCAGGTGAGTGCCGCCGTCGCGCTGCGGGATGTTGTTGGTGAAGCAGAGCACGGATTCGTGGTAGCCATCGTTCCACCACAAGGCGCAATCGACCGCCACCCGGTCGCGCTCGGCCTTGATCACGACCGGCTGCGGGATCAGCGGCGTCTTGTTGCGGTCGAGATATTTGACGAACGCCTCGACGCCGCCCTCGTAGCGCATCTCTTCGCGCTTCTCGACGGCGTGGCGGTTGTCGGAAAGGACGATCCGCACACCGGAATTGAGGAAGGCGAGCTCGCGCAGCCGGTGTTCCAGCGTCGCGAAGTCGAACTCCGTCATGGTGAAGGTGGCCGTCGACGGCAGGAACGTCACTTCGGTGCCGCGTTTGTCGTAGGCGGCGCCGACCGCGGCGAGCGGGGCAACCGCCTCGCCGTCGCGGAACTCCATGGAATGCTCGTGACCGTCGCGCCAGACGGTGAGCTTCAGCCAACTCGACAGCGCGTTGACGACGGAGACGCCGACGCCGTGCAGACCGCCGGATACCTTGTAGGCGTTCTGGTCGAATTTTCCGCCGGCATGCAGCTGCGTCATGATGACTTCCGCCGCCGACACGCCTTCGCCTTTATGGATGTCGACCGGGATGCCGCGGCCGTCGTCGCGCACCGTGCAGGAACCGTCTGGATTGAGCTGAACCAGCACTTCCTTGGCGAAACCGGCCAGCGCCTCGTCGATGGCGTTGTCGACGACCTCGTAGACCATGTGATGCAGGCCCGAGCCGTCATCGGTATCGCCGATATACATGCCCGGCCGCTTGCGCACGGCATCGAGGCCCTTGAGGACCTTGATCGATTCGGCGTCATAGTCGGAGGGTGCGACGGGTGGTCTGCGGGCGGCTTCGGCCATTAAGAGAGCTTTCGAATCGCTTCCGAAGGAAGCGTAAATCGCCATTTGACTTGTACACGAAAACAGCGGTTCGTACAGGGCTAATTGGTTACCGATAAGATATTGTCGGAACGTGATTTTTCAAGGTTTTGGGCGTCACAAAAAGCGCCCGATTCGCAAGCCTCTGAAAGGCCGATTCTCGGGTCAAAGTAAGGCGCCGCAGCTGCACCGAAATGGCCGCGAAAGCGCTGTGTTTTTGGGCAAGGCTCGTCGCTTCGCTTCAGGTCCACGCCACTCGCGCGAAAGCGAGTTCCGCGCTGGACGACAAGTGGATGGATTTTTTTCGCGATCAGATCGAGCGCGGCACTGCTTTGCGCGGCGGCAGCAGATAATCGGTGCTCGGCTCGTATTGCGGCGCTGCCTCTTGAAAACAGGCCAAGGCGGCCGTCCACAGTTCGACGCGCTCGAGATCGGCGTGGATCCGATTGAGCGCCTCGATCAGATTGCGGACGACCCGATCTTCGGCCTTCTCGGGTGCCGCTAGGGTGGCTTGCTGGTGTGTCATGCGCTACCGTTCGAAAGCAAAAGACCTGATGCGCGCTGTTGTTCCGCGCGTTTTTCGGAGACGCGAAATCCAATTATCGCATGCCGGCGGAACCGCTTTTGAGATTTGGAGATCCGCTCAACGGCGCGCCCATTCCACCTGCCCGGCGCGGATTTCCAGCATGGTCGCGCGGTCGGCGATCTCGGCGAATAAAGCCGGGTCGGCGCCGGTCATCCACACTTGCGCGCCGAGTTCGGCGAGTTCGCCGTGCAGCGCGCTGCGCCGTCCGGGATCGAGATGCGCGACAATTTCGTCGAGCAGCAGCACCGGCGTCGAACCGGTCATCTCGGTGATCAAGCGGGCGTGCGCCAGCACCAGCCCGATCAGCAGCGCCTTCTGTTCGCCGGTCGACGCAGCGCCGGCGGCGATGTTCTTGCGGACATAGACGACCGCTAAGTCGGTCGCATGCGGGCCGTCGAGCGTGCGGCCGGCGGCGGCGTCGCGCGCGCGGCTCTCGCGCAGCACGGCGCGGTAGCGTTCTTCGACGTCGATGGCCGGATGGGTCGGCAACAGCTGCTCCATCCAGCCCTCCAGGGAAAGCTCGGCCGGCGGAAAATCGGAATCGCGGCGGCTGTCGAGCACTCGCTGCAGCCGGCTCACCGTTTCCACGCGCAGGCTTGCCACCGCGACAGCGAGGTCGGCCGTCTCGTGCTCCACCGCGTCGAGCCAATGCTGATCCGGCTGCGGCTCGGTCAACAGCCGGTTGCGCGAACGCAGCGCGCGCTCGAGCGCATTGACCCGGCTGCCGTGCTCGGCATCGACGGCGAGCGCGAGCCGATCGAGAAACCGCCGCCGTTCCGACGGCGCGCCGACAAAGAGCAAATCCATCGCCGGCGTCAGCCAGACCACGCGCACATGATCGGCGAAGGCCGCCGCGGAACCGACCGGCTCGCGATCGATCCGGCATTTACGCTGGGCGTTCGCGCCATCATCGGCCGCGCGCTCGACGCCGGTTCCAAGCGTCGCGAGCCCGAGCGCGCCCTCCACCTCGGCGGCCACTGCCCAGGAGCCGTCGCCCTCCTGGAAGGCGACTTCATCCAGCGTAGCGCGGCGCAGCCCGCGTCCAGGCGCAAGAAACGAAATCGCCTCGATCAGGTTGGTCTTGCCGGCGCCGTTCGGTCCGCGCAGCACGATCATCCTGGCGTCGCCGGCCTCAACCGATGCGCTCCGGTAATTGCGGAAATTGCTCAGCGTCAGGCGGCGGATGAGGGCCATGACCATGCTTCTAACTGTCATGGCCGGGCTTGTCCCGGCCATCCACGCCTCGGTTCTTGAGGCCGCAAAGACGTGGATGCCTTCAAAGGCAAGCGACAGCGAAGCCGTTCTTTAACGGCTGTAGCCGGCCACGACGTCGGTCTTGAAAGTGCCCCTCACACCCGCATCGGCATCAAGACGTAAAGCGCGCCGTGCGGTTCTTTGTCCTGAATGAGCGTGGGCGAGCCGGGATCGGCGAGTTTCAGCACGGCCGCTTCGCTCTCGATCTGGGTTGCGATATCGAGGAGGTAGCGCGAGTTGAAGCCGATATCGATCGCCTCGGCTTCGTATTCGACTTCCAGTTCCTCGGTGGCGCTGCCGGAATCCGGATTGGTCACGGACAATAGAAGCTTTCCGGAATTCAGCGACAGCTTCACTGCGCGTCCGCGCTCGCTCGACACCGTCGAGACGCGGTCGACCGCCGCCTCGAACTCCTTCTTGTCGACGATCAATTCCTTGTCGTTGCCGAGCGGAATGACGCGCGCATAGTCGGGAAACGTGCCGTCGATGAGCTTCGACGTCAGGATCACCGCGCCGACGGTGAAGCGGATTTTGCCGAGCGACAATTCGACCGTGACCTCCGCATCGGGGTCTTCAAGGAGGCGCTGAACCTCGCCGACCGTTTTGCGCGGAATGATGATCCCCGGCATGCCGGCGGCGCCGTCCGGCAGCGGCAATTCCATTTGGGCGAGGCGATGGCCGTCGGTCGCCACTGCGCGCAATGTCTGCGCCTGCCCGCCGCTAGCGATGTGCAGATAGATGCCGTTGAGATAATAGCGCGTCTCTTCCGTCGAGATGGCGAATTGCGTCTTGTCGATCAGGCGCTTGAGATCCGAGCTTTTGAGCGTGAATTTGTGCGTCATGTCGCCGGGCGCGAGATCGGGAAAGTCGCTTTCCGGCAGCGTCTGCAAGCTGAAGCGCGAACGGCCGGCGCGAATGGCGAGCGCGGCCCGGTCGCCGGAGGATTCCAGCACGATCTGCGCGCCCTCCGGCAGCTTGCGCACGATGTCGTAGAACATATGGGCGGGCACCGTGGTCGATCCGCCCGGCGCGGCCTCCGCCGCAATCGCATCGGTCACTTCCAGATCGAGGTCGGTCGCCTTCAGGCTCAGGGTCGCGCGATCAGCGCGCAGGAGCACATTGGCCAGAATGGGAATGGTGTTGCGCCGCTCGACCGC
This sequence comes from uncultured Alphaproteobacteria bacterium, assembly GCA_963720115.1. Classification (GTDB taxonomy): domain Bacteria; phylum Pseudomonadota; class Alphaproteobacteria; order Rhizobiales; family Xanthobacteraceae; genus BOG-931. The sequence goes on from CAVREN010000081.1 coordinate 282,072, forward strand.
GCGATGCACATGTCCGAGCGATCGCAACAATTCGGAACGCTCAACGGTAACCTTCATCGCAACATCCGTTCACGCGGTTGGGCGTGATCCTTTCCGAAACGGGCTAAAGCCCTTCGGGATCACGCGCTTGGGGGTAGCAAAAGTGGCGCGCCGCGGCGCTTTCGGCAAGGGCGGAAGCTGACCAGCCGACGCTTTTCCCCGTCGTTTCACAGACCTGTCACAGGCGGGACACCGGCGGAACCGCCGCGAGCGAGCGCTTTCGTCATCCCGGGGCCAGCGTTAGCGAGGAGCCCGGAATCCCGGCTTGATCTGCGGCTACGGTTTCCGGGCTTGGCCCTTCGCGCCGCCCGGAATGACGGTCAGCCCGAAGTGTCAGTCCTGCAGCAACCGCTTGAGCGTCTCGATCTCGTCGGCAAGAGCGCTGTCGTTGCCGGCGAGCGTCTCGATCTTGCGCACCGCATGCAGCACGGTGGTGTGGTCGCGGCCTCCGAAGCGGCGGCCGATTTCGGGCAATGACCGCAGCGTCAGGATCTTGGCGAGATACATCGCCACCTGGCGCGGCCGCACCACGTTGGCTGTGCGGCGCGAAGAAAGCAGGTCGGCGCGGCTGACATTGTATTGACGCGCCACCACGCGCTGGATGTCTTCGATCCGCACGCGTTTCGGCTCGGCCGGCCGAATGAGGTCGCGCATTTCGCGCTCGGCCATTTCGAGCGTCACCGGCTGACCGGTGAGCTTGTTGTGAGCGAGGAGGCGATTGACGGCGCCTTCCAGGTCGCGGCCGTTATGCGTCACCGACTTGGCGATGAAAGCCAGGACCGATGTCGGCACCTCGAAGCCGGGATGATGAATGCAGGCGGCGGCGATCCGGCTTTTGAGGATTTCGAGCCGCAACTCTTCGCCGAGCGAACCGATCTCGACCACCAGTCCACCGGCCAGCCGCGAACGCACGCGGTCGTCGAGGCTTTCGAGGTCGGCCGGCGGCCGGTCGCTCGCTATCACCACCTGCCGGCCCGCATCGATCAGCGTATTGAGCGTGTGACAGAACTCGGCCTGTGTGGAGCGGCCTTGCAGGAATTGCAGATCGTCGATGATCAGCACATCGATGGCGCGGACGGCTTCCTTGAAGGCGAGCGTGGTCTGGCTGCGCAGCGCCGAAACAAACCCGTACATGAAGCGCTCGGCGGTGAGATAGAGCACCTTGCGGTCGCCGCCATTGCCGGTCCAGGTGATCGCCTGCAGCAGATGCGTTTTGCCGAGACCGACGCCGGCATGGATGTAGAGCGGATTGAACATGAGCTGATCGCCGCGGCGGCTCGCGGCGACTTGCCGCGCGGCCGCGTGCGCCAGCGTGTTCGAGCGCCCGACAATGAAGCCGTCGAATGACAGGCGCGGATCGAGCGGCGAGCCGCCGAGCGCTTCATGCACCGACATGAAAGGCACGCTGCCGTTGGCGCGTGCGTCGGCGCCATTGACAAGCGCTTGGTGCGGCTCGCGCGCGGGCATAGCGGTCTCCGCCGCGCGCGGCTTGATGGCGACCGGCCGCATGGTGGCCGAGCGCACGCTCAATTCCAGGCGCGTGATCGAAGAATCCTCCGCCTGCCAGTTGCTCAGCACCTTTTCGCTGTAGTGCGACTGGATCCAGTTGCGCAGGAAGCGCGTTGGCACCGACAAACGCACCGCGCCTTTCTCGACGGAGTCGAGCTCCATGCGCGCAAACCAGCTGGTAAAAACGTCTTCGCCGAGCTCGCTGCGCAGCCGATTTTTGACCCGCTGCCAGCGCTCCTGATCCGTGCTTGCCATGTCGTTTTGCTTCTTTGCCGGAATGGGATTCGACACGAGAATCTCGGGCGAGCTTCCACTCACCATGGCTCCACCTCGGGAAACATTGGAAACGTTTGAACTGGGTGATGGTGCGCGGCGTGCGAACACAAGCGGCCGCGCCGATCGATAGGCGGTTGCTTAGCCGCTAGAAGCGATGATCGATCGACGATAATGGCACGACGCCAAGTGCCGGACAGACGCACTAAACCGACGAACGGAGGACGCACTGAACTTCGCGTGCGCGCGTTGGCTGCTTATCATTTTTTTCATGCCCCCACTCCATCGCTCCCAAGTCGATGGGCAAATCTTCATCGGCGGCCCGCAAAGGCCGGTCGTGATCGCTACCTTCGATGGCTCTGAAACCCGCCACGCTACGCTTACGATATCAAGACGCGCTTCACAGTGACGCCGGACACAATGCTCCCGCACCCACACTCGATGAGTTTGGCCGTTACGATTTTTGAAGGCCCGTCGGAAATCCGACAGGAGCTAAAAGTTACCACGCCGTTTCCGGCCCGCAACACAAAAAAAC
>CAVREN010000082.1:0-39782 GCA_963720115.1 uncultured Alphaproteobacteria bacterium
CTCGGCTGCGCGTGATTTTGTTTAGCATGCAACGACCGGCCCTGTAGCGACCAGCGTCAGGCAGGGTTTGCCTTAAGGCACACGCAGTGGCGAATTTCGTTGGCTGCCGAATTCGGCAAAGTCACGAAGCCGAAAAGCGGTAGTCCGTGGCCTTAAACAAAAGCCATGGGAGGGAATGCCGCCGTCTGAACCGGCGCTCGAAAGGTCATCTTCGCGGCGACCGGAAAGCGCATCCGCCCGGCCGCCGATCCCAACGCAAATTCCGCTACCGACATAAGAAACAAAGAACTCGGGATGCCTGAGAGCATTGGGAACGAATGTTCCCGATGTCTAAACGACACGAGTCCCAAATGGGACCATGAGCCAGGAGGAGACCTCAATGCAGAGCAAGTCAGTCAAATCGACTTATCGAGGCCTGCTAGCCGGCGCGTGCTTTGCGGCCTTATTGGTCGCAGGGGCCGCCGGCTCGGCCTTCGGAGCGGACTACGCGCCGGTGACCGACGCGCGCCTTGCGAATCCGGAACCTGAAAACTGGCTGATGACCCGCGGCAACTACAAGGGTTGGAGCTACAGCGCGCTCGACCAGATCAACACCCGCAACGTCAAGAATCTCGTGCCGGTGTGGAGCATGTCGACTGGGGTCGACTCCGGTCACGAATCGCCTCCGATCGTCAACAACGGCGTCATGTTCATCACGACGCCGTACAGCCAGGTGATCGCGCTCAATGCGGCGACCGGCGATCTCCTGTGGCGCTACAAGCGCGCGCTGCCGGAAGGCTTCAGCGCATTGCACAACACCAATCGCGGCGTGGCGCTATACGGCGACAAGGTCTATTTCGCGCCGCTCGACGCCGTGCTGGTCGCCCTCGATGCCCAGACCGGCAAAGTCGCCTGGGAAGCCAAGATCGAGGATTGGAAGCAGGGCTACTACACGACGATGGCCCCGCTTGTCGTCAAAGGCAAAGTGCTGGTCGGCGTCGCCGGCGGAGAATTCGGCGTGCGCGGCTTCGTGCAGGCTTTCGATGCGCAGACCGGCAAGTCGGTGTGGAAGACCTATACCATTCCAGCGCCCGGCGAGCCCGGCAGCGATACCTGGAAGAAACCCGACACGTGGAAGACCGGCGGTGCATCCACCTGGATGACCGGCAATTACGATCCCGACACCAACACGGTCTATTGGGGCACCGGCAACGCGTCGCCGTGGTTCGGCGATCAGCGGCCCGGCGACAATCTGTACACGTCGTCGACGGTGGCGCTCGACGGCGACACCGGCAAGATCAAGGGCCATTTCCAGTACCATCAGAACGAATCGTGGGACTGGGATGAAATGAATGCCCCAATGCTGCTGGATTTCCAGGCCAACGGCGCTACCACCAAAGGCCTGCTCAAGCCGGCGCGCAACGGCTACCTGTATTGGCTCAAGCGCGACACCGACGGCAGCATCGCGTATCTCAGATCGCAGGCCTTCGTGCCGCAAAATGTCTTTACCAGCATCGACAAGGAAACCGGGCGGCCTGAAGTCGACCTGGCGCACAAGCCGGCCACCGGCAAGTCGGCCCAGTTCTGCCCCGGCCTTTGGGGCGGCAAGGATTGGCCGTACGAGGCCTATAATCCCAAGACCGGGCTTGTTTACATTCCGTCGAACGAGAACCACTGCAACACGCTCGAAGGTAAAGTCGAAGAGCGCGTTCCCGGACAGTGGTGGACCGGCGTCGCCATCCCGGATCTGCACTTCTCCGTCGACACCAAGGCGCCTTTCTATGGTGAGATCCAGGCGCTGGACGTGAATTCGGGCAAGCGCGCTTGGCGGACCTTGTATCCGAGCTCGATGATGTGGGGATCGCTGCTGACCACCGGCGGCGGACTTGTCTTCGGCGGCGGCACCAACGACCGCCTGTTCCGCGCCTATGACGCGAATTCGGGCGAGGAGCTTTGGCACTTCCGTACCAACTCGGGCGTCATCGCGCCGCCTTCGACCTTCGAGGTCAACGGCGTTCAATATATCGCAGTGCAATCCGGCTATGGCGTCGATCCTGCCTTCCAGCAAGGGCTGATGGCCGAGCTGGTCGGTTGGCAGAAGGACGTGCCGCAAGGCGGCGTAGTCTGGGTATTCGCTGTTTCCAAGTGAATGCCTGAGGCTGACGTCTGCAAATCTTCGTGGAGCTGGCCGCTCGTGCGCGGCTAGCTCCCGATTCAATCGGCTTTTTGCTCATTGGTCTTCAGCGTTTGGGTCTTCAGCGATGCTGTTCGTGCATGCTCGAACAAACTCGGTCGTCGTGCGGTTTCACCCACCACTCCTGGCTCTGATAATCGCGGCCGGGCTGGCGTTCGTCGCGACCAGCCCCGGCCGCGGCGAGGAATCGCCCGCTTACGCAATCGAGGTGAGTGACGTCACGGCCAAGGTCGGCGAACGGGCGGTGATGCAGGCGAAGCTGCGCATTCGCGACGGCTACCGCATCTTGCAGTCCTACAACAATCGCGTCATCAAGCTTTCGGCGGAGGACGACGGCGTCGCCTTCGAACAGGAGATGGTGCGGGCAAACATTGAAGAGGGCGCACTTGTCTTCGCCGTCCCGCTTCGGGCGACTAAGCCCGGCAAACATCCGGTCAACGGAGTATTCCGCGTCGGCTACATCCATGACAGCGACGAGATGGCCATGGTGTCGCTTCGCCTGATCGCCAGCGTCACTGGAACGCAATAGCCGCGACGGAATTGGAACTGACGCCAAACTTAAAAATGAGTCCGAAGCAGAAACCCTGAAAGGAGGGCGACGCAACATGCAAACGCGCAACGATCGGTGTGCTCCCTGCTACGGACGTCGTGCGGTTCTTGGACCGTTTCTCGGGCTGGCCTTGGCGCCTTTGTTGGCGGGCGTAGCGCGCGCCGAAGATAAGCCGGAGAAAACGGATGCCGCAAAACTGCCGCCGCAACCGGGGGATCGCTTTGTGTTCTTGACGGGCCCCAACAAGGGACAAGTTGTCAGGCTCGACAATCTCGCGATGGGTGGTCCGCAGGTGCAGGTCTTTCCGGCGGGCCCTGACGGCACGGTCCGAAACGGAACGCCGCTCAATCTGGTGATTCTAGCCCGCTTCGATCCGGCTGAGTTGAGCGACGAAACCCGAGAGCAGGCCGCCGAGGGTGTGGTTGCCTATTCCGCCGTCTGCACGCATCAGGCATGCCCGGTGAATATGTGGTCCAAGGCCCGTGATGGGTTTGTTTGCTCCTGCCACGGCTCGGTCTACGATCCGAAGAATGGCGCGGCAGTGGTGGACGGGCCCGCGCCGCGGCCCTTGCCGTCGCTCGGGCTGAAGATCGCGGACGGCGCCGTGGTGATTGCGTCGGGCTTTTCCAGCCGCGTCGGCGGGACGCAAAAATGATCTTGCGCCGTTTCCTACAGCCGACACCCAGAAAATCCGTGCAGAGAGATCGCCGTTACTAGATGGGGTAACGGGCCGGTCGCGGCGCAAGCCGCTCGCTCGCTATAGCGCGATTGAAGGCGCCCTTCACTCGCGGCTTCTTGCGCAACGGCGGTCGTCCCTCAAACTGATGGTGTCATTTAACCGGAGTCGAGGCTTGCCCGCTCCAAGCATCATCGAGGGACGACCATGAAGCATTATGCAGGAATCGACGTGTCTTTGAATAGCTCCAGCGTATGCGTGGTTGACGAGAGCGGGAAGATCGTCCGCGAGGTCAAGGTGGCAAGCGAGCCGGTGGCTCTGATCCACTGCATCAAATCGCTCGGTGTGAGGCTGGAGCGGATCGGGCTGGAAGCAGGCCCGCTGTCGCAATGGCTGTACGGGGCGTTGCGGGAGAGCGGGCTGCCGGTGGAGCTTCTGGAGACGCGGCACGTGAAGGCAGCGCTGTCGGCGATGCCGGTGAAAACGGACCGCAATGACGCGCGCGGGCTGGCACAGCTGATGCGGCTGGGCTGGTTCCGGCCGGTGCACTGTAAGTCGATGGCTGCCCAGGAGGTGCGCGCGCTGCTCACCGCGCGCAAGCTGGTGCAGTCGAAGCTCTACGACATCGAGATGAGCTTGCGCGGCATTCTGCGCGGTTTCGGGCTCAAGGTGGGGCCGACGACCTCGCGCAGCTTTGCGGCGCGCATCAATCATCTGGCAGCCGGCCATCCGAGCCTGGAAATGGTAGCGGAAGCACTGCTTTCGACGCATGCGGCGGCGCTGTGCGCGTTCAAGAACCTGGAGAAGAACGTGCGACAGATCAGTCGCGCCGACGCGCGGGTTCGGCTGTTGATGTCGACGCCCGGGGTTGGCCCAGTGGTCGCGCTCACCTACGTTTCCGCGATCGACGACCCGAAGCGTTTCACCTCGTCGAAGCGGGTGGGGGCGCATTTTGGGCTCACGCCGAAGAAGTATCAGTCAGGCGAAACCGACATCAGCGGTCGGATTAGCAAGATAGGTGACAGTTCGGTGCGCGCCGTTCTCTATGAGGCCGCTCATATCATCTTGACGCGGCCGATCCACGGTGGCGCGCTCAAGAGCTGGGCGATGCGACTTGCCAAGCGCGCCGGCATGAAGAAGGCGAAGGTAGCGCTCGCCCGCAAGCTCGCCGTCGTGCTGCACCGCATGTGGGTTAGCGCCAGTACTTTCGATTTCGAAAAAGCGAACGGTTGCATGCGCGCCGCGGCTTAACAAGAGGAGCTCACAAGTTTCGGCGAGGGTCACGACACCAGGCCTTCTCGAAGCGAAGTCCCGTCGCCGGGACGATGGACGAGGTCAGACCGGGATAGGTTCAGTGGCATTGCGACCACGCTTACTAGATTGGCCGGCCTCATCCACATTCAAACCCCATCAGGTGGCGGCCACGCGCCGACCCCGGACAGAAGCGAGAGTTCGGCGACTGGGTGACGCAAGAGGAGATTGACAAGTCGCGGCCCGTTACAGAAGAACCTATCTCAAAATTGAGGGTGGGAGTCGATCCGCTATAAAAGGTGGATGATTCGACTGCTTGATTCGGAATGGGAACGCATCCGGGAGCACTTTCCGGAGGAGAACATTCCCGACGGTCGTCCAGGCCGCAAGCCTGTTCCGACGCGTCTGGTTCTTGAAGCGGTGCTTTGGATTTTGAACACCGGCGCGCAGTGGCACATGCTGCCGCAGTGCTATCCGAACTACAAAACTGTGCATCGGCGCTTCCAGACGTGGTGTCGCAACGAGATTCTCCGCCAGGTTTTGACCGACATCGCCAACGAGCTTCGCGAGCGCGGCGCGCTGGATGAAGAAGAATGTTTCATCGACGCGACCTTTGCGATGGCCAAGGGCGGCGGCGCAGAGATTGGTGCGACGAAGCGCGGAAAGGGCCTGAAAATCATGGCAATTGTGGATCGCCATGGGTGACAGTGCGCCAATCCGGCGCTTAGAGCGCCTTCGTTTCAGATTGAATCGATTGGCGCTCTGATTTTTTGGTGGAGCATGATCCTTTCGGAAGGCCGGCTTCCACTTTTCCGGATCATGCTCTAATACCGCGCAATGCCAGGCAGCGGGCCCGACATCGTCGCGCTTGAGCGTGTAGAGATCGCCGTCGCGCCGTGGCGGTGGGACTTCGCGCACGTGCGGGCTGAAGACATCGCCCGGCACTTCGCCGCGCGCCGGCGCGAGCGGCCGGCTTTGTGGAACGGCCGCGTGCTCCTGCTGCATCGCTTCAACGTCGCGAATGGCGTGCTGCGCGGCTCAAGCTTCGAAACAGACTATGCGAGCTTTCTCGCCTGGCGGGACTGGGGCTGTCCCGACGCCGGCGTGTTCAACGTGTTCGCTGCGGCCGCGCTGCAAGCGGCCGACGGCGCCTATCTGGTCGGCCGCATGGCGCCGTTCACGTCCATTGCGGGGCAATGGCTTTTTCCGTGCGGCACGCCCGATCCCGAGGACATCAACGCAGGGATGCTCGACCTTGCCGGCAGTGCGCGCCGCGAGTTGTTCGAAGAGACCGGCCTGGATATCGGCGCGATGCAGGCGGAGGCGGGCTGGACGTTGGTGCGCGACAACGGCTTTGTCGCCCTGATCAAACGCGTCACCGCAAGCGAAAGCGCCGAGGATTTGTGCGCGCGCGTCCTGCGCTATCTGGCGAGCGAGGCGCAGCCCGAATTTTCCGAGATCCGCATTCTGCGCGGCATCGCGGACGTCGATGCGGACATGCCGCGCTTCTTGCGGGCCTATCTGGCGGCGTCGTGGTCTGGCGCTTGTCGTATGCCAAGTTAAATACTGTCGCAGTTCAAGCCGTATTCGCGCGCGAACGCTTTTCGTTCCGACGGCGGCACCTGCTTGAGCAGCGCGCAAGCGGTATAGTTCCCGAACATCTTGCCGTTTTCACGGTAGAGCCAGTCGACGATGTCGCTCGTCTGGAAGGTGATCGTCTGGCCAAGCTTGACGTTACGGACGCTGCGCGGCGTGTTGTCGATCGCGCCGACGAACCCGCCGTCTTTCTCCTTGAAAGGGCTGATCCAGAAATATTCGGTTTCGCCGCGGTCGCGGATGGCGACTTTGACCGCCATGCTGGTGATGCTGGAGCGCGGCGCACGCGCCAGCTCAAGAAAGCCTTTGAGCGGCTCGCGCGCTTGGCGGAATGCCGCTTCCATGTCGGGATCGCCCTTTGGGACGGAGACAATTTCGTCCTTTTTGGCGCGGTCGACTGCCGTGTCCGCGCCCAGCGCGGATGTTAAGGACATGACGAGAAAAACAGATGCGAAATAGGATACAACACGCATGGAGTCCCCATTGGCTTAAAGAGCAAGTTTAAGCTTGTTGGTTGGAATACGTCCACGGCTTGCGTGCGTGCACGTCCATGAGGTGGCGATGAAGCTTGCGAAGATCGTGAAAGCCTGCCGGATCGACAAGCCGGGCCGTTTCCGGCTCGCCGATCACGATCCCGCCGAAACGTTCGGCCTCTCCACCGAGGCTGACAAGGTGAAGCCGATCCTCGCCGACGGCATCAGGCAACTGGCGGAAATGCAGCAGCGGCTCTACGCTAACGGGCGCTGGGCGGTGCTGATCGTGCTGCAAGGCATGGACGCCGCCGGCAAAGATGGCGTCATCAAGCACGTGATGTCCGGCATCAATCCGCAAGGCTGCGAGGTGCACGCCTTCAAGGCGCCGAGCAGCGAGGAGCTCCAGCACGACTTTCTCTGGCGCGCAGGAAAATATCTGCCGGAACGCGGGCGCATTGGCATCTTCAATCGCTCACATTACGAGGAAGTGCTGGTGGTGCGCCTGCATCCGGACATGTTGGAATGCCAGAAGCTGCCGCCGAGCGTGACCGGCAAGGAAATTTGGAAGCGCCGCTTCAAGGAGATCAACGCCTTCGAGCGTCACGTCGCTTGGAACGGAACGCTGATCGTGAAATTTCATTTGCGCATCTCGAAGGAAGAACAGCGCAAGCGTTTTTTGGCGCGGCTCGAAGAGCCGGTCAAACGCTGGAAGTTCTCCATGGGGGACGTCACCGACCGGCAGCGTTGGGATGAATACATGACGGCGTATGAAGACATGATCCGCTCGACCTCCACCGAGGAAGCGCCGTGGTATGTCGTGCCGGCCGATCACAAACACGTGGCCTGGCTGATCGTCTGCGCTGCGATCTGCGAGGCCTTGGAAACGCTCAAACTCGATTACCCGAATATCGAAGGCAAGGCGCTCGAGGAACTCAAGGCGGCCGAGCGCGCATTGAAGGCGGAAAAGCCCGATCCGTCCGGGAAAGCCAAGCGCAAGAAGTAACGCGCATACCTTCCATGCGCGTACTGGCAAGCGGCGGTTGCGGCTTCGCACGCGCCACAAATCGAAGTAAAGTTCATAGTCCTACAGGAACAGCCTCCCCCGCATGAAAACGGCCCTGCTCAAGTCCGTCATCTTTTGCGTTGCCGTGGCGCTGATCGGGATCGCCGGGGCGCCTCGCGCTACCGCCGCGCCTTCCGATTTTGACGGCGTGTGGATTCCGGACGTCAAAGATCAGCACCGCCAGGAAACCGAAAACGTTCCGCCCTGGAAGCCGGAGGTCATGCCTCAGATCCAACGTCTGATCGCCGAGGAGAAAGCCGGCCGGCCCTTTCTGGTGCTCAGCCACTGCCTGCCGCACGGCATGCCGAGCTGGATGCTGATGACGCACAATGCGTTCGAGTGGCTGACCACGCCCGGCCGCGTCACCATGCTCGGCGAAGTCGATGGCAACCGGATGCGCCGGATTTACACCGACGGCCGGCCGCATCCGGAAGACCCGGACCTGACCTTGCACGGCCATTCGATCGGCCATTGGGAAGGCGACGTGCTGGTCGTGGATACCACAGCGATCGCGCCGCAGGCCTACATCGCGCCGAGCGAGGCGGTCGGCATTCCGAACAACGGCGACATGCACGTCGTCGAGCGGCTGCATCTGGCAAAGCCGAACGAGTTGCATGACGATCTTGAAATCACTGCGCCCAAGGTCTTGACCGCGCCGTGGAAAACCACCCGCATTTTCCGCCGCTATCCCGACCGCCACTACGAGATCATCGAAGGCGAGTGCGAGCAGGAAGATCTTGTTCCCGGCAAGGACGAATACGCCAACGATATTTTCGTCTCGCATCCGCAGCGGCCGGACGGCTCGGTCAGCACGACGAAATAAGCACAGCGAAATAAGGATGAAATAGCGCGATGGTGTCGCCCAAAATCACACTTGTTGCGGCAGGCCTGCTTTTGAGTCTCTGGGGCGTCGCGGCCGCGCACCATTCGGGTGCCGCGTACGACATGGAGCATCCGCGCGACATACAGGGCACCGTGAAGACGGTGAACTGGACCAATCCGCACATTACTTTTTTCATAGAGACGGACGCCAAAGACGGTCAGCCCGCGCAGACCCTGACGTTTGAAGTGTCGAGCCCGGGCGTTTTGACCCGCTCCGGCTGGACCAAGCGTTCGTTGCAGCCCGGCGATCATGCGGTGTTCCACTATGCACCGCTACGCGATGGCAGTTCAGGCGGTTTTTTGGTGCGCGTCACGCTGCCGAGCGGCCAGGAGCTCAGTTTCAGCCTGACGCCTGCCGATCAGTGACGTCATGGTCGATGCCGCCATCCTGAGCGATGTCAGCAAGTGGCTGGCGGCGACCTCGCTCAGTCACACGATCCAGACCGTAGGCTGGATCATCCCGGCCCTGCAAACGATCCATATTCTGTGCGTCGCCGTGCTGTTTTCTTCCGCCGTCCTGGTCGATCTGCGGATATGGCGCCTGCTCCAGCGAGACGTGCCGCTGCTCGATGTGGGGCGGCGGTTCCTGCCGCTGATCTGGCCGGTCGTGCTGGTCCTTTTGGTCACCGGAAGCCTGCTGATCGTCGGTGAACCGCGCCGCTCACTGCTCAACACCGCCTTCTATATCAAGATGGCGCTGCTGGCGTTCGCGCTCGTGCTCACCGGCTTGCTCCAGTGGTCGCTGTCGTCGCCGGGATTTTGGGACAAAGACAATACGCGCAGCATCGCTGGGCGACTGGCCGCGACCGCCTCGATCTTTGCCTGGTGCGGCGTCATCTTTGCCGGCCGCTTTATTGCCTACACGCAGGCGGGATGATGCAGCCGTTCGCCGATTTTGTTTCTTTTCTCGAGAACAGCAGCATCGCGGACAACATTCGCGAAAACGATCTGCTGTTTCCCGTCATTGAATCGGTGCACGTGCTCGCCATCTGTTTGGTGGTGGGTTCCATTCTCGTCGTCGATTTGAGGCTTCTCGGCCTCGCTTCAACCAAATGGCCGGTCAGTCGCGTCACGCAGGCCATTCTCCCGCTCACCTGGGGAGCATTTATCGTGGCCGTCGCCTCCGGCAGCCTCATGTTCATTTCCAACGCCACCAAATATCTGGGCAACGGATTTTTCATCGCCAAGATGCTTCTGATCGGCGTTGCCGGGCTGAATATGCTGGTCTTTCATTTCCTTGGCGCTCGAGACCTGCCGAAATGGGAGAATGACCGGCGGCTGCCGCTGCCGGCGCGGCTGGCCGGAGGTTTGTCGATCCTGTTGTGGGTTGCGGTGGTAGCCTGCGGGCGCTGGATCGGCTTTACCATGCAACCCGGATGAGCGGCATGCCCAACCGTAATCGCATTTTTCCCGGCATTGTGGTCGCGCTGTTCGCTGCTGGCGCGGCCTTATCGCCGTCGCTTGGCGAAGACGCTGGGCCGCCGCGATTTCGCGCCTATGTCGACATGAAGACTTTCATGGAGCACGTGCTCACGCCGGCCGCAAAGATCGTCTGGAGCGTCAACGGCGTCGTCATCGATGAAAAGGGCGAGCATGATCTGTCTCCAAAGACCGAAGATGATTGGGAGCGGGTCGTCAGCGGCGCCGCCACGCTTGCCGAAGCGACCAACGCGTTGATGATTCCCGAGCGGGCGCTGGACACGCAGTGGACGTTCTACGTGCAAAGGTTGGCAGAAGCCGCCAGCAAGGCCTATGTCGCCGCCGAGGTCCACGATCTGAAAACGATCTCGCAGGTGAGTGATCAGCTCGACGGCATATGCGCCGCCTGCCACCGGCATTATGGGGTGGAGTGATTTCACATTGCTATCCGCACCATGGGTTCGTCATTCCGGATTGCCGCGCCAGCGGCAAGTCCGGAATCCATAACCACAGTCACGCGGAACCGCGCTCAATGCCAATACGGATTAACCCGCGGCTATTCCGGGCCCCTTGCTTCACGAGGTTCCGGAATGACGCCTGCAATCCGGCTCCGCGCTACTCCGCCGCCGCCGCCGCGGCGTTAGGAGGAAATTCGGTGACCGTGCCGGCCTCGTTGTCGACGATCATCGTCAGGTCGAAATAGCGGATGGTCGGCACCGAGCCGGTGCGCGCCTTGATGTTGGCGAGCCATTCCGCATTGTGACCGCGTTGCGCCGCTTCTTTCGACGGCCAGATGTAGAACGCGCCGCCGCTGCCGTCCTCGCCGACAATGTAGTGTTTGCGAATGAGTTCTTTGTTGCCTCGCCAGCGCGGAATGGTCGTTCGCGCGTCTTCAAGTATCTGTTCACGGCTCAGGCCGGGTGGATATGTGAACTGAACGAATTCAACGATCATAGGTCAGTCTCCCTGTCCTTTTTGCGAATGTCTTTGCACTTTTTTCGAGCGGATCGCATTGGCGCGACAAGGCAGCGACCCAGCCGAATGGCCAGATCGGGCCGGCGAGAAAGCAGCAGCGGAAAGACAAGATACAGGCCCATCACGCTCCGCAGGCGCGCATGCGGCCAGTCGATGTCCGGCGGCGACTTCCACATGAGCAACAGATAAACGGCGGCAAGTGCCGTGCCGATTGCGATGCCAAGCCCGCGGATCGACCACGCGGCTGCGCTTCGCCAAAGGCCGATCGGGACTTTCACAACGCGGAGCATCGTCGGCGTCTCACGCAGAGGGCTAGATCCGGCCTTGCGCCGGGACCGGGTATTCCGTTAAAAAGGCTTCGGTCCCACATAAGGTTTACGCGGTCTTTACCGCGGTCCAGGATGGTGGACCTGAGGGAAGATGATGGCAATCCGCCACCAAATCAGCGCGATGGGCCCGGCAGCCGGCACGGCTGTGTCCGGCGTTGCCCTCACGCTGGTTCTTGGCGGCCTTCTGCTCCTTAGCGCCCCCTGAGCGCCGGCTGGGCATTTTCGCCTGGGCACTCAGGGGTTGGACGCAAAGCCACCGAACCCAAGCGACCCAAAACAGCGCCTCCAACACCGTCTTCCACCTGTTGGCCCGGCGCCGCCGATAAGGACCTGACATTATGAGCGCTCAAGGCAAATCAGAGCCTAGCAAGGCCGAATCCGTGAGATCCGAGAAGGACCGCGTCATCATTTTCGACACCACGTTGCGCGATGGCGAGCAATGCCCCGGCGCGACCATGACGCACGAAGAAAAGCTCGAAGTCGCCGCCTTGCTTGACGAGATGGGTGTCGACGTGATCGAGGCCGGCTTCCCGATCGCCTCGGATGGCGACTTTGCCGCGGTCAACGAGATCGCCAAACGGACCAAAAATGCGGTGATCTGCGGGCTCGCGCGCGCCGCCTTCAAGGACATCGACCGCTGCGCGGAGGCGATCAGGCCGGCCGAGCGCCGGCGCATTCACACCTTCCTCTCCACCTCGCCCGTGCACATGAAATACAAGCTCCAGAAGGAGCCGCACGAGGTCTATGAGATGGTGATCGCGCAGGTGTCGCGCGCGCGCAGCCACACCGACGACGTCGAGTGGTCGAGCGAAGACGGCACCCGCACCGAGCACGATTTCCTCTGCCGCTGCGTCGAAGGCGCGATCAAGGCCGGAGCCACCACCATCAACATTCCCGATACGGTCGGCTATTCGGTGCCGGAGGAATATTTTGCGCTCATCAAGATGGTGCGCGAACGCGTGCCGAATTCAGACTTGGCGCGCTTCTCGGTGCATTGCCACAACGATCTCGGCATGGCGGTAGCAAACTCGCTCGCCGGCGTGAAAGCGGGCGCACGGCAAATCGAGTGCACCATCAATGGCATCGGCGAGCGCGCCGGCAACGCCGCGCTCGAGGAATTGGTCATGGCGATGCGGGTGCGCAACGACGTGCTGCCGTACTGGACCGACATCCACGCCAAGATGCTGACCCGCGCCTCGAAGCTCGTCGCTGCGGTCACCTCGTTCCCGGTGCAATACAACAAGGCAATCGTCGGGCGGAACGCGTTCGCGCATGAGAGCGGCATCCATCAGGACGGCATGCTCAAGCACACGCAGACCTACGAGATCATGGTGCCGGCGGATGTCGGCGTGAAGCAGACCTCTTTGGTCATGGGCAAGCATTCCGGCCGGCATGCCTTCGTGCATAAGCTCGAGGAACTGGGCTACCGGCTCGCCGGCAATCAGCTTGAAGATGCTTTCGTCCGCTTCAAGGCTTTGGCCGATCGCAAGAAGCACGTCTACGACGAGGATATCGAGGCGCTGGTCGACGAGGAGATCGCGACCTTCCAGGATCATATCAAGCTCGTCTCGCTCACGGTAATCGCCGGCACCCACGGGCCGCAGCGCGCCACCATGAAAGTCGATATCGACGGCAAGCCCGCGATCGCCGAGTGCGAGGGCAACGGCCCGGTCGACGCCACTTTCAACTGCATCAAGGCGATGGTGCCGCACGAGGCCGTGCTCGAGCTCTATCAGGTGCACGCCGTCACTGAAGGCACCGATGCGCAGGCCGAAGTCTCGGTGCGCCTGTCGGAGAACGGCCGCACGGTCACCGCCAAAGGCGCCGATCCCGACACGCTCGTTGCTTCGGCGAAAGCCTATCTTGCCGCGCTCAACAAGCTCGTGGCGCGGCGGCTGCGCGGCATGGGCGAAGCGATCGCGGTCGGCGAGCGCCGCATCCATTCGACCGATGTAGGGTGAAACGTCATTCCGGGGTACGGGCCGAGGCCCGCGAGCCCGGAATCCATATTCCGTGAGCGAGAGGATCATGGCGTCCGCATCGCGGCCGCACGGGTTATGGATTCCGGGCTCCTCGCTCCGCTCGGCCCCGGAATGACGTGCCAAGTCACCGACGCACCAGCGGGCAGCCGCCGTCCGCCAACGAGCGGAACGCGCTCGCGCCCGGAATGGTGCCGAGGATTTTGTAATCGTCCCACGGCTTCTTCGATTCCGAAGGCTTCTTCACTTCGGCGAAGTACATGTCGTGGACGAGGCGGCCGTCTTCGCGCAGTCGGCCGTTCCTGGCATAGAAGTCGTCGACCGGAAGCTCCCGCATCTTGGCCATCACCGCTTTGGCTTCGTCGGTGCCGGCTGCGGCGATGGCCGTGAGATAGTGCCGGATCGCGGAATAGACGCTGGCCTGCGCCATGGTCGGCATGCTTCCGTGCCGCGCAAAGAAGCGCTTCGACCAGGCCCGGCTCGCTTCGTCGCGATCCCAATAGAAGGCGGTGACGAATTTCAGCCCCTGTGCGGTCTGCAATCCCATGCTGTGCACGTCGGTTACGAAAACCAGCAAGGCCACCACGGTTTGACCGCCGCGCGCCAGCCCGAACTCGCCCGCCTGTTTGATGGCGTTGACCATGTCGCCGCCGCCATTGGCGAGCGCTACGACTTTCGCGCCGGATGCCTGCGCCTGCAGCAGATAGGAGCTGAAGTCGGCAGTGTTGAGCGGATGGCGGACGCTGCCGAGCACTTTGCCGCCGGCCGCGAGCACCGCGCTGGTCGCGTCGGATTCGAGCGAATGACCGAAGGCATAGTCGACGGTGAGGAAGAACCAGGTATCGCGACCTTCGGCGACGACCGCGCGGGCAGAGACTCGTCGTCAGCGCGTAGCTGTCGTAGATCCACGATGCCTCGGTCGCCGTGCAGGCTTTGCCGGTGAAGGCCGTGCTGCCGACCGCGCCGGCAATGGCGATGCGGTTGCGTTCGGCCGCGAGTTGCTCGACGGCAAGTGCCACCGCGGAATTGTCAAAGCCGATGGCCATGTCGACGTGTTCGGCATCGAACCAGCGGCGGGCAATCGCCGCGCCGATATCGGCCTTGTTCTGGTGGTCGGCGATGGCGATCTCGACCGGCTTGCCGAGCACCGAACCGCCGGCATCCTCGACCGCCATGCGTGCGGCAATCGCCGAGCCTGGACCGCCCAGGTCGGCATAGAGGCCCGATTGGTCGTTAAGCACGCCGATTTTGACGATGTCGTCAGAGACCTGACTGCGCGCGCTCGACGCGCCGCCGAGTACGCAAGCAAGGGCCGTAAGAAGCGCGATTGGAAATCGCAAAACGACCTCCCTCACACGCACTTGCGCCGCCTAGAGCACAATCGCTTCCGATCGAAGCATTGTGCTCCAACTTTCAGCGCAGCATGATCTTTTCGGAAAGCCGGCTTCTACTTTTCCGGATCATGCTCTGAGAATCCGCCGCTTATTCCGGCTTGCTCACCGTGAAGGCCCGCTCGGCCAGCATGCGGTCCTGATACCAGATCTGTTCGGTCCAGACCCCCGGAACGATTTCCCAGGCATTGTCGAAGCCGTACCCGAGCAGGCAAAGCGCGCCGATTTTCAGGTTGGGAAAGGCGATATTGGCCGTATGCATCATATCGCCGGTATTTGGATTGCGGATTCCCTGTGGCGGAAAGTTCAGCACCAGGTGCAGCGTCACGCCGTCGCCAGCGGGATTGCCGTCAATGCGAAACTCGATGCCGAACTGGGTGCCGACCTGGCCGGCGACGTCGGTCGCGTTCGAAACGAAATGCCAATTGGATGCTGTCCCGACCGTGCCGGTCGGCGACAATTGGCCGGCGCGGCTCGGCGCGCTCACCGATTGAGCCGTATAGGTTCCCGCATTGGTGATGGTGACGCCGGAGACGGTCGCCGCCGGCGCGACCACGGTTGCGGTCTGCGCCCCGGCCGCGCCAGACGCGGCAGCAAGCAGAGACATGACAAGCATAGCCAACCGCATGAGGTTTCCCGCGTCGCACGCGCCGCGAATCTTTAACCGATTTTCCCCGCTTGGAATCCCCGACGCAATGGCCTAAATACGGCTCGCGCGAAGGTCCGGGTCTTCTTCAAGCCAGGCCGTTACCCGCAGCGGGCGCCCCCGGCGCCGCGGCTGCGCCGCGTTCATGGTGGAAGTGCCTGACCTCGTGGTTAGGGCGCATAGCTCAGTTGGTAGAGCAGCTGACTCTTAATCAGCGGGTCCAAGGTTCGAGTCCTTGTGCGCCCACCACTAACTTCCTCTGAAAGCTCAGCTTTTTGCTCGTCCGCTCACAAAGGCGCTTTCCGGTTTGACGCTTGCCGGCAAGGTTATGCTTGACGAGTGGCGGAAGCCCGAGACGTGACGCCCGCCAGGGCAAAGCTGCCATGAGCGACGTTAGCGGACTTATTCGATCAGTCCTGCCTTGGCACGTCGCCAACGACCAGGCGTCGGCCACCAGACCGCGGAGATAGTCATGCCGCTCTCCATTGGGTGCGGTCGTAACTAGTCGGGGATACCGCTCGACTCTTTGGTGACGAACGAAGCGGTCGGCGCATCCAGTGCGCTCGTCCATGCGAATTCAGTAGTTCCGGCCTATGCTTTGTAATTCGTGGTGAAAAACCGAACTGCGCTGTCACTGAGTTCAGATTCGTCTCGCTCACCGTGCTGCGCCAAATTGAGGATATGTTTGGCCATCACTTCGCGCATCACATTGGCGTAGCCCGGTCGGGCAAGCCGATTGCCGGTCGCTTGAACCCGCAGCCATGCATTCTCGAAAGCGCCGCTCAGAAGATTTACGGTCTCTGGATCGTAAGAAGCCTCACGCATGATTTTGATGCCGATAGCAGCCATGATGTGCTCTCCGTTGCCTTACAGGCGGGAGCGCAATCGGTCTCTCAGCCACCGACGCCCAGGGACATGCCTCAGTCGGTGATAGGCGAATATGGGGTTGAGCGACGCGAAAGGCCAATCACTTTTGGATTAGGGCAGTCCGCAGAACAAATTAGGACAAATATAAAATGCCAACCATGATCGCGCTGTTAGTCCGAGTGCTCACTCAGCAATGATACGAGCGCCGCGCTTCCCGCACGATTCGCTTCGATCACGGTCTTGAAGAAAGTCTTTGAGCATTAAATCGCGCTCTTTCTGCCCGCGCGATAAATCTCCCATCCCCATGGTCTCGGCGGTGGTGCGCAGCGCCGTACGACCATGGAAAAATCTTTATGGCCGATCATAGTGCGTGAATTCCATGAGATCGTTGAATAACAGAAATGCCCCGAGAAAATTGACTTGTCGCTTCGAGTCCCGGCCGTCCTACGTCGGGATTGATGAGGTTGTGGCCAACAGGCCCGCCGCTTTGACCGCTGAAGGCGACGGCGCGGTATCACCGGCAACCAAGTCTCGCAGTTCGCGAAACGTGATAAGCCTAGATGTTGTCTCGTCCCACAGTACCAGGCGCATGCAAGCAAGGCTCTGAAGCAGAGTGAGCCGACCGACAGTTACGAGACCGGAATGGTCACGAAGAGCAATCGGCAGCCGGTAAAAAGGAATTCGACTGCACAAGTGGTGAATGTGGTGCATGCCTATGTTGGCTGTGAACCAGCGTAGCACGGCCGGCAGATCGTAGTGCGAGCTGCCATAGAGCGCAGCCTGGGAGAAGCTCCAATCCCTGCCTTCCGACCACACCGTGTGTTCGAACTGATGTTGGACGAAAAACAGCCACATCCCGATTACACCGGCAACGAAGGTAATCGGCAGCTGTACGAGTAGGAACGGCCTTACGCCAACGCACCACATCATGCCCGCCACGACTAACGCGATCGCGCCGTTGGTTGCCATGGTGCTGATCCAGGGTGCCAGCCCTTCCCGCGCCAAACCAAATGGCAAGCGATGGCGTAAGACGAACAAATAGATAGGACCAACGCCAAACATAACAATCGGATGGCGATAGAGGCGATAGCCGAGCCGGCGCCAGCGCGAAAGCGCTTGATATTCGCGCACGGTTAGGGTGTCGATATCGCCAATGCCGCGACGATCAAGATTGCCCGATGTCGCATGATGCACGCCGTGCGCGCGGCGCCAAAAGTCGTAGGGTGTCAGCGTCAGTACGCCGATAACGCGGCCCACCCAGTCGTTCACCAACCGATGACGGAAGAACGAGCCGTGACCGCAATCGTGCTGGATCATGAATAGCCGGACAAGAAAGCCCGCAGCAGGAACGGTCAGCAACAAGTAAAATCCATATCCGATGCGCAGTGAGAGACACGCCAGCAGCCAAAGGAGGATGAAAGGTCCAATCGTAATTAGAATTTCGACGACGCTGCGTCCGTGGTTTGGCTGGCGATATCGCGCTAGGTCGTGGGTTAAGGCGCGTATGTCGATCTGCGCATCGTTCGTGCCAGCTTTCGGTCTTTCGCTCAAAATGCTCTCCCTTTCCGACAACGGGTGTAACCGCCGCCAACGGTTTGGTGCGACCTCACCGATAGAATTTGATCGTGATCTCCGGAGGCGCTTTCTCAAGTGCCTTGTGCATTTCCTCCGCGGCGTTGGCCAAGCGGTTGGTGTCGATGTTGATGCCAATGCCGCAGCCAGGACATTGCATGGGCTCGCTGGACTTCAATCGCCCAATGCTTTGTTCAAGGTCGTGACCGCAGCTCGGGCATTGAAATTTCACCACGTGCGCATCGATGTTCGTCATGCAAAGCTTCTTTTCCCGGCGGATCTTTCGATGGCCGTCGTTTTGCCGGGCAGTGCCGCTCGTTCGCCGACGCGCAATGATCAACGTGGGACCGCTTTATGGGACGGCGTCCCTTGTTAAGCCGCGCGTTGAGCGGGCAAGTCAGCGCGACTGACGCGCCTTACCGGCGTTTGGGCCAGATCGATCTGTATTTGCTAATACTATAATCGTACAGCATGCAGCCCGCCACGTCCACTGCGGATTGCCGGATAGCCAGAGGGATATCGCTAAACTTGTTCGCACTGTCACAAGAGTTTCCATTGCGGACTAGTAATGGCGCATTTTGATCTTACATTGATCGCATTGTGCGATGGATGTCGTTCAAAGAACGCTCAATCCGCGAGGTCAAAGCGATGGCGGATTTTGATTACAATGCCTTAGCCGAGTTGTTCCCGAATCGCGGGCGAATGCGCCAGCGTCAGTCGTTCGGGTACAAGCGATTTGCCAAGGCCGCGCAAGCCATCCGTTTCGCGATGGAAGACATGCCGCCCTCATGTCTTGTGGGCGCGTTTCTCGAAGTGAATGAGCAGCGATACGGCAGCGACGACATCCGTCGCTTGTACGAAAGCACGGACTATCCTCTAACGCGACGCAATGCGCTATGACTGATAAGACGATCGACCTCGATCTGCATCGGGGAATGGCCGCTCAGAAGGCTACTGAACTCCGCCGATTGCTGGCTGACGTGGAGACTGACCAAAAAGCGCTACGCCTGCGGCAAGAGGAACTGGAAACCCACTTGCTAGCGTCGCCGGCGGCGAATTGGCATGAGGCTGCGGAAAAAGCCCGCTATCTGCTCAATCTATTTGCTGCAACGCAGCCGGCGCAAGATCCGCGCAGGCAAAAGCTGATTGCCGCGGTGCTTGCCGACTTCAAGCGCCTTTGGGGCGAAAGCTAAGGTTCACAGCGAGCAAAGAGAGTATGAAGGGCGCAGGCAATTAGGAAGTAATTGCGAGAAAGGCCGAAGGCGGAAAAGAACAAGAAATAGAGTAAGGCCAGGACGCCTCGTCATTTGCAGGCGCCGATGACCGCAAAGCCGTTTCGACAAGAAATTATCCTTGTCGCTGCACCGCGTTCGATCCGAACTCAAAAGTCTGCGACCGCAAGCTCATAGGAGCCCCTTCGCTTCCGCTCATACGCCCTCATTGCGGCAGCGTGGATAGCCGCCCGATGGGTATCAAAGGCGAGCAGCAAGCTTTCTTCATTGCGCTCCACGCTCGGTTGCAACTGTTTGAGCGCGTCTTCGGTTACAAAGAATGACCATTCCATCGCGCTGTCGTGTCCCCAGAACCGGACCGCACGTCGGGTTTGATCAAAGACTCGGCTCTGGTTTGGGAAATTGAGCATTGGCCGCAGCGTCTTCTTCAGTCGGCACTGGAAATCCAGCACTTTCGCAGGCCCTCAGAATCCCGTACCCACCAGTAGTCTCCTTCTGGATTTCGTCCGGATGCCCTAAAGGTCGTTAGATGCTTTTTGACCGCAGCCAAGGCTTGTTCGCGCGTATTGTAGCCGTATCCCACTTGCGCCGGCAGCGCCGATTCCGTGTTTTTGAGCTCAAGTATCTTGAACATTGTGAGTTCCCTTCGTCATTGTTCCCAATATCTCCCCGTTCTTTCAATCAATAGAGCTTCAAAGCGCGGACAGGATGAGGTCGGTCTCCGCAACAACGCGGTCGTGCAATTCGTTCCGGCTTTTGATCCGATACCGGGGCGTTTCGCCTTCAACCGGTCGCAGGCTAACGATTTCAAAGTGGCCCGGTGCCGCAGCCCGAAATATCGATGGAATGAGACTGACGGTTTGCCCAACCTTGAACCTGTGGGTGCGCGCTGTCATCGCAAATGCTCCGTTGGCCGGGTTCCGTACTATGTCTGTCGCCGATTTCGCCGAAATCTAACTAGATCCGATCGCACTCAGTCGCGCTTACTAAAGCGCCAAAGCTGGAAGCCTTGGTCCTTGATAGCCGCCTCGATCACATCGCGGGAGAGTTTGTGGGGAGGGTCTTGGCCGGGCGCAACGGCGCCGATCGCATGCCAGGGGCCGAGCTGCTTCGGAAGTTGGTTGCCAGCCAAATCGCCTCCAAATGCACGAAGGTGAGGATTTGCCTCAGATCTGAATACGAATATCCGCATGATTTTGCTTTGGTGTGGTGTGACATTGTTGTCGTTATCGGCAAACTCATTGAGCATCGTTGATCACCGCCGGCGGAAGTGGTTGCGCTGTGTCGGCCGGCCGCCGGATCCGGCACGTTCATCCTTATGGCGAAAGATCATTCTTCCTTTGTCTAAGTCATAGGGCGATACCTCCACCGTCACCCGGTCGCCGGCGAGGGTCTTGATCCTATTCCTTTTCATTCGCCCGGCCGTGTAGACGACCACCATATGGCCGGCATCAAGCTGAACGCGATAACGGGCATCGGGCAATATCTCCGTTACGAGGCCTTCAAATTGCAGAAGCTCTTCCTTCGCCATCTCGCCATCCTTGTTTGCCGAACGCGATGCGCGCTACGCTCGCTCGCGCCTCGGAGCCGAGCATCGCAGGAAAGCGACGTAAGCAATTGCGCCTGACGAATCATCCGCCTGATCACGCTGCCCGTTGCGTGGTTCCGCCCTGCTGGTGTGTTGTTTGTGCGGGTTATCAGAACGCGCCGGGTCGTCGCGGTAGCGCCGCCGTTGGCGGTTGCCCGAGGAAGGCGCCAACCTCGGCGCGGCACGACTTCGCGAGGCTGGCGTCCGCGGCTGACCGGAGTGCGTGCGGCGATCCGTTGCCGGAATGGATTTGCGGATCAGTTTCTCGATATCATGCAGCAATCCGGCTTCTTCGGCATCGCATAATGAGATAGCGATCCCGTTGGTTCCCGCACGCGCCGTGCGGCCGATGCGGTGCACGTAGGTTTCGGGGACGTTCGGTAGATCGAAATTCACAACGTGGCTGATGCCGTCCACGTCGAGGCCGCGCGCAGCTATATCCGTGGCTACCAAAGTCTTAACGTCGCCTTTGCGAAAGGAAGCAAGCACGCGCTCGCGCTGGCCTTGCGACTTGTTGCCGTGGATCGTTCCCGCCGCGATGCCCGCTTTGATCAAGCTACGCGCAACCTTGTCCGCGCCATGTTTGGTCCGCGTGAAGATCAAGGCGCGGTCGATGGTCTCACGCCGCAACACGTCGACGAGGACGATAGGCTTGGCTCCGCGATCGACACGGATGATGCGCTGCTCGATGCGCTCGACCGTCGAAGCGACCGGTGTCACGGCAACCCTTGCCGGGTTGCGCAGCATTTGTGCCGCAAGTTCAATAATGGCGTCAGGCATGGTCGCCGAGAACAGCAACGTCTGCCGTTCCAGCGGCAGTTTGGATACGATTTTGCGGACATCGCCGATGAAGCCCATGTCGAGCATTCGGTCGGCCTCGTCGATCACGAGAAATTCGACGCCGCCGAGCCGAAGCGCATTGCTCTTGACAAGGTCGATTAACCGGCCCGGCGTGGCGACGAGGACATCCACACCGTCGAGCAGGGCCCGTACTTGCCCACCCATGGAAACGCCGCCGATCGCCAGCGTGCTGCGGATGCCCAGATGGCGGCCGTAAGCGCGGAAGCTGTCGAGGACTTGGCTGGAAAGCTCGCGCGTCGGGCATAGCACCAAGGTGCGGCAGCCTTTGCGTTCCGGCGGCCGCTTACCCGTGACGAGATGGTGCAAGATCGGTAGGGCGAAGGCGGCGGTTTTTCCGGTGCCGGTCTGAGCGATGCCAATCACGTCGCGACGCGACATGACGATCGGGATCGTTTGTTCTTGGATTGGAGTGGGAGTGGCGTACTTTTCTTCTGCGATCGCACGCATGATCGCTTCGTTAAGGCCGAAGCCATCGAAGGAAGTCAATGAATAAGCTTTCTGTTTGCGCGCTAACGCGGCCGCTGCGCCTATGCGCCGCGGTCCGTTGCGGGTACCAAGACACCCCGCGCGATCCAGGTGTCCGTTCGATGAAAAGGGCGAGCCAGAAACCGTTTGACGGGGATCCGTACACGCGGCTCGCCAGAGCCCTGAGGCTGCAATCACCTAAATAGGCTATGGACGTCGTAGTTTCAAGTCGCAGCGAGGTTTTGAGGTTGTATCACGATCGGGACATGGGAATCTGATTGCGTCACCGTCCATGTCCGTCTGAGACGCTTGACTAAGCACCATGAGCGAACGTTCATGCTCCCTTCTCGGCCAAAAAGCCCAGTCGGCATGGAGCCGCATGCTTCTGAGGCACGTTACGGTGCTTTTCCGCGCGCGGGCTGTCTTCGGTCCAATGCCTCGGCTTATTCCGCAATCTCGCGCCGCTGACGCGCCATATCGCGGTAGGCAGCTCGTGCTTTGGGATCGGTGGCGATTAACGCAGCGCGCTGGCACTTTAGCGCCTTATCCCTACAGGCTTCCGTCCTATGGATCATCGTCCGCCGATGGATAATTCGAGGGCAAACTTCCCGTGCACCTGTGGCGTTTCCTTGCCGTGCCGTCTGAAAATTATCAAAGCGGCCGGTTCATCGCTGCGGGCTAGCTAAAGCTGCACGCCTCTTTCGCGCCGTGTTGAGGCCAACCTGAATCACGCTGCACGCAGGCCGCAGTGTGGTCACTGCTCTCATGCTCCTTCTCGATCTGAGGACAGCGACCGAAAATAATGTTCAGCGTACTGATAGTAGGTCTCCGCGCCGATTGTGTTGCCGATTTGGGCTTCAGCGCGGGCGAGAGCCAGATACTGCTCATAGTTTCTTCGGGCGTCTTGAGACTTCTTCGGTTCGATGCGGGCGGCGCCGTTTGTCCATCGCTTCGAGCGTGGATCAAATGCCGCTGCCGCTGTGGACCGGCGCCTATTAATGATCGGCCTTGGAGTGTCTTTCATCGTTTTACTCCCTGACAATTGCGAGTGATGCTCGGTCCGAGCGTTAAACGCGCTCGCTCCGAACGGTGAGTGTGCGCGAGCTGCTAGACCCAATGGCTTGTTATGCGCGCTTCGCTCGCTCGCAGAGCCTTGGTGCCGCCCTAAAGCCCCGCTGCGCTTGCTGACCACAACCGCCTCGAACGGGAGCTTCTTGCACGGGCCGTCAGCAACAAGTGCGGTCGGCGAAAATAGCTAAAATCTCCTGGAGCCGACGTTCCAATCGCCGTCGCAGCGCTTGCCGGCGCACCAATATAGATAAACCAACGGTTTCAATGTGGGGATTGCAAGGGAATCGTCAACTTCATCGTCCAAACGGCAGAGCACAAAAGAGTGACACCGATCGTTATTTAGATATCGGGTGCGCTGAATATGGTGTATACAGATGAGCGCGCTCGCTCTTCCGAAGGGCTGCCCTAAAAAAGCGACCTAGCGAGGTCGCCTTTTCTCGCAAATCGCAGCCAATTGTGCCCGTCAGCAGGCGGAAACTCAATATCGAGGCGTATCGTGGCCGCCATTAGCCGCGGATTCGTACATATCCGTGTGCCAGCGGCCCGAGCGCCGCGGCATCGGTCCTGGCAATCGCTCGATCAAAGAGGAATACCGAGTGCAAGTTCTCGTGCGCGACAACAATGTCGACCAAGCCCTTAAGGTCTTGAAGAAGAAGATGCAGCGTGAGGGCGTCTTTCGCGAGATGAAGCTGCACGGTCACTACGAAAAGCCGTCCGAAAGGAGAATTAGGGAGAAATCGGAAGCGATTCGCCGCGCCCGCAAGCTGGCCCGCAAAAAGTTGCAGCGTGAGGGCCTGCTGCCGATGAAGCCTCGCGTGGCCCCGGGAACCATCGGCCGAAACGGCCCGGCGCGTCCCATTCGCTTCTGAATCTCGGACAGGCGCCGGTTCTCAATCTCCCGCCGCCGAGCGCGCGGACGGCGCTGCACGCACATATCGAGGTGCCGGCACTCGGATGTATGCCGGCTTAAAGAACGGAGATCGCCTTGTATCAGAACTATTCTCGATACCGCGCGCGCGATTTCGAGCGCCGCTGGCAGGCGCGACTAGGAACACCGCCGCAGCGTACGGCGTCTGAGCTGCATGTCGTAGTGACGCATCGCTTCCCGGCACCTAACCGGTATGGTTGGGAGCTTCGGCCACAGACAGGCCTTCCCGTGGAAGGATCGCTGGTTCAATTCGCATCGTGGGAGGAAGCCAGTCAGGCCGGAAAGCTCGCTCTGAAGCAATTTTCAACAGAGCGATAAATTGCGCAACGAACACAGAAATTGCGGGCTGGTGCCTGCGACGGCGGTCGGGCTGCTCTTGGCCGTAACATCTTCCGCGGTCGCTTGGGGCCTTTCGGACGAGGACTATGACTATCTTAAAAGGACGCAAAGTCTTGAACGATATGACGCCCCCATTCTTCATCTCAGCCCGAAGGAGCTCTCACGCCTGCACAATTTAATCAACGATCCTCAACCGGATGCAGCCGTGCGGGACAAGAATGTAAAAGATACACTTGGCTTATTTCTAGAACATCAACTGTGGGAAAAGGTGCACCCAGGGGAATTGTGGGACGCGCCAAAGAAGTGAAATGCCCAAAATGCCGCTGATAGAAGACCGCATAAAGGTTGGCCGATGCTACCGAATGACCATTGGCGGGAAGCTGATCGTCGCGAAGGTTATGCAAATCTATCCATTGGATATCGGCGTTAGGAAGAACCCCGTGAAAGAGAATGTCGTACGTTGGGCGTGGCGGGATGCGGCCGGCTCCGGAAAGTGGACCGAGTCGCCGGGATGGCTACTTCCGGCCTTCGCCTTCGCAGCGGACAACGAAATGGCCTGCGACGGTTTCAATTTTTGAATAGTCGTCAAGGAAGAGCGACTGAGTGCTGGCGGGTCCTGATGAAAGATATTGCCCATGACGTCACTTGCCGATCTTCTTGACCCGGATAAGTGGATGACGTCGGGCAAAAATCTCACCGATTTTCCCTGGCCAGATGGCAACAATGAACGAGAGGCAATGAAGCTCATTCTATCCACGCGGCCGCCACTGAATGCGCATGTAGAGCGGTGGTCAAAGCGCGTGATGGAGGCGCTCGGCCGGCGCGGTGGTGACAAAGTCGGCGATGTATTCGTGGAAGAATATTTGCGTGAATTGTGGGAGCGAACCCGCGCTTCGTCCTGAAAGAGCAGGATTGACTGCTTTTGTTCCCGTATTGCGCGATTATCCCGTCTTCTTCGGCTGTAGCTCGATGACGGCGTGTCGGCCGTCCCAATCCTTCGCAGCCTGATACATGCGCCGGTACTGCTCCTCAACATCGGCGGTCATCTCGATGATCTCGAGCATGCCGGGCAAATCTCGCGTTGTGTCGAAGTAAGCCACGCGGACGCCGCGCGGCGATATGTCCGAGAACGCCTCCGGATATCCTTGTGACTTGAACCGAGCAATGGTCGCTTCGAAATCTCTGGCGCCGATCGCCCAGTGATGGAAACCGTGCGCACCGCGTGCCTTCAGGGTCTCCTGATAAACCGATGGCGCCTCATCGTGCTGTTCGATCAGTTCCACCATGGCCTCGCCTGCAAATGCCACGGCCAAGCTGATCCGCATGGTGGTGACGGCGCCGCGATAGAGGCCTTTGGCCGGGACAAACGGTCCAATCAGGAACCACGGCCCGACCCGGAGCAGGTCCGCATAGCGCCGCATTCCCTGTTGTATGTTGTCGACCGTGTAGGCGAATTGAATAATGCTGTTGTCACGAGCGCCGAAACTGAACGTTTGCATTGCGGTTCCCGAATTTCCGATGTTGCTGGACGAT
Organism: uncultured Alphaproteobacteria bacterium; assembly: GCA_963720115.1. Lineage (GTDB taxonomy): Bacteria > Pseudomonadota > Alphaproteobacteria > Rhizobiales > Xanthobacteraceae > BOG-931. Next base: position 25,860 of record CAVREN010000082.1, read on the forward strand.
TGAACGAGCGCAGCCGGGTGGCAGGGACGTGCCTCAGGCGCGAACAGCCTGCTGACGTGCCAGCTCTTTCATGACTTGTTCGGTCGCCTGGGTGAGGTCCGCTGCCAGGGCGGCGCGTGCCGCTTCGGGGTCGTGCTTTTCGAGCGCTCGCACCAATAGCTGATGCGGGTCGGCACTGTCATTCAAGGCGCGGGAAACCGGCACCCGAGCCAAAATGGGTCCAAGCTGCAGCCACAAGGACTCGATGATCGAGAGCATCAACGGGCTTGCGCCGAGTTCGTAGATAGCAAAGTGCAGTTTGAGATTGAGCGCCCAGAACTGGCCGCGCCGCTCCTTACTGAGGCTTTCTAGCTTTTTGAGTATCGTCCGCACATTTGCGAGTTGCCGCTCCGTAATCTTTTCGGCGGCCAAAGCGACAGCTTCTCCTTCGAGCAAAACACGAACGTGACGCAATTCGAGGAATTCTTCGGCACTCAGGATCGGTATCGCGATCGTGCGCGAAGGCCGAAATCTCCAATCCGCGTTCGGTGACGAGGCGCCGCATCGCGTCGCGCACTGGCATGAAGCTCGTGCCGAGCGCCGCTGCGACCGATCGCAGCGTCAACTCGGATCCGGGCTTGAAAGCGCCTGCCATGATAGAGTTCTTGAGCTCGCGATAGACCCGATCGTTGAGCGTTTCCCGTTCGATGGGACCGATCGACGAACCAAGGTCTTCGACCGTTTTAGGACGAGCCATTTCAAATCCGAGTAAGACTGGGTCGCATGGCAATGCCGCGACGCCCCTGGGGACTCTTGGCGGCATGGGCATGCATGTTTTCGGCTTCGATTTCGAAAAACGGCCGATGCCCCCCTCGTCGGAGGAACTGGCCGAGTCATGGCGTCCGTTTGTAGAGACCTGCGTCGACGCCTTCGGCACCAACCGCGCCATGTTCGAAAGCAATTTCCCTGTCGACAAACGCTACTACAGCTACGGCGTGATGTGGAACGCGTTCAAGCGCCTGGCCGCGAGCTACAGCGCCGGCGAAAAAGCCGATCTCTTCTTCAACGCGGCGCGCCAAACCTACAGGCTGCCGGTCACGGCGTGAAGTCCGCGGACAATGTCAGCTGGAAAACTTCTTGGGTCTGCTATTAGGCACGAAGCTGACGCGCCACGACGTCCGTTTTAGTTCTTGAGGTCTAATCGGACGTCATGCCAATCCCACCTTCGTCGGGAGAGCTCCTTCTCAACGCCAAGCAAATTGCGCCGGCAAATCCCGCGGATGCATTCCGACATGTCATCGCGATGGCGTATCCGGAAACCAGCTTGGTTCCTCGCTGACGGTCGCGCAGAATCTGTACTTGAGCGACGCCAAGCCGCTCAACCGGCTGCGCGGCATCTCCATCTCCGGCCAGCAATTCCTGCAGTCGCTTAACTTCCCGGTCGATCCCGCGAAAATCCATCAACTCATCAACCGTATTGCCGACGAGGGGCTGGCAGTCGTAGTGATTTCTTCGTACCTGGCGGAGATTCAGCGTCTCTCCGACCGGATACTGGTTTCGCGCCAGGGATGTATGGTCGAAGAATTCGCGGGCACCGAACGACTGAGGAGCCGATCATGTACGCTACGGTGCATTAGAGCATGATCCCGAAAAGTGGAAACCGGTCTTCGGACAAGATCATGCTCAAACGAACAATCCAGACGCCAGCAAAAGGGCAGGCCATGCCAAGGAACGCGCCAAGGACGACCAAATTTTCCAGGACCGTCACCACGATGGCCGACATCGAGGCGCTGGAACGATCGCCCTACGATGAGCTCGTGCCCGCACGTAATCTCTACCAGCTGTTCGAGGCCACCGCGCAGCTTCATCCCGAGCGACCGGCGCTGACCGTGATGCTGGCCGGCGATCCTGAAGAGAGCGCCGTCACGCTATCGCACAAGGGATTGCTCGACGAGATTACGCGCGCGGCCAATCTTTTCCGGTCGCTCGGCGTATCGCCGTCCGGCGGTGCTGTTGCCTTCCTTTGCCCCGCGCTGCCCCAAATTCCGGCGGCGCTCATTGGCGCTCAAGTCGCGGGCGTCGCCAGCACGATAAACTTCCTGCTCAACGCCGACGCCATTGCCGATCTTCTGATCGCCGAACAGGCGACGGTATTGGTCATTCCCTCCGCAGCCGACGATGCGGCGCTGTGGGAGAAGGCCAACACCGTCATCGACCGCGTGCCGTCGCTTCAACGGATTCTGGTCGTCGGCGGCAAGAGCGATCCCGGTCGTAAGATCGTCGGCTTCGATGAAAGCCTGTCGGCGCAGAGCGGCACCCTGGACTTTCAGCTGACGGCTGACCGCGACACGGTGTGCGCGCTCTTTCACACCGGCGGCACCACGGGACGCCCGAAGCTTGTGCGCCTGACGCACGGCAATCAAATCCATGCCGCGTGGGGCTTTGCCCAAGTTCACGGCCTCGATGAGTTCGACACGGCAATCAACGGCTTTCCGCTGTTCCACGTCGGCGGCACGGTGACGGCGGGACTGTCGGTCCTGGCGGCGGGTGGGCACATTATCATCCCGTCGCCTTACAGCTTGCGGCTTCCGCGAATCATTCAAAACTACTGGCGGATTGTTGAGCGATTTAAAGCGACGATCGTCAGCGGCGTGCCGACGTCCATTGCGGCGTTCGCCGAGGTGCCCATCGGCAACAGCAATGTCGCCTCCGTGCGGATGGCGCTGACCGGCGGTGCCGTCTTGCCCAAGGCTGTCGGCGAGCGGTTCGAGAAGCGCACCGGTATAAGGCTTTTCGAAACCTACGGCATGACCGAAACGGCGGCGGCCATCGCCTTTAATCCCGGCCGCGGGGAGCCGCTTGCCGGCAGCGTCGGGTTCAGGGCGCCATACGCGAAGACCCTGATTGCCGCGTTGGGCACTGAGGGCATCAGCCCCAAGGCTTGCGCTCCGCTCACGAGCGGCTTGGTCCTTGTTCAAGGTCCGCAGGTGTTCCCGGGCTACGTCGATCCGAAACATAACGAAGGCGTGCTGACGGAAACCGGTTGGCTGACTACCGGCGACATCGGCTATATGACCAAGGATGAACGGTTGGTCCTGACCGGGCGCGCGAAGGATCTTATCGTCCGCAGCGGACACAATATCGACCCCGCGGCGATCGAAGACGTCGCCAACGATTTTCCCGGCGTGCAAATCAGCTCGGCTGTCGGCATGCCGGACCAATATGCGGGGGAGGTGCCGATTCTTTTTGTCGTGCCCGCGCCTGGACAAGAGATCGATTTGCACGGCCTCGAAGTCCACCTGGAACGCAACATCATGGAGCCGCCGGCGAAGCCCAGACGCGTCGTCGTGCTGGAGGCACTGCCGGTCACGGCGGTCGGTAAGATCTTCAAGCCGACATTGCGGGACCTCGCCATCAAAGAGAAAGCCAAGCTGGAAATCGAGCGTGTGTTCGGCCAGGGGGCGAGCGCCGAGATCATTGTCGACAAAGATGAGAAGCTAAATACGCGCGTTCGCATCGTTGTCGAGGCGAGCGACGATATGCGGCTGCGCGAACTCGCGGAAAGCCTTGTATCGCTGCCGCAGATTTATTTGGTCGAAGGCCACCAATGACAGACGACGTAATATTAGAGCGCGCCGACGGCATTGCCGTCGTCACTTTGAACCGGCCCAATGCTCTCAACGCCCTCTCAACGAGCGTAATGCAGGCGTTAGACAGCGTGCTGGACCAACTCGCGGCCGAGAGGACGTTGCGCGCCGTTGTCGTGACGGCTCAGGGCAGAGCCTTCTCCGCCGGCGGCGACTTGCTGGAGTTCGGCGACCAGCTACAAGGCAACCCGCGAGAGCTGATTGAAACGCTCGCCTACAATCAGCGCGTTTTCGCGAAGCTGGAAGCGCTGCCTGTTCCAGTCATCGGCGCCGTGAACGGCACCGCGGTCGCCGGAGGGCTAGAGCTTCTTCTGTGTTGCGACGTGCTGATTGCTTCGGAAGACGCCAAACTCGGCGACGGTCACGCCAAATACGGCGTGGTCCCGGCCGGCGGCGCCACTGTCCGTCTGTTTCGGAAGGTACCGGTCAATCGCGCGATGCAGCTTTTTTTCAGTGCGAGCCTGTTCTCGGCGCGCGAGCTTTCGGAGTGGGGCCTCATCAACGAGGTCGTGCCGACGCCGCAGCTCCTTACCCGCGCCAAGGACGTCGCGTTGCAGTTCTCCCGGCAAAGCCCGGAAGTGCTTGCGCGGATCAAAGGCCTCGCGCGCGCCTATTTCAACGCGAATGGCTATGACGGGTATCAAGCGGAAATTGACGCCTTTACCAGGCACATCGGCGGCAAAGACCTCGCCGAGGGCCTGGCGGCGTTTCGCGACAAGCGCCAACCGCAATACTGAAGCGCAGGAATTCAGCGCGCAGACGCGTCGTCATTTCCATGCGCTGATCGCGATGGCGCGTCCTTCTCTAGCGCAGTGGTTGTAATAGTAGCGCATAGGTTGGCCGGATCGCTCTATTCGGTAAAAGTAACGACAAAAAATGCGCTCGGCGGCTTAGCGAAGCCTCAGCGCGTCGCGTGCATGCTGGCAATGGAATAGCAACAGCTTGGCCAATCCCGCAGGGCAATGTCCGACCAATGATCGAGCTGCCGACGAGCGCCAACAGCAATCTCATTGTTGTGCCCGCTCGCCACGGCGTCCGCACGCTCATTTTTCCAGTGGTGACGAACTTCCATATGATGGCGCGTCGTCCGGGCGGGGTCTCTCGCCAGCAATCGCTGAGAAATGCGCAAAGGGAATTAGACCGTTTCGTCCATCGGACGATAGCAGCCGATCGCCCCATGCGATGAGCGACGATATTGTCATCGTAGAACGTCCACGGGGCGCTCGCAGGATCGTCGTCAGCGTCCCGGGGCGATTTTCGTTTGCCGATGTGCGCGATGCACGCGGCGAGCGCCGCATCTTTGGCTGTCACGCCGTCAACCCCTCGATCCGCGAAATCGTCATCGCTTCTCCTGTGACCGCCAAAATGGACGCACGGGTGATTGCCTATATCGACCACCTCGGAAAACTCGACGGCCTGGTGACGTGCGTGCTCCAGCGCGGCTTCGTCATGAGCGTCAACGCCAAGCAGCACGAACGTCGCAAGCTCGCCGCGAAAATCGCGTGGCTGCAGCAACACAAGAATTCAGAAGTGCGCGAGCAGCGTTCCGACAGTCGTTTCGTACCGAAAGACCCGTACTCGCGAATGATATTGGCTGACGGACATGTGGAGACCTGCCTCGTTCTCGATGTATCGGTTTCCGGAGCCGCCATATCCGCGGACACTATTCCGGCGATCGGCACGGTTCTCGCCGTCGGCACGCTCACGAGCCGCGTCGTGCGCCACTTTGATGAGGGTTTTGCCGTCCGATTCATCGAGCGGCAAAGCCGCGACACCGTAGAACTCAGTCTGGCGGATTCACACGCGTAGTCGCCGCCGCCGATCACCGCCGCCGATATTGCGCGGCCGGATGATCGTCGCGGACGCGCTCCTGACCGGCGCTGTAAAGACTTTCGCGCAAGGTGTTGCCTTCGTAGTCCCGCCACATCCGCCCGCGCCGCTGCAGCTCCGGTACCACGAGGTCGACGAAATCGCCGAAACTTGCGGGCGGCATTACGTCGACCAGATTGAAACCTTCGATGTCGGCTTCCTCGACCCATTGCTCGAGCCGGTCCGCGACCGTTGCCGGGGCGCCGACGACAACCGGCCCGAAGCTCGAAACACTCATAAAGTCGGCGATCTCCCGCGGCGTCCAGCGCCGGGTCGGATCGGCCTTGGTAAAGTTCGCCAGGATGCCTTGGATGCCGGGCGTGTCAGAATATTCGAGCGGCTGGTCGAGATCGAGCTTCGAAATATCGACCTGGGTGATGCCGCTCAAGCGCGCCAGATTGCCCTCGATCGACGCGTAGGACATGTACTCCTGGAATTTCACCTTGGCTTCGGCATCGGTCGGGGCGGTGACGACCGTCATGATCGCAAAGAATTTGACACTGCGCGGGTCGCGCCCGGCGGCTTGCGCCTCGCTGCGAACGCCGTCGACCAGTCGGCGCACAATTTCGGGGCGTTGTCCCGAGATGAACACGCCTTCGGCGTGGCGGCCGGCGAAGGCCCGCCCGGCGGCCGAAGTGCCGGCCTGATAAAGCACCGGCGTACGCTGGCGCGACGGCTCGCAGAGAAAAATCCCAGGAACCGAATAGTACCGGCCCTTGTGGCCGATCGCGTGCACCTTCGCCGGGTCGGCGTAAACGCCGGACGCGCGATCGTGAACGACAGCATCGTCCTCCCAGCTGCCCTCCCAGAGCTTGTAGACGACCTCCATGAACTCGTCGGTGACGGCGTAGCGCTCGTCGTGCGGAATCTGTTCGTCGCGGCCGAGATTGCGTGCTGCACTATCGAGCGCCGAGGTGACGATGTTCCAGCCGATCCGGCCGTCGGTCAGATGGTCCAAGGTCGTCATTTTGCGCGCGAACAAATACGGCAGCTCGTAGAGCGAGGCGACGGTGATGCCGAAGCCGAGATGCTGCGTCGCTGCCGCCATGGCGGAGACGGCCAGCAAAGGATCGTCGGTCGGCGTTTGCAGCCCTTCGCGCAGGGTCTGGTCGGGACTGCCGCGATAGACGTCAAGAACGCCAAGGGCGTCGGCGACAAAAAGGCTATCGAACCTCCCGCGCTCGAGCGTCTTGGCGAGCTCGATCCAGAAGGATAGCTCCTTGTAGCGGTGCGATTGGCTTTGCGGGTGCCGCCATAAGCCCGCCGTTGTATGGGCAACGGTGGAACATTTGAAGCCGTTGAAACGGATGCGGCGATCGCGCGTCATTCAAGGTCTCAGCGAGCGGCGCGCACAGCTAAGCCCGCTCAGCCCGTCTCCATCGGCAGCGTTTGATCGGGCGCCCATTCGTGCAGCGAACCGTCATAGACGAGCGTGTCCGGCCACCCGAGCAGCGCGAGCGCGAAGGCGGTCGCCGTCGCCGTAATGCCGCCGCCGCAATAATGGATCACCTTTTGACGATCGAGCGCGCCGGCTTCGCGGAACAATTGCTCGATCTTGGCGAGGGGCACAAAGCGGTTGCTGACCGGATCGAGCAGCGCCAGACCAGGCACGTTGACGCTGCCTTTGATGTGACCCTGCCGGCCGTAGGGCGAAGGCGCGGCGCCGCTATGGATTGCCGGCGCCAAGGCATTGACGGTGCAGGTTGCGCCGTCGCCGATGGCGTTCAGCACATCCTGCTTGTCCGCGATCAGCGGCCGCGGCGGTCGAAGCGCGAAATGGCCTCGCGCATATTGGCGGCCCGGACCGGTTTCGACCGGTCGCTTTTCATCGGTCCAAGCCTTCCAGCCGCCATCGAGTATGGCGGCATTGTCGAAGCCGAACAGGCGAAACAGCCACCAGAACTCGCGTCGCCCACCAGACGCTGCCGGTGCCGTAGATGACGACGCGCGAACGATCGCCAATGCCGAAACGCTCGATCGCGCCGGCAAAATCCTCCGCGCGCGGCGCGGTGAAGTTCAGGTGGCTGTCTTGGTCGGAGAGGTCGGCCTGCAGATCGACGAACTGCGCGCCCGGGATGTGGCCCTCCTCGAACTTCGCGCGTTCCGCCACGACACGATCGGGCTTTCCCGGCTCACGAACGACGTTGGTCGTCGAGTCGAGGATGCGGAGATCGGAATCGTCGAGGTGAGCTGCGAGCCACTCGGTGTCGACCAATAACGGTAATGTGCCCATGGTTTGCCTCGCTGATCGTCAATCACGCTAAAGAACATGGCTCCCGGAAAGAGCAGGCGGGCTATGCCGGCGGCCGCACCAGCCCCAAATGGTCGCGGAGTGTCGTACCTTCATAGTCGCGCCGGAACAGTTCGCGCTTTTGCAGCTCGGGAATAACAAGCCGCACGAAATCCTCCAAGCCGCCCGGAACGTAGGGCGTTTGCAGCATGAAGCCGTCGCAAGCGCCGGCGCGGAACCACTCTTCCAGCTTGTCCGCGACATCGGCGCCGGTGCCGCAGAATTCGCGCAATGGTCCCACGCCGTATTGCTTGCCGGTCTGCGACAGCGTCAGTCCGCGCCGCTGGGTCATCTCGGAAACTTCTTTGTAGTGCCCCTGCACGCCGGGCACGTTGAGCGTCGGCAACACGCGATCCTGCGGAAATTGCGCAAGGTCGATATCGAGGTGATAGGAAAGCGTCGAAAGGCCCGCCTGCGGATCGGCAAGCTCGTCGATGAGCTTGCGCTTGTCTTCCGCCATGGCCTTCGTTTCGGCGACGATCGGCACCATGCCTGGCAGGATCTTCATCTGGTCGGGATCGCGTCCCGCCTTGGCGGCGCGCGCCTTCATGTCGCGATAGAATTCCTTCGCCGAGTTGACCGAGGCGTGGGTGACGAAAATGATTTCCGCCCAGCGCGCGGCGAAGTCGCGGCCGCGATCGGATGCCCCGGCCTGGATGAAAACCGGTCGGCCCTGCGGCGAGCGGCTGACATTGAGCGGCCCGCGCACCGTGAACCACTTGCCGCGATGATCGATGGCCCGCACCAATCCGGGATCGGCAAATTGCGGCGTCTCAGCATCAAGGACGAGGGCGCCGTCGCGCCAGCTGTCCCAGAGCTTGCAGGCGACATCGAGGAACTCGTCGGCCCGGTCGTAGCGCTCGTCGCGCGAGAGCTGATCCTCCAGCCCGAAATTGGCGGCTTCCGCCTGCTGGAAAGACGTGACGATGTTCCAGGCGGCGCGGCCGCCGCTCAAATGGTCGAGCGTCGCCATGGCGCGGGCGACGGCGAAGGGATGAAAATAGGAGGTCGATATCGTGCTCGCGAGGCCAAGATATTTGGTCGATGCCGCCATCGCCGAGAGAACGAGCAAGGGATCGAGCCGCAACGAGCCGAGCGCGCCATAACGCAATTGGCTGTCGAGCTTGCCCTCGTAGCGGTTCGGAATCGCCAGAATGTCGGCGGAGAAAATGAGATCGAAGCGGCCGTCTTCGAGGATGCGGCCGACATTGCGGTAGTATTCCAGCGACAACAGGTTGCGGTCGGCGGTCGGGTAGCGCCATCCGCCGTGATGGCCGGAAACCGGCCCCGCCACAACGAAGGCCGCCAAGTTCATCTTTCGCTGTTTCATTCGCCGGCCCTGGCTTGGGCCGCCTCGCCGAGGGCGTGCCTTGGTGAGCCACTCGGAAGGAAATTTCGTTTGTCCGGACGGCAGTGACCATGGTTTCCTTCTTCACAACGATATTCTTCAGAAAGAACCCAATTCATGCGGCCATCAACAAAAATACTCATGATCCCGGCCGGTATCATGCGTTGACTCCCTTGTCCATAATTTCTATGGCGAGATTGATTGTGGGGCGCACACAAGCGATCGATCAACGGTGACGCAGATGCTCTCTCGACGAACGACCATCACTGCCTTGCTCGGGGCCGCAACCGCCGGGTGGGCCAATCCTGGCGCCCGCGCCGCCGATCCGATCCGCATCGGCACGATCCTCTCGGTCAGCGGGCCCGCGGCCTTCCTCGGCCAGGACATGAAGGACGGCGCGCAATTGGCGGTTGACGAGATCAACGAGGCCGGCGGCATCGGCGGCCGGAAGATCGAGTGGATTTTCTACGACGCGCAGAGCCAGACGCAGCAGGCGATCGCCGAGACGCGGCGCCTCCTCAGCAAAGACGGCGTCGAGATGATCGTCGGCGGCGGCAATATGAGCGGCATTGCGCTCGCCATCGCGCCGATGGCGGAAGCCGCAAAGGTTGCGTTCGTCTCGACCGAGGGCGCCAGCGCCATCGTCAATCCGGTCGCCGATCATCATTGGGTGTTCAAGAGCACCGTCGACGATTACCTGGTGCTGCTGCGCGCCGCGGACTATTTCGACAAGAAAGGGCTCAAGAAGATCGCACTGCTCGCCGACACCAGCGGCTTCGGGCAAGGCGCCACCGAACAGCTCAAGATCGTCGCGAAAGAACGCAACCTCGATGCGATTTTCGAGTTGTTCGCCCCGAGCGACACCGATCTCGTTCCGCAACTGAGCCGCATCCGCGACGCCGGCGCGCAAGTCATTCTGTGCTGGACCGTGACGCCGGCCGGCGTGGTGTTTCTCAAGCAGGCGCAGCAGCTCGGGCTCGACGAGAAACTCACTCTCATTCACAGCTACGGCTTCGTGACCGGCAAATACATGGAGCTTGCGAGCAGCGCCGCCGCGAAGCTCCTGTTGCTGAGTCAGAAGTTCGTGGTCGGCGACCAGTTGCCCGACTCCGATCCGGTGAAGCCGAAGATTGCGGCCTTGACCGACAGCTTCAAGCGCCGCTTCAACCGCACCCCCAACCAGTTCGTGGCGCAGACTTACGACGCCGTCTATCTGGCCAAGATAGCCCTCTCGCATGGCGGCTCCGACCGCGAAAAGGTTCGCGAAGCCTTGGAGAACATTCGCGACTATCAGTGCGCCAGCGGCATCTTTTCGTTCTCGCCCGAGCATCACTCCGGTCTCGCCAAGAGCAACATCGTGCTTGTCAATTGGGCGAATGGCCGGTTCAATCTCGCGGATTATGTGTGAACGATTTGCGCGCTTGCCGCGCGCAAGCCAAGAAGCTCAACCGCCTAGGACGAGATGAGCGCGGGAAATGCAGGCGCCACGGCGCTCCAGTTGCTTTTTGCAGGCGTCGGCAATGGCGCCATCTACGCGCTCGTTGCTTTGGGGTTTAACGTCATCTTCAAAAGCACGGGCGCGCTCAATTTCGCGCAGGGCGAATGGGTGATGCTCGGCGGCATGATCGCCGCCGCCGCGATCGCTTCGCATGCCGCGATTTGGGTCGGCTGCCTTGTCGCCGTGGTGATCGTGGCGGCCGTCGGTCTGCTATCGGAACGATTGATCGTCGCGCCGCTCAAGCGCCCGACCCCCATGCTGATCACGCTTCTCAGTATCGGCTTGGCGATCTCCACGAAGAGCGTGGTGATGCTGGTGCTCGGCAAGGACCCGGCCGGCTATCCGGGGTTCTCTGGTGACGCGGTCCTAAATATTTTGGGCGCCAGGGTTCCGGCGCAAACGCTCTGGATCATCGGGATCACGCTTGCCTTCATCGTGATCGCGCATGTGTTTTTTGAACGGACGATCCTCGGCAAATCGCTGCGGGCTGTGGCGGCGGATCGCGACGCTGCATCGCTTGTGGGCATCAATGTCCGGCACAGCGTGATGTGGTCGTTCGTTATCGGTGCGTTGGCCGGCGGCATCGCCGGCGCGATCATCACGCCGCAGACTTTCACTTCGTACGATCAAGGAGGCTTAATCGGATTCAAAGGCTTCAGCGCGGCGATGCTGGGCGGCATCGGCAACCTTTATGGCGCGATGGTTGGCGGGCTTGTGCTTGGCTTGTTGGAGACTTTCGCGGCCGGCTATGTCTCCTCGCATTTCAAGGATGCCGTGGCCTTCATTGTCTTGCTGACTATTCTGTTTGCGCTGCCGTCGGGCTTGCTGGGACGCTCGGAAACGGAAAGGGTTTGAGAGCCGCGCATGGCCAAGCCGAGCGACGCGGTCGATCCCATTTCGGGACCGATCAACACCGCCGCGCGCGATGAGCGCCGGCGCACCCTTATGGGCAGTCGCTCGATACTATTCATATTCTGGCTGGCGCTGCTGGCGATCCCGCTGGTCGGCCTCAACGACTATCTCGTATCGCTTGGTACGAGTTTTCTGATCAATCTTGTTCTCATCGCCAGCCTCAACGTGCTGATCGGCTATTGCGGCCAGATCTCACTCGGTCACGCAGGCTTCTTCGGATTGGGCGCTTATTCGGCTGGCATCCTTTCCGCCAAACTCGGTCTCAATCCCTGGCTCGGGCTTCCTGTCGCCTGCGTCGTGAGCGCGTTTGCTGCACTCGTGATCGGAATTCCGGCGCTGCGCCTCAGGGGCCATTATCTCGCCATGGCGACGCTCGGTTTCAACGCCATCCTTGCAGTGCTGTTCGATCAGCTTGTGTCGTGGACCGGTGGGCCGAACGGACTATTGGGCGTTAAAGCTCTCGCATTCGGAAGCTTTGCTCTCAACAACCAGGCGCGGATCTTTCCGCTCGTCTGGCTGTGTGCGGGCCTCGTCATGCTCGCGCTCCTCAATCTCATTCAGTCGCGCGTCGGCCGCGCGATACGCGCCGTCGCAACCAGCGAAATCGCCGCCGGATCGCTCGGCATCGATGCATTCCGCTACAAGCTGACTGTCTTCGTATTGACCGCGGCAATGGCGGGGCTGGCTGGCAGTCTTTATGTCGAAAGCAATCTGTATGCGTCGCCGGAAAGCTTCGGCTTTTCGTCGTCGATATTGTTGGTGGCCATGGTCGCTCTCGGCGGTTGGGGCCGCTACGGCGGCGCGATCCTTGGCGCGCTGATCTATACCGGCGCTCCCGAACTGCTGCGAACCTTCCAGGACGCGCAACTCTTGATCTTCGGCGCCGGGATGATTGCCGTCTTGTTGTTTTTCCCGAGCGGATTGGCGGGCGCAGGCGATCGCATCGCCCGCGTCTTGCTAAGATATCGGCCATGAGTAATACGGCGACACTCCTGGACGTGCGCGGCCTTGGGTGTCGCTTTGGTGGATTGCAGGCCATCGCCGATCTCGATTTTGCGGTCCGCGAAGGGGAGATCAAGGCAATCATCGGTCCGAACGGCGCCGGCAAGACTACGCTGTTCAATATGATCAGCGGCGTGATTCCCCCGTCCGCGGGCCAGATCTTGCTGTCGGGCGAACGCATCGACCGTCTGCCGTCCTTCCAGCGCGCCCGCCTCGGCCTCAGCCGCACGTTCCAGAATCTTCAAATCTTCAAGGACATGACGGTTCTGGAAAACGTCATGGTCGGCTGCCACACGCAATCGCATTGCGGCACCGTGCAAGCCATCTTGCGCACGTCGCGCTCGCTGTCGGAAGAACGCGCGATCCGCGATCGCTCGCTCGAGCTTTTGGCGCGACTTGGTCTGTCCGAACGCGCTGACGAGCCGGCCTCAAGCTTGAGCTTCGGCGAAAGCAAGCTTCTGGAGATCGCGCGGGCGCTGGCAGCGGCACCGAGGCTTCTTCTGCTCGACGAGCCTGCCGCCGGCGTCTCTCACAACGCCGCGGTCCGCGTCGGCGAACTCATTCGCGAGTTGAACAGCGACGGTCTGACTGTGCTCCTTGTCGAGCACAATATGGGCCTGGTGATGGACATTTCCCACAGCATCCTTGTGCTCGATCACGGCCGCAAGATCGGCGAAGGTCCGCCCGCGGCCGTGCGCAACGATCCGGCCGTGCTTGCCGCCTATCTTGGCGAGGACGAGGATGCTTGAGGTTCGCGACCTTCATGCGGCCTATGAGGGCAAGGAAGCTCTGCATGGATTGAGCTTCGACGTCGCGCAAGGAAGCTGCGTCTGTCTGATCGGCGCCAACGGTGCCGGCAAGACGACGACGATGCGGTGCCTCAGCGGCCTGCTGAGGCCGACACATGGCACCGTCATCTTTGAAGGTGCAGACATCACGACTGTGCCGCCGGCAGCGCGCGTCGCCGCCGGCGTCGCGCTGGTGCCGGAGGGGCGTCGCGTGTTCGCACCGATGACGGTGCGGGAAAATCTCGAAATGGGCGCCTATCGGCGGTTATGGCCGCGGCGGCGAAGCACCGTCGCGGCTGACTTCGATTTCGTGTTCGATCTATTTCCGCGGCTGCGCGAACGGGCCTCGCAATTGGCGGGCGCCCTGTCGGGCGGTGAGCAGCAGATGCTCGCTATCGCGCGCGCGCTAATGTCCGGGCCCAAACTATTGTTGCTGGACGAGCCGTCGATGGGGCTCGCTCCGCTTGTCGTCAAAGACATTTTCGCGACGTTGCGCCGTTTGAACGAGATGGGCGTCTCGATCCTGCTGGCCGAACAGAACACCCGGATGGCGTTGCGAACGGCAAGCCGCGGCTATGTTCTGTCTGGAG
>CAVREN010000083.1:0-30274 GCA_963720115.1 uncultured Alphaproteobacteria bacterium
CGTCGACACCGACGGGCGTGGCCTCGTGCTCGAACCGCATCCGGCGAGCATCCAAGATCGCGACGGCGGCGGACCGCTTCTGCGGGCTTCACGCCGCATCTTCCCGTTCATCCAGCGGGTCTTCGCCGCCTACAAGAGCCGAGGGGACTGAACTTGGACATCGACGGTTGGCTCCGCGGGATCGGTCTCGCACAGTATGCCGAGATTTTCCGCGCCAACGACATCGACGGCGAGCTGCTGGGCCGGCTGACAAATGACGATCTCAAGGAAATCGACGTCGCCTCGTTCGGCCATCGCAAGAAGCTGCCGGAGGCGATCGCGGCCCTCGTTACGGCGCCCGAAGCTCCCTCTCCGATACCCGTCGCCGCAACGGAGCCGAAGACCCACGACACCGCCGAGCGCCGCCAAGTCACGGTGATGTTCTCCGACCTCGTTGGGTCGACGGCACTCTCCGCCCGCATGGACCCCGAGGACCTGCGCGAGATCATTTCGGCCTATCAGAAGTGCGTCGCGGAGACCGTGGGTCGGTTCGGCGGCTTCGTGGCGAAGTACATGGGCGACGGTGTCCTCATCTACTTCGGCTATCCGCAAGCCCACCGAAGATGATGTTGAGCGGGCGGTGCGGGCTGGGCTCGAATTTGTCGCAGCCGTGACTACGCTCAAAGCGCCCGCGCCTCTACAGACCCGCTAACCTCCTTACCCAGACGGTCGGGGCCACGCGACGCGACCTTTTCTTTATTTAATTTGGCCAGGCATCGGAAAGCGTACTAAAGCCGAGTATATTGGAGATAAGCAGACAGGAAGAAACTTGCCAGGCGCTCGCGCGTTTTGTTAACGAAGTAAAAGCGACAGCGACACCGGTTCGCTCGTCATGGGGCTTAGCTGTTCCTTGTACGCATTCGTCGCGCAGGAGGATCCATGAAAGTCGGGATTATCGGTGCGGGCCAAATCGGCAGCACTCTCACCCGTCGCTTGCGAGCACTGGGACATGAGGTCCACGTAGCCAATTCCAAGGATCCTAAAACACTCGCTGGCCTTGCCACCGAAACCGGTGCCGTCGCGGTCAAGGCAAAAGATGCCCCACAGGGCATGGATTTGGTCATAGTTACCATTCCAGAGGGTAGGATTCCGACCCTGCCGAAAGCACTATTCTCTGATGTTCCGGCGGGTGGGGTCGTCGTCGACACCGGTAATTATTATCCACGACAACGTGACGGTCGGATTACCGAAATCGAGGCGGGAATGCCAGAAAGCCGTTGGGTCGAACAGAAATTAGGACGGCCCGTCGTCAAGGTGTTAACAACATCTATGCGCGTCATCTGCTCGAGCGTGGGCGCCCGGCCGGCTCGCCTGATCGGATCGCTTTGCCTGTCGCGGGGGATGATGCCAAAGCCAAGGCTGTAGTCCTACGACTTGTCGACGAACTCGGTTTCGATGGCGTCGATGCCGGCGGATTGGACGAACTCGTGGCGCCAGCAGCCGGGAACACCTGTCTACACCACTGATCTCAATGCTTAAGGCGTGCGGAACGCGCTGTCCGCGGCGCGCCGCGAGCGCTCACCCGATTGGAGAGCGACATCTAAAAGCCCCGGAAACTTCACCAACCCAGCATGACGATTAACCGGCAGGCGACGGAGATTTTTTCCTGCGCGCTCGATCGCCATCACTTTGATGCATGTGAAGTGTGACCAGTTGCCGGTCTGGATGCCAGCAATATCAGCGAAACTGACGCCTTTCCGCGGGCGGCAATCGCGTAATGCGACCAGTTTGCTTGCCGCGGTCGGACACACCGAGGTGGCGGCGATCGAAGGCAAGGACGTACTGCGACGATCGCCGACCCTTTCTGACCTGGTCAAACTTACCGAAAGGTCCGCCTGACTGTCCGTTGTGCGCGGCTTGGACATCGGTAAATGAATTGCCCGCCCCGATTTGGCGGGCTTTTGTTTGGAGTGCCTTGATCCACCATCATCGCCCAGATCACCGGCTCGGATCGGTGTGACGCTCGTCTGACCTTGCCGATCAATCGATCGATGCTGCCAAAGACGACCGAAGCCGCCCAAGTAGCTCGCCTTGTTGTCGACTCGGCCGCTGGAATGCACGTAGCAGAGCCTGTCATCGAGGAGGCGATCGAGCTTCCCCGTGTCGCCCGACAAACATGGCTGCGTATCGCTCGTCCTCTAGAGCCGCTACGGTAGTCGCAACGTCCTCCGCCATTGTCGGTCCTCCATGACCGTCGCCGGGTGCCACCGCACGCGAATGCAAAGCGGCTCCAGCGGAGTTGGAACCACGGGGGCGTGTGCGCGAGGAGCACCTGAGTGGGGCTTCGGGACACTCCTGCGGGTCGGCAGAGTGTTCGCTACAATATTTTGCCGAGTGTTGCTAAGCTCTCAATCCTGCCGGTCCAGAAGCTCGGAACGACGATAAATCCGCGGGGCCGCGATGCAGCAGATTGCTGACTGGCTCGAAAAGCTCGGTCTCGGGCAATACGCTCAGCGCTTTTCTGAGAACGACATCAGTTTTGCCATCTTACCGCATCTGACTGACCAAGACCTGAAAGAACTTGGGGTTGCCTCGCTTGGTCACCGGCGTCAGCTACTGCTTGCGATAGCTGAAATAAGCAGCGTCCAAAAAGGCACAGCCCCGCCACCCTCGGCGACTGAGGCAGCGGTTGCTCCGCATGATACCGCCGAGCGTCGCCAAGTCACGGTGATGTTCTCGGACCTTGTGGGCTCCACCGCGCTGTCGGCCCGCATGGACCCCGAGGACCTGCGCGAGATCATTTCGGCCTATCAGAAGTGCGTCGCGGAGACCGTGGGTCGGTTCGGCGGCTTCGTGGCGAAGTACATGGGCGACGGTGTCCTCATCTACTTCGGCTATCCGCAGGCTCATGAAGATGATGCTGAGCGGGCGGTGCGGGCTGGTCTGGAACTCGTCGCGGCAGTCACCGCACTCGCATCATCTGCTTCCCTTCAAACCCGCGTCGGCATTGCTACCGGGGTGGTCGTAGTCGGTGACCTGATCGGATCGGGTGAGGCGCAGGAGCGCGGCATCGTCGGCGAAACGCCGAACCTCGCGGCGCGCCTGCAGGGTATCGCCGAGCCGAACATGGTCGTCATCGCAGATGGCACGCGAAAACTTCTCGGCAATCTCTTCGAGTTGCAAGACCTCGGACTAAAAGATCTCAAGGGCATCGCCGGGCCGGCGCAGGCGTGGGCTGCCCTGCGGACAAGTTCGGCGGAAGGCCGCTTTGAGGCACTGCATGCGACCGACCTGACCGCGCTCGTCGGGCGTGAGGAAGAACTCGAATTGCTGCTGCGGCGCTGGTCGATGGCAAAGACAGGCGAAGGCCAGGTAGTTCTGCTCTCCGGCGAGGCTGGTATCGGCAAATCGCGGCTGACGGCTGCGCTTCTGGAACGCCTAGCAACCGAACCGCACACGCGCTTGCGCTATTTCTGTTCTCCGCAGCACACCGACAGTGCGCTTTATCCGATCATCAGCCAGATGGCACGTGCCGCCGGATTAGTGCACGACGACGCCGCGCAAGCGAAACTCGACAAGCTCGATGCGGTGCTGGCGCAGACCTCGACCTCAAAACAGGACGCGACGCTCTTTGCCGAGATGCTGTCGCTGCCGAATGACGGACGTTATCCCGCGCTTGAACTGACCCCGCAGCAGCGTAGGCAAAAAACGCTGGAAGCGCTGACCGAACAGCTTGCGGGATTGGCAAGCCAGCATCCGGTGCTGATGATCTTCGAGGATTTACATTGGATCGATCCGACGAGCGTTGAAGCGCTTAACCGGGCCGTGGGCCGAATTAAAACTCTACCGGCTCTGCTGATTGTAACTTTCCGCCCGGAGTTCAACGCGCCGTGGTTGGGACAATCGCGTGTGACGAGCCTGACGCTCACGCGCCTCGGGGAAGTTGAAGCCGCCGCCATCATCGCGCGCCTTGCCGGGAACAGAGCGCTCCCAGCAGATGTGATGGCGGAGATCGTGGAGCGCACCGACGGCATTCCCCTGTTCGTGGAGGAGATGACGAAGTCGGTGCTGGAGGCCGAGAGTGAAGGCGAGGCCCGACGCACGGCCGCCGCAGTTCCGTCCCCGGCCCGTGCGGTTCCCGCAAGCTTGCACGCATCGCTGATGGCGAGGCTCGACCGGCTCGGTCCGGCCAAGGAGGTGGCCCAGATCGGGGCGGCGATCGGGCGGGAGTTCTCCCATTCTATACTGGCCGCGGTGGTGCGCAGGCCTGAGGCGGAGCTCGAGTCGGCGCTCGACCGTCTCATGGCGGCGGGTTTGCTATTCCGGCAGGGTGTGCCGCCGCAAGCGACTTATTTGTTCAAGCATGCCTTGGTGCAGGATGCGTCATACGGCACGCTCCTGCGCGAGCCGAGACGTTCGCTTCATGCCCGCGTCGCCGAAGCCCTTGAAAACCAGTTCGCCGAGATTGCCGAAAACCAGCCTGAACTGCTGGCGCGGCACTGGACAGAAGCCGGCGTGATCGACAAGGCGGCAGCCCTTTGGGGCAAAGCGGGACAGCGGTCGCTAGCGCGTTCTGCGCTGCTGGAAGCTGTAGAGCAGCTCAAGCGCGCTCTCGGCCAGATCGCGACCCTGCCCGCCACGCCCGCGCTGCGTCGCGAAGAGATCAAGCTTCAGGTGGCATTTGCGAGCGCCCTCTTTCACGTCAAAGGCTACACATCGCCAGAGACGATTGCAGCCTTTGAACGGGCCGATGCGCTGATCGAGCAGGCGGAGGCGTTGGGCGAGCACCCGGAAGGCGAGGACGCCCTGCTTCGGTTTTCGGTGATGTATGGCCAATGGACCGGCAATTTTTCTGCGGGAAATTTTGCACGGGCGGCTGAACAAGCAAAGCAGTGCCTTGCTCTGGCGGAAAAGCAGGCGCGATCTGCACCGTTGCTGGTGGCCCACCGACTCATGGGAGGGACCTTCTTATCTCGGGAGAGTTTCAGACCGCCCGGTTGCACCTCGATCGAGCGATTGCCCTCTACGCACCCGAGGAACACAGGTCGCTCGCGACCAGATTTGGTCAGGATATCGGCGTTGCGTCATTGGTTTACCGGTCATTCGTCCTGTACCGCCTAGGCTACCCCGAAAGCGCGCTCGTAGATGCTGACGAGGCATTGAAGTCCGCACGAGACCTTGGCCAAGCCGGCACCCTTGCATATGCCTTAATGGGTGCTGTTCTTGTGAGATGCTCCGCGGCAGGTTTGAAGTAGCCGAAGCGCGCGCCGAGGAACTATTTGCGTTGTCCGAAAAATATGGATTGCCATTTTGGAGGGGTTCGGCGGGTTGCTGCGGGGCTGCATCTTCGTCGCAACTGATCGGGGCGATCAGGCGACCCCATTGATTGGCTCCGGTTTATCGGTGCTGGCGGCGACGCGGGTGACGATATTCTCACCGTTCGGCTACACGTGGTTCGCCCGCGCGCACGCGGCATGCGGCCGAGTTGCTGAGGCACAGAACGCCCTCTCCGAAGCGCTGGATGTAGTGAGCAAGACGAATGAAAGATGGGATGAAGCCGAAATTTATCGAACCGCTGGTGAGCTTGCGGCTTCGCTTCTTCGTGCCGATCCTGAGGTGGTCGAATCGCATTTCCGACAGAGCCTCGCAATAGCGCGCCGACAGGAGGCGAAGTCGTTTGAACTGCGTGCCACGACAAGTCTTGCCCGACTGTGGCGCGCCCAGGGCAGACGGGATGAAGCGCGCGAATTGCTCGCGCCAATTTTCGGCTGGTTCACTGAGGGTTTCGACCTGCCCGATCTCATGGAGGCCAAAGCGCTACTGGAGGAGTTGCGGTAATTTCGGCCGCTCCTCGCCGGCGGTTCAATGTGAGCTATTTTATACAGACGCAGCAGCGAAAAGCGGCGGTAATCTCAACAACATAGGAGATGCCAGCGAACCAAGGAGACACACGATGAGCGAAGCGATCAAGTTCATTCTCCCTGACGATAGAATTCCGAAGGCTTGGTATAATCTGCCCGCCGATCTGCCGCAGCCGCTGCCTCCGATTCTCAGTGCAGCAACCGGCAAACCGGTCGGTGTGGAAGAACTCACGCCGCTGTTTCCGATGGCGCTCATCCTGCAGGAGGTCTCGACCGAGCGCGAGATCGAGATTCCCGACCCGGTGCGCGATGTCTACAGACTATGGCGTCCGACGCCGCTGCGGCGCGCGCGATCACTCGAACGTCTCCTCGATACGCCGGCGCGCATCTTCTACAAGGACGAAAGTGCAGCACCGACCGGCAGCTTCAAGCCGAACGAGGCGGTCGCCGAGGCTTTCTACATGCGGGAGGCCGGCGCCAAGAAGATCATAACGGGGACTGGCGCCGGGCAATGGGGTTCCGCGATTGCGTTTGCCGGGGCGCTCTTCGGTCTCGAAGTCAAGATTTTCATGGTGAGGGTCAGCTATGAGCAGAAGCCCTATCGGCGCGTATTGATGGAAACTTATGGCGCAACCTGCATCCCCAGCCCAAGCAATGAAACTGAGGCTGGCCGTCGTGCGCTTGCGGCCGATCCGGCCTCGCTCGGCAGTGTTGGCATCGTCGCTTCAGAGATGCTCGAACTCGCCGCCACTGACCCAGATGCGTACCTTGGGCTGCCGACTGCCCTAAATAACCCGCTTCTGCATCACACCATAATCGGACTCGAGGCGCTTGAGCAGATGGAAATGGCGGGTTACTGGCCGGACATCATCATCGGTTGCGTCGGTGGGGGCTCGAATTTCTCGGGGTTGGCGGCACCCTTCCTCGGTAAGATGCTGCGCGAGAAGCGTAAGGTGCGTGCCATAGCGGCGGAGCCCGCGGCTTGTCCCTCGCTGACCCGTGGCCGCTACGCCTACGATTTCCTCGACACGGCCCGCATGGGACCCATGGTGAAGATGCACACATTGGGCTCGAACTTCATGCCACCCGGTTTCCATGCCGGGGGCCTGCGTTGGCATGGGATGGCGCCGTTGGTAAGCCATTTGAAGGAACTCGACCTGATCGAAGCCGTCGCGTTGCCGCAGAAGTCGTGCTTCGAGGCTGGCGTCATGTTCGCCCGATGCGAAGGCATCGTGCCGGCGCCGGAAGCCAATCACGCGGTACGCGCCGCAATCGATGAAGCGCTTAAGTGCAAGCAAGAGGGCACGGCGCGCACGATCCTGTTCAATCTGTCCGGCCACGGCAACTTCGACATGCAGGCCTACGCCGATTACCTCGCCGGCAAGCTTGAGGATCGCGACCTGGACCAAACGGCGCTCGACGCCGCGTTTGCGGAATTGCCACGCGCGGCATAGCAGCGTCTTACGTGCTAGCGCGCTGATTGCCTCTGGTCCCTGCGCATCCGCGCAGGCGATCATGCGCCTGATGAGGACAGCTTCACAGGCATAAATTGATCATTGCGGAGTTCGGATGGAAAATCCGCAATATCGTTGCCCCATAGTGAATTAGAGCTGCACTTGCACCGCGCGAACTTTCGCGTACTTCAACATACTAGCCGCAACTTTATGAGTTCACCGGTTAAAAATGGACGAGCCTGTGACCGTGCCGTCCTGCCAGTTGACCTCGGTGGTGGCAGCAAAAGTGTTTGCGCCAGTGGCCCCGCTGTATTTCCCGACGCCGCCCGTGTAGTTGAACGGCCCCGAGCAGTGTATCCCATCGCCCTCACACGTCCAGGTAAGATATGCCTGATTCCCAGCAGAATCGCTGATTATGCAGTAGCCGCCCGCTTTTCCCTTCTTGTTGTTCTGATCAATGTCATAGAATGCAGGACACTTTACCCCGTTTTGATCAAACAGGCTATCCTTGCCCTTGTCATTGAAGAAGGTGCCGCTGAACTCGCCAACGAAATAGATATGTCCCTTCTCAATTTGATATACTTTGCCGACCCCAAACCAGCCGAATTGTCCGGTTACCTTCCAGTCTTCCGCGTTGGCTGTCCGATAAAGCGCGAAAACGGCGGCAACTGCAAGCGCGCAGCATGCTATTCTGGTTCCTCGCATTTCACCCTCCCAGACGCTGGGCCGCCGAGGATCGGTCCTGATAACATTGCAGCCCTTCTATCGTCGATTATTCGTATACTTTGGAGTTGAATCGGAATCAATGTTCAGGTCGTAGGGTTCTGGGAAACTGTCGACTAAACTCAATGTCGCGCTGGTCAAGAAGCTCGGTTAGGCCACATAAATCCGTCGGAGGCGGTGCCACGATGCAGGAGATCGCGGACTGGCTCCAAAGACTCGGCATGTCCGAGTACGCCCTCCGCTTTGCCGAGAATGGGATCGATCTCTCGGCGCTCCGCCATCTGACCGATCAGGATCTCAAAGATATCGTTAAGGCTTTGCTGGGCGAGTTGGCGTCCTGACAACCAATTTCGAAACGGCCTCTGAGATCGGACGGTGCGACTTCCTTAAAGTCGAGCGTGCATTAACCGCGAGCTGAAGCCCTTCATGCGTTGGCATGAGAAAAGGAGGCAGCATGATAACCGTTGAGGCCAAGAAGGTCGGCACGCGCGCGATAGCCACAGTGAAGGTCGGGATTGGGACGGGGCAATATGCCTATACGGTCCAATTTGCGGATCAAGGAAGTGAGGCCGCGAATGAGCCCGAGGCGCGACATGAGTTGCGTAAAACTCTTGAAGAAGTCCTTGAAGCTCTTGGTCCATCGTGAGTGACGGGCGGATTATTTTCCATTCGAACCCCGTACGGCGCGCTCGGCGTCGTCCTCGTGTGCCTGCGGGTGGTCGAAGTAGATGAGAACTCCATCGCCCCATGTACTTCGCTACGAACCCGCCGAAGCGCTGCACGGTCGCCGCTTGCCCCTTTGTGGGTTTCATAGTCGCTCCAAAGCAGCGATTGACGCATGATTACTCGGTACAGCGGAAGCGGCTCGTGACCTAGATGACGATGCCCACTGCGCTGCACCCGACGACGAGCTATCGAATGACTCGATCTCATGGATCGCGGTCTGAAGCATCGACATCCTGCGACCGGCCTTGGCCAATGTCGCAGTGCCAATCTTCGTGATGCCGCCACTGGGTGTTCGTTCGAGCTTCGCCAACTCGGCCTCTGCCCAACCTTGAGACCGGCGCGGTGGGCCGCTTCTTCGGGCATGCGGTGCCAGCGTATTGAAATACCGTTGTCGAAGGCGAGGACAAACTCGGCGCCGCCAGGCTCCAAACCCTGCAGTGAGTGGGGTAGGCCCACCGGGAAGTACCAGAGATCGCCCTCCTTCACGTCGGCCACCGCCATCCAGACCCAGAAGCCGTAGGAAAGCAAATCCTTGCCGAATTCCACCAATTTGGCGAGGTGCCCTTGCGCGAACCTTCTGACCTCAGCGTCGACCGGAGCGCCAGATCGAAAAGATGATCCAGAGGCTGTTCACGAAAGCGATCAGGTAACCGATCAACCCGAAAAAGGTTAGCAGCGGCACGCCGAACAGGGTCGGCCCTTCCGCCACTGTCATCACGATGGAGGAGCCGACCACGAGCGATGCTGTCATGATGCCGATGGTCGCGCGATTTATAGCACTGTGGAGGCGAAGGCCGAAGCTGTCGAGCCGCTTGAGGTCAAGATCGACGCGCATGCGGCCGTGCCGCGCGTCTTTGATCAACCGCGCGAGGTCGCGCGGCATTGACGTGACCAGACCAAAGAAGTCGTTGAGCGTCTCTTGGGCGCGCCGCGCCGTCTCCGCCGGCTGGTAGCGCTCAAGCATGGCGCGGTCGAGAAACGGCTTAACGCGTTCGATTAAACGGAACTCTGGGTCGTACTGGCGGCCTAGCCCCTCGAGGCTGAGGAGCGCCTTGAACAGGAGAGCGAGGTCAACCGGCAGCACGATCGAGTGCTCGCGCAGGATCGCCGATACTCTGCGCAGCAGCACCCCGATCTTTAGATCCTTCAACTGCACGTCGGCGTAGTCGAACGCGAATTCGCCGAGATCGGTGGCGAGCCGGGCCTCGTCCACAATGTCATCGCGGCGCCAGTCGAGCAACACCTCCAGCATCGTCCCCTCGTCATGGCGCGCGAGCCCCGCCAGCAGACCGACGATCTGTCTGAGACGCACCGGGGAGAGCCGACCCACCATGCCAAAATCGATCAGCGCGATGCGGTTGCCGGGCAGATACATCACGTTGCCCGGGTGCGGATCGGCATGGAAGAAGCCGTCCACAAGGATCATCTTGAGCACGGCATCCGCGCCGCGCGCGGCGAGTGCCTTTCGGTCGAGACCCGCATTGTCGATCGCGGCCAAGTCGTCGCCACGGATGCCCTCGATGTGCTCCTGCACATTCATCACACTACTCGTCCACTCCCAGTAAACCCGTGGGACCAGGATATCGAGATCGTCGGCAAAGTTGCGTGCGAAGCGTTCCGTGTTGCGTGCCTCAACCGCGAGATCAAGCTCACGCTCGAGCGAGCCGCGTAGTTGACCTACGACCTGGACCGGCCGATAGCGACGCACTTCAGGTATCTCGTGCTCGACGAGATGGGCAAGGCGCTCGAGGATTCTGAGATCGGCGTCGATCTTTGCCTCGATTCCAGGGCGGCGAATCTTCAGGATCACCGGCGTGCCGCTGGCGAGGTTGGCCCGGTGTACCTGCGCGATTGAGCCGGCGGCGTACGGTTCACGCTCGAGATTGCCAAATACCTCAAACGGAGACCGGCCGAGCGCCTGTTCGACCCCCGGCAAGAGATCGTCGAACGGCACCGGCGCCACGTGACTGTGCAGCCGGGCGAGTTCAGTGGTCCACGTCGGCGGCAGAAGGTCCTCTCTTGTCGACAGCACCTGGCCGAGTTTTACGAAGGTCGGCCCGAGCTGCTCGAACGCGAGCCTCGCGCGCTGATGCGGTTCGAGACGCGCGATTTCACTGGCTTCACCCCATTGCAGCACTTGCCCGGCCTGCTCGAGCAGCGTAGCGATGCCGGCGCGACGCACGAAGTCGCCGAGCCCATGCCGCACGAAGACCGAGCTGATCTCACGCAGGCGTGGCAGCTCGCGGGCCGTACTGAACAACCCGGAGACCATGGGTTGTGACCTATTTGCCTTTCTTCGCCTCGGTTTGATCGCGCAGCGCATCCGCAACGCCGGCCAACACGCCACTGGCAAGCAATGCCATCCGGACGCCTGCACCGCGCATCGTCGCGAGCCCCGAATTGGCACTCATGCCGCTGGCAAACTCCCCCATCATGGTTGCGACACGCGCGCTCGCCTCTACGCCGACGTTTTGAGCGTGAGCCGCAAGCTCCGTCATTTCGCGGCGTAGGTTGCCGCTCATCGCCTCGGCGACGCGATTCGCTGCAGCCGTGTAGTCATCTTCCAGCTTCCTCAGACAGATCAGCGCTTCCTTCAGGTCGTTGTCGGTGAAGTCCTTCCCCCGCGACGCAAGCAGCTGGAGAGCGCCGTGCGTTGCGCTAGCGGACTTCGCGAGCGCCTCGTCAAGACCCCTCACTGCTTCGGCGAGCAGTTCTCGGGCCTCAGAACCGCCAACGGCCGCGTTGCCCGGCATTCGACCGATCATCGCGCGGACAACGTCTCTGACGGCATCGGGGTCGAACCGGCCCTCCTGCAGAACCTGACTGGTCAGCCCTTTAACCCGTTGTCGGATCTCTTGGTCTTCGGTCACGGGAGGCGCGGCGTCTCCCGGCGATGTGGTCGGCTCGGGCATGTGATGCTCCATAGCTGGTGCTGGCCAAGAGCTTAGCGGGTTTTGCGGTCGGCGACAGGAGGAATGCAGGCATTTCCGTCGGCAACTCAAGGCTCTCGGTCACAATGCGCCAGACCCATATGGGCGGCGACAAATTGTTCGTCGATTACGCCGGCGACACGGTGCCGGTGATTATCGACGTGACCGGCGAGACGCGCGAGGCGCAAATCTTCGTCGCCGTGCTGGGCGCCTCAAACTTCACTATGCGGAGGCGACCTGGACTCAGGGGCTATCCGATTGGATCAGCGCCCACACCCGCGCCTTTGCGACGATCGGCGGCGTGCCGCGTCTGCTGGTGCCCGACAACGCCAAGGTCGCCGTCATCAAAGCCTGCCTGTACGAGCCGCAGGTCAACCGAACCTATGCGGAGATGGCGCATTACGGGACCGCCGTGCTGCCGACCAGGCCCCATCGGCTGCGCGACAAGGCCAAGGTCGAGGTCGCGGTGCTCGTCGTCGAGCGCTGGATTTTGGCGCGGCTGCGCCATCGGCGGTTCTACAGCCTGGCCGAGCTCAATGCTGCGATCGCCGAGCAGCTCAAGCGGCTCAATGACGAACCGGCTCGGCCGCACGCGCCGGCAGCTGCTCGAAGAAATCGACCGGCCGGCGCTCAAACCCTTGCCGGTCGAGCCTTACGTGTTTGCGCAATGGCGCGTCTGCCGCGTCGGCATTGATTACCAGGTGTCGAGAAGCGTCCGCCTCACCAGCCGGACTTAGAGATTTTTGCCAAAGGCGAGCGGATCGCCGTGCATCAGCGCGGAAGCGGCAACGGCAAGCACACCACCGTCACCGATCATATGCCGTCCAGTCATCGCCGCTATGCCGACTGTGATAACAGAAAAAATTCCTTACCCCTTAACTTCCTTGCAGGGCATGAAGCTCGCGTGCTACGGCCGCGTCGTGCGCCTCCTCGTCCGCCCGTGCCGCCGCCGGACTCCAGCGCCCGCGCATCACGAAGATAGTGGCGATGAATACCACCACACCCCCGATGCAGATCCAGTACCATGCCTGCCACTCGCCGGGTGCCGCTGCAGCGGCAGCCTTGATCACGTCGAGCGCCTCGAGAAGCGGTGCCGGCGGTGACACGTGGTTTGCGAGCGCTTGCTGGTAGGCCGCCATAGAGTACGGCGCCTCGATTAGCGGCGTTACCGACTTCACCACCATTGGCAGGCACAGGAAGCATGCCGTTACCACGATCCGCACCAACCATCCCCAGATCGCGAGACCTGTCGCGGTCAGCGCCGGGTTGTGTGCTTCGACGGTCTCGGTGAAGCTCGCCATCCAGGTGACATAGGCGAAGCCCATGAATACCGTCTGCACGCAGGAGATCACCGACCAGCGTTGCGAATGATGGATGCTGCCCGGCCTGCAGCAGCCAAATCCAGAGCATGACGGCGCCGCCGATGCCACCAGCCAACATGAAGGGCTTGCGCACCCTCAATCTGTCCGAGATCACTCCCGCCACGATCAGCGCGACCGCATTCGCGCCCCAGGTCCAGTTCGCGAGTGCGTTCGCCCGCGTTACGCTGAATTGGAAAACCGTTACCAGATAGATGAGCCCAAATCCAACCGCCGTATAGTAAGCGAGCAGCATCACGGAGACGCCAAACGCCGAGGCGAGGACATCGACATGCATCATCTGCCGCCATGGGTTGCGCAGACTTGCCTCGATATCGAGCCCTTTCGCCTTCAGTTCCACCAGCACCCGGTCGCGCTCGCTCACCATCAGCTGGTCACGCAAAGCCGGGGCTAATTCACGTAGAAATAAGAATGCGAGCACAAAGACCACCATCCCCACGACGCCGCAGAGCACGAACTGACTCTGCCAGGTCTGATAAATTGGCAGCGTCAGTGTGTTAACCCCACTCACTGTCAAGCTGCCGAGTACCGGTCCGATGGTCCAGAATCCCATCGCCGTCGCTCGCCCTACTTGCGGCGCGAAGTCACGGATCAGCGCCGGCGTCGCCACCAAGATGATGCCTTCAACGAACGATACCACCGCGAAGGATAATCCAAATTGTAGCACGTCGGTCACGTTAGGCACCCAGAACAGCGTGATCAGCCCCACCACCAAAAGGCCGTACACCACAAGATTGGCGCGTCCGAACCGATCAGCGAGCCCCGCAAGCAGCGACGCGAACGCCCCGAGCAAGTTTCCCGCTGCAAGAATGTAAACGAATATCGGGAACGGCATCCTCAGTTGTGCGAGCATGATCGTCGCCACTCCGCTGCCGACATAGAGCTCGTAGTAGAGTGTGACCGTAATCAGCACCACTAGCAGCAGATGCATCCGTCGTGCGTCGCGTTCCGGATATTTTACAAGCTCGCGATTCCAGATCCGGATGCCGCTCTCGCCGCCCGGCGGAAGAGTTGTCGAAGCCATGACTCTTTCCCTTGCGAGGCGTGCTAAGTAGCTCTTGGAAACAGTACACTGTCCACCGGCGCGCGTGGAAGGGGCCTAGCAACTCGTTGATAAAGTGCTCCGTGTCATAGGCCTTGTTGGCACCGAGCGTGATCGCCTGCGGTCGGTCGGCCAAAGGTTCGATCAATGTTGCAATGCCGCCACCCGTTCGGGATGCCCGTCCGCCAGCGTCAGGCAGATGTCGACCAGCAGGCCATGGCGGTTCTCCATCAGCCCAGTCCCATGAAGCAGAGCTTGGCCTCCTTGCCCTGTCCCTTTCGACAGAGCTTGGCGTCCGGATCGGTCGTCGAAGCATGCGTCTCGTTCGACCGCTTCTGGCCGTGAAAGTCCGCTTCGGCGTTGCGCCCGCTGCCCTGAGCCGGCAGCTCGCCCGAGCCGTTCTCCAGGTCTTCACCTGATCCATCCTTCGGCTTAACGCTCTTCATCGAGGCCCAGGCCTCGATCAGCGTGCCGTCGACGGAGAAGTGATCCGTGGACAGTTGCTTCTTTACCTTGGGCCGCGCCAGGACACGGCGCTCAGGAACTTCGTCACAATGTCGCCTTCCAGCAGGGAAGCTATCGAGCTGAGAAGGCTTATTCGGTCAATGGGCGGTAAATCGAGGTGACTTCTGTATGTCGTTGCGAGAAGGAATGAAGCAGCTGATCGAGCTGAGAAGGCTTATTCGGGCATTTTGAGTTCGTACCTCCTCCGGGTTGTCTCTCATGGCGCCGGTGGAAGACGAGGTAGCGACAGAAGCTGTGACGTGAATGGAGCGGTCCCTATCGTTTCTGGCCGCACCACTGATGACTTCAGCCAACGTGGGAACGCAATGGCATGGCGCCCGTTGAATCTACGGCACTGCAAACAGGGGAGGAAGTAAATAAGGGTTACGCGATGGGATGGTCTCGGGAATATTGGGAACACGCTCGCGAATGTGCCGGTTGGGCTGCGGAAGCCAAGACTAAGGAGGATCAAGATATCTTACTTGAGATGGCGAAAGCCTGGACGAATATTGCTTTGGTGGAATGCGATATTGCCAGACAGGTCTCGTTTGAGGGACGTGCAACTAAGCCGCCGCTTCATTGAATAAACCCGGCCAGAACGAGTCTGCTACCGACTGCCCGCGTTGTTTTTTAGGCGGAGGGACGCGTTCGGGAACGCCCAATGTTTTTACGCATTTTTCGCGCGGTTCTGCGCGACATTCTATGGATTGCAATGCTTGCGTTTGCAGCGCTGGCCAGCGCTATCTCGATAGTTCTTCTAGGCTTCGTTCTTTTCCAACCGGTTCGGCGGTTTTAGGACGGACGCAGCTCCATTACATTCTGCGATTCGCTGTTTAGCCAAAAGAAAAGCCCCGCGTTCGAAGGCGGGGCTTCTCTTCTCGCGCAGCGTCAGTTCCTCGGCGAACAAAGTGTCGATGACCTCCAGCGCACTGGCCGGGCTGGTAGCCATAGTGCCGGGCAAAATCGACGAGTGCCCGGTTGTAGACGATGCTGCCGCCAGCTTCGCCGATGACGGCGGTCTTCATCCGGTCGTAAAGAATCTCGTTGGGGACGCCGCCGATCGCTTCGAATGCCGCCATATGGCAGCGCATGAGCGTCTGCATGTCCTGGTGCAGGACAAATCGCCCCCAGATCAGCCGGCTGAAGCCGAGCACGAATGAGAACAGCCAAACGATGCGCGTGACCGCTGGCTCATCCGTGAACTGCAGCTGGAATTGCGCAAAGTCGACCTGCGCCTGCTCGCCTGGCGGCGTCTCGAAGCGGACTTCAAACCTTGGCAATGGGGCGGGACGGATCTGGCGCAGCATGTCGGTCACGGCGGTGTAGCCACCCGCATAGCCGCGTTCGCGTCGCTGCCTTGTCTCTGCAAACTGGCCGACCGCTTTCAAGGCCAATGGACACTCCCCCCGATAGCGGCACGTTTTGCCCGCCACGTCTTTGATTTGGTCCGGATCCATTCACTTGCAGCTTCCTCAGACGGGAAGCGCTGCACCCATCTCGTGTGACCTTTACCGCCTATTTCGACGACAACGTCGAATTGGTCAGGATATTCCGTTCTTTGGACAACAAACTTACGAGGGGACTTCATTGGCATAGCGGAAACTCCGTGACGTTATACGGAGATCGAACGATTGCTGTACGACCACTCGCCCCGCCGTTTCGCAGCGCGGCCTGCTAACGGCCGCCGGCGAGTACTTCATCGTGATGCGGTCGGATCGGCTCAGCAGCCGGCTCGACGTCGCTGCTGTGAAGGCGTTTCTGGGCGAAACCTGGAAGCGCTTCGACTCGTGGGCTTGGCCATGACGCTTCCCCAACTCGCTTGGATGCTATCCATTTTGAGCGAGTGAGTTGATGTTATTGCCTGGGCAATGGTGCCGTCAGCTCGCCGATGTTGGCCGCGGTACAGTGAGCCGTCGTCATTCTGGCTACCACTAGAGCACCCGCGTCCGCTGCGAAGATTTCTTGTGCCTTCCCAAGACTGCTGCCGGCGAACAGCATGAGAGCTTTTGGCGGCTTGGCGTGACGACGAGCCTATGCCGCGCGCGTAGACCGCTTCGCAGCTGTGGCACCGGAGACGCCTACGCTCTCAAGCGGCGCCACCTGTCCGCGTCAATTTCATTTCAGTATTTCGTTATTATATGTTTGGGGTTGACCGAAAGGCGCAGAGTCCCCCAACCCGATCCCCAACCATGGCACCGGGGGCTATCGCGGCGCCACTGAGACCGATACGCATCTGTTTGCCACGGTGCGCGCAATCGACGACGTCATCGTCGGCTATTTGGCGAAGCTAGAGCGATGCCGAGCGACACGTTTTTCATCGGAGACCGGGGACAATGCTCGCGCCAAGCGACACTCAGCTTAAGCAGGTCATGTTGGCCCCGTCGCTCATTGCGCCGGCCATGCGCGACGGCTTTTTGCCTCACCTTGCTGCTCAGTTGGAGGACGTGCGCGAGCTTTCCGACGCACAAATGACTTTTGTGTTATGTGAGACATTAGCGCGACGTGGCGTCGCCTGTGGGCCGGCGTTCTTTAGGAGCGATGAGGGCTTAACAGGCGCTTCAGAGCGGCGGGCTCGGCTTGCAAAAAAGCCCCGGGGCGTCGCACCGGGGCTGAAGTCACTAGGACGTCTAATGAGGGACCAAAGCGGCCCCCATCGATTTAACGCCGTTCCTGCGCGCTGCGCAGCCGCTCAATGCGTTAAGGGCTAATGGATCGTTTTCAAGGCTTGCGCAGCATCTCTGGTCGCTTAGCGAAGTTGGCGGCGATGCGCCGCGCCTCGTCGCGCCCAATAGAAATGAGCCCCAATCCTGGGCCGGATTGTTGGGGCTCATTTCAGCTCAGACGAGACGCCAGACATGCCTTGGTCAGGAGCACCATCAGGCCCGATTACGGTTGATGCGGCGTTAACGCTGCTCTGGGTTCAGGGCTTGCCCAGTAGCTCCGGCAGCTTGGCGATGTTGACGGCGACGCGGGCGAGGTTCCGCGCGGGCGACACTATAGACGCGAGAGTTCGACGTGCTTTTCCAGAATTTCCTCACGAATGAAGTCAACTTTGACACCCGAGAGTAATTGCTTGGCGTCTGCTGTTTCGCCCGCAGCAAGGCATAGCTCGATAATCGAGTGAAGCGCGGCCGACAAATAGAACTCATCTTTGATTGAACGGGCAAGATCAACAACTTGGAGTTTTCGCCTGAGATATAATTTATGCTCGTAATCAAAATTTGGATCGTTCCGGTTTTGCTCTTTCACCACCTCGGCGCTGGCTCTTGTTACTTGGCTAAGCAATCGAATTTTTTCCATTATTTGTAGTTCTTTGTCATTATCATCTTTGTGATCATTCGTGTGCTTATCATTGTCGAGAGTCCGCGGTGGCGAGGATTTGTTTGCACGACGAGCGTAGCGTTTCAGGGCAATTTTGGCGGCCGAGTTAATCCGGAGGAGTATCGAAATCCTTCCAAGAACCTTGTACCCATTGAGCGTGCCGAGTTCATGCGCTGCCTTAACGCGGGTGGTGGCGTCGAGCGCCTCGTTGTCGGAGATTTCGCGGAGATAGTCGTCAAGGTCGGTGGTGTACTTGTCAGGCACGGGAAAACGACTGTCGATGAACCAATTCTCAAGATACGCGATCATCTGTTGCTTGCCGTGGATCCAGAACAAGAGCCACGCCCATAGAGCGCGTTCTTAAACCAGAAAAAGAAATAGATTGCTGACGCCGACGATCGCGTGCACGCCGTTCAAGCAGGGCATCCAGGGTCCAGAAACGATTGAAGGCTAGAAGGCCGGCCCGTTTCAATGGATCTCCTTCACCTATCAATTCAACTTGACCGGTCAGCCTGCCGCCAGCGTTCCTGCCGGGTTTACCAAGGATGGACTCCCGATCGGCCTGCAAATTGTTGGTCGACAGCGCGACGACGCTACCGTACTGCGCGCGGCCGCTGCTTACGAGGCCGCAGCGCCGTGGAGACAAGTGGCCGCCCATGCTGGCGAGATGGGGCCGTAGTCGAGCGATACAATGGCGGCGCGGGGGCGCCTCCGCGCTGCAAGCCAATGCCGCCAGCCCGGGCTTGGCTTCTCGCATCAGGTATTCCGGCCCAATGCCTCAGCATGAGTTAACAAAAAACGGAGCCCGAAGAGGCCTAATCATCTGAAGGCCGTTCCAAAAACAGCCACCGAGGCTTGCGCGTCGCTTAGGCGTTGAGGGGTATGTCTTTCTTTGACTCAAAAATGGCCGTTGATTCGTTTTAAGTGCTTTCGGCCCCCACCCTAGCGACCAACCGTTCTGACTCACGGGTGGCCACGTCTGAGTTGCGGCAGGGTTCGCTAGCGTTGCAATTTCGTCTGGCGTTCAGGCATTGATTCCAGATTGCTTCTCTCTGCCACGGCGTCAGGTGTCGGATCCGCCGGCGAATTCATCTGCTGCTTGAGGATGGGCGAAGGCTTAAACACCAAAATGCGACGGGCTGAGATAGGCGCCGGTTTTTACGGCCAAGGCGCTCGCCCTTTTTCCGCACCACGAACGAACCGAACGAACTTAACTTCACCGTTTCGCCGGTTTCCAATGTAGCCACGATCTCATCGAGGACTAGGTTCACAGCCGTCCTAGCCTCAAGCCTGGACAGTCCGATTACATGTTGAACTGCCTCGCATAAATCGTCACGTGTAACCGCTTTTCGAGTCACATTGCGTCCTCGCACATTGCATTGTACCCGTCGTCACCCAGCAAATGATCACTACCGCTTTGCGGTACGCAGCTAGAACGTCGCTAGCTCGCTCTCAAGGGCTATACGCTCGTGCTCTTCAGCTGCGCTTTTGATCCGATATTGCAGTTCACCGTCTCGTTCCGGCATCTGCTTCAATATCTCGTAGGCCCCGCGAGCCGCCGATATTGACGAACCCTTTTTGGGCCGAAAATCCACAAGCTGTCCGATATGGAATTTTTACTTGGGTCAATCAGCCGGGGCGGCTTTTCCACTCTCCCGGCCGCACAAAGCGGCGGTTCGTGCCCTCCGTCTCTGAGCTGGAGCGGCGCGCCGAGCGATCGAGCTGCATTTTGAAAACTGAAGATAGCCGATCTAGCATCAGCTAGGTCGGTACCGCCGGTATAAGGGGAGCTAGTGGATCACATCTGCGACACGGCGATCGCTGGGACTGACGAGGACGATGGTGTTATCGCCGTCTTTAACGAAGAACGAATGGGACCGTGCTTGCGGCACCTTGTTCGCGACTTCGGGCGGCATGGGGTGTAGCTCGATATTGTCTGGCACGCGATCGCCGATCGTCTCAGTTGCATTCGCCTGCGCCTTCGGCAGGTTCAAATCCTTCACGTTTTCTCTAATGATGAAGCGCTGTTCCTGGGTGAGATTGATCGTGCGGGGTGCCGGCGCGATGGCAGGTTTATCAGCGTCTTGCGCCCACAACACTGGCCCCGGCAGAGTGAAGGCTAGGCTCGTGAAGCCCGCTGCGGCAACAAGAAGAACCCGCCGCATCTGTGCGATCTCTCTAAGTCGGATCAGAACACGGCCGGCAGGTAGCCGTTGATCTCGAGGCCGATGCAAATCTCGACGAGGATTGGGGTTTCCCGCGTCATGGTCGTTTCCTTCTTCCAATTATACCCGATGGACTGAACCACCCACGGTTTGCGTTAGTAATTACCACAATTGTTCGGCGGCGTCACTGTGTCGCGCGTCATCGGCGGTAATCTTGGCGAATATCTGCCTTCTCAATTCCACGCCATTGGGGCACCAAACGATCGGATTTCGCGTTCCTGCCCTAATTGTGTCTGACTTCGTTCAGGCAGTGTTCAGCGGTTAGCTGCAAAGCTTTCTGCCGAGATTTGAGGCTTATAAAAAAGCCATGCGGAGACTTGTAACATCCATTTTTATAATAGCCTCGATTTTTTCTGCTTCGTCAACAAGCGCGCAACAGTCGGAAAAACGTATCGCACTGGTGATTGGTAATGCTGCCTATCAAGTGGAAGCACTTCCGACCGCGGCAAATGATGCCGGCCTGATCGCGCAGACTCTTCAAGCCGCGGGTTTTGACGTTTTGGGCGCTCGTGATCTTGATCAGGACACCCTGCGCCGCACGTTTCGCGATTTTTTGGAGAAGGCGACAGCGTCCGGCCCCGACACCGTCGCGTTTGTTTACTTGAACGGCTACGGAGTTCAGCTCGAGGGCGAAAACTATTTCGTCCCAGTCGATGCAAAGATCGCGCGCGATTGCCGAGGTCGCTATCGAGGCGGTTCGGATATCAGATTTCATGCGACCGCTTGCGTCGCTCAACTTAAAGGCCAGCGTTGTTGTCCTCGATGTGGCACGTACGCAGCCCTTTGCCAAAGGTGGCCAACCACTGGCGAGTGGTTTGGCGTTGGTAGAGGCCGAAAAGAGCATGCTGGTTGCCTTCAATGCCGCGCCTGGCACGGTAGCTCCGCGGGAACAAGGACCTTATGGTGCCTACGCGCAGGCGCTCGCGGAGATGATGCGAACCGGCGGACTGCCGCTTGGCGAAGTGTTTGACCGGGTTCGTCTCCGCGTCAATGAGACGACCAAGGGCGGTGAGGTGCCGTGGAATGCATCCAAAGTGGAGGCGCCATTTTTCTTCTTCGAGCGCGCACGCGATGCCCCTCCGCCGGCGGTTTCGAGCGATCAAGTATCCTCGATCCGCTCGAAGCCGATCGGCGATCTCGATGCGCAAGACGCATACGTCTCGGCTTTGGAGCGAGATACCTTGGACGGATACCTTGAGTTTCTAGCCGCGTACCCTGACGATCCCATGGCAAGACGGGTTCGCGCCATCGTGGCTGCGCGCCGCGAAGCGCTGACCTGGCGACACACGCGTGTCATCGACACGCCTCAGGCGTATTGGTCTTACCTTCGTCGATATCCGCGAGGCCCACACGCGGGTGACGCGCGCCGGCGGCTCGCGTATCTCGCGGCGGAGTTTGAACCGCCGCCGTCCTTTGCTGAAATTCCCTATGATCTTCCACCGCCGCCGGAAGAGGAAGTA
This sequence comes from uncultured Alphaproteobacteria bacterium, assembly GCA_963720115.1. Taxonomy (GTDB): domain Bacteria; phylum Pseudomonadota; class Alphaproteobacteria; order Rhizobiales; family Xanthobacteraceae; genus BOG-931. Next base: position 21,605 of record CAVREN010000083.1, read on the forward strand.
ATTTATTTTCGTCGACCGGAGCTTGTTTTCGACGATCCGGATTACGGATTCATTCCCCCACCACCGCCGCCCATATTTTTCCTGCCGCCCCCGCCACCTGATTTTGTCTACCTGCCACCGCCACCACCCGCAATCGAGCTTTTCGTATTGCCTGTTCCAATCTTCGTGCCAGTTCCGGAATATTGCTATCCACCAGTGTATGTGGCGCCACCGCCGCCGAACGTAATCTACAACAATATCCACAACACTGTGGTCATCAACAACACTACCAATACCGTGACCATCACCAATCCGCAGGGCCGAACTCGAACAGTAACACCGGCACAGGCTCTTGCGCCTCAACCAGCCGCGGCGGGACAATTGACGCCGGCAGCTGCTCCGACAGCTCCAGCTCCGCCACCGGGTGCGTCAACCACAGCACCGGCTCCGACACCAGGCGCGTCAACCGCACCTCCTCCCACGCCCGTGGCGCCAGGCGCTAGTGCGGCGAGGGGAGCAGCCGAAGGCGCCGCGGTGTTGGCACCTACACTGCCCCCTTCAGTTGCGCAAAAGGCCATCAAGATTCAGAATCAGTCCCCGACAACTGCTCCCGGTTCACCGCCGCCCCCGTCGGCACAACAGCCAGGCCAACCGGCTGCGTCGGGGCAGACGACAACGCCCTCCGGGCAACCGACGCCAAGTGCTGGAGCCGCTGCGACGCCGCCGGGACGGTCGTCAACACCACAAGGGCAACCGCTGCCGGGACAGCACGGGCAACCGCCTCCTCCAGTGCAAGGCGCCGCGCCGGCGACTGCCCAACCGACACCGCAGCCCGGAAAACCGCCTCAACCGGGGCGGACGACAACGCCCTCCGGACAACCGACGCCAAGTGCTGGAGCCGCTGCGACGCCGCCGGGACGGTCGTCAACACCACAAGGGCAACCGCTGCCGGGACAGCACGGGCAACCGCTTCCGCCAGTGCAAGGCGCCGCGCCGGCGACTGCCCAACCGTCACCGCCGCCGGGCCAACCACCAGCGCCGCCGTCGGCGCACCCCGCACCTCCAACCCCACCTCCGGCCGCGGCAGTGCACCCGGCGCCTCCACCTCCACCGCCTCCAGTCGTGCGCCCAGCGCCTCCATCGCCGCCTCCAGTCGCGGCGCGTCCGCCGCCTCCAGCGGCGGCGCACCCAGTGGCTCCGCCTCCGCGTCCTGCGGCGCGCCCCGCGCCTCCACCGCCGCCTCCAGTCGCGGCGCGCCCGCCGCCTCCGCCGCCTCCGGCGGCGCGCCCCGCTCCTCCACCGCCGCCGCGCGCCACCGCGCGTAGCTGCACCTCCGCCGCCGCGGCCGGCCGCGCCGCCGCCACCGCGGCCCTCACCACCGGCCGCCAAGCCGCACTGTCAGCCGGGTCAACACTGCTAAGGTCGCGCAAGTTTGTGAGACCAGCTGAAAACCGGAGCCACGTTCGAACTGCCAGCTTCGCTCACCAACAGAACCCATGGCGGGAGGCCTTCCTCAGCTCGAACATCAAATTCGTGATTATCGCGACCCATCGTGGTGCTCGGGCAGGGTGTTGTTTGGTATAGCGGCCAGTTCTGGGCGCTATACTTCCTGCAGCAGGTTTCTAAAGTGGACGCGTTGACCGCGGCCTACATCGTGGGAGCCGGGCTAATCATTGGTACCCCGACGCTGATCTTCTTCGGCTGGCTGTCCGACCACATTGGCCGCAAACCGGTGATATTGGGCGGCATGCTGCTTGCGGCGGTCACTTACTATCCGCTGTATTCGTGGCTCGGGTCGGTCACGCAGCCAGGCCATATCAACATGCCGATTGCGATCCTCATAGTCGCCATTCTCGTTGCTTATGTTGGGCTGGTGTACGGCCCGATCGGCGCGTTCCTCGCTGAGTATTTCCCCGCCAGGATCCGCTACACGTCGGTATCGGTGCCGTATCACATCGGCAACGGCTGGGGCGGCGGGGTTGGCGCCCTTCATCACAACGGCGGCCTACCAGGCGACCGGCAGTGTGGGCTACGCACTGATTTACCCCGATCGCTGTTCCTGCGGTGTGCATGGTGCTCGGCCTATTCCTGATGCCTGAAACGAACCCCGAGACGAAACCGGCGTAGCCGACAACCTAGCAAGACAAGCCTGGTGCGCGGCCGAACGGCCGCGTGCTGACAATGCCGGGCGTATAAGAAAGAGCCACTGCCCCTGAAAGTACGTTGGGCGCTAATCGCTGTGCCAATACTCGCGGCAAGCCTCGACGTCATTGAGAATGGTTGCATCGCGGTGATGCTAGGACGTGGCCCGATCTGTCGAAGAGCGTCTTTAGAAGTCTCCAGTCTCGCCACCCAGATGAAGATCATGGCGGGAGCAGTAACTAAGACCCTAATGGCCAGCCTTTCGGTCGTCTGGCTGGTGCGCTTGTTGAGGTTGCACGTGGCCTGACTAGCTCAGGCCGATGTCGGGGCCAAGGCCGCCCAGAGGCACCCCGGTGTTTGCTGGGTTGCTCATCCAGGTACCATTTCTAGCAATAGCCCAGCGTGGTCTGAGAAGGCTGCACTTCGCGGCATCGCAGCATGCCAAGTGCTGCCGGCGCGTTGCCGCAACTCGGGCGCTTTTTGAGAACATTGTCGCGGTTGGTGTGCGCAGTAGGCGTGCGAATGAAAGCGGTTAGCGCCGTGCTTACCAGTGCGTTGCTCTTGGCTGGATGCAGTCAGGTGATCGATCAGTTCTATTCAAAGGAGAATTTCGATTTGCAATCCTTCAATGCCGATATTTCTGAATGTAAGGAACGAAATCCATCCTTCGTTACGATGCACGTCGACGCCGCGGAACCAAAAGACCAGGTCGATGATGCAATGGTTCGCGAATGTATGAAGGCCAAGGGCTATATGGTACAATTAGAAACCAAGTAGTTGATCGGCGCCCTTCAAACAAAAAATTCAGCAAGGGCTTTCATATTTGATCGAAGACGATGAGTTGGCGATCACAATGCTGGACGGTCCTGCGTCCATTCCTCCTCCTCACCCCTTGTGCATGCCCAGCATCGTTTCCCGCCGTTCCCGCGGCTAAGAAGTCGAACTGGTCGATATTGTCCTTCGTGAACCCGAACGGATTTCCCAACACGATCACGTTCTTCAATGTGAGCAGACCCTTGGCCGTGATGTCCTTGAGCGACGCGACCGCGTCGCGCGTGCCCAACGTCCTGCCGGCACCTTGGCCTGCGTCGCACGGAGGACATCCCGGTCCTCCATTCGACGGAAGGACTCCGGCCGGTTCGCACTCCTGGCTGGGGATTTCGTTTGACTTCCCGCTGAGCATTCGGACTGAATGCCGATGTGAGGGTCGGCCAGCTAGCCACTCGCACGATGTGCTCAAAACCTAGCCCCGGTCACTCCCTTGCCGGGGCTTTTTATTTAGTGGCCCCCCGGCGGGGGGGTACCACCGGCGGGCCCTCGGAATTGCTTGCTTACCCTTCTGGAGCGCGATCGCTGAAACTCTCGCTTCACTTGGGCCCTCGCCGCCCGTTCAAGCCAGCGCAAGCGCTCCAGATCTTTGGACGAGTTCCCCGGGCACACTGCCATTACCTACGGCCACGGCTGAGTTAGCACGGGGCCATCGTCGCGAGCAGGCGTTTAGCGCCTCGCGGCCTATTGCCGGCGCCTTTTAACCGATACCAGAGCGTCGCGATGTTCCGTGAACAGTCGCAGAAGCTACTATCGAGGGCTCACGTTTTGGTGTCGCTCCGGACTAGCTACTTCCCGGCGCAAAATTGAGCGGACTGGGCCTTTGCGCAGAATCAGCTAACGGTTGGAAAACTGCAAGGACGAACGGAATTGAAGTTGACGCCGGCCTCTGGTGTTGATTCATTCTTGTGAATGATTCGTGAGCGAACCCTGCGAACGCGCCAGAAGCTGGTCAGCAAATTGCCGGTAACCGGCGAGTTGCTGCGCGGCTCGCTGTTGGAGCGCACGATCCACCACACCAAAGACTGCCCCAAGTGCGCACGCGGCGAAGGGCATCAAGTGTTTGTTTTGACTGTGACCTATCCAGGGGGACACACGCGTCAGTTCAGCGTGCGGCGTGAACGGATTGCCGAGGTGCGCCGCTGGCTGAACAATTATCAGGAACTGAAGCAGGCGATCGAGAGCATTTGCGAGCTCAATCATGAACTGCTGCGTCCGGAACGCCCTGCATCAAAGGCGCGAGGGAAGCGGCATGATTGAGATGCGGCGAGCGCAACTCGGCTTCGGCGATGGGTTGATTGCGGAGGAAGTGAGTGATCTGCGCGAAGACTGGATGAAGCACGCCGATGCGGTGCTGGCGGATGAAGCGATTGTTGCTGCCGTGTACGAGGCGCTGGCGAAACGGCATCCTAAGAGCCGTTGCCGTGGCCGCCGGGGTGCACCGGCCGACATGGTACTGCGATTGCTGATCCTAAAGCACATCCGGAACTGGAGCTATGAGGTGCTGGAGCGCGAGGTGCGGGCCAATCTGGTGTACCGGGACTTCACCCATGTGGGCGGCGCCAAGACACCGGACGCCAAGACGATGGGCCGTTGGGGCCTGGCGCTCGGGCCGGAGGTGCTCAAACAAGTTCATGAAGGCGTGGTGAGGATAGCCCGCGACAAGGGCGTCACTGCGGGACGACGGATGCGCGTGGACACGACTGTGGTGGAGACTGATATCCACCATCCGACTGACAGCACCCTGCTGGGCGACGGCGTTCGCGTGCTGACGCGTCTCATGCGCAAGATCACAAACATCGCGGGCGCGGTTGGAACGAAGCTGCGCGACCGGAGCCGGAGTGTGAAGCTGCGGCTGCTGGAGATCGGGCGGGTAGCGCGTGCCAAAGGTCCGCTCAATCAGGACAAATTGAAGCAGCGCTATGGTCGGCTGTTGGAAGCAACGAGCCGGGTGGTGGGCCAGGCGAAGCGCTTCTCCGAGGACATCGCTCGAGGATTGAAGCGTTCAACGGATGCTTTGAAGCAGTTGGCGCTGGACGGCCTGCGCCAAGAACTCGATGAGATGATCTCGCGCGTCCGGCAAGTGATGAAACAAACCAGGGCGCGCATCTTCCGCGGCAATACGCGCAGCGAAGAAAAGCTCGTCAGCTTGTTCGAGCCATCGACTGAAGTCATTCGCAAGGGCAAGGCCGGCAAGCCCAACGAGTTCGGCAAGATGGTGAAGGTGCAGGAAGCGGAAAACCAGATCATCACCGATTACGAGGTCTACGCTCGTCGGCCAAACGACTCAGATCTGTTGGTTGGGGCTATCGAGGTGCATCAAGCATTGTTGGGACGCACGCCGCGCTTGGTGGCGGCGGATGCCGCATTCTATTCCGCCAGGAACGAGACCGCCGCGAAGGCAAAGGGCGTCAAGCGCGTTTGCATTCCCAACCGTTCGACCAAAAGCCTCGAACGTAAACGTGAGCAGAAAAAGCGCTGGTTCCGCAACGGCCAGAAATGGCGCACTGGAAGCGAGGGCCGCATCAGCGTGGTCAAGCGGCGACACGGTCTCGATCGATGCCGCTATCGAGGTTATATCGGCATGAACCGCTGGGTCGGGCTCGGCGTCATCGCCGACAATGTCGTCAACATCGGCCGCGCTATCGAAAGGCGCGCCGCCCCCTGAATCACTCCAGCATCGTCAAGCTCGGTAAGCCCCGCCGGTCATCCCGGCGGGTTTTGCGTCGCCGAGCACAGTTGACCGCTGCGCTGAAAGATCAATTTTGCGCCGGGAAGTAGCTAAGCTAGGCTGCCGCCCCTTTAAAAAAGCACCAAAAGCCTGACCGGCTTGGCCGGGCCGACGGGGGAGTTTGGGGAGTTTGTTTGGCCCTTCCGAGTTTAGGAATTCAGGTAATTTGCGACGCCTCGAATTACGCCTTTTGAAAAACCACCTCGACCCAAACAAACTCCACAAACTCCCCAAACTCCCCCTTCAGTCGGCCGCGCAAATACCAGCTCATCCTTTGTCGTCTGGCGGCAATTACGGGCCAACACCCATCACTCAGCACGTTCGGTGCTGCATCATCGATCAGATAAACGCTTGTGTTGCTGGTTGTGCCGCTGTGCCCGCTCAGAAGCAGCATTGGCGGCGTAGCCATCCGCCAGCGGATTTCGCGTTAATTGCAGCCTAGTGATCCGGTCCGCCGGTCCCCGCTGTCGCCAATGGCCGTGCCAAGCTTGTTCTGATGCCGTCTCACGTTCAACCCAGAAGGATAATCATCAACGGTCATCCGACCTCTGTCCGGCTAGAGCCAGCGTATTGGGGCTGGCTACGAGAGATTGCGGCCGAGTGCGGATTGACAGCGAAAGCGTTCATTGAGGGCGTTGTTGCGGCGAAGGACCCGAAGTGTCCATTGGCGTCGGCGCTGCGGCTTTACATCGCCAACTACTTCCGCAACTCGGCGCCGCGCTATGGGCTGGTTGATCCCGCAAGCCGGTTAGCTTTTCGGATTGAGCGGCCGAGGAGATCCCGCAAGGGCTCTAAAGAACCCAATCGAAGATCTTGTATCCCTTCTCGTCATAGTGCCGCTGGAAGTCGCCGAGAAACTTGCCGCTTAATCACCTGCACATTGCTGTCTTGGCGGACAACTACGGGATTGTTGATCCCATCCTGTAGCGGCGGCTTAATCTCGACGGCCGTCTTTTTGGGCGAGAGCACTCGCAGTGACGTAGCAGCGGGAAAGCAGCATGCTGGGACGCCCGGCGCTGATCCCCGGGGCCAGCCGGAGACGCGCACACCCGCGAGACCTCACGCCGGCGCCGATGATCGGCATAGCGGCATCGACGGGGGTAGCCCTCAGAACGCTGAGCGGCGCCAAACCGGGCGCCGCTTACCATTATGGCCGCAGACGATCGCGCCCGGTTAGTCGCGAGGGTTCCCTACTGAGGCTCTTTCGGCCCGCACCGGCGGACCGCGCCGGCGCGCGCTGTGTGAACGCGTAGAACCCCGCGCCTCTATTCGTCATCAGAACCCAGGACCTTGCCGGTCTTCGGGTGCACCAGATGCGCCTGAGCGCACGCGAGGCACGTCACCTGGACGTAAGTGAGGTCATCGTCTTCGGGGTCATCAGCGGCCCAAGCCTGGACGTTGTCGCCCGTATTTGGGCAGCGGTAGAGGAACGGCGGCATGCTCTAGCGGTTTTCATTTCCCAGTGTGTTATAGTAAGCAATGTGATCGGGCTCCGATGTTTATTTCGTGCGAGGCCCACCGTGAGCCGCCAGGGTATTGCTTTCGATTATAACTCACCGGCAGAACTGTATCTGTCGAGGCCTAGACGACACACCGATTACCGACGTTTTGCGACTGCGGCTGAGGCGATCCACTACGCGGTCGAAGAGATGAGCACAGGCCGGTCCCTCAGCGGGCGCACTCATGGACGTCGTGGTGTGGCTGCGGAGCCTGGGCCTCGGGAAGTACGAGGCGGTCTTCCGCGAGAATGACATAGACGAGACGGTTCTCCCGAGTTTGACGCATGGGCACCTGAAGGACCCCGCAGTGCAGCGTCGAGAGCGGAGCGCCTGCGAACGCGGATCAATTGGGTTCTGTGAGCCTATGAAGCAAGTCTTCCAGCTTCTTTTTGCTTGTCCGCTGCCGCTCCAGGTGACTGCGTAAACGCCTCATGACAACAGAGACCCGAGACCGGGCGGCTATCTCAGTGCAGCCATAGTCCAGCGCAGCAGCCAGGAAGCGCCGTTCAGCCGCCTCCAGCGCGCCTGCTCGATCATCGGGTGGATAGCCCAAAATAATCTCGGCCACACGCGGAATTGCGGCGACTGCCACACTTAGGAAGGCTTTTTCCTCAGCAGTTGACGTCATGACCATCGTCGCGCCTTGTTATGCGGGCGAACGACCAGGGCTATTGTTTTTAGCGAAGCGTCGCCCGTCAACAACGCGAACCGAAGTCTGAGGGTAACCTAGCGGCGCTTCAGAACTGCTTCAGCTTCGCGTAACGCCCTGTTGCTCGCCGCGATGATCTTCTTGGTTTTTGTTATGAGATCCTTTTCCTGCGTATCGTAAGCCGCGGCCGCTCTGCTTACGTAAGCTCTTTCCTTTTTCGGTGCCATAGCGGCAAGTTCTGCAGGGCGCTTGCGGGCTTTAAGGCCCTTAGCTTGACCAGAAAGCATGCCATTTGCTCCTCAAGCCATTCAGGAGGGAGCGCGATTGGTCTCTCAGCCACCGGGCGCCTGGGATGGCCCTGCCGGTGATGCGGAGTAGCCTACGCCTCGCGCGTGAGCGTGGCGAGACCAATACCAATGTAGAGCGTGTTTCTTTGAAATGATCCACAGGCGCGCAGACAGAAAAAAATGGGGCCTTCCGGCGCGTTAAAATCAAGATTTCGAGGCCACTCCGGTATTTTCACAATCACCGATAAACTCTGCCGTTGGCGATACGACCGCAGCGGTCTTTGTGAACCTCTGAGACACCCATAATCCAATCTGTCCTGGACACCTTCTATGGACCAGAAGATGATGTGCCCCATCCCCGATTGTAGGCGCGCCATCATGGACATTGTGGTCTGGCTGCGGAGCCTGGGCCTCGGGAAGTACGAAGCCGTCTTCTGCGAGAATGATATAGACGAGGCGGTTCTCCCGAGCCTGACGCACGAGTGCTCAAGCATCTGCTTGAGCTTTCCAAGACTTTTGACGTCGAGCGCGCTAAGGCTTTTGCTTCGAGGCGCT